>CAKQRL010000001.1 GCA_934271525.1 uncultured Rhodocyclaceae bacterium
TATTTTAAAAACAAATTTGTTGCGTTATCCGCTCCGCATCAAAAAACTTAAAACACCGATTGTGGCAGAATTTCAACCTTGCCCCTTGCCAGCACCATTTTTTGTTCCTTTAAAAGTCGCTATTTTATGCGTTTAAAACGCCTTCTGGTCAATCCACAATCAAAACACTATAATTTCAAAAAAAATTGCTGTTGACCGTGGAAAATCGTTTTTTATAATATTAAAAAAACAATGAAAAATCAAATAGTTACCCCCCCCCCCCCGCAAAATGAACGCCGCACTGGTTTGGATTTAATCCGCATTTTTGCTTGCCTTTTTGTTGTTGTGGTGCATGTTGCCTGCCAAGGTTTTTACGAATTTTCAAATTTTTGGAAAATCTGCGCCAAGTTTGATGCCGCTGTGCGTTTGTGTGTGCCGCTTTTTTTTATATTGTCGGGCTATTTGCTTTTTAATGGCGAAGATTTTCAACTTGGTAGATTTTTAAAAAAACGTTTTGCACGCATATTGTTGCCCTTTTTTGCCATTTTGGTTGCTTATATTTTTGTGCGCCATTGGGAAATTAAAGAATGGTTGATCAATTGTTTCACTGGGAAAGTAGAAGGCCACCTTTGGTTTATTTACGCTTTGGTTGGTTTATATTTAACCGTGCCTCTTTTTATGCCATTATTTAACAATCAAAATGGTTTAAAAATTGTGTGTTTTTATATTTTATTGTGGTTGTTGAGCGCTGTTTTTTATCCTTATTTAAAACGTTATTTTGAATGGTATTTTAATCCTTTTGAACAATTTAATTTTCATTATTTTTTTGGATATTTAGGTTTTTTCTTTTTGGGAGGATTATTAAGACATATAAAAACAACGCCCATCTGGCGTTGGTTTTGCTTTGCCATTTATATTTTGGCAAGCGTTTTAATTTATAAATTCACAAAAATTTATTCTTATCAACTTGGTCTGCCAAACACATTGTTTGTGGAATATCTTTCACCTTTGGTTGTTTTGCAATCAATCGCATTTTTTCTGGCATTAAAAGATATTGAATTTAAAAACCGTTTTATTAGTTTTCTTGCCCAACATACTTATTGGATGTATTTGGGGCATAGTGTGGTTATGCAAAAAATTCAAGTGCTTGCGGATATTTGGGTAAAAGAAAATACTTTATGGAATATTATTATTCTTAGTCTTTCCACTTTTTTAATTTCTTTTTTGTTTTCATTGCCCGCTTTTCGTGTGGAACAATTTGTATTTAAAAAATTAAATTTTCAATAATTTTCTTTGTTTGAAATAAAAATCCACGGTAAACGAAGATTTTTTTGAAAAAAAATCTCGTTTACCGTGGAAAATTAGAAAGCTTGGGTGAATTTTTGGAAGTTGTGCAAAGTTTTTGTGTGCTTGTCAAAGGAATCGGCAATTTTGGTTTGGTTCATTGTGCGCTCAAATGTCCAACCGCCAATAAAACTTGCGGGGATGGCAAGAAGCAGTCCGCCGCCCAAAGCGTAAGTCAAAGCACCTGCCGTGCTTGCCGCCACAATGTTTTGGCTACGCCGTGCGCAATTCATTTTAAAATTGTCCCACGATGTTTTGCCGATGTTTAGGCAATAGCCTTCGTAACCCAAGGCTTTTGACCAATGGCAAAAGCGGGCTAAATGCGCTTAAAAAATCGTCAAAAAATGTGGTGTTGGCGGTATCCAAGGCTTTTAAAACCTGATCACGCAAAGTGGCGTTTTCAATGCCGCTATCCATCACAAAGCCGCCCATTGTGTCGCTCGCCGCTTCACTCGTTGTCAAAATTTGAATATCGGGGTAGCGTTTTAAGGTCGCGGCAATGTAGCCCGCATTGTGTGTGGCTTTGAGTTGCAAATAGTTGGCAATTTCCGTATTTTCCCCAACAATTTTTAAATCCCAAGCCGGTTGGTTGGGCGTCTGCGCCAACTCGGCACGGTAGCCTTCTGGCAAGGTAATGCCGCCAACGTTTTCGCCAGCGTTTAATTTATCCGCCACCAAAAATTCAAAATATTTGCCTTTTGCCGCATTGAGTGCGCCTTGCAAAGCATTGCCATCCAAATGCAAAAAATGCAGATTGTCTAAATTTGGGTTGGTAATGCGAATAGATTCTATTAAGCGTGGGTCAAGGTTTTGCACCGCCAACTCTGCCGTGCCAACGCTTGCCACGGTTGCACTTGCCGTCAAAAACAAATCGGCAATTTCTTCTTGTTGTTTTTTGATGTGGCGGGCAAAAGCGTCCTTAAAATTGCTTGCTGTGGCTTTGTAGCGCTTTTGTAGCTCGGCAAAGTGTGTCATTGTTGCGCCGCTTTTTCTAATGTTGCCACACGTTTTTCCAAATCACGCAAGGTGTTATCCATTCCGCTTAAAACGGTTTCTATCATTTCCAAGTGTGCGGCGACTTTTTGGCTTACTTCATTTAAACGCACCATTTCCACAGCGTTAGTTGTGATTCCACCCACGGTTTCGCCGACTATTTTGGCGGTTTGGGTAATTTTTTGCCCAACTTCTTTTATTTTTTGACTCGGCGCATCTTTTTCAACTTTTTTTGTTCTTTGAAAATCCCAAGCAATTTTTTCTTTGTGGGGATTTTTCACGGATTCAGGCGTTTTTTTGAGCATTTTTCTTTCCAAATTTTTATTTGTTTTGCAAACGATTTTCTAATGTTTTCAGAAAAAAATCTTTGCATTGTGGATTTCGTCCTGCATTTTTTTCTACACGCATTAAAAATGTAGAAAAAACAAAAAGTTAGGAAGTATTGTAAGCCCTTTTGCAAAACTTTTGACAAACTTTGCTTTTTTCCACGGTCAACGCTAAAAAATTTTCAAAATTTTTGAATGTTCCCCGTAGATTTTACGCTTTTTATTTTTGCAGTTGTTCGCTTGTTTGCCCGAAGCGGCGCTCACGTTTTTGGTAGGATTGAATGGCTAAATCAAGGGCGTGTTCATTAAATTCTGGCCACAAAGTATCGGTAAAATAAAACTCACTATAAGCCAATTGCCACAACAAAAAATTGCTAATGCGCTCTTCGCCACCCGTGCGGATAAAAAGGTCGGGCTCGGGCGCAAATGAAAGCGATAAAAAATCCGACAAATCTTTTTCATTAAAACCATCCGCTGGCGGTGTTTTGGTTTTGATTAAACGATTCATCGCTTGCAAAATATCCCACCTGCCGCCGTAATTCGCCGCAATGGTCAAATGCAAGGCAGAATTTGCCTCGGTTTCTTTTTGTGCGGCAGCAACTAAATTTTGGATTTGTTCTGAAAAAGCAGATAAATCGCCCACAATGCGCAACCGCACATTGTTTGCTTTTAATTTTTTAACCTCATTTTGCAACGCTTTGATGAATAAACCCATCAACAATTCCACTTCTTCGGACGGGCGGCGCCAGTTTTCCGAAGAAAAAGCAAAAAGCGTTAAATAAGGAATATTTTTTTTTAAACAGGCTTTCACAATCTGGCGCACAGTTTGAACACCCTTAGCGTGGCCTGCGGCACGTGGCAAAAAATGCGATTTTGCCCAGCGACCATTGCCGTCCATAATAATGGCAATGTGTTGCGGAACTTGGGATACAGCGGGAATTTCCTTGGTGGAACTTTGAAAAATCGCCATTATTGAGCGCTCAAACTTGCATCAACTCCGCTTCTTTTTGGGATAGCATCTTGTCAATTTCCGCAATGTAATGGTCGGTGAGTTTTTGAATTTGGTCTTGGCCTTTTCTTTCCAAATCTTCGGAAATTTCGCCTTTTTTCTGCGCGTCTTTTAAGTGGTTATTCGCATCACGCCGCAAATTGCGCACCGCAACACGTGCACCTTCGCCTTCGTTTTTAACAATTTTGGTTAAATCACGCCGCCGCTCTTCGGTGAGCATGGGCATAGGCACGCGCAACAATTCGCCCACTGCCGCGGGGTTTAAGCCCAAATCCGATTCACGAATGGCTTTTTCAATTTTGGCGACCATCGGTTTTTCCCACGCTTGCACGCCCAAGGTTCGTGCATCCAAAACTGTGACGTTTGCCACTTGGTTAATGGGCACCATAGCGCCGTAATATTCCACTTCTACATGGTCCAAAAGCGAAGCGTGCGCACGCCCGGTGCGGATTTTTTGCAAATCCAAGCGCAAATTTTCCAAGGTTTTTTGCATTTTGGATTCGGTGGTTTTTTTTAAATCGTCCAACATAAAAATCCCCTTTTTTCCACGGTAAACGCAGAATTTTTTTCAAAAATACACCAAGGTGCCTTCATCTTCACCCAAAATCACGCGTTTTAATGCACCTTTTTTGAAGATGGAAAAAACGTTAATCGGCAAGCGTTGGTCGCGGCACAAGGCAAAGGCGGTGGCATCCATCACGCCCAAATTTTTGGTAATGGCTTCATCAAAATGAATGCGCTCAAAACGCGTGGCGCTGGGATTGGTTTTTGGGTCAGAAGAATAAATGCCATCCACTTTGGTGGCTTTTAACACAATTTGCGCACCCATTTCCGCCCCGCGCAGTGCCGCTGCTGTATCGGTTGTAAAAAACGGATTGCCTGTTCCAGCGGCAAAAACCACAATTTTGCCATCCGCCAAATAATGCAAAGATTTGCCGCGAATATAAGGCTCAACAACTTGGTCAATGCGCAATGCCGATTGCACGCGCGCTTGTAACCCCTTTTGACGCAACACATCGCCCAAAGCCATGGCATTCATCACGGTGGCAAGCATTCCCATATAATCGGCATTGGCACGCTCCATTCCTGATGCTGTGCCTTTCATTCCGCGAAAAATATTCCCACCGCCGATAACAATGGCAATTTGCACGCCCAATTGATGCACACTGTGAATTTCATCCACAACGGCTTCAATGGTGCGTGTGTCAATGCCGTAGGCGGAATCGCCCATCAAGGCTTCGCCTGAAAGTTTTAATAAAATGCGTTCGTATTTAGGCATTTTCAATTATTTTTTAGCCGCAGCGGCTTGCGCAGCCACTTCGGCGGCAAAGTCGTCTTGGCGTTTTTCCAAGCCTTCGCCTGCCACAAAAAGCGCAAAGTCTTTGACATTGGCGCCTTTTTTCTTCAACAACTGCGCAATGGTTTCTTTGCCATCTTCGGCTTTTACAAAAACCTGTCCCAAAAGAGTCACTTCTTTTAAGAATTTGTTGACGGTGCCTTCGGCGATTTTTTCAAGCAGGTCGGCGGCTTTGCCCGCTTCCTTGGCTTTTTCAACCGCCACGCGGCGCTCGGCTTCAATCAATGCGGAATCCACGCCCGATTCATCCACGGCGGCAGGTTTGGTTGCGGCAATGTGCATTGCCAAATCGTGCCCGAGTTGGTTGTCGCCATTTTCCAAATCCACCAAAACGCCAATTTTGGAACCCCCGTGAATGTATTGCGAGAGCTTGCCGTTGGCGGCAATGCGTTTAAAACGGCGAATGCTCATATTTTCACCAATTTTGCCCACCAAAGCGGCGCGGGTTTCTTCAATGGTTTTGCCATCCGTAGTTTTTAAGGTTAAAAGAGCCGTCACATCCGCAGGATTTTCTTTAACAACCAATTCAGCAGCATCTTGCGCCAACTTTTTGAAGGCGTCATTTTTGGCAACGAAATCGGTTTCGCAATTCACTTCCAAGAGTGCGCCCGTTTTGGAATCTTCGCTAATTGCAATTGCCACAATGCCTTCGGCGGTAATGCGGCTGGCTGCTTTGGTGGCTTTGTTGCCCAACTTCACTCGCAAAAGTTCTTCGGCTTTTGCCATATCGCCATCGGCTTCGGTTAAGGCTTTTTTGCATTCCATCATCGGCGCATCGGTTTTTTCGCGCAATTCTTTCACCATTGTTGCGGTAATCGCCATTTTTAAATCTCCCTTTTATGCTTCGTCGACTTCTTCAAATACTTCGCCACTGGCTTCATCCTTCACCAAATCGGATAAAGCCAAGCTTTTGCCTTCCAAAATGGCATCCGCCACGCCGCGGGCATAAAGTTGCACGGCACGCGCTGAATCGTCATTGCCCGGAATCACATAATCAATGCCATCGGGGCTATGATTCGAATCCACCACAGCAACCACGGGAATGCCCAACTTTTTGGCTTCGGTGATGGCAATTTTGTGGTAACCAACATCAACCGCAAAAATCACATCAGGCAGGCGATTCATCTCTTTAATGCCGCCGATGGATTTTTGGAGTTTTTCTAAATTGCGTGTGAAAGAAAGCGCTTCTTTTTTGGTCATTTTGTCCAAATCGCCAGCTTCTACCGCCATTTCCATTTCTTTTAAGCGCTTAATGGAAGCCTTTACCGTTTTAAAATTGGTGAGCATTCCGCCCAACCAACGCTGGTCCACAAAGGGCGCACCCGCGCGCAAGGCTTCGTTTTTGATGATTTCACGCGCTTGGCGTTTGGTGCCAACAAACAAAATTGTGCCGCCTTGGGATGCGGTTTTTTTCACAAAATCCATTGCTTCTTTATATTTCACAATGGTTTTGTCCAAGTTGATAATGTGGATTTTATTGCGTGAACCAAAAATATACGGTGCCATTTTGGGACACCAAAAACGGGTTTGGTGCCCAAAATGCACGCCCGCTTCCAACATTTGACGCATTGTTACAGCCATAATTTTCTCCTTTAAGGGTTGGTGTTAGCCGACATTCGCCCGTGCTGCAACACCCTTAAACGGCGAATGTGTGGATTTTGAAAAAAGCGAGATTGTAAATAAAAAACGCCCAACTTCAAAATTTTTTTGCGTTGACCGTGGAAAATGGCGGATTTTTGCGCCGCTTTGCAAAAATCCACGGTCAAGGTTAAATTTTTTTGAAAGTTTTAATGCGCATCTGCCCAATTTTGCGCCGTGCCGATAGAGACTTCCAGCGGCACTTTGAGCTGCGCGGCGGCGCACATTTCAGAGACAACCAAATGTTGCGTTTCTTCCAACATCGCCTTTGGCACTTCCAAAATCAATTCGTCATGCACTTGCAAAATTAAAAGCGAGGGATTGTTGGTTTCTTTTAAATCTTTTGCAATTTTAATCATCGCTCTTTTAATTAAATCCGCCGCAGAACCTTGCAAAGGTGCGTTAATAGCGGCGCGCTCTGCCGCTTTTTTCTTGTGCATATTTTCTGAATACAAATCGGGTAAATAAAGTCGCCTGCCGAATATGGTTTCAACATAGCCATTTTTTATGGCGCATTCGCGAGTTTTTTCCATATATTCTAAAACTTGCGGGTATTGATTAAAATAGCGTCCCATATAATTTTCCGCTTCCATCACGGTAATATTGAGTTGTTTGGATAATCCAAAAGAACTCATTCCATAAATTAAGCCAAAATTGATGCTTTTGGCAATGCGGCGCTGATTTTCATCCACACTTGCCAAAGGAATTTTAAATATTTGTGCGGCGCTAATTTTGTGAATATCCGCTTTATTTTGAAAAGCGCGAATTAAATTTAAATCGCCCGACAAATGCGCCATTATTCTTAATTCAATTTGTGAATAATCCGCAGATAAAATTTGTTTGCCTATCGGCGCAATAAACGCTTGTCTTATTTTTTTTCCTTCCAAAGTTCTAATGGGAATATTTTGTAAATTGGGTTCCGCCGAAGATAATCTGCCGGTTACAGCACCTGTTTGTTTAAAATGCGTGTGAATGCGAAAATTAAAATCCACCATTTGCGGTAATTTGTCGGTATAAGTATTTTTTAATTTTGCAAGCGTTCTATATTTTAAAATCAAGTCTGGCAAGGGATGCCACGATAAATCGCTCAACACTTCTTCATTGGTAGAATAAATGCCGGATTTTGTTTTTTTGCCGTGCGGCAAATTGAGTGTATTAAACAAAATATCGCTTAATTGTTGCGGCGAATTGATATTAAAATTTTTGCCTGCAATATTAAAAATTTCCCGCTCAAAATCTTTTAAGCGCTCTGCCATTTCATCACTTTGTTTTTTTAATAAATCGGTGTTTAACAAAACGCCATTTTCTTGCATTTCAAACAAAACAAGGGACAATGGCATTTCCAAATTTTCAAACAATTCTTTTTGCGGGAGATTTTCTTCAAAAGCATTTTCAAAGCGTTCAAAAAGTTGAAAAATATTATTGGCATAATTGGCTGGAACAACCGAAGATTCGTTAAAATAGCGTTCCATCAACGCATTTAAATCGTGTGCGTTGTGGCGGCCGGCATTTAAAATAAAAGACATAATTTCAACGTCAATAATTTTGTTTTTAAAATCAATGCCGTATTTTTTAAAAAAATGCCGCAAATAATTGGAATCACAACAAATCAAATTGCCGCGGTATTCTTTTAAAAATTTTTGAATAAAACTTTGATTAAAATCCACGGCAAACGCTGATTTTTTTTCAAAACAAACTCCCAAATGTGGCAAGGCAACATAAATGGCGATTTTTTCTGCATTTTTTAAAGAATCTTCATAATCTTTAAAATTGGTTTCATTTAAAAAAATCGTTGCTTTTTTTTCAGTTGGCAAGGTTTTTAAAAAACTCTGCAATTCAAATTGCAAACACAAATTTTTAAACAATTCTGTTTGAATGGCATCGCGTTTTAAACTCAAAATATCGGGCAAATTCGGCACGTCTTTTTTGAGCGTAATCAAGGCGCGGCTTGTGTTGAAAAACGGAATGTGGCGGCGCAAATTTTCGCCGACCACGCCTTTAATGGCATCGGCGTTTTTGAGCAAATTTTGCACGCTACCAAATTCTGCCAACCATTTGGCTGCGGTTTTAGGACCGCACTTTGCCACGCCCGGCACGTTATCCGAAGCATCGCCTATTAGCATTAAATAATCCACAATTTGCGTGGGTTTGACGTTGTATTTTTTTTCTACCGCCACAGCGTCAATCCAAGCATTTTTAAAGGAATCGTAGGCTTGGATATTGCCGCCAACAAGTTGCATCAAATCCTTGTCGGTGGAGGCGATAACCACTTCCAAATTTTGCGCCGCGGCGTTGGTTGCAAGCGTGGCAATCACATCATCGGCTTCAACAAAATCCGACTCCAACACCGTATAACCCAAAAACCGCAAGGCATTCAACACGTGTGCGCGTTGAAGAATCAAAGGGTCGGGCATTTTGGGGCGTTGGGCTTTGTAGTCATTAAACAATTCGTGGCGAAAGTTTTTGCCTTTGGAATCAAAAACCACGGCAACAAAATCGCACGGCACGTCTTTGTCCAAGCGTTCCATCATTGTTAAAACGCCGTAAAGTGCGCCTGTTGGTGCGCCATTGCTTGCGTGCATATCGGGCATAGCGTAAAAGGCGCGATATAAAAAGGCGGAACCATCAACAAGTAAAAGACGTGCCATTGTTTTCTCTTTTTATAAAAAACGTTATTTTAAATTTTCCACGGTCAACATAAAATTTTTTTATCATTACCGTTGGCGTTAAAATGCTTATTTTAAAATTTAAAAAGATGAGATGAACAATGAATAGCCCTGACGATTTAGACGTGTTTTCAACAACATTTGAACGCGCATTAAACGCGCCGCAACAACAAGGCGGCGGCGAGCAACCCAAAAAACGTGCGGCAAAATCGGATGAACACCATGCAATTAAAGGCGTGGGCGTGGTGATGGGTTCAGATTCCGACTGGCCGATTATGCAAAATGCCGCAAAAATCTTAAAAGAATTTGGCGTGCATTATGAAGCCTTGGTGATTTCTGCTCATCGCACGCCCGACTTGGCTTTGGAATACGCCCGAACGGCGCAAAATCGCGGCATTGTGGCAATTATTGCAGGCGCGGGCGGTGCGGCGCACTTGGCGGGCATTTTGGCGGCAAAAACAACCATTCCCGTTTTAGGCGTGCCAATGCCAACGCCTGCTTTAAATGGTTTGGATTCGTTGTATTCCACCGTGCAAATGCCCAAAGGCGTGCCTGTGGCAACCTTTGCCATTGGCGCGGGCGGCGCGGCAAATGCAGCACTTTTTGCCATTGCTATGCTGGCTTTGAATGACCCACATTTGGCAGAATTGTTGAATAATTTCAGGCGCCAACAAACCCACAATGTGGCAAGCAAAAAACTGCCTGCTTTTTAAAATTAAAATTTATAAAAATGCAGTCCGCCGCTAAGCTTTTAATTCAAGGCGAAGTTGTTGCCTTTCCCACAGAAACGGTTTACGCCTTGGCGGCGGATGCGCAAAACGAAGCGGCGCTAATAAAGCTATTTGCCTTAAAAAACCGCCCAATGGACAAGGCGTTGAGTCTTTTGATTGGCGAGACTTCGGCGGTTGATTTTTTTGCACAAAATATTGCGCCTGCTGCGCGAGATTTAATCCATGCTTTTTTTCCGGGACCTTTAACGTTGATTTTGGAACGTTCCCAAAACGTGCCAAAAATGGTAACAAGCGGGCGCAATTCAGTCGGGTTGCGAATGCCGAATCACAAAATTGCGCTTGGCGTTTTAAGGGAATTTGCACGTTTAAAAAAAACGCCTGCCGCACTTGCCGCGCCTTCTGCCAACCGAACCAACGCTTTGAGCGCCACAAGTTTTGAACACGTTTTAAACGCGTTTAATGAAAAAATCCCGCGCATTTTAAAAGGCGAATGCCAAGTGGGATTAGAATCCAGCATTGTGGATTGCACACAAACGCCGTTTTTGCTACTGCGCCGCGGAGCCATTGCCTTAAAAGATTTGCAAAATATTGTCCCGCAAATTGAAATGTTAGAAAAAACGGATTTTCAAAAACCAGCATCGCCGGTTTTTTTAATGGCAAAAAATAAAATTGCGGATTTTTTGAATCAAAACCCAAACCAAAAAATCGTTTTACTCGGTTTTGAAAAACCCAAATATTTTGAATATGTTTGGCGTGCAATGCCCAACAATCCAAAAGACTTTGCGCGTGAAATTTACAACGCTTTACATTTTGCCGAATCGCAAAATGCCGATATTGTTATTTTGGAATCCCCGCCAAAAACAGAAAATTGGCAGACGATTTGGGCGTTTTTCCACGGTCAACGGCGAATTTTTTTGAAAAAAAATTAAGGTTTACCGTGGAATTTGTTGTTTTTGCCGATTTTGGCAACAAGAAGATAAAAAAACCACGTTACCATTTAAAAAGTAACGTGGCATTAAAACTTGGTAGGCCGGCCGAGACTCGAACTCGGGACCAACGGATTAAAAGTCCGCTGCTCTACCAACTGAGCTACCGACCCGCAAAAATGCCGCATTATAAATCGCTTGGATATTTTGTCAAGCCTTAACGGAATTTTTAACGCCAATGCCGCTTATTTAAGGTTTTGAAAAATCAACGCAGTTGATTGATATATTCTGCCAAATCATCAACATCGCGATCAGATAAGGTTTGCGTGCTGGCAAGCATCAAAGTATTTAGCCGCTCGCCTGTTTTGTCGCGATAACGTTTCAACGTTTTAACCAAATAAGTTACCGGTTGGCCTGATATGCGCGCAATTTTGGCACCAAACAAATCGTTATCCAAACCATCGCCCATTCCGTGTGCGCCGTGGCAGCGTTGACACAGCAAGTTGTAGCGTTTTTTGCCGCGTGTGCGTGCTTGCTCCTTGGCGGGGTCGGCAGGCTTGTATTGCACTTTGGATTGGCTATAAAAAACCGCAATTTGCAAAATCTCTTCGTTGGTTAAAACCTTGATGAGTCCTTCCATAAAAGCGTCTTTGCGCTCGCCCGTTGCAAATTTGCGCGATTGTTCAAATAAATAAGCGGCGTTTTGACCAGACAAATTCGGCACTTCATCCGAGACCGACATACCCGATTCGCCATGGCAATTCATGCAAAAAATAGAGGCGCGTTTGCCCGCTGCGATTGTTTCTTCCAACAACGCGGTGTTTGCCAAAATGTTTTGGGTTTGGGCTTCCAAATCTTCCGTGGGAATGGCGGCAGGCGTGGCGGCAGCGGCGAGTTCGCGCTGCAAGCGCGTGGTGTTTTGCAAGATGGCTTGCATTTGTTCTTCCTGCGCTTCTTCGGTTTCTTGGGGTAAGGCGTTAAACGAGAGCACAGAAAATGCCGCCGCTAACCAAAATCTTTTAATCATTATTTTTCTGTTTTTCAAAAAGAAAACATTTTGCCAAAGAGATGAAAAAAATTAAAGGCTTATTGTGAAAACTGTTCGTGAAAACCACCGATTTTAAGTAATCGTGCCGCCCACGGTTAAGCCATCAATTCTTAACGTTGGCAGACCAACGCCCACAGGCACGCTTTGGCCTTCTTTGCCACAAACACCAACGCCTGAATCAAGATTCGGGTCGTTACCAATTAAAGAGATACCGAGCAAAGCCTGTGCGCCATTGCCGATTAAAGTTGCGCCTTTAACAGGTGTTGTGATTTTGCCATTTTCAATCAAATAGGCTTCATTCATAGAAAACACAAATTTGCCGTTGGTAATATCCACTTGCCCGCCGCCAAAATTCACGGCATAAATGCCTTTTTTAACGGATGCGATAATTTCGTCTTTTGTGCGATTGCCACCCAACATAAACGTGTTGGTCATTCTTGGCAAAGGCGCAAAGGCGTAAGATTCGCGCCTGCCATTGCCTGTGGAGGTTTTGCCAACAAGCTTGGCATTTAGCGCATCCCACAAATAACCTTTTAAAACGCCATTTTCAATTAAAACTTGGCGGGAAGTTGGGTTGCCTTCGTCATCAATGGTTAAGGAACCGCGGCGGCAAGGGAGTGTGCCATCGTCAATGACGCTAACACCTTCTGCTGCCACTTTTTCACCCAAACGGTTGGCAAAAACAGAAGTGCCTTTGCGGTTGAAGTCGCCTTCCAAACCGTGCCCAACAGCTTCGTGCAACAACACACCCGGCCAGCCGCAGCCCAAAACCACGCTCATTTGCCCGGCGGGTGCAGGAACAGCCTTTAAATTTAACAAGGCTTGGTCAACAGCTTCATTGGCGTATTTTTGCAACTGCGCCGTGGAAAAAAACGCGTAATCGCCACGCTCGCCACCGCCCGATGTGCCAACTTCACGCCTGCCGTTTTCCTCAGCAATCACCGTGATGGAAATGCGAACCAAAGGCCGCACATCGGCGGCACGTTTGCCATCGGAATTGAATATTAAAACCACTTCAAAAGATGACGCCAACTGCGCGATGACTTCTTTGACACGCGAATTGCGGGATCTTGCCATTTTTTCAAGCGTTTCTAATAAGCGCACTTTTTCCTCGGCTTTTAAGGAATTTAAAGGATTATCCGATGGATAAAGCGGCAAAACGTTTTGCGGTTTTGTTTGCGCAATGGCAATGCTGCCCGAGTGCCCTGCTGCGGCAATGGCACGCACGTTTTTGGAGGCATTCAAAAGCGCAGAAGCGCTTAATTCATCGCTATACGCATAAGCCGTTTTTTCGCCTGAAATTGCGCGCACGCCCGCGCCTTGGTCAATGTGAAAACTGCCTTTTTTCACAATGCCTTCTTCCAACAACCACGATTCGCCCACGGCATATTGAAAATACAAATCCGCAAAATCCACGTTGTTTTTGCCGATGGTGCCAAAGCATTGCAAAACGGTGGATTCTGTTAAATCAAAAGGTTCCAACAAATAACGTTGCGCCAATGTTAAAGCGGCATCAGACATTTTTTTCCTTTGTTACAAAAAGCGTTCTTTGGGATTGCGCCGGCAAAATGCGGCGCACTTCGGCAATGCGGGCGTGGTCCAAAAGCCCTAACGCCAAGCCTTCGCCCTTGTGTTTGCAATCCAAAATTTCGCCCCACGGGTCAACCAACATTGTGTGGCCAAAGGTTTGGCGTTTGTTTTGATGAACGCCGCCTTGAGCAGCTGCCAACAAGTAGCATTGATTTTCAATGGCGCGGGCGCGCAGCAAGGTTTGCCAATGCGCTTTTCCAGTTGTTTGCGTAAAAGCGGCGGGCAGAACAATTAAATCCACAGGGTCAGCTTCTGCGCCTTTTTCGGATAAAGCACGGAATAATTCTGGAAAACGCAAATCGTAGCAAATTGCCAAACCGACTTTGCCAAAAGGCGTGTTGATGGTCACAATCTTTTTTCCGGGCACAATGGCGTTTGCTTCATCGTAATGTTCTGGGCCGTTTTGGTAGGAAAAAAGGTGTATTTTGTCGTAACGCGCCACACATTCGCCATCGGGGTTATAAACCAACATTGCATTAAAAATGCGGTTTTCGTCCGTTGCGCGCAAAGGGATAGAGCCGCAAAAAAGCCAAACTTTGAGCGTTTGTGCAAGGTTTTGCAAAAACTCTTGAACCCTGCCGCGCCCAAAGGTTTCGCGCCATTCTAAGCGTACGTGGTTGTCTGATGTAAAAGTAGAAAAAAATTCCGGCAACAAAACCACCTTGGCACCTTGGCGCGCGGCTTCGCGCACCCAAGCGGCGGCGGTTTTTAAATTTTCTTCTACATCGGGAGTAGAAACCATTTGAATTGCCGCTAATACGGCGTTGTGTTTAGCCATAAACCTTCCTTTTTTTGTTGCGTTTCAGTAGCGGTGTTTAAAATTTGCGGTTCTTGCCACGTGCCGCCCACTTGGTAGTGAGTGTAAATGATTTTATCCAAAGGGTTGGCACCGATGGTGCTCGCCAAGGCGGAAGCTGCCCCGGCGATAGGATTAACAAAAGCCAAGCCAAGCGCCGTCACAATGCCTAATGATGGGCGAATGCGAATGGATAAATCCAGCGTTTCATCAGCCAAATTTGTTTGGCCATCAAAGGTGATTTGCGCGGCAGGCGCATCAATGAACAAGGGCGAGCGCGTGGTGTGCAACACGCCGTTTTTTATTTGCAACTCGCCCGACAAGCGATGAAACGCCAAACCTTCTGTTACCAAATCCCTAAAATTAAAACGCAAGCGCTGCACAATGGATTGCAACGACAACAAACCCAAAAGCCGCCCCGCGCCCGGGGCAACTTTTTTGAAGCTTGCATTGTTAACATCCAAACGCATCGCCCCTGAAAGCGAAGCCCAATCAATGTTGTCAGGCGAACTATTCCACTGCATAGAACCTTGCACCTTTGCTGTGCCGCCTTCAATGGCATCCATGGCATGTAGGCGTTTTAAAAATGCGCCAGCGTTTTGGGTTTTTAAATCAAAACGCAAGTGGGTAATCGCTTGCTCGGCTTGGTGCCACCAAGCGCCATCGCCTGCAATTTCGCCTTTATCATTTTTGAGTTGCCAATGGTTAATGCGCCAAACCTGCGCTTCGTTTTTGGCAGAAAGTGTGAAACTGCCCCACGGGTTGCCTTTGTAAAAAACAGCATCGGCGGTTAATTCCAAATCAGGCAAAGATTTCAAGTTTTTTTTATCAGTAGAATCAGAAGATTCGGGCAAGTTTAGTTGCGAAAAATGTGCGCGGATTTTTTTATTTTCAACAAAAACATCGCCTGCCACATTCGGGTTGTTAAGCGCCAAGTGCCATCCATTTTTTTGCGGATTGGCTTTTAAATCCAAACGTCCAAATGATTTTTGATTCCACAACACTTCGGGCGTTGAAAAAAATATGTTGTTGACCGTGGAAAATTGCGATTTTTGCTTTTCCGATTCTGAAAAAACCGCCGCAACATTTTGCCAAGCGTTTAAATCCAAAGGTTTTAATAAATTCACAGCAATATCTGGCGCCTTGGCAAACAACACGCGGGCATTCAATTTGTTTTTTAACAAAAAAGTGGCTTGGTGATTATTGCCCGACAAAGAAAAATCCCAAATATCGCTTTGCGCTTTATTAAAAGGCGCAGGCAAAGAAGTTGAAAAACCTTTGAAGTTGCTTTTTACTGTAAAAGAAAATTCGCGCGAAGGGTTGGTGCTAATTATCGCCGACCACGCAACATTGCCTTTGGCAAAATTTTCTAGCGGCACGTTGTAATGCGCAAAAAAGTTTTCGGCGGGCGTTGTGGCATCCAATTCAATTTTCAAATCGCTTTGTTCATTTTGAAAGCGCGCGTTGATTTTGCCGCCCAATACGCGCCCGGTGATTTTGGGCGATTGCACGCCCGACTCTGTGAAAAACACACTGCCAGCGGCGTTTTTAACCTCGGGCAAAGTTGGCAAAATGCGGATGGTATTGTTTTTAAAATCAAAACGTCCTTTGACTTTTGCGTCTTGCAAATGCCGAACAGGCAACTGCAAAGCCAAATCCAACGTGCCAGAACCTTGCGCGCGCATTTTGGCGGTTAGCCCTTCGGTTTTGCGTTTTATTTCTTCGGCTTCATCAATAAACTGCAAAAAGCGTTGTGTTGCCCCGCTGGCTTTGCCGCTTGCAAATAAAATTTCGTCTGCAACGGTGAAATCAGGCATTTCGGCGCTGGCATTTGAAATTTTTGTGCCCAAAATTTCTGCCGCATTGCTACTAATTTTCATCCCCAAACCAAAATCCATTTGCGCTGTAATTTTTTCTAACTTTGGCCAACCGGGCGCGTATTCCAAAACCGCATCGTGCGCTTGGGCTGTGATTTTAAAAATGCCATCCGAATCGTTTTTAAAAGGGAATTTATCCAAATCGCCTTTTAAAACCAATTTGCCGTTTTTGCCTGTGCCCGCTTGCACGGCGTTTTTAACCCATTGCCGCACATCGGGGTGAATCACCTTTGGCAAATAACGCCACACGCGAACACCGCGGGCTTGGGCAATGCCGCCCGTGGCATTGATTTTGCCGCGTCCTTTGCCGTTGTGTTGGTAAAGCACATCAAATTGCGCATCTGAAAAATCATTGTTGGAAAATGAAATTTTTTGCAGGTTTACCGTGGATTTTTCTGCGTTTTTTTCCCAAAAAATATCGCCCGTTAAAACCTTCAAAGGAATTTTTGGTTCATCAAAAACCATCGGCAAAATTAGCGCCGCGTTTTGCGAATCCAAATGCAAAGAAGCCGAAATAGGCGTGGCATTCAACACGCCGCTCAAATTTTCAACACCTGCCGAATCCTTTAAAACGCTAAGGTTTTGCAACTGCGTTTGCAAGGCAAATTCGTTTTTGGAAAACCACGATAAATGCGTGTTTTTTAAATCGCCTGAAAATTGCAGGTTTTTCAAATCATCAAAAAAAGCAAAGCGGCTCGCATATTCACGCAAGGTTTTTAAAGCAATGTATGGCGCGCGAATATCCCAACGCTCTTTTTCATAAGCCATTTCCCAACCGCGCATATCAAGCGCTGGCAAATCTTTGTTTTTGGCGTTTAAATCGGCAATTTTAAAAGAAGCGCCCCACAAACCTTCATCTTTATGCCAAGCGCCATCTAGCGTGGCGGTGGCGGTAATAGGCGAATCAGAAACAGACAATTCGGCAGAAAAATTCCCCCGATAATGCGTTTCAAAATGCGCCCACGTTTTAAGATTGGCGCGACCTTGTGAGAATTTAAAATCGTTTGGTAAATCAACATAAGAAAAAATTTTTGGCAAATTTGCATTTTCAATATGCGCATAAAAAGTGGATTGTTTGTTGTTGAGATTAAGCCACGTGCCGCCAGCTAAGCGCCCAAAAAATTCAGCGCGCAAATCCACGCGGCGCGCAAATAAACTGGGTAACACGGCTTTTAACTGCACGCGGTGCAAATCCCGCTCGTTATCCATCAAAAAGTGAATATTGTGGAAAAACTCGGGCGGCGCATCGTTTTCCAAAAACTGCACGCTCAAATTTTGAAAACGCACGTGGTTTTGGGACAACAGCCAATCAAAAAAGTTGGAATCATCAGAATCGCGCGCCATCAAAAAACCCGCAAGCCACCATTTTTCGTTCTTTTTTTCTACCATTATTTGCAGATTTTCCGCCTGCAACCACGAAAAACTTGGCAAATCGTGCCGAAAAAGATTCAAAAAACTTTTCCATGAAAACACCGCGCGCGCAGTTTCCAACTGAAAAGCTGTTTCCATAGGGCGCTTGGAATGGGCGATTTTGACGTTTTTAAAGGTCATTCCCGGCTCCAAACCATTCCAAAAAGGTTGGGCATCTTCAATGGTTAAATTGGTTCCAAGTTGTGCGCTGATGATTTGCGAAAAATAGTTTTCTTCTTGTGCCAGCCACGGCAAAACGTAAAAACGCAAGGCGCAAATGGCAACAACAAATGCCAACCACACACCAAGAATAAACCAAGCAAAAATGCGCCACGCTTTTTTCACTAAGAAGATTCCTTAAAATTCGCAATGCGCACAAAGTCCAAAACGCTAAGATTTTCCGCCCGCGCGTTTAAATCAATATGGCAAGCCCGCGCCGATTCTTCATTCAAAATATGGCGCAAGGTGTTGCGCAATGTTTTGCGCCGCTGCGAAAAAGCTTGTTTGAGCACAAAATCAAAACGCTGGCGATTTTCCACGGTAAACGCAGAATTTTTTTGAATTTTTACCCAAGCGGAAGTTACTTTTGGTGCGGGAGTAAAAGCTTCGGGCGGAATTTCAAAACATTTGGTAATTTTAAAATCGCATTGCAAGGCAACACTCAATCTGCCATAAGCGGCGGTGTTTGGTGTGGCAACCATTCTATCAACCACTTCCTTTTGCAACATAAAATGCGCGTCAATCAGATTTTTTTTCAAGTGTTTT
This sequence comes from uncultured Rhodocyclaceae bacterium, assembly GCA_934271525.1. Classification (GTDB taxonomy): domain Bacteria; phylum Pseudomonadota; class Gammaproteobacteria; order Burkholderiales; family Rhodocyclaceae; genus SFHR01. The sequence goes on from CAKQRL010000001.1 coordinate 18,456, forward strand.
AAGCGAATCAAAATTGGCGTAGAAATGTTGTAAGGCAAATTGCCAACCAAGCGAAAATTAGGAAAATTTGAAAAGTCGACCTTTAAAACATCATCGGCGATGATGTTGAGGTTTGGGAACTTGGCTTTTAAAAAAGCCACCAAATCGCGGTCAATTTCTATAACCGTAAGATTTTTAGAATACGCCAACAACGCCGAAGTTAAAGCGGCGCGCCCGGGACCAATTTCTATTAAAAAATCATCAGCCTTTGGCGCAATGCTTTTTATAAGCGAATCCACAACCGATTCATCGTTTAAAAAATTCTGCCCGAATCGGCGGCGTGCAAAGATTTTTGGCATTTTCTTAAAAAATTGCTTCAACAAATTCGCGCGCCACAAAAGGACGCAAATCGTCAATGCCTTCGCCCACACCAATAAAACGCACCGGTTTTGGGCAACGCTGGGCAATTGCCGCCAACACGCCGCCTTTTGCCGTGCCATCCAGTTTGGTAATCACCAAACCCGTCACGCCAATCATGTGGTCAAAAGCCAAAACTTGTTGCAAAGCGTTTTGGCCAATATGCGCATCCAAAACCAGCAGGGTTTCGTGCGGACCTTCGGGGATGATTTTTTGAATCACGCGTTTGACCTTGGCAATTTCTTCCATCAAATGCCCTTGGGATGGCAAGCGCCCGGCGGTATCCGCCAACACAATATCAATGCCGCGTGCGCGTGCGGCGGCAATGGCGTCATAAATCACTGCGGCTGGGTCGGCAGATTCTTGCGCAATCACGGTAACTTCGTTTTTTTCGCCCCACTTTGCTAATTGTTCGCGTGCTGCCGCGCGAAAAGTATCGCCCGCCGCCAACAAAACCTTTTTGCCTTGCGCTTGGTAATATTTTGCCAACTTGCCGATGGAAGTGGTTTTGCCCGCGCCATTCACACCCGCGAGCATAATCACAAAAGGTTTTGCCGTCTCAACATTCAGCGGCGGTTTTTCCAAAGGTTGCAACAATTGCGTTGTTACATCAACCAAAGCTGCGCGAATGGCTTCTTCGGAATCTAACTTTTCTTTTTTTGCGCGGTTTTTTAATTCCGCAATCAATTTTTCGGTTGCTTCAATGCCAACATCGCTCATCAACAACAATTCTTCTAATTCTTCAATTAACGCCGCATCAACCTTGGCGCGTTTTAACATGTGCTGAATTTGCCCGCCCCATTGTGCGCGGGTTTTTTGTAATCCTGAAAAAAGTTTTTCCTTCCACGTTTTTTTTGAAACAGGTTCGCTTGGTTCATCCGTTAAATGCGTCAAAGTTTCAATGGGATTTTGAAAATTATTTGGCGTTGACCGTGGACAATCGTTATTTTCCACGGTCAACGCGGAATTTTTTTCAAAATCGTTTGGCTTTTGTTCAGAATTATCGGGGGAATTTTTTTTGCGCCCCTTTTTTAAAAATTGAAACATAATCGTTGTTTTCTTTACAATCCTTTTTTTATTTTAGCAGAGTGCCAAAATGCGAACCTTAAAATCTTTTTGCTTGGCAATGTTGTTGTTGCCAAGTTTGGCGACAAGTGCGCTAGCCAATCCTTATGAAAAAACCTTGTCAAACGGTTTAAAAGTTATTGTCAAAGAAGACCACCGCGCACCCACGGTGGTGCAAATGTTGTGGTATCGCGTAGGCGCAATGGATGAAACAGCAGGCAAAACCGGTTTGGCGCACGTTTTGGAACATATGATGTTCAAAGGCACGCCCAATATTCGCGCAGGCGAATTTAATCAACGCGTGGCGCTGGCGGGCGGGCGCGACAATGCCTTTACCAACAACGATTACACCGCGTATTTTCAGCAAATTCCCAAAGAAAAATTAGAAGAAATGATGATGTTGGAATCAGACCGCATGGTAGCTTTGCAATACAAAGACGAAGATTTTGATTCTGAAATCAAAGTGGTGATGGAAGAGCGCCGCTTGCGCACCGATGACAACCCTGCTTCTAAACTTTATGAAAGTCTGCAAGCCACAATGTGGCAAACGCATCCGTATCGCAACCCCGTGATTGGTTGGATGGACGACTTAAAACATTTAACCATTGACGACACGCGGCAATGGCACAAAACGTGGTATGCGCCCAACAACGCCACGCTTGTGATTGCGGGCGATGTGGAGCGCAACGAAGTTTTTAAACTTGCCGAACAATATTACGGCGCCATTGAAAAACGCGAAATGCCAGAGCGCCGCGCCCCTTTTGAAGCTGAGCAAACAGGCGAAAAACGCATTGTGGTTACAGGTTTTGCGCGCCAACCGCAGTTGGTTATGGCGTGGAAAGTGCCGCATTTGTTAGAAAAAGAATCGGATTCACTTGCCTTGGAACTTTTAAACGTGGTGTTGGACGGCCACAACGGCGCGCGTTTTCCCAAGCGTTTGGTGCAAGAGCGAATGTTAGCCACAGATGTTTCTATTAGTTACGACAATATCAACCGCGGCAAGGTTGGCGTTTTTTATATCAGCGCAACACCTGCCAAAAATGTTTCCCCTTTGCAGTTGGAATCGGCAATTTGGGAAGAGTTGGCACGCTTAAAAGATGAACCCATTACCAACCGAGAACTCAACCGCGCACGCACGCAATACAAAGCAAGCGAAATTTACAAAAAGGATTCACTTTTTGCGCAGGCAATGGAATTGGGCGTGTTGGATAACGCAGGCGTAGAGTGGAAATATTACAAAAAACATTTGAACCGACTAGAAAAAGTCAGCGCAGAAGAAGTGCAAAATGCTGTGCGTTTTTTGGATCGCCAACATTTGAGCGTGGGCGTGTTGTGGCCAGAATCAAAATAATTTGGAGTTGACCGTGGAAAATTGGAAATCAACCTTGTTGGGGCTTTTGTTTTTAAGCGTTTCGCCTTTTTTGCAAGCGGAAATTGTTATTGAACAATGGGAAGCAGAAAAAGGTGTGCCCGTTTATTTTGTGGAAAATCATAGCTTGCCGATTGTTGATGTTTCGGTTGTTATCAACGCAGGTTCAGCACAAGATCCTGAAAACCGCGCGGGCGTTGCCGCCTTAACCGAAGGTTTGCTTGCCAAAGGTGCGGGTGATATGGATGAAAACGCATTAAGCGATGCGCTTGCTGATTTGGGCGCGGTTTTGGGCGGCGCGGCAGGGCGTTTGAGTAGCGAAGTTACTTTGCGCACGCTTTCCGACAATTACAAAAAATCCCTTTCCATTTTTTTGGACGTTTTAACCAAACCACATTTCACCTTGCCGGTTTTTGAGCGCGAGCGCAACAACTTGCGCTTGGAATTGCAAGATGCCTTAACGCGCCCGAATATTTTGGCGCGCCGCGCTTTTATACGCGCGCTATACCCCAATCATCCTTTTGGCGTTTTAACCACCGACCAAACACTTTCCAAAATCACGCGCGATGATTTGGTGAAGTTTCACCAACAATATTATGTTGCCGCTAACCTCAAAATTGTGATTGTGGGCGATTTGAAAAAATCCGCTGCAAAAAAAATGGCCAACCAAATTGCCGTCTCTTTTATGGATGGCGAAAAAACGCCTGCTATTACCGCACCGCAACCTTTAAAAGATAAAGAAACCCGCAAAGTGCCGCACCCTGCCGCGCAAAGCCATATTTTGATGGGGCAAATCACCATCGCCCGTTCCGACCCCGATTATTTTCCGATGTTGGTTGGTAATTACACCTTGGGCGGTGGCGGCTTTGCATCAAGGCTAATGCAAGAAGTGCGCGAAAAAGAAGGCTTGGCGTATAGCGTTTATAGCGCCTTTGCCGCAGGCGTTGAAAGCGGCACCTTTGAGATGGCTTTGCAAACCGAGCGCACGCAAGCGCCAAAGGCTTTGGCTTTGATGAATAAGGTTGTGGCGGATTTTGTGAAAGACGGCCCAAGCGATGCGGAAGTTGAAGCCGCCAAAGCTTATTTATCAGGCAGTTTCCCTTTGAACATTGACAGCAACAAAAAAATAATGCGCCAAGTCATCCACATTGCAACGCACAATTTGCCGCTGGATACGCTCAACACGTGGCAAGCGCGCATCAACGCTGTAACCACAGATGAAGTGAAGGCTGCTTACCAAAAACACTTAAAACCCGAAACCTTTTTGTTGGTGCAAACGGATGCGCAGGAATGAAACACGCATTGGTGCGGGTTTTTTAAAAAACCGCGCGGTTTATTTTCCGCCGATTTTGCATTTGCGCCCCACGCCATCAAGGGTTAAAGAAACGCTCTTTAATTGGCTTGGGCAACATTTGGCAGGTTTTTCGGTTTTGGATTTGTTTGCAGGCAGCGGCGCGCTTGGTTTTGAAGCGCTCTCGCGCGGGGCAGATTTTGTGCATTTGAATGATTCAAACAATGCTGCCGTGCGTGCCTTAAAAGAAAACGCCAAGCGCTTTAACTTGTCTTTTTGCCTACCCAATAGCAACTTGGTTATTTCGCAAGTGGATGCTTTTTTGCTCTTGGATTCCTTTATTCAAAACAAACAGTTTTTTGACGTGGTTTTTTTGGACCCGCCTTTTTCACAAAATCTTTGGTTGGCATTAGAAAAAGTGGAAAAAGTTTTAAAACCCAGCGCATTTCTTTATGTTGAAAATGCTGCGGAAATTGCCACTTTTGGCACGCTTTTGCGCCACAAATTCTTAAAAGCGGGCGAAGTTTGCGCCCACTTGTTTGGTAAAAAACAATGAAAAATTTGAACCCAAAAATTGCCGTCTACCCGGGCACTTTTGACCCGTTCAGCTTGGGGCACGAAAACATTGCTCGGCGCGCCGCCAGCATTTTTGATACGGTAATTGTTGCCATTGCACACGCGCACCACAAAATGCCGTGTTTTTCATTAGAAGAACGGCTTGAATTGACTCGCCAAATTATGGGCGATTTGCCGCAAATTCGCGTGGTTGCTTTTTCGGGTTTATTGATTGATTTCTTACACGAACAAAACGCAGGCGTGATTGTGCGCGGCATTAGAAACACCACAGATTTTGATTACGAAAATCCACTTGCTGGACTTCATCGCCAAATCTCGCCAGAAGTAGAAACCGTTTTTTTATGCGCAGAAAATGCGCACATTTTCACATCATCCACGCTTATTCGCGAAATGGCTTTTTTAGGCGGTGATATTGCGCAACTTGTGCATCCATTGGTTGTTGAAAAATTGCGCCAAAAACAAGAAAATAACGCTATTCAATAGGAGATTCTCATGGCTTTAATGATTACAGACGAATGCATCAACTGCGATGTGTGCGAACCCGAATGCCCGAACAATGCGATTTCGCAAGGGGATGAAATTTACCAAATTGACCCCGACAAATGCACCGAATGCGTAGGGCATTACGATGAACCACAATGCGTGCAGGTGTGCCCCGTGGATTGCATTCCCCAAGACCCCAATCACGTGGAAACCAAAGAACAACTGCAAGCCAAATTTGAACGCTTGAATGGTTGATTTTTGCTGCCGAGTGTTTTTAAAAACACTCGGCGTTTTTTTTTAACATTAGCGAGCGTTTTGTTTGAAAAGAAAAAACGTTTTTGGTGGTTTTTTTGAGAATAAAAAAGGTTTTGAAAAATGATTGTCAGCCATACAGCAGGGCGCTTGCGCTTGCGGGAAAAATCTTGGCGATTAAAAGATTTTGAAGTTTTTTGCAACAAAATCCAAAGTCTGACGGGCGTAGAAAACGTGCAGATGAATCCCAAAACCAAAAGCGTGTTGATTTTTTACCAACCCTTTACCAAAACCACAGCGGAAAAAATCATCAACATTGAGCAACAAATCAAACCCGAATTGCCAAAATCGCTGAAAACAACCGCCCAGTTGCCCAAACTGAAAACCGAAGCACCAAAGTTAGCAAGAGAACAAGCCCACGCAAGACAACGCTACCGCGCCCGCATCAATCTTGCAATGCTGGTCACACTTGGCGCATCGCTTTTTGCCTTAACCACAAAAAACACCAAACTTCACGCCATCACAGGTTTGGGCTTTTCCGCCGTTTTGCTGCTTCACCTTGTTGAACACCGCCGAATCTTAAAAAAACAATTTTTTCCACGGTAAACGCAAAGTTTTTTTAGCATAAGCAATGAAAATCAATACCGATTTTGTTCATCCTAATGATGCGCCCGAATTATTAAAAGCGCACGATGCACCTTTTTTAATCACAGATTTAACGCTTGAAGTGCGCGCCTTTGAAAATGCGCTCGTTGCGCCGAGTGCAGCAGGTCTTGATACAGCAGGCGTTTATGTGAATGAAGAAGCGCTGCCGCAAACTTTTCGGCATAGAATGCCGATAACCAATACTCAATCCCTCCCCCCCCCCCCCGCAAAGTTATTGCAATGAAGAAGTGGTTTTTGTCGGTCATTTTTTGTCGGTTTGAGGGCACGAAATTACCGACAATCTCAAACATTTTTGGTTTTATTTTGATGAAAGATTTTCGTTTTTAAAAAACTTAAAATTTGTTTATTTGTTGGATTATGCGCATTTGCCGCCATCTGCCAATTTTTTAACCTTGCTCAAAACTATCGGCATACCGCCAGAAAAATTAGAAATTATTCAAACACCAACCCAATTTAAAAAGGTTTATATTCCTGATGAATGTTTTATTTGCGATTTGCATTTAAACCTTCGGCGTTATACAAAAGAATACTTGAATTTATTAAAACGCTTACCCAAACTTTCTCCCCCAATGTTTAATATTCAAAAGGTTTATTTTTCAAGAACGCAATACCATAGCCCAAAAGATTTTAATGAAATTACAATAGAAAAACGTTTTAAAAAAGAAGGTTTTACCATTATTTACCCTGAAAAAATTGATTTTTTGACCGAATTATCAATTTTGCAAAATTGTGAAATATTTGCCAGCACAACAGGTTCCGTTGCACACAATATTATTTTTTGTCGTTGCGCCAAAGTGGCATTATTTTTGCGAAAATACCGTGATTTAAATTCTTATCAAAGCGCATCCAATGCCATTGGAAGTTGTTTTACAAAAGATTTGAATATTATTTATATTGATTCAGCTTTGTTTTTTAATTTTCCAAAACTGCGTTATTTTCTTTATGAAACGCCAGCTTTGCGGCGGTTTTTTAATTTACCTAAAAAATTATTTCCATTTTTTAAATACCTTTTATTTTTATTGTGGGTTTTTGATTCCAAATTTCTTTACAAATGGACATTGCCGATTCGCATCAAACTGAAACTCCGAACACGTCTTCGCAAAATTTTAAAAATCCAAGGTAAACGCTGAAAAATTTTGAAGGTTTACCGTGGAAAATCACAGATTTCAAATTAAGGAAAATATTTTGAAAAAATCCACGGTAAACCTTTTATTTTATTTAATAATTGCCGAATCTTAGTGCCGATTTTTAATTTGCCACGCAAATGGTGCGTCCAAACTAAAAATTTTGTATCAATAAAAAACAAAAAATATTTAAAAAATTTTAAAAAAGGAAATGTTTTTTTGAGCGGTAAATTAAAAAAACGCCGCAAATATTTTGTTTCATACAAAAAGAATGGTCCGCCCCACCAATCATCTTTGCCGTGGCGAGCATATAAAAATGGCGAAAAACCCACATCAATATAAAAAACATTGGCATTTTTAAAAGAATGAATGGCCATTTGGTATTCTGTGGCGTGGCGTGTTTTGCGGCAAATAATGGAAGTTGTTTTGGGTTGGCAAAACAAAAAATTGTGCGCAATAGAACCATCGGTTGTGGCAAAAACTTTGCAGTTTTGCAAAATTGAAAGTTCTGTTAAAAAATCTAATTTTTCGGGATAAATAATAGTAAATCCTTGGTTTTTAAAACAATTTTCAACATCCTTTTCATTACAATCGCGCCGATTTTTAAATGCCGTGCGGGATAAATAAATTTTTTCAATATTTAAATTGGGCGGCGGTTTTAGTTGTGGTAATTTATTAAAAAAATCCAAAAATTCCTTTGTGTAATACAAATGATTTAAATGAACATCATAAAAAAAGCAAGGGTCTGGCACAAAAACGCAAGCAAAACGCGTGGGTTTGCAAAGCAAATGGAATTTTTCGCGCGCAATGCCCAAGGTTTGCAACATTGCCCAAAAATTATCCAAGGTTAAAACGGAACGCGGCCACTGGCTATCTATGAAAATGAATTTAAGATTTTTAAGTGCGGCGTGTTCTTTTGAAAAATAAAACCACAAACGCCGCAAATGGTCGGTAATGCAATGTCCCCAGCAAGCGCCAAAAGTGTCAATAAACACCACTGCTTCATTTATCTGGGGGGGGGGGGGTAATGGCATCAAACGGCGGCAAAACGCCACGATTAGGGTCAATCACGGCGTTGTCAAAAGCACGCACGCGCAAAGGTAAGTTTTTTAAAAAAGTTTTCCTTGCGGTTTTTTGCAGTTCGGGTGCATCTTCAGGATGAACAAAATCGGTGTTAATTTTCATAACCCGCGCATTGTATAGAATTTTTTTAACACTTTCCAAGGCGACAAACGCAAATTTTTTTTATTTTGTCATTAAAAGCTATTTTTAATATTTCATTTTTTTGCGAGACTTTTTGCAAAAATCCACGGTAAACAAAAAGTTTTTTCAAAAAAACTTAACGTTTACCGTGGAAAATTACGGTTCAAGTTTTAAAACTTCCTTGGTTTGAATGGCGATGGGAATAAATTTGCGGGGTTGCCACATATCGTGGCAGTAATCGCAGGCTTTGAAAAAATCCTGCGCATAAAAATGAATAAAATCTTTTGGCGTTGTGTTTTCGTTTAAAACAATAAAATCGCCTTCAAATTCTTTTAAACCTTTTAAGCGGGAAAGGGATGAAGCGACTTGACAAAGAAGGTATTGTCCAACCCCCCCCCCTCGGAATTAAACCCGGGTTCGTTACTTCTTACGGCAATGCACGGATTCAAACAACATCTAAAATTTTTGATAATCCCTGCTTTATCACGCCCGCGTTTATAAATTTTTCCAAAATCAATCCACTCACTTGTGTTGTCTTCATAAGACACAATATATTGAATTTGATTTTCTTCTAATATTTTAACAATTTCGTTTTTTTGTAAGCGCGTGTGAATATTTGAAGCTTTTGAATAATCACTAATTGACACTTGCGACTTTCCACGAGAGTGAATAAGTGATTTTAATAAATCTTCTTGCGGTTTTAGCGTCCCGTTTGTGATTATGGTAAAGAATTTAACTTTTGGTTGATTATTTAAATAATCAACCATTTTGTATAATTCTTTAAACATCAAAGGCTCACCGCCCACAATATATAAATTTCTAATAGAAGCCACGTTTTTTAAAATAACATCCAAGGTTTTTTTAAACCCATCAATAGAGCTGGTGTATTCTGTTTGAAAATACGGCATTAAACTATTACAACCCGCACAATTTAAGGTGCAACGCGAAGTAACCACAAAATCAAATTTTGGAATATCAATTTTATTAAAAAATAATCGGAGAAACAAATAAGGTTTCCAAAAATATTTGCTGTATCTAAAATGCGCTATTCCTCGCGTAATATAAAAATAAAGATAAGCGGGAAAATAAAAAATACAAAGCGGATTATTTTTAATTTTATTGAATGCTGCACGGCCAGAAAAATTTCTGCGCTCGGCATTATCACAAAACCGCCAAAAAATATAAAAAGGCAATAAAAAAAACGCTTTCCACGGTGCGCGTTTTATTTTTTGCGAAATAATCACCCAAGAAGCAATGGGGAATGTATATCTAGCGATAATATTTTGTTTAACATACCGCTCATGAAAAATCGGATTTTTCCACAAAGCATACAACATTTTAATTTTGGCAAACATTTTATTTTCCATGATAAATAAAAAAAGATTATACAGCAAAAGCAATTTGCCACGGTAAACGCCTAATTTTTTTGATTTTTTTGAAAATAATGTAGAATAATTTTTTTTTTGCAAGGTGTTTTCTTTGGAAAATTTTGCGCAGTGTTGCGCTTGGGCGCGGCAGAATATAACAATTGCACATCACATTCCCGGGCGCATTCGTTTGAAATTCAATGCCTCACAAGCTAGTTTAAACGGCGTGGATTTGCCGCATTTGAAAAAGGCTTTTGAAGCGATGGACGGCATAAAATCCTTAAAAATCAATTTGTTGGCGCGCTCAATGGTGATTGAATACGATAAAAATCGTCTACCTTCTGATGCAATTGCCGATTTTTTAAACGCCGCCCAAACGCCTGCTGCTTTACAATTTGAAAAAGATTTTTTGAAACATTTTTAAAAGGAGTTCGCCTATGTTCCCCATTTTGCCTTTTGTTGCTGGTGCCGCCTTGGGCGCTGTTGCAACCATTTTTTTAAAAAAGAACACGCCCAAAGCGGTTGATCAAGTTGGCAAAAAATTAAGCGGAGTTTCAACAAAAGTCGGCGAAAAACTAGGGCGCGTTGGCCGCAAAATCAAAGACAAAACCGCCGATGGTTTGGAAAAATTAGAATCCCAATCCGCCAAAGTTCGCCAAAAATTAAAAACAACGGATGCAAAAACCGATGAGGTTCAAGAATGAAAACCACACCCTTATGCGTGATTGAAAGCGATTTTTTGCGCGGCGCTTTGATTTCCACCTTGGGCGCATCGGTTGCCCCCAAAAAAAACAAGAAAAAAATCGCCAAAGTCGCCATTCAAAGCGGCATTGCTTTGGCATCTGGCATGCAGTTTTCCCGCGCTTGGGAAAGTCAAAATTACAGCCGCGCCGCGCTTTATGCCGGCTTAGGTTTGGTTGGCGTTTTGGCCACACAACGTTTATTAGGAGATGACAATGGCAAAGAAAAAATCACCAAAAAATAAAGGCGGCAAAGCCTTGCAGGCGGCGCTTTTGGCAGCGCAACAAAATGGCGGCAATTTGAGCGCCGCTTTGCAGTCTTTATCCAAAAAACAGCAAAAAAATTTATTCAATGGTTTAACCCAAACGGGCAATGCAAAAAATCAATTTTTATTGGGTTTGTTGTTGGGCGCCGGCGCCGCTTGGGTTTTGAGTGATGAAGAATTGCGCGGCAAAATTTTGCGTTCTTTGATGAAAGCCTACGGGCAATTGATGGGCGGCGTGGAAGAAATCAAAGAACAAATGGCAGATATTCAAGCCGAAATGGCAGAAGAGTTGTAAATGCTTTTTTCAAGCTTAACAATGGCGCACGCCACAAAAAACCGCGTGCGCTTTTCTTACCGCTCGCCTTTGGGTTTGTTGGGCGCCAAGCATTGCCCTTGGGATGTGTATGCGTTATTCAAAAATCTGCCCATTGAATCGGCACAATGCAATAGCCACATTGCCTCTTTAACGCTTTATTTTGATTGCCAAAAAACCTCGCCAAAGGCATTGGAAAAACATTTAAAATCATTAAAAATCAATGAGTTACCGCTAAAATCCACGGTCAACGCACCATTTTTTTCAAAAGATGCTGCACCTTCTTTTAAAAAATTGGTGCAAGCGGGGTTGGTTACCTTGCTTTCTCGTTTTGCGCCGCTTTCTTGGCAAGCGGCTTTGGCGCTTTCTGCCGCTTTGCCTTTGGCGCTCAAAGCCAAAAAAGAATTGTGTGAAAAAGGCTTGACCTCGCACGTTTTGGAAGCGGCGGCGGTGGGCGTTTCCATTTCCCGCAGTGATTATTTTGCGGCAAATATCACCTCATTTTTGTTGGCTTTGGGCGAATATTTGGAGCATTCTATTGAACGGCGCTCGGACGATTTGCTCATGCATTTGATGCGCCCAAACACCGACCCCGTTTGGATTATTGAAAATAACCAAGAAAAACAAATTGCGCACCAAGATTTAAAAATCGGCCACCACGTGATTGTTGGCATTGGTGCGATGATTCCAGTTGATGGCACGGTTTTAAAAGGGCAAGCACTGGTTAATCAAGCCAGTATGACGGGTGAAAGTCTGCCTGTTGTTAAAGAACGTGGCGATAAAGTTTTGTCTGGCACGGTTATCACCGAAGGGCGCATTGTGATTTACGCCGAAAAAGTCGGCAACAATGCCGCTGCCGCACGCATTGCGCAATTTGTGGCGCAATCTTTGAATGAAAAAAGCCAAACGCAATTTGAAGCGGCAACCTTGGCGGATAAAACCGTGCCGGCGGTGTTGGGTTTGGCGGCAACAACTTATTTATTAACGGCTGATTTAAATCGTGTGGCTGCCGTGGTGCAAGCGGATTATTCCTGTGCGTTGAAATTGGCAACGCCCGTGGCGTTTAAATCCTCAATGTATGCCGCAGGTTCAAGTGGCGTGTTGGTCAAAGGTGCTTCTGCCTTGGAACGCTTGGCATTGGCGGATACTTTTGTGTTTGATAAAACCGGCACGCTTACCACTGGCGATTTAAACGTTACAGACGTTTTAACCTTTCACCCGGATTTTTCAGAGGAAAATTTAATTTGCTTGGCGGCATCCATTGAAGAACACTACATTCACCCGATGGCAAAAGCCGTGGTGGAAGCCTCTCGGCACACGCAAAAACCGCACCATTTTGACCACAAAGAAGTGCAATTTATTGTGGCGCACGGCGTAGCCAGCATTGTGGATGGCAAACGCATTGTGGTGGGTTCGCAACATTTTGTGGAAGAAGACGAAGGCATTGATTTTTCACGCCACAAAACGCAAATTGACCAACTGGTTTCAGCAGGCAAAACCTTGCTTTATATTGGTTTTGGCGGCAAAGCCTTGGGCGTTTTGGCATTAGAAGATTCCATTCGCCACAATTCTGCGTTGATGGTTGCGCAGTTGAAAAAATTAGGCGTTAAAAAAATTGTGATGCTCACGGGCGATGTTGCCCAACACGCCCAAAAAATCGCCACACAATTGGGGTTGGACGAATGCCACGCACAATTGATGCCCGAAGACAAAGCGCACATTTTGCAAAAAATGATTCAACAAGGCGACAAAATTGCCTTTGTGGGCGATGGCATAAACGATGCGCCCGCTTTAAGTGGCGCACAAGTTGGCATTGCTATGCATCGTGGGGCGGACATTGCGCAGTTGGCAAGCGACATTGTTTTGTTAAAAGACGACATTCAAAAAGTTGCGCACATCAAAGCCTTGGCGAATGCGAATCAAAAACTCATCAACAGCAATTTTCGTTTGATTATGGGTTTAAACACCGGCATTCTTGCCGCCGCATCATTAGGGCTTTTGAACCCTGTTAGCGCAGCGCTGCTTCACAATGGTTCTACCATTTCTATTTTGATTCGGGCATTTTTGGGCGTGGGCAAAAATCCACGCTAAACGCTTTGTTTTTATAAAAAAATCCACGGTCAACGCCTTATTTTTTTGAAAAAAATAATTGGTTGACCGTGGATTTTTTTGTTTTTATTCAAAAGGTTTTGGCAATGGAGTTGCGGGTTCAGAAGGAGGCAAAATTGGCAAAGTAATTTGCGGTTGTTTGCCTGTGAGCGTTTTCAAAAACGCCACGATTTTGGCATTTTCATCATCTGTTAAATCACGCCCTAATTGCAAACGCCCCATTGTTGCCACTGCATCGGTTAAGGTTTTGGCGGCGCCATCGTGAAAATAAGGGTAAGTCAAAGCCACATTGCGCAAGGTTGGCACTTTGAAGAAAAAGCGATCTGTCTCTTCCTTGGTAAATTCAATTCTGCCTTGCGCCGCATTTTGCGTAACATAAGGCGCAAATACGCCCATTTTTTGAAAGGAATTGCCGCCGATATTGACTCCGTTGTGGCAAGAAATGCAACCAATCTCTTTAAAAAGCATGTAGCCTTCCAACTCGGTTTTTGTCAGTGCTTTTTCATCGCCTTTTAACCACAAATCAAAGGGCGCATCGGGAGTCACCAAAGTTTCTTCAAAGGCGGAAATGGCATCGGTGATTTGCTGAATATTGATTTTGCTTTTGCCAAAAACCTGTTGAAATTCGGCAACATAACCCGGGATGGATTGCAAAACTTCTACGGCCAAATCATGTGAAAAAGCCATTTCTTTGGGGTTGGCAATGGGACCTTTGGCTTGTTCGGGCAAATCCTTGGCTCTGCCATCCCAAAACTGCACAAAGTTGAGTGAAGAGTTTAAAACAGTGGGCGAATTGATAGGACCTTCTTGCCATTTGTCGCCGATGGAGGTTGGTAGGTTGTCGGCGCCACCCATTGTCAAGTTGTGGCAGGAATTGCAGGAAATGTAGCCCGAAGCGGAAAGGCGAGGATCAAAAAAGAGTTTTTTTCCAAGTTCAACCAAATCAGGTCGGGCAATTTTTGGAGGTTCTATAGGGGAAATGGGTTCATCTTGCGGGGTTTGTGCTAATGCGCCTTGCAAAAAAAGCGTGGCTGTTGCGGCAAAAACGATTCGCTTGCGCAAACGGAAAAAGAATGTGTCAAACATAGTGATTCTCCTTTTAGGTTGTGAGAATCAGAATTTTTCAGCCGTTTGTTTTTTTTATTTTGATTTAAATCAATTATTCCCGCAGTTTGTCAATTAAGTTTTCAAGTTGTGCGTTGTTGGAAAAATGAATGGTCAAGCGGCCAGTGCCTTTGGCGGATGCACGAATCATCACACGGGCGTTTAAATGGTCTGCCAATTCTTCTTCCAAGCGTATTAAATCGGGATTGTTGCTGGCAACATTGGCAGTTTTTGTTTTGCCTTGCAATTGTTTGGCTTTTTGAATATTGGCAACCTCGCGCTCCACTTCCCGCACAGATAAATTTTTTTGCACAATTTTTTGCGCCACGGCAATTTGCATTGCAGAGTCCAAGGTTAAAAGCGCGCGGGCGTGCCCCATATCAAGTTCGTTGTTCATCAACATTTCTTTGACGGCATCGCACAAATTTAATAAACGCATCAAATTGCCAACATTGGCGCGCGAACGCCCGATGGCGCGGCCAACTTCTTCGTGCGTCATTTGAAATTCGGTTGTTAGACGTTGTAAACCCATAGCTTCTTCTAATGGATTTAAATTTTCGCGTTGGATATTTTCAATCAACGCCATTGCCAATGCCGCTTCATCTTCAATGTTGCGGATTAAAACGGGAATTTCTTCCAAATCAATTAAAAGCGCGGCGCGCCAACGCCGCTCGCCCGCGATGATTTCATAGCGCGGTTTGCCAAATGCTGCCGCGCGCAAAGGGCGCACCAAAATGGGTTGCATGATTCCTTGCGCTTGAATGGAGTCGGCAAGCGCTTGGAGCGCTACTTCATCCATTTGCGTGCGCGGTTGGTATTTGCCCGATTGCAAGTCTTTGGGAGACAAAAAAGTCAATTCGTCTTCGGTTTCTTGTGGGCGCAAAAGGGCATCTAATCCGCGCCCGAGTCCGCGTGCTTTTGCCATTGTTTTTCCTTATTTTTTCCTTAAAAGTTCTTTGGCGAGCGCCATATACGCTTTTGCGCCTTTGGAGGATTTGTCGTAAAAAATAACAGGTTTGCCAAAAGAAGGCGCTTCTGCCAAGCGCACATTGCGCGGGATGACGGTTTTATACATACGTTTTGGGAAAAATTTTTCTATTTCGTCTGATACCTGTTGATTCAAAACGCCTTGCGCATTGAACATTGTGCGCAACAACCCCGCAACTTCCAAATGCGCATTCAATTTTTTGATTTTGCTTAGGGTTTCTATTAAATCCGATAAGCCTTCCAAAGCGTAATATTCACATTGCATTGGAATAAGCACGGCATTGGATGCCACCAAACCATTTAAAGTTAGCATATTTAAAGCAGGCGGGCAGTCAATGATTACAAAGTCGTAAAGCGATTCAATATTTTTTAAGGCATTTTTTAAGCGCACTTCGCGGTTTTTTAATTCCACCAATTCAACTTCGGCGCCGGATAATTCGCGGTTGGCAGGCATCAAATCAAAACCAAACTCGGTGGTGATTTTCACTTCTTCAAATGTGGCGCGCCCGATTAAAAGTTGATAAACGGTTGGCAGTGCTTCTTTTTTAAAAACGCCTACGCCTGTTGTGGCATTGCCTTGAGGGTCTAAATCAATCAACAACACGCGGCGCTTCAAATTAGCCAAACACGCCGCCAAATTCACCGCTGTGGTGGTTTTGCCGACTCCGCCTTTTTGGTTGGTAATGGAGATGATTTTCATAATGAGCGCTTCAAAATGCAAAGGTGGCGCGCGCCTATAATTTTTGGAGCGGCGAGTGCCACAATTTCGGTGTGAATATTATGTGGCAAAAGGGCAATTTCGTCTTTAAAATTTGCGCCTTTCATCGCCCACCACGCGCCATCTGTTTTTAATAAATGTTCGGTTTTTAAAACAAAATCGGCAAGATTAGAAAAAGCGCGGCAAAGAATAATATCAAAATCACCCGATATTTTTTCCACGCGATTATTTAAAACCTCAACATTTTTTAACTGCAAAAACCGCTTGGCTTCGTTTAAAAAAGCGGTTTTCTTTTGAATAGAATCAATCAAAAAGATGCAGGCTTGCGGTTTTAAAATAGCCAACACAATTCCGGGCAAACCCGCACCAGAGCCAACGTCCAAAATTTTGGGCGCATTGCAGTTGGCTAAAAACGGAACAATGGCGGCGCAATCCACAATGTGCAACAAAATGTCGTTTAAGTTTTTTGCGGCGGTGAGTTGATACACCTTGTTCCACTTCAAAATGCCGTTTGCGTATTGCATTAAACGGGCAATTTGCGAATCATCGGCACAATTTTGCAGGGCATTTTTCAAAAAAAAATCAGGTTTACCGTGGATTTTTGAAAAATCGCGGTTTTCCACGGTGAACTGGTTATTTTTTTGAAAATCTTTGGGCATTTTTTTAAATTAAGCCTGATTTTTTTAAGTAAATCAAAAGAATAGAAATTGCCGCAGGCGTAACGCCTGAAATGCGCAAGGCTTGATTGATGGTTTGCGGGCGGTGCAGTTTTAATTTTTGGCGCACTTCGGCGCTCAAACCTTTAACGGCATCGTAATTGAATTGCGGCGGAATGGCTTCATTGCCCATTTTTGCGGCGCGTTCAATCTCTAATGCTTGGCGTTCAATGTAGCCTGCGTATTTGGCTTCAATTTCTAATTGTTCTATGGTTTGGGAATCAAGTAATGGCGCGGCTTCTTGCGGGAATAAAAATAAATCGGCATAACGCACATTGGGGCGGCGCAAAAAATCAAACAGATTCGATTCGCGCGAAAGTGCTTCGCCAAGTTTTTGCGCCGCTTGTTGCGATTCAATGATTTTTGGGTTAATCCACGTTTTTTTGAGCCGTTCTTTTTCACGCAAAATGGCTTCTTCTTTTTCGCAATAACGTTGCCAGCGTTCATCATCAACCAAACCAAGCGCGCGCGCTTTTGGCGTTAAGCGGCGGTCGGCGTTGTCTTCACGCAATGACAAACGGTATTCCGCGCGGCTGGTAAACATTCGGTAAGGGTCTAAAACGCCTTGGGTGATTAAGTCATCAACCATCACGCCCAAATAAGATTCGTAGCGTTTTAAGGTCAATGGCGGCTCGCCTTGTGCGCGCAATGCCGCGTTAATGCCCGCCAACAAACCTTGCGCCGCCGCTTCTTCATAACCTGTGGTGCCGTTGATTTGCCCGGCTAAAAAGAGTTGCGCAATGTTTTTGCTCTCTAATGATTCAAAAAGAGATCTGGGGTCAAAAAAGTCGTATTCAATGGCATAGCCCGGGCGCAAAATGCGGCAGTTTTCTAAACCTTTGATGCTTTGCACAACCGCCAATTGCACATCAAAAGGCAAGCTCGTTGAAATGCCGTTGGGATAAAACTCATGCGTGGTTAAGCCTTCGGGTTCCAAAAAAATGGGGTGATTGCTTTTATTTGCAAAGCGGTGGATTTTGTCTTCAATGGATGGGCAATAACGCGGTCCCACGCTTTCAATAACACCGGCGTAAAGTGGCGAGCGGTCAAGGTTTTGGCGAATAATTTCGTGCGTGCGCTCGTTTGTTTCTGTGATCCAACAAGGCAGTTGCGCAGGGTGCAATGCTGTTTTGCCCATAAAAGAAAAAACGGGAATGGGTTTGTCGCCTTCTTGGCGTTCGCATTTGGAAAAATCTATTGTTTTGCCGTCCAAACGGGGCGGCGTGCCTGTTTTCAAACGACCGCGCGGCAAATTGAGTTCAGAGAGATTTTCAGCAAGTTTTAAACTTGCTTTTGAACCCATTCGCCCGCCCGATTTATGCGTTAAGCCAACGTGCATTAAGCCATTCAAAAAAGTGCCGGTGGTTAAAACCACGCAATCGCCGTAAAAATCCACATCAAAAGCGGCGCGCACGCCTTTTAATTCGCCATTTTGAAAGATGAGCGACTCCGCACTTTGCGCAAATAACCACAAATTGGGCTGATTTTCTAATTGAGAACGAATGGTTTTTTTATACAGTTGGCGATCGATTTGCGCCCTTGTTGCCCGCACGGCAGGACCTTTGGACGCATTTAAAATGCGAAATTGTATGCCCGCAAAATCGGCACAAAGCGCCATTGTGCCGCCCATGGCATCTACTTCCCTTACCAAATGCCCTTTGCCAATGCCGCCAATGGAAGGGTTGCAACTCATCGCGCCAAGGGTTTCTAAATCGTCCGTTAAAAGCAGAGTTTTGACTCCCATACGCGCTGCGGCAAGCGCGGCTTCAACGCCCGCGTGCCCGCCGCCGATAACGATTACAGAAAAATAAACAGGAAAACGCATAATGAAATTTTAAGATTTTTGCCTGCAAAAAACGCCAAAAATGCCTTGAAAAAAGGCATAATTTTAAGTGTTTTGCGCCAAACCTGCTTTTAAAAATAATTATGTCAACCGCTGCCAACCACGACAATATGTTGCAAGCCCTGCACCGCACCTTGCACAATAAAAAAGTGTTGATTATTGACCGCAATGCACCCGCGCGTGAATCCCTGCGTATGCTTTTTGGCACACTTGGGGTAACGAATATTGTAGGCGTAGGCACGGCGGCGGACGTGGTGCGGCAAGTCAAAAACGCGCGTTTTGACATCATTATTTCTGAATTTGTTTTGGACGACACAAGAGACGGCCAGCAGTTGTTGGAAGAGTTGCGCGTGGCAAAGTTTATTCCGCTTTCCACCGTTTATATGATTATCACAAGCGAGCGTTCATACACCAATGTGATGGCGCTTGCCGAACTTGCGCCCGATGATTATTTGATTAAACCGTTTACGGCAGACCAGTTGCAACCGCGCTTGATTCGCGCCATTTACAAAAAGCACATTTTGCAAAAAATCTATGAAAAATTGGAAGCGAACAACCTGTCCGAAGCCTTGGCGGCGTGCGACCGCGTGATTCAGCAATACCCTGCCTTTGCATTGGAAGCGCAACGCCACAAAGGCAGCATTTATTTAAAACTTGGGCTTTTTCCAGAAGCCGAAAAACTCTACGCCGAGGTGATTAAAGAAAACGACCCGCCTTGGGCAAAAATGGGTTTTGCAATCGCTTTAAAAGAACAAGGTAAGTTAAAAGAAGCGCGCCAGTTGGCATTGAAAATTTTGGAAGAATCGCCCAAATTTTTGAGCGTTTGTGATTTTTTGGCGGATATTTATACCCAAGAAGGCAATCTCAAAGCCGCGCAAGAGGTTTTGCAAAAAGCCAGCGAAGCCTCGCCCAACAACACCATTCGCCAACGCGTGATGGGCGATGTTGCCATGCAAAATGGCGATTTAACCGCCGCGCAAAAAGCCTTTGGCAAGGTAATTGAGCGCAGTCGCGGCTCAACCTTGCGCAGCGTGGATGATTTCAGCAATTTGGCGCGGGTTTTCATTGCCAAAGACGATGTTGATTCATCGCGCAAATTGATGGGTGATTTAAAACGCGAATTTCGCGGCAACGCCACGGCGGAGCTAGCGGCAATGACCAACGAAGTTTTGTGTTTAAAAGCCGAAGGCGCCAATTCCCGCGCAGAAAATTTGTTGAATGAAGCGCTTGCAATGAAGGCGCAATTAACCGATGAAGCCTTATCTGCCCAACAAACCACTGACTTGGCAATGGCGTGTTTGCAAATAGGCAAGGCAGAAGAAGGGCAAAAATTGTTGCGCCAAATAGCCGCGGAAAACATGGAAAATCCCAGCATTTTGGCGCACGTGGAACGGGTTTTTGAAGCCACCGATTCAGCGGCAACCGGCAAAAATATGGTGGCGCAAGTGCAAGAAGAAATTAAGCAAATGGATGACGAATCCAGCGCTGCCACCCAAAGAGGCGATTTTTTGGGCGCCGTGCGTTTGTTGAACGATGCCGTTCAAAAAGTGCCGAGCGTGGCGTTTTTAATCAAAGCGGCTTGTGCCATTTTTACCTTGTTGGACAACAAAGGCTGGAATCACGAAATGGCGAGCTTGGCGATAGAATATTTAAAGCGCGCCCGCAAAAAAGATCCGCAAAACGCCAAGTTGGCTAGCGCCGTGGCGTTATATACGATGGTCGCCAAAAAATACGGCGTGGCGGCACAGTTTTCAACCTAAGAAGAAAGGATTTGATTGATGTTTTCAGGAATTGTAGAAGCCGTGGGGCAGTTGGAATCAATTACGCCACGCACCGCAGGCGTTAAACTGACCATTGCCGTGGGCGAGTTGGATTTGAGCGATGTGGCAATTGGCGATTCTATTGCCTGCAACGGCGTTTGTTTGACGGTTGTGGAAGTAACCAAACACAAATTTAGCGTTGATGCCTCACCCGAGACCATCGCTTGCACCACAGGTTTTGAAAATATCGGCACCTTGTTGAATTTAGAAAAAGCCTTGAAGTTGGATGAGCGCTTGGGCGGGCATATTGTTACCGGCCATGTTGATGGCAAAGGCGAGGTGATTGGCTTTGAGGCGATTGGCGATAACCGCCAACTGCGTGTGCGTGCTCCGCAAAATTTGTCGGCGTATATTGCCAAAAAAGGTTCTATCACCATCAACGGCGTGAGTTTGACGGTCAATGAAGTTGACGGTTGTGATTTCACCGTTCATCTCATCGCCCACACTTTGAAAAACACCATGTTGCGTTCTTTGGAAGTTGGCAATTTTGTGAATTTGGAAGTGGATTTGATTGCGCGCTATTGCGAGCGCTTATTGTCCGAATCGGAAGAATTGGAAGAAGCTTCTTCGCCGCAAAACAACCGCGAAAAGAAAATGAATAAGCGGCAGTTGAAAAAATTGCGGCGTTGACCGTGGAAAATTGTTGTTGTTGTGTGCTAAACCCAGCAGGTCAACGCCTAGTTTTTAAGATGTATTGTTGTTGTAATTTTCGGCTTTTTTAAAGCAAAAGCTGTGCCATAATGGCGACATTTTTGGGAGTTAAAAAAATCATCATGGACAAAGACAAAAAACAGGCGCTCACCGCCGCCTTGCAACAAATTGAAAAACAATTCGGCAAAGGCGCTGTGATGCGCATGGATGAAACCACGGTTGACGAAGGTTTGGAAGTGGTTTCCACTGGTTCCTTGGGGCTAGATTTGGCGCTTGGCATTGGCGGTTTGCCGCGCGGGCGCGTGGTTGAAATTTATGGTCCTGAATCGTCTGGCAAAACCACCTTGTGTTTGCATGTGGTGGCTGAAATGCAAAAATTGGGCGGCGTGGCAGCCTTTATTGATGCCGAGCATGCTTTGGATGTGCAATATGCTCAACGTTTGGGCGTGCAAGTTTCTGATTTGCTTGTTTCTCAACCAGATACTGGCGAACAGGCTTTGGAAATTGTGGATAAGCTTGTTAGCTCGGGCGGTGTGGATTTAATTGTGATTGACTCCGTTGCCGCTTTAACCCCGCGCGCAGAAATTGAAGGTGAAATGGGTGATTCCGTGATGGGTTTGCACGCCCGTTTGATGAGTCAAGCCTTGCGCAAACTCACGGGCAGCATTAAAAAAACGAATACATTGGTGATTTTTATCAACCAAATCCGCATGAAAATTGGCGTGATGTTTGGCAATCCTGAAACCACAACGGGCGGCAATGCGTTGAAATTTTATGCGTCTGTTCGCTTAGACATTCGCCGCATTGGGCAAATTAAAAAAGGCGATGAAGTGGTAGGCAACGAAACGCGCGTTAAAGTGGTTAAAAACAAGGTTTCTCCGCCCTTTCGCGAAGCGATTTTTGAAATGTTTTATGGCACGGGAATTTCCCGCGAAAGTGAAATCATTGAAATGGGCGTATCCCTTGGTTTGATTGACAAATCTGGCGCTTGGTATTCCTTGAACGGCGAAAAAATCGGTCAAGGCAAGGAAAATGTGCGGGAGTTTTTCCGTCAACACCCTGAAAAAGCCGAAGAAATTGAAGGCAAAATTCGCCAAGCCATTGAACAAAAACGCAAAGGTGCAAATTCTGCCGTTGGTGCTGAAAAATCCGCCGCGCCAGATGCCAAATCGGCAAAATCTGCCAAGGCGGCACCAAAGGATGAGTTACTCTAAATGCCGCGCAGTTTGTGGGAGCGTGCCGTGTTTTTGTTGAGCCGCCGCGAATATTCCAAAGCGGAACTTGCGGCGCGCTTAAAACAATACGCAATGGACACGGATGAAGAAATCGCTGCCATTTTGCAAAAGTTGATGGATTTGGATTATTTAAACGAATCGCGCTACGCCAAAAGCCGCGCCCGTTTAAAATCCGAGCGCTACGGCAATCGGCGCATTGTGGCAGATTTAAAAGCCCACGGCGTGGCTGATGATGCAACAATTGCTGAATCGTTATCATCCATTGATGAAGAATCAGAGCGTTGTTTTGCCGTGTGGCAAAAACGTTTTAACCAAGCGCCCGTTGATTCAAAAGAACTCGCCCAACAAGGGCGCTTTTTGTGTGCGCGCGGTTTTCCTGCCGCAATGGTTTTTGCCTTATTAAAAAAAGTGGGTTGCGGTGAATAACAACGTTCAAAAAGTGCTTGATTTGATTCAATCCGACCGACCGAGCGGCAGGCGAAAACGCTTGGAATCGAATCATTTTCAAAAAAAATCTGCGTCTACCGTGGAAAAAGTTTTTTTATCCGCCAAAAATCTTAAAAAAAGCTACAAAAACCGCACCGTTGTGGAAGATGTTTCTTTTTGCGTAGAATCGGGCGAAGTGGTTGGGCTTTTGGGGCCAAACGGTGCTGGCAAAACCACTTGTTTTTATATGATTGTGGGTTTAATTCCATTGGATGCGGGCGAAATTCGCATCGGCGGTGAGGTTTTAACGCATTTGCCTATGCACAAGCGCGCGCAAATGGGTTTGTCGTATTTGCCGCAGGAAGCTTCCGTTTTTCGCAAATTGAATGTAGAAGAAAATATCCGCGCGATTTTGGAATTAACGTATAAAAACGAATCCACCATTTTGGAGCGCTTGGAAGAATTGTTGGCGGAATTAAATATTACGCACGTGCGGCAAGTCAACGCCTCGGCGCTTTCAGGCGGTGAGCGGCGCCGCGTGGAAATTGCGCGGGCATTGGCAACTTCGCCGCGTTTTATTTTGTTGGATGAACCTTTTGCGGGCGTGGACCCAATTGCTGTTTTGGATATTCAAAAAATCATTGTTTTTTTAAAATCAAAAGGCATTGGCGTTTTAATTACCGACCACAATGTGCGCGAAACTTTGGGCATTTGCGATCACGCGTGGATTATCAGCGAAGGCAAAGTTTTGGCAAGTGGAAAGCCCGCTGCAATTATTGAAAATCAACGCGTGCGGCAGGTTTATTTGGGGGAACATTTCAGGCTATGAAACAAACGCTCCAAATCCGCCTTTCCCAACAACTTGCCTTAACGCCGCAGTTGCAACAGTCAATTAAGCTCTTGCAAATGTCTAACTTGGAGATGATGCAAGAAATTGCCGCCTTGATGGCGGATAATCCTTTGTTGGAATATTCCGATGAATTTTCGGAAATATCCACGCAAAAAAGCGAACAAGCAAATGAAAACACCGTTTCTGCCGAATCCACAGAATCGGATTCGCCAGCTGATTTGGATTTGGACGATGCCCGTTGGGAAAACGATATTGGCAATGTCAAAACCAAAACCCGCAACGATTCGGACGATGACGATGACGATTGGTTTTCGCACCGCACGCAAGAAGAAACGCTAACACAACATTTGGAAAAGCAAGTGCAGTTGTTGAATTTAAGCCCGCGCGACCGTGGTTTGTGCGTTTTGGTCATTGAAAATTTGGACGAAGACGGTTATTTGCGCACGCCCATAGCCGAATTGTTGCAAAGCTTGCCCCACGAAATGGAATTTTCCGAAGAAGAATTAAACATTGCGCTTTGCTTGGTTCAAGGGCTAGACCCTGCGGGCGTTGCCGCGCGCGATTTGCAAGAATGCTTGTGCTTGCAACTTTTAAACAATGCCGATTTGCATAACGAATCCGAAGATGACGCGAATGCGCGCGCTTTGGCGTTGAAAATTGTTGAACAATATTTGAACAAACTTGCCGCGCGCGATTTTTCCAATTTAAAAAAGGAGTTGAAGGTTGATGATGCACAGCTCAAAGCCGCGCACCAACTCATTTTGCGCTTAAACCCAAAACCCGGCGCGCAGTTTGGCGAAAGTGGCAATTTGTATATTCTGCCCGATGTTGTTGTGCGCAAAGTGCGCGGCAAATGGAAGGCTTATATTAACCCTGATGCGTATCCGCGTTTGCGCGTTAATCGCTTATATGCTGACGCTTTAAAATCGCAACGCGAAGGGCACGATATGGGCGGCAAATTGCAAGAAGCCAAATGGTTGGTCAAAAACATTGAACAGCGTTTTGACACCATTTTGCGCGTAAGCCAAGCGATTATTGAGCGCCAACGTTCTTTTTTTGAATATGGCGAAACAGCAATGCGTCCTTTGATTTTGCGCGAAATTGCCCAAGCGGTGGATTTGCACGAATCAACCATCTCGCGCGTTACAAGCCAAAAATATATGGCAACACCGCGCGGCTTATTTGAATTGAAGTATTTTTTTGGCAGCCACATCACCACCGATTCGGGCGGTGAATATTCCGCCACCGCCACCAAGGCGATGATTCGGCAATTTATTGCGGCAGAAGACAAAAGAAAACCGTTGTCGGATGCCAAAATCTCTGAAATGCTAGGCAAAGACGGCATTATGATTGCGCGCCGCACCGTTGCCAAATACCGAGAAGCGCTTGGCATTGCCACGGCATCAATGCGCAAAACATTATGAATTGTTAAAATCCACGGTCAACTGAATTTTTTTTAAGAAAGAGGAGTAGGTTATGAATTTACAAATCAGCGGACACCACATCGATGTTACGCCAGCCCTTCGCGAATATGTTGAAACCAAGCTAGAACCAGTGGTTCGGCATTTTGACAAGGTGTTGGCAGTCAATGTGATTTTGTCGGTTGAAAAATTAAAACAAACGGCAGATGTAACCATGCGCGTGCCGGGCAAGGAATTGCACATCACCGAATCGCACGAAGATTTATACGCCGCCATTGATTCAATGTTTGACAAATTAGACCGCCAAGTGCAAAAACACAAACAAAAACAGCAAGAACGGCGCTAAATGTGAATATCATTGCCAAAATTTTAAAACCCGAATACATCCGTTTGGATGTGGAATTGCAAAGCAAAAAACGGGTTTTTGAACAAGCGGGATTGCTCTTTGAACCAGTTTTGGGGCTATCCCGCCGCTCCATTTTTGAGGCTTTTTTTGCTCGCGAACGTTTGGGTTCCACAGGTTTGGGCAATGGCATTGCCATTCCGCACGGTCGCGTGGCTGGTTTAAAAGATACGGTTGGCGCTTTTGTGCGTTTAAAAAAACCGATTTTGTTTGAATCGCCCGACAATTTGCCGGTGGATTTGTTGTTTTTGTTGTTGGTTTCCACCGAATCCTCCGAAGAACATTTGCAAGTTTTGGCGGCGTTGGCAGAAGTTTTATCTCAAGAAGATTTTCGCAGCCATTTGCGCGCAGCCCAAACAGCGGATGAAATTTGGCAGCTTTTTTTTAATTTAAACAATGTCGGACATTAGCCTTTCCCAACTTTTTGAAGACAATCGCGAAAAGCTGAGTTTGGATTGGATTAATCAGCTCACATCCGCATCGCGCCAAATTGAGCTCAAAGCCGCACACAATTACGGGGCGGATGTGGTCGGGCACATCAACGTGGTGCATCCCGAGCGCTTGCAAGTGTTAGGTCAAGCGGAATACGAATGGACAATGCGCATTGGCAAACGCGCCTTTGTCAAACTGGTTAAAGATTTATTTAACGCCGGCACGCCCGCCGTGATTGTGGCGGATGGATTAAAACCGCCCGAGGTTTTATTAAAATTGTGCGACAAAACCCACACGCCTTTGATTTTGTCGCCCAAGCATTCCTCTGCGGTGATTGATTTGTTGCGCATTTATTTGGCGGCGCATTTGGCGGATGTGGTATCGCTCCATGGCGTTTTTATGGATGTTTATGGCGTTGGCGTTTTGATTACGGGCGAAGCGGGCATTGGCAAATCCGAGTTGGCTTTGGAATTAGTCTCCCGCGGGCATCGCCTAATTGCTGACGATATTGTGGAAGTTGCCCGCATTGCGCCAGACACCGTGGAAGGCCGCTGCCCTAAAATGTTGCGCGATTTTTTGGAAGTGCGCGGTTTGGGGCTTTTGAACATTCGCACGCTTTTTGGCGAAATGGCGGTGCGTCCCAAAATGCGCATGCAGTTGATTGTGCATTTGCAATTCACCGAAATTGATTCGTCTCATCCACGCTTGCCTTTGGATAACCAAACCCAAGATATTGCGGGCGTCTCCATTTTAAAAATCATTTTGCGCGTGGCGGCTGGGCGCAATTTGGCGGTATTGTTGGAAGCGGCGGTGCTCAACACCATTTTGAAACTGCGCGACAAAGACCCCGCCCAAGAATTGATTGATCGCCAAATGGCAAAACTTTCCCAAAAATAAAAAAATCTGCGGTTTACCGTGGATTTTTGCAATTTTCCACGGTAAACCTTTATTTTTTTGAAAAAATGTCCGAATCCGCAGCCAATCTCTTAAAAAAAGGCAATGCCCAAATTGGTTTTTTGGAATCGCGCCTACTTTTGCAATTTTTAACGCAAAAAACGGCGGCAGAAATTTTGGGTTTTGGCGATTCTATTTTTTTAAATGCAAAACAATGCGCATTTTGGGAATCCGCCATTGCTCGCCGATTGCAAGGTGAGCCGTTTTTTTATATTTTGGGCGAAGTTGATTTTGGCGGTTTGGTTTTTAAAATTTCTCCCGAAGTTTTAATTCCGCGGCCAGAAACCGAAGAATTGCTTTTTTGCGCTTGCGATTTTTTAAAAAAACAACCGCAAGCCAAAGTTTTGGACCTTGGCACGGGCAGTGGCATTTTGGCAATTTGTTTAAAAAAACGTTTTGCGCAATGCGCTATTTTTGCTTGTGATTTTTCTGAATCGGCTTTAAAAATCGCCCAACAAAATGCGCAACAAAACGCCGCCCATGTGCGTTTTTTTAAAAGTTCTTGGTTTGAAAAAATCAGCGATTCCTTTGATTTGATAGTTGCCAATCCGCCTTATATTGCTGAAAACGACTCGCATTTGAAAAATTTAACCTTTGAGCCGCAAACGGCTTTGGTTGCCAAAAACAACGGTTTGGCGGATTTGTTTCATATTATCCAAAACGCGCCAAAATATTTAAATTCCAATGGCGCTTTGTTTTTGGAACACGGCCACGACCAACAAATCGCCGTGCAGAATGTTTTGGAAAATAGCGGATTTTGCAAGATTTTCACGCGTTATGATTTGTCCAATTTGCCCCGCGTAAGCGGCGGTTTTTTGCGCTAAACTTTGCCTTTTTTAAAAAAACGATTGAAAAAAATGGGTTTTCGTTTTCAATTTTCTTGGGCGCTTTTTTCTGAACCCTACGGCATTTTTTTGTTGTTAGTTGCCGCAGCCACGCTTTTTTATGCCGTTGCCTGCGCATTGGCGCTGGGTAATATTTTTTTGCGCCCGGGGCAACTTTCCAAACGCGTGGCGTTGTTGTTTATTTTGCTTAGCTTAATTTTAAATTTAGAAGTGGCGCGCGCTTTGGAATTGGCATTGCATGCGGGGTTATATAGCTTACGCACGGCAATTACCCACGCGCTTTCGGCTTTTTTGTTGTGGCTGATTGTTCTTTTTTTGGATCAAAAAAATGCCAGAATTTAGCCTGCAACCTTTATTGGATTTGATGAAAGAAAAAAATGACGAAGCCACGCGCCGCTTGGGGCAGTTCATTGCCGCAGAAAACAACGAAAAAAAGCGCCTCCAAATGTTAGAAAACTACCGCACTGAATACGTAACCAAGTTTGTGGCGGATTCAAAAATGGGTTTATCGCAAATGATGTTGCTCAATTACCGCGATTTTTTGGCGCGCATTGATGAAGCAATTGCAGCGCAAACGGCGGCAGTTGCCAAAAGCGAAGAAAACACAGCACAAGGCAAAAAAGAATGGCAAAAACAAAACACCAAAATGAAGGCAATCAACACCTTAAAAGGTCGTTTTGACAAACAAAACGCTTACCTTGAAAACAAACGCGAACAAAAAATCTTGGATGAATTTTCTTGCCGAAGCCGACCAAAAAACATATAAAAATCCACGGTCAACGGCGATTTTTTTTGAAAAAAATTAAAAGTTTACCGTGGATTTTGGCGTTTTTTTATTCGTTTTAAGATAACCAAGCCCTTTGCCACTCGTCCAAATGATCTTCCAAAAAGCCGAAATCAAAAACGGCGCGTTGAAGTGCTTGACCTTGGGCTTTTAAGTTGTCGCGGTTTTTGGCGGCGTTTTCAATGGCTGTTATCCAAGCGTCTATTTTGTTTTCTACGCGCACAATTGGAAATCGCTCGTCTTGGTAAGGACCAAAATCGCTGGCGATAATCGGCACGCCCAAAACACCAAATTCCAACACCTTCAAATTGCTTTTGGCACGGTTGAAGTTGTGGTGTTCCAAAGGAATCACAGCCACATCCAAAGCCATTGCATTCAAGGCTTTTGGGTATTCCTTAACCGTCACAAAGGGATGATATTCTGCCAAAAACGGCCGCAAATGTTCGGGCACATAGCCAAAGAAAACCCAATCAACCGCGTTTGCGGTTTTTTCAATAACCTTGGCAATAACGGCAACATCGCCCACGTGGCTAACCGAGCCAGAATAGCCAATGCGCAGTTTTCGGTTTTCTGATTTCGGTAGTGCCGACAAATTAGCCCAACGTGATTTTCGCAAGCGATTCGGCACAACCACAATGTTGGAATGCCAATGTTTTAAGCGCATTTTTAAATAGTCGGTTGAAACCGTTAGGGTATCGCAACAATCCACAATGCGGCGGGTTTTGGTTTCTTCATCTCCCACGCGTTCTTTGGCGTGCGGATTAAATTGGGACATTTCAAAAAGCAAATCATCAAAATCGTAGATGATTTTTAAATTCGGCAAATATTTTTTGTAGTTTTTTAAAATTTGCGCCTCATTATGACCATCCAAAACCCGCATTAAAAAAAGCGCCTGCGCGTTTTGGCTAATCGAATCAAAAACGTTGGGCAACACATAACGCAAATAGCGCACTTCTTTTCTAAAAACATCCAACGGCAATTCGCCTTCAATATTGCCTGCCGCGTGTGCAGCCAAAATTGGGTCTATCATTCGCACAAAACCGCAACCCATGGTGTCCGATGGGTAGGCAAAAACGCGCGGGGGGGGGTGTGCGATTTTTTGGCAAACGTTGCCGAATCACCATCGGCGTTTCATGCAGAGCAAAAGGCGTGTGGTGTGAAAAATTGGGGTTATAAAAAGGATCGCGCGCAATTTTTTTGCCGTGGCGCTGCATTAGGCAAGCCGCTTCGTTTGGTGTGATGGGCGAAGTGCTGAAATTTTGTGTTTTGATTTCCAAAAAGGGCAACCACAACAGCCGTTTTTCTTGTTTTAAACACCAATCAATTGCGGCGGCATTGTTGGAAAGCGTGGTGTCAAAAGGCGTTTTTAAATAAATTTCGCGGCGAAAAAGTTGAGCATCCAAACTCAAAGCACTTGGGTTTTGTGGCAACAAATGGCGGTTTTCTAAGAGTGAGTTTTCTATTTTCAAGTTTTCCTTACCAAAACCAAAACCGCAGGCAACACCTGCCGCGCCCAACAGCATTGCATTGCCAAGTAGGCAATTTTTATCATCCAACAAATTCGGCGCAACACTTGCAATCTCATCATTTAAAGCAAAACTTGCCCACGTTTCCAACATTTGCGGGTTTTTTAACAAACAAGCGGGGTTTAAGAGCAAAATCAAATCGGCATCGCAATCGTGGATTAAGGTATCTGCCATTTGCAAAAATGTTTGTTGGGCATCTTTTAACAAAAAGTAGACGTTGGGCAAATGCAACGATTCAATGCCTTCCAAAAATGCTTGCGCGGCAGGTTCTATGTTGGGTGGAACAATGGCAAGCAAATTTGCCTCAATTTTTTTGGATTGCGCAGTTGGCAAAAAGCATTCTTCAAAAACGCGGCGGCAAGCATCCAAGTTGGGCGGCAATTCCACAATCCATGCGAGCGTGGCGTGTTTTTCTAAAAAAGGCGTGGCGTAAAAAGTGTTTTTGATTTTGCCTTGATTCAACTGCATGCGGCGGTTTTGTTTTTTATAAAAACTTTGCAACAAATGGGCAGAAACGCTTTCTTGCATATCATTTTTTCTACCAAAAACAACGCTTGGCAAATGGTAAAAAGCTGATTCGCCAAAGTTTTCCAAAACCTTAAAAAGCGTTGGGAGCAATCCCGCAAAGCCGCCGATTTTATCCAACTGCTCAAAGCGGTAAAAAATACCTTTGCCAAGGGAAAGTGGCGCGGATAAAAAATAATCTTTGGAAAAATCCGGTTTTAAGGAAAAAAACACAATGTTATCCGCCGTATTGCACAAGGCTTCATCACAAAAAACCACGGTCAACTCGGAATTTTTTTCAAAACCGCTAAGCAGTGCCAGCGCATCCGGCATTAAAAAATCGCCCGCATTCAACACGGCAAAAAAAGTGGCGTGCGGCTGGCTTTGTTTGCGCAGGTTTTCAATAAAGGCGGTGGTGGGTTTGGCGTTTTCAATAAAAAGTGTTTGCTTTTGAATGGCATTGGGCACTTGCGGGTTTTTCCCGTTGATAATCAACACACGAAAACGCCGCTCAATTTGATTGGCAAGCGAGCGCAAGGTGATTTGCAGCGACTCATCATCGGCATTGTTCAAAAGAATAATGGTGCAAAGTAGAGCGTTTTCATTATTGGGCAAAGTTGATGAATAAAGTTCGCGCTCATTTTGTGGTACTTTTTGTTGATTCAAAAAATCTACAAAAGCGTTGGGTTTGCCTTGCCAAAATGAGCAAGTCATTTGCGGCGTATCGTCATAATCGGTTAAGGGCAAGCCTTGCCATGGGCGTGCGCGAATCACAAACTGACTGCTGAATAATTCTTGCAATTCTTCCAAAGAATCAACATTTAAAGAAAGTTTCTTGGTTTTCACCACGCAGGGTAGGTTGTTGGCATAGTTTTCATAAGCTTCTTGCGCCATTAAGGTTGGGTCCAAAGCTGGGGTAATTTGTTCTATTGCCCAACCGGTTTCATAGAGCATTTTTTGCAATTCGCGCCGAGTAAAAAAACGCAAATGCGTGATGTCCAAAACGCCCCAATCGGCGTAACGAAAATAGCCGTGCGCCAAATCATCCATTGTTGGCAAATAACGCAAATTGGGAATGCTGATAATTATTTCACCACAAGGCGACATCCATTCTTTTAAGCGCACCAATACATGCCACGGGTCGACCATATGTTCCAACACATCTGCCAAAAGCACAAAATCCACAGAATGCGGTTGGATATGGTTGGCTTGTAAATCTATATCTTCAAAACGCCCGATGATGACTTGGTCTAAACGTTTTTTTGCAATTTCAGCGGAATGTTTATTCAACTCCACGCCAATTGTTTTGCAATTGGGGAATTGTTTTTTCAAATGAACAAAGGTGGCGCCGGTGTGGCAACCAATATCCATTGCAATTTTTGGATGATTGGTTATAAAGTCCAACAAATTCGGGCGCGGTGTATCGGTGTAGATTATTTCCTTGTCGCCCATTTCATTTGCTTTGCCAAGTTGGCGTTCCCAAACGGTGTTTTTCATAATGCCACGCTAAACCTTAAAAAGTTTTGAAAATTTTAAAGCGTTTACCGTGGAAAAGCCTGATTTTGTGCTGTGCTAAAATGCCGCTTTTTAATTGTGGTTCAAATTTTATGTACGCAGAACGCGTTTTGTCCGGCATGCGCCCAACCGGAACTTTGCATTTGGGGCATTATCACGGCGTTTTAAAAAATTGGGTTCATTTGCAAAACGAATACCCGTGTTTGTTTTTTGTTGCCGATTGGCACGCTTTGACCACGCAATATGAATCGGTTGAAATCATTGAAAAATCCAGCTTTGAAATGGTAATTGACTGGCTTGCCGCTGGCATTGACCCAGACAAAGCCATTGTTTTTATGCAGTCCCACGTTTTGGAACACGCCGAATTGCATTTGCTTTTATCTATGATGACGCCGCTTTCTTGGTTGGAGCGCGTGCCAACTTACAAAGACCAAATTGAAAAACTCGCCACCAAAGATTTAACCACTTATGGTTTTTTGGGTTATCCGCTTTTGATGAGTGCGGATATTTTAATTTACCGCGCAGGCTTGGTGCCGGTTGGCGAAGACCAAATTCCGCATGTGGAATTTACCCGAGAATTAGCCCGCCGTTTTAATCATATGTTTGGGCGCGAAGTGGATTTTGAAGAAAAAGCCCGCGCCGCCATTAAAAAAATGGGCGGCAAAAAAGCACGCCTTTATGAAGAATTAAGAAAACGTTTTCAAGAAGAAGGCGACCATGAAGCCGTTGAACAAGCCAAAGCACTGTTAAATGAAGTGCAGCATTTGTCCGCCATAGACCGCGAGCGCTTGTTTGGCTACATTGACGGCCAAGGCAAAATGATTTTGGTGGAACCCGAAGCGCTATTGACAAAATCTTCCAAAATGCCGGGTTTGGATGGGCGCAAAATGTCCAAATCTTATGGCAACACCATTACCTTGCGCGATAGCGAAGATGAAATTACCAAAAAAATCCGCGCAATGCCAACCGATACCAAACGCGTGCGCCGCAATGATGTGGGCGAGCCAGAGCGTTGTCCGGTTTGGGCGTTGCATCAAATTTATTCTGATGCTGCTTGCAAAGAATGGGTCCAACAAGGTTGCACCACGGCGGGCATTGGTTGCTTGGATTGCAAAGCGCCGTTGATTGAATCGGTGGTCAAAGAATTAAAACCGATGCGCGCGCGCGCCCGTGATTACGAAGAAAATCCGCATTTGGTCAAAAATATTTTGAACGAAGGCGCGGAAAAAGCGCGCGATTTGGCGCAACAAACCATGCGCGATGTCAGAGAAGCGATGGGATTATTGTCTTTTTAAAAAAATCCACGGTGAACGCCAAAAAATTTTCAAAAAAAACAAAGGTTGACCGTGGATTTTTTGATTCAAAAGGTTTTTTTAAAATGACTTTACCCGATTCAGCAACATTATTTTGGTTATTGGTGGGTTTTGGCGGGCAAGCGCTTTTTATGATGCGTTTTGTGATTCAATGGTGGGCAAGCGAAAAACAACAAAAAGTGGTGGTGCCGGTTGCGTTTTGGTATTGCAGCATTTTGGGTGCTTTGGTTTTAACCGTTTATGCCATTCATCGGCGCGACCCGGTTTTTATTTTTGGCCAAGCCTTGGGTTTGGTGATTTATTTTCGCAACTTGTATTTGCATTACAAAAACCCGCAATGATTGATTCGCAAACGCTTTTGGAAAACCCCGCAGCCAAACTTTATGGCGAGCCGCTTTTGGAATTGCCGCAAGATTTGTATATTCCGCCCAAAGCTTTATCCGTTTTGTTAAGCGCTTTTGAAGGCCCGCTTGATCTTTTGCTTTATTTGATTCGCAAAAGCAACATTGATATTTTGGATATTCCAATGGCAAGCCTTACCGCGCAATACCTGCATTATATTGAATCCATAGACGAACATTTTGAATTGGCTGCGGATTATTTGGCGATGGCGGCGTATTTGATTGAAATCAAGTCGCGTTTGTTGTTGCCGCGCCCGCCTGCTGTTTTGGAAGAAGAAGCAGAAGATCCCAGAGCCGAGTTG
This sequence comes from uncultured Rhodocyclaceae bacterium, assembly GCA_934271525.1. Taxonomy (GTDB): domain Bacteria; phylum Pseudomonadota; class Gammaproteobacteria; order Burkholderiales; family Rhodocyclaceae; genus SFHR01. The sequence continues at coordinate 52,426 of CAKQRL010000001.1, forward strand.
GTCAAGCGTTTGGTGGAATATGAAGCGATGAAAAAAAACGCCGAAGCAATCAATGCTTTGCCGCGCAATTGCCGCGATTTTTTTGTGGCACGCGTATTTTTTGAAAAAGCAGCGCCGATTTTAATTTTGGATTTGGCGGATTTTCAAAAGGCGTGGACCAGAGTTTTGGAAAACCAAAAAATCAACGCCGCGCACGAAATTGAAGCCGAAATTTGGTCCATTCGCGCCAAAATGGCGCAAATTTTAAATAAACTCGCCAGCGTGCAATGCGCTGTGCGCTTTGAAGCTTTAATTGAAGAAGCATCGCCCACATCGCTGGTTGTGCATTTTGTGGCGGTGTTGGAGTTGGCGCGGGAATGCGCCATTGACATTGCGCAACAAGCGCCTTTGTCGCCCATTTACATTGCGCGGGTGTTGTAAGAATGTTGTATTTAAAACGTTTGGTTTTTGCCGCCTTATTCATCTCTGAAACGCCTTTGAAAATTGCCGATTTGTTGCGTTTGAACGCACAATTAAAGGCGGAGGTGGCAAAAAAAATATTAGAAGAAATCGCACAAGAATGCCAAAAACCTGAATCTGTTTTGGATTTGGTGGAAACGGCAGAAGGTTTTCGCTTGCAAACGCAGTTGGATTTGGCTGCGGACTTGCAAAATTTAAACCCTGAACGTTTTATTAAACTGCCGCGCGCCACAATGGAAATTTTGGCGATTATTGCGCATCGCCAGCCCGCTTCGCGCGGCGATATTGAAAAAATCCGCGGCGTTGCCGTCTCCACGCAATCACTGCAAACGCTCAAAAATGCAGGGTGGATTGTTAGTCTTGGGCATCGCGACACGCCCGGCAAACCTGAAATTTTTGGCACAACCCCACAATTTTTAAGCGATTTGTGCTTAAAAACCCTAGAAGATTTGCCCCCCGTTTTGATGGAACATTAAAAAAACGATTTTCCACGGTAAACGCAAAATTTTTTTCAAAAAAAATCCACGTTCACCGTGGAAAATTTGAATGTTTTGCAATGTTGTTGCGTTTAATTTTCAGTAGAACGGGGTTTGTTGCTTTTGTTCGCATTGTCTTCTGGTTTAACAGGCAGCGTGCCACTTTCAATAAATTGCCCTTTGTTAGGATTTTCAACCACGTGCAAATCGTTTTTCAAACTTTCAACCGATTTTTCACCAAAACCTTTGACTTTTTTCAAATCATCCACCGATTGAAACGCGCCATTTTGCTCGCGGTATTCAATAATGCTTTGGGCTTTTTTATGCCCCACGCCTTTTAAAGTTTCTAATTCGGCTTGGGTTGCGGTGTTTAAATTCACCGCCGCAAAGGCAAAGTTTGCGCCAGCAAAAAACAAAGCGATAATTTTTAATAAACATTTCATTGCTTTCTCCCAAAAATTGAAAATTCTAAATCCGCCAAAGGTTATGCGTTTTGGCGCTGTTTCATTGGCGCAAACACGGCATTGGCGGCAAAAATTCAAAAAAACTTTTGGTTTACCGTGGAAATTTGTTTTTATTCATTGGCCATTTGGGCAAGGCGGCTTTGAGCGGTTTTGGCAGCTGCGGTTTTGGGATATTTTTTGATAATTTGATTAAGCGAGCGGCGCGCACTACCCATATTGCCGAGTTCTTGCTGGCAAAGTGCAACGGAAAGCCAAGAATCAGGCGCATTTTCAGAATCTGGAAAGCGTTCAATGACCACTTGATGCGCCGCAATGGCTTTGGTGCATTGCCCTTGGGCGTAAAAACTCGTGCCAAGCCAATAATGCGCTTTGGCAAAAAGCGGGCTATTGGGAAAACGCTTCACAAAACTTTGAAAACCCTGCGCCGCTTTTTTGTAGCGTTCGGCTTTGAAGTCGGCAAGCGCGGCATCGTATTGTGCGGTTTCATTCACGGTTGTGGTTTGAACAGCAGGCGCGTTTTGCAAATGTGCCGCGTTGTTGGAAAATGGCGAAGGCGCGGCGGTGTTTGCCGTTTCAGCAGGTGCCGCGCCGCCCGATTCAAAACGGCGCAAGCGGTTATCCAAATCCAAATAAAGATCTTGTTGGCGTTTTTTGCTTTGTTCCAATTCGTATTGCAAGGTTTCAATTTGCCCGCGCAGCGTGGCGATTTCATCGGCTTGCTGTTGAATTTGGGTTGCAAATTCCAACAAGGATTCCGTTTGTTGTTCAAAGCGTGAATTGGCTTGTTGTTTGGCTTCACTTGCCAAGCGGCGTGCTTCTTGGTCGTCAAATAAGCCCGCAGCAGCGTTGGCAGAAAAAAGCGTTAAAGCGATAAAAGACGATAAAGAAAAAGCACGCATTTAAAATTCTCCCCTGCCGCTTGGCGCGCGGTAGAGCAAATCCGCACGGCGATTTTCTGCCCAAGCCGCTTCGTTATGCCCCAATGCGCGCGGTTTTTCTTTGCCAAGGCTAACAGACTCCAATTGCGCCTCATCAACACCCAATAAGGTTAAAACGCGGCGCACGGCGTTGGCGCGTTTTTGCCCGAGCGACAAGTTGTATTCGCTGCTGCCGCGTTCATCTGTGTTGCCTTGGATAAGCATTAAAAATTGCGGATTTTCCTTTAAAAACTTGGCGTGTTCGCCCAAAAGCGCGCGGTATTCTTCGCGCACTTCGTAGCGGTCTAAATCAAAATAAATACTGCGTTCTGACAAAACGCTTGCAGGGCTGGTTAAAACAAGTGGCAAACCGTTGGCATCAACCACTTGCGATTGGGCAGAACCCGCGCGTGCGCCTGCGGCAGAATCGCTTGATGCCATGTTGGAAGGCGTGCTGGAACAAGCGACCAACAGGACGCTCAAAATACCAAGTAAGAATGGATGAGTCATTATCATTTCCTTTTTTCAAAAAATCTAACGCAAAGGTCCCCAAGATGGCTCGCGGATTTCGCCCGCAGGCGCGGATAAACGTTGTTTGGTTTTGCCATCTGCCGAGACGACGTTTAAAACGCCGCGCCCGTTTTCTACCGATGCAAACAAAATCAAGCGGTTATTCGGTGCAAAGGCGGGCGATTCGTCTTTGCCTGAATTATTCAAAATCTGCACTTGGTTGGTGGTCAAATCCAAAACAGCGAGTTGAAACTGCCCATTGCGGCGTGTGATAAAAGCCAAACTTTTGCCATCGGGTGATGGTCGGGGAGAAACATTGTAATTGCCTTCAAAGGTAACCCGCGAAGCGGCTCCGCCACTTGATGGCATTTTGTAAATTTGCGGATTACCGCCGCGGTCCGAAGTAAAATAAATCCAAGCGCCATCGGCTGAAAAATGCGGTTCGGTGTCAATGCCGCGGGAATTCGTCATCCGCACCAAATCGCCGCCTTTGGCATTCACCGTGTAAATTTGTGAATTGCCATCTTTGGAGAGCACAATCGCCAAACGCGAGCCGTCTGGCGAATAAGCAGGCGCAGAATTGGAACCTTTAAAATTCGCCAAAATGCTGCGCGTGCCGCTGTGCAGGTTGTGGGTGTAAATCACCGGTTTTTTCTTTTCAAAAGAAACATAGGCGATATGTTGGCCATCGGGCGAAAAGGTGGGCGAAATAATGGGTTCGGTGGATACCAAAGCGCTAACCGTATTTTGCCCGTCAGAATCGGCAATTTGCAGGCGATATTGCGCGCCTGTTTTAACAATATAAGCAATGCGTGTTGAAAAAATGCCTTTTTCACCCGTTAGCTTTTCGTAAATTTCATCGGCAATATGATGCCCCAAAAGCCTTGATTGCTCAGGCGTGGTAATCAACGCTTTGCCAGCAATAGGCGAAGCGCTTGCCACATCATGCAAACGAAAACGTGCTTCAATTCTGCCATCGGGTGCTGTTGCCAAACGTCCAACCACCAGCGCATCCACTCCGCCGCTTTTGAAACTTTCATAATCGGGCAGCGATTCTTCGTTCAAACCCGCGCGCTCAAATTTCACCAAACGGAAAAGCCCACTGCGCGTTAAATCGCTTTTGATGGTCTCAACCACTTCGGCGTTTTTGGGGTTATCCATGCCGTCAAAAGGCGCGATGGCAATAGCCAACTGTTCGGCGCCTGCGCCTGTGATTTCAATGGTCAGTTGCGCTTGTGCGGCGGAAAATGTCAAGGCGCTCAAAACGCCTGCCAAAAAATATTTCATCGTATTCATAGGTGCATATTCTACTCTTAATCCAAGGGGCGATATTCAATCGTTAAAATCCGTTCATACAAAGACGGATCATCTGGTTTGGGCAAGGGCGAAGATTTGTAAATGGCGCGCTGCACGGCGGCATCCAAGGTTTCAATGCCGCTGGTGCGCATTAGACGCACATTCACCACTTCGCCCGTTGGCAATTGCGTGACTTCAAAAACACTTGTTGGATTTCCCGCAATATTGGGTGGCAAGGTTACATTGCCTTTGATTTTAAGGCGAATTTTTTCAATGTAACCCGCGTTCAACAGCGCGCGTTCTCTGGATTCACTGCCTGCCATTTCACGCAAACCTTTTAAATGCGCGCGCCGCGCAGCGGCAGCTTCTTCCTTGCGGCGCTCTTCGGCTAAGCGTTTTTCTTCGGCTAATCGTTTTTCTTCGGCGCGTTTCTTCTCTTCGGCTAATCGTTTTTCTTCGGCGATTTTTTTCTCTTTGGCAATACGCTTTTCTTCGGCGATTTTTTTCTCTTTGGCAATGCGTTTTTCTTCGGCGATTCGTTTTTCTTCTGCCAAACGTTTTTCTTCTTTTAAGCGAATTTCAGGGTCAGAAACCGCAGGTTTTGGCGGTTCAGCGGCTTTGGGTTCGGGTTTTGGAATCGGTTTGGGTTCGGGTTTTGGTTTCGGTGCGGGTTTGGGTTCTGGTTTTGGCGTTGGAATTGCTTTGTTGGGCAATTCAACCGAATCTAATGCTTGCGGCGTCCACAAATCTACGGTCAACGCAGAATTTTTTTCAGTTTTCCACTGCACACCCAAAAACAATGCGGCTAACAACACAATATGCACCAAAGCACTCAACAACAGGGCGCGTGGATTTTTTTCCATTTTGTTAGCCGCCTGCCGATTTCACCAATAACCCAACCTTTTGAATTTGGGCGTTTTGCAATTTTTCCATCACCGACAAAATCACTTGGTATTTCACGTTTTTATCGCCAGCAATCACCACCGCACGCGGTGTGCCGCTTTGCGCAGTTTTTAGGCGCATAATCAAATCCGCTTCGTTTAAACGTTCTTCTTGTTGATTTTTGTCGCGGTCAATTAAACCAAGCGATGAATCTTCGTGAATCACAATTTCCAATGGAACGCTGGACACTTGTGGCGATTGCGCAACACTGGGCAAATCAATGCTTGCGGTGTTCATCATCGGAGCGGTAACCATAAAAATCACCAACAAAACGAGCATCACGTCAATATAAGGCACCACGTTGATTTCATTTTGCAAGCGGCGTTTTTTTGCCATGGTTTTTTCCTTTAACGCATTTGCCGTTGAAGAATATTAGAAAATTCTTCCATAAACGATTCAAAGCGAATGGCAAGGCGGTCAATGTTGTGTGAAAAACGGTTATACGCCAAAACCGCTGGAATTGCCGCAAACAAACCAATTGCCGTGGCAACAAGCGCTTCGGCAATGCCGGGCGCCACATTTGCCAAGGTGGCTTGTCCAACATTGGATAAACCACGAAAAGCGTGCATAATGCCCCAAACCGTGCCAAACAACCCCACATAAGGCGAGACCGAACCAGCGGAAGCCAAAAAAGACAAATGCGTTTCCAAAGAATCAATTTCACGCTGATAAGTTGCCGTCATTGCGCGGCGCGCACCACTTACAATATCGGATGCGTCCAAGTTTTTCTGCCCACGCAGTTTGGTAAATTCGCGAAAACCCGCTTCAAAAATGCGTTCAAGCGAACCGCAGCGGTGTTGCTGGCTGTTGGCACGCGAATAGAGATGATTCAAATCCCCGCCCGACCAAAAGGTGTTTTCAAATTGTTCGGTATCGTTTTGCGCTTTTTTAACCGAAAAGTATTTCATAAAAATGCAATACCACGAAAAAAAGGAAACCAACAGCAGCAACATCATCACGCACTGCACCACGCCGCTGGCATCCAACACCAAGCGCAAAATAGATAAGTCTTGTGTAACGTTCATTTTGTGAGCGCATCCACAATAGATTGCGGAATTTCACGCGGTTTCATTTTGCTCAATTCCACGCAAACCACTTCCACTTTGGCAATAAAAGCGGGTTTATCCGTTTCAGCCGCACCGCGCCACGTGATGATTTGGTTGAATACCAAACGGGTTGGCGTGCGGTCAAATAAATCCATATGAACAATTAAATCATCATCCATGCGTGCGGATTTTAAAAACTTGGCTTCTAATTTGTGAATCACAAAACACAAATCATCGTTTTGAATCAAATCGGTTTGATTAAAACCTAATGAGCGCAACCATTCTGTGCGGCAACGATCGCAAAAGGACAAATAATTGCTGTGGTAAACCACACCGCCAGAATCGGTATCTTCGTAATAAACACGCACTGGCCAAGAAAATAAATGTTTCATTGTGCAGTCTCGCTTTCTTTCAAATTCCAAGAGTCTAAAAATTCCAGCCAATGTGGATTATTGTCTGCATCCTTTTCAATTTTGGCTTTTAAATCTTGTTGAATAAGCGCCCATTCTGATGCTTCCATTGACGCGGTTAATTCGCCACGCAAACGGCGAAAACGCAAAAAAAGCAAATAAGTGTTTAAAACATCCGTCTCGCAATATTGCCGAATTGATTCGGCATCGCCTTCTTGCCACAATGGCCAAACTTCATTGCCATCAACACCAAGTTTGCCCGGAAATCCAAGCAGTTTGGTAAGTTTATCCAAAGGCGCATTGCTTTTGCCGTTGTAAAGCGCCAAGGTATCCATCAAATCCAAATGGCGCATGTGGTAGCGCGAAATGTAATTGTTCCAACGGAAATCGTTAAAACGCTCGCCCGTTTCCCAAAAACGCGCGGCGGCAATACCGTGTTTCATCGCGCGGTAATTTAAAACAGGCAAATCAAAACCCGAGCCATTCCACGAGACAATTTGCGGCATATAACGCTCAATGCCTTTGAAAAATCTATCCACAATCTCTGCTTCCGATTGGGTAGGCGAATACAACGAAAATACCGAAAAACTCTGCGGCGTTCTCAAAACGGCAGAAAGGCAGATGATTTTGTGCAGGTATTGCGGCAAAAAATTGCTGCCTGTTTTTTCCTTTTGCTTATCAAAGGCAAATTGCGCCACGTCTTTATCAAACATATCGGGGGAGAGTTCGTTCAACAAACGAATGCCGTCAATATCCGGAATGGTTTCAATATCAAAGATTAAAAAGTTGTGTGGGTGCATAGTTGTCGTTTTCAAAAAAAAATAAGGTTGACCGTGGATTTTTTTCAATACATTTCCGTGCGATTGTCGCGCAACAATAGGTTTTCAATGATTTGCGCAATGCCAACTTTGCCTGATAACGCCGCCACAACGGCTTTGGAAATCGGCACTTCAATTTGGTATTTTTGCGCCAAGGCAAGCACTTCCTGCGCGGTTGAAACGCCTTCGGCAACGTGGTCTAAACTTGCCAAAATTTCTGGCAAAGGCAACCCTTGACCAAGTTTTAGCCCCACTTGCCGATTGCGCGACAAATCGCCTGTGCAGGTTAATAAAATATCGCCAATGCCCGATAAACCCATAAAGGTTTCGCGCTTTGCCCCAAGCGCCACGCCTAATCGGGCAATTTCTGCCAAACCACGCGTGACCAACGCCGCGCGCGTGTTGTTGCCCATTTTCAAGCCATCGCAAATGCCCGTGGCAATAGCCAACACGTTTTTGGTTGCCGCGCCCACTTCCACGCCGATTAAATCATCATTGGCGTAAATGCGAAAATTCGGGCGATGCAGTTTTAAAGCCAGTTCTTGTGCCAAATTCGGGCGATTTGCCGCCATTGAAACCGCGCAAGGCTCACCTGCTGCCACTTCTTGCGCAAAGGATGGACCCGATAAAACCGCGGCAGGATAATCCCCCAAAACCTCGCTTAACACTTGGTGCGGCAACAAACTTGTTTTGGCTTCAAACCCTTTGCACGCCCACAAAATTGGGGCAGAAGTTTTTTCACTTTTTAAGATTTCTAATGTTGGACGAAAACCTGCCGTTGGCGTGGCAATTAAAATCAAATCAGCGTTTTGAATGGCTTGGGGAATGCTTGCCTTGGGAAGAACGTTATTGGGCACGCGGTAGCCTTTTAAAAATTGGCGGTTCTCGTGTATTTCGGCAATATCCTTTAAAACTTCCGCTTCGCGGCACCAAAAGGCAATCTGGTGGTCGTGCGCCAAATAAATAGCCAAAGCCGTGCCCCAAGCGCCGCCACCCAAAACTGCGATATTCATCACATTCCCCAAATGTCGCTAATGTGCAAATAGCCAACTGCGCCGTCAATATGCCGCACGTGAATCCACGGTTTGGTGGAGTCATCAATCACGTAAAACCCCACGTCTTTGCCAATTTCTGCCACAACGGGCGCGTTGGCATCGGGGTTGGCATACAAATTTGCCGATTCGCTTATCACCTGCACGGTTCTAATATTGCTCAAATGCACGTTTTCAACCCAACCCATAGTGCCTGTAGCATCGCGCACTTTGGTGAGTTTGGGTAGTCGCACCAAAACTTCAACCGGCATTGCATCAGGCAAAAAATACAATTTTTTGCTTGTGTTGGATTGCGATTCATACAAAATCGCCAAATCCTGAATAGATTGAAATTCCAAAGCCAATGCCGCATTTGCCAAGGTTAAAAAACTTACCGTGGCAAAGGTTTGCAAAGCGATGGTTTTAATTTTTTTGTGCATTTTTTTCCGCTTCTAATTTTTCCATATAAAGCGCTTCAAAATTCACCGGTTGCAACATCAAGGGCGGAAAACCTGCTTTGGTAATGGCAGAGGATGCCGTTTCCCGAACATACGGAAAAAGCACCGTGGGGCAAGTAATTGCCAACAAAGGTTCCAAGTCTTTTTGCGGAATATTTTCAGCACGAAACACGCCCGCTTGACCAATTTCTACCAAAAAAACCGTGCGTTCAGGCGCTGTCTCGCCATTTTCTTTTTTCTCACCGCCCAAGTTTGCTGAAATAGAAACGGTCAATGTGACTTCAAACAAGCCCGATTCAACGGTTACGGCTTTGGTGTTGAGCTGCACACCAATTTGCGGGGCGGCGTTTTCCAAAAAAATCTCAGGCGCGTGCGGCACTTCCACCGACAAATCTTTGATATAAATTTTTTCAACCACAAAAACAGGAGGTTTGGAGTTATCCATACTGCGTTTCCTTCAAAGGTTTTAAAAGTTTTAAGGGTTTAAAAGGGAATCAAGTTTTCCGTCTGCATCGCTTTTTGCCAAATCGTCAAAACCGCCAATCCACGTATCCCCAATCCAAATTTGTGGCACGGTTTTGCGGCCGGTTTTTGCCATCATTTCTTCGCGTTTTTCAGGTTCTATATCAACGCGAATTTCATCAATAGTGGACAAATCCACGCCTTTTTTTTCTAACAATTTTTTGGCGCGCATGCAAAAAGGGCAAACAGCAGTTGTATACATTGTGATTTTGGGCATTTTACATTCCTTTCTTAACGGGATAACCGGCGGATGACCACGCATCAAAACCGCCTTCTAATTGATAAAGTTTTTGAAATTGTGCGGATTTTAACAACTTCAAGGCTTTTTCCGTTCGCACGCCGGATGCGCAATAAGCGATGATGGGTGTTTCTTTAAAAGCATTCAATGATTCTATTGTTTTTTGAAAATTTTCTAATGCCAAATGCCGTGCGCCGGGAATATGACCTTTGATGAATTCGTCTTTATTGCGAACGTCAATGAACAGCGCATTTTCGCGGTTCATTAAAAGCGTTGCTTCGGAGTTATTCACCGCTTCGCCTGTTTTTCCTTTAAAAGTTAAATACAAAAAAGCAAAAAGAGAACCAAGGCAAACAGCAATTAAAAACAAATGTTGTTGAATAAAATCTATGGGCATTTTTTTTCTCAATCTTCAATATGCCACGGTAAACCGATTATTTTTTTCAAAAAAAATCAACGTTTACCGTGGATTTTTGCGTCTTTTTGGCGTTTATTCACGCTCGCCCGCAAAAGCCATAATCAGTTGCAACAAACTCACAAACACGTTGTAAATATCCAAATAAACAGCCAAAGCCGCGGTGATGTAGTTCGTTTCTCCGCCTTGCACAATGCGGTTGATGTCATACATGATGTAGGCGGAAAAAATAAATAGCGCCGCGCAAGAAATTGCCAACTGCAAAGCGGGCATTTGGAAGAAAAGATTCGCCAAACAAGCAATGAGAACAACCACCATTCCCACAAACAAAAAACGTCCCCACGATGAAAAATCGCGGGCAGGGTTGTTGCCAATTGCCGCCATCACAAAAAATATCACCGCCGTGCCGCCGCCAGCCATTGCAATCATTTCAACGCCGTTGGAAAAACCAAGCGCCACTTGCAGAATTTGCGAGAGCATTAGCCCCATAAAAAAGGTAAAGCCCAACAACAAAGCAATGCCGATGGAACTGTTTTTGTTTTTTTCAATGCCATAAAAAAACGCAAAGGCAATGCCCAAAAAAAGCACAGCACCCAAAATGGGTGAACCCGCCATAAAAGAGAATTGAAAGAAAATGCCAAGTGCCGCGCCGATAATTGTTGGAATCATTGACAGCGCCAAAAGCAAATAGGTGTTGGTCAACACTTTGTGGCGCGCCAAAACGGCTGCGCCTGCGGTTTGAAGAAGTTGATCGTTCACGTTTTATTCCTTTAAGAATGATAAAAAAACAGTTGAAACTAACACGATTTTGCGTCTTTCGTTGTGCCTTTTTGTTTCAAAATTTGACGCAGTTGGACAACCGAATCGCAAATTGCCACGGGATGCGCCGTTTTTAAAACGTCTTTGGTAAATGCGCCGTAAGTTACGGCAATAGCGGGAACTTTCGCCGTGTTTGCCATTAACAAATCGTGGATGGAATCGCCAACCATCAAGGTGTTTTCAAACGAAAAACCCGTCTCAGTCATAATTTCTTCCAACATTTGCGGATTGGGTTTAGAAAGACAATCATCACCTGTGCGGGTTGTTGTAAAAAATTCGGCAGCGTTTGTGCGCGCCATTGCGCGCTCCAAACCAATTCGGCTTTTGCCTGTTGCCACTGCCAAGGTTTTGCCCATTTCTTTTAATTCGGCAAGCATTTCCAAAACGCCCGGAAAAAATTCCAAATCGCCATCTTTTGCTAAATAATTTTGGCGGTAAGCATTGACCAAATCAGGGTAACGTTCGCGTTCCAACTCTGGCCAAACCAATTGAAAGGCTTCTATTAAACCAAGCCCGATGACGCTTCTGGCTTCCGCTTCGCTTGGATAGCGAATGCCCAAATCCAAGGCGGATTGTTGAATGGCTTTGACAATTGCCGCCATTGAATCCATCAACGTGCCGTCCCAATCAAAAACGATTAAATCATAAGACATGGTTTTTCCATTTGTTGCTGAATTTTGTTTTTTAAGGCGGCATCGGCAATAACAAAAGCATCCATTTCCGTTTGCGCCAATCCCAAAATTGCCGAGTCGCCACCTAATAAAATTTGCAAAACGTCTGGCGGAAAATTGACTGCAACACTCAATTCGGCAAACGCCAAAAAAGCGGCAGAAAATGGCGCGGCGGGTTTAATAATTGCCACGTTGCCGTTTAAAACATAATCCGTTAAAAATTGCGCCAACTTGGCAAAGGGCGCTTTTTGCGCAGGCAAAAATGCCAAGATTTTGGGCGATTCTTCTTTTGATTCTTGTTTGGCATTTTTCAAAATTGCCACGGCGGTTTGTATATCATTTTGCGGGTTTTCAAAATCAGGCGGGAATAATCCTGCAAAATGTTCGGTTAAATTTTCCAAAGATTCGGCGAGTTTTTTTAAAAGCATTGGTCGGTTGTTAACATTTTGCCACACTTCACACGCCGATTTTGCCGCCAGCGCCAAAACCTGCGCTTCGTTTTCGGTGCATTGCGGCACGCGAAATGCTTTGTTGCTGCGGGTTTTTATAAAAACCCATTCTGCCGTTGGCACCAAAAACATTCTGCCGTGATGCCACAAAGGCAAAGCAAATGCTTCTTCGGTTGCCTTGTATTCCTTCATTTTCTTTTTGCGCCAAAAAAAGCGAAAGTTTAGCGATTTTCCACGGGAAACAAAAACTTTTTTTGAAAAAACATTCAAATTTTGGTAGATTCTGCCCGCCTTTGAAAAGAAGAATAAGAAAATGCAAAGGTTTTTTTTCTCAACAGAAAGGTTTTAACAATGAGCGAGTTGATTCAACACGCAACGGATGCAGATTTTGACAACTGCATTCAATCGGAATTTCCCGTTTTGGTTGATTTTTGGGCGCCGTGGTGCGGCCCTTGCCGCGCGCTTAGTCCCATTTTGGAAGAAGTAGCGCAAGATTATGTTGGCAAATTAAATGTGGTAAAAATCAACATTGATGAAAATCAAAAAACACCGCAACGCTTTAATGTGCGCGGTATTCCAACACTTTTGCTGTTTAAAAATGGCCAGCTGGAAGCCACCAAAGTCGGGCTACTTTCCAAATCACAATTGATTGCTTTTATTGACAGCACTTTGTAATTATGCATTTATCTGAATTAAAAAATCTGCACGTCTCACGCTTATTGGAAATGGCAGGCGAATTGGCTATTGACAACGCCAACCGCATGCGCAAGCAAGAATTGGTTTATGCCATTTTGAAAGCCATCGCCAAAAATGGCGAACTCATCCACGGCGGTGGCACCTTGGAAGTGATGAACGATGGGCACGGATTTTTGCGCACGCCCGATACATCTTATTTGCCTAACACGGATGATATTTACGTTTCCCCTTCGCAAATTCGCCGTTTTAATTTAAGAACAGGCGATAGTCTGGAAGGCGAAATTCGTATGCCGCGCGAAGGCGAGCGTTTTGTGGCGTTGATGAAATTGGATTCCATCAATGGTTTTGCCCCGGATGTCAATAAACATAAAATTATGTTTGAAAACTTAACGCCCTTGCATCCCACGCGGCATTTGAAATTGGAGCGCGATACCAAATCGGATGAAAACATCACCAGCCGCGTGATTGATATGATTGCGCCCATTGGTGCTGGTCAACGCGGTTTGATTGTTTCCCCGCCCAAATCGGGCAAAACCGTGATGTTGCAAAACATTGCGCACGCCATTACCGCTAATCATCCCGAAGTGGTTTTAATTGTTTTGTTAATTGACGAGCGCCCAGAAGAAGTAACCGAAATGACGCGCAATGTTAAAGGTGAAGTGGTTGCTTCCACCTTTGATGAACCCGCTACACGCCACGTGGCTGTGGCGGAAATGGTGATTGAAAAAGCCAAGCGTTTGGTGGAACACAAAAAAGACGTGGTGATTTTGCTGGATTCAATCACGCGTTTGGCGCGTGCTTACAACACCGTGCAGCCGGCAAGCGGCAAGGTTTTAACGGGCGGTGTGGATGCCAACGCCTTGCAAAAACCCAAACGTTTTTTTGGCGCGGCACGCAACATTGAAGAAGGCGGCTCGCTGACCATTTTGGCAACGGCTTTAATTGATACCGGTTCCAGAATGGACGATGTGATTTACGAAGAATTCAAAGGCACGGGCAATTCTGAAATTCATTTGGATCGTCGAATGGCTGAAAAACGGCTTTACCCAGCCATTAACGTTAATCACTCTGGCACGCGGCGCGAAGAATTGCTTTTAAAACCCGATGTGTTGCAAAAAATGTGGGTGTTGCGCAAATTGTGTTACCCAATGGACGATTTGGAAGCGATGGAATTTTTGCTTGATAAACTGCGCCAAACCAAAAACAACGCCGAATTTTTTGATGCCATGCGGCGCGGGTAAAAATCAAAAAAAATCCACGGTAAACCAACAATTTTTTTGAAATTTTTTTTGGTTTACCGTGGAAAATTTTGAAAATTGTCAAAATTAAAGCATTTCGCGCGTTTCCAAAAATTGTAATTTGGGGAATTTTTCTATCATCATATTGAGATAAACCTTGTTGGGCGCAAGGTAGACCAAAAAATCCGCATTGTCTTTTGCCAACTGGGCGCTGTAACGGTTTTGTAAAGCGTCTAATTCCGTGGCATCGCCCATCACCCAACGCGCCAGCTGTGCGGCGTAATTTTCAAAAAACAAATCCACGCCGTATTCGTATTTTAAGCGGTGCGCCACCACGTCAAATTGCAACTGCCCCAAAGCGCCAATAATGTAATCGTTGGAGGAAAGCGGGCGAAAAAGTTGCGCTGCGCCTTCATCGGATAATTGTTGTAAACCTTTTTGTAATTGTTTGATTTTTAACGGATTTTTGATTTGTGCGCGTTTGAAAATCTCGGGCGCAAAATAGGGAATGCCGATAAATTCTAGGTTTTCTGATTCGGTAAAAGTCTCGCCCAAGCGAATGCTACCGTGGTTTGGAATGCCCAAAATATCGCCCGGAAAGGCTTCATCTGTTGTTTTGCGGTCTTGCGCCATAAAGGTGAGCGCGTTATTCACCGCCAAAATTTTGCCACTTGCCACTTGTTTTAACTTCATCCCGCGCTGAAAATGCCCGGAGCAAACGCGCAAAAACGCCATGCGGTCGCGGTGTTTTGGGTCCATATTCGCTTGAATTTTAAAAACAAAACCTGAAAACTCTGCTTCTTCGGGCAAAACTTCGCGGGTTTTGGTGGCGCGCGCTTGCGGCGCGGGCGCGTAATCAATTAAAGCATCCAATAAATCTTTCACGCCAAAATTATTCACTGCCGAGCCAAAAAACACGGGCGTTTGCGCACCTTGTAAATAATTTTCTAAATTAAAAGATTCGCCGGCGCCTTTTAATAATTCAATTTCTGATACAAAGTTTTCATAATCAGCGCCGAGCAGGTTTTTAAATTCGGCACTTTGAATGCCTTGGATGTTTTTTTCTTCTTCGTTTTCTTTTGAAAATAGTTTGGCGCAATCATTGGCAATATCATAAACGCCTTTAAAATTTTTCCCCATTCCAATGGGCCAAGTCATCGGGGCGCAGGCAATTTTTAATACCGATTCAATTTCATCCATCAATGCTACGGGCGATTTGCCTTCGCGGTCTAATTTGTTGATGAACGTCAAAATGGGCGTGGCGCGCAAACGGCAAACGTTTAAAAGTTTGATGGTTTGCGCTTCCACGCCGTTGACCGAATCAATAACCATCACCGCCGAATCAACGGCGGTAAGCGTTCGGTAAGTATCTTCTGAAAAATCTTCATGCCCGGGCGTATCCAACAAATTCACAATGTGTTGGCGGTAAGGAAATTGCATCACCGAGGAAGTAACCGAAATGCCGCGCTCCTTTTCCATTGCCATCCAGTCGGATGTGGCAAAGCGGCGGGCTTTGCGGGCACGCACTTCGCCTGCCACTTGAATGGCGCCACCAAACCACAACAATTTTTCCGTTAAAGTGGTTTTGCCCGCATCGGGGTGAGAAATAATTGCAAAAGTGCGGCGGGGTTCAGCGGGATTCATGGTCGTTTTTTTCAAAAAAATAAGCGGTTTACCGTGGAAAAACGTTTTTCCACGGTAAACCGCAAAAAAGTTTTAATGCGAACGGTCTTGCAACAACACCGCTTGAATTTGTGGGATTTTGCCAGAGAGTTGGATTTTTAATTCGCGGCGCATGACTTGCGAATTGATATCGGTAATCCACATGCCTTGCACGTTCATATCGGGCGAAATGGTGAAGTCGGAATTGACCACCAGTTGGCTTGATGCCAAATTGATGATTCGTGCCGACAATGCCTTGTTTTTCCACTCGCCCCGCGTTTGCATTTTGGCAAAACGAATTGGCGTGTTCAACGCCACTTGGTTGTTGCGCAACAAATCGGGCAAGTTGGGGCTAACAAACTGGCCGTTGTAAATAATCAAATTAAAATTAATCGCCAACTCGCGCCACATGTCATTCCACGTTTTGGCGGGCACGCCTTTGCCCGATTCAAACTTCACCTTGCCGGAAATGCTGCCTTCAATAGGCAAACCCGGCGCAAAAGTTCTACCGATGCGCCGCAAAGCCATCACCGAAATATCGCCTGCGCCATCCAGCGTCCAGCCTTTTTTCCAGTTGATTTTTAAATGCCCATCCAAACGCCCTTCAAAAACGCCCGCGTCTGTTTTGGGCAAATCCAAACCGTTTTTGGTTAAAACACCGCGCGCTGAAACGCCAATAAAGGGAATTTTTGGCCCCAAAGGTTTCCAGTCAAGCGCTTGAAAATCCACATTCAACTTGCCTTTGTGGTTGGTGGGCATCAAGCGCATTTCCCAGCCTGTTTCCGCATTAAAAACGCGCCATTCTTTTAATTCGCCATCATCCGAGAATTGAATTTCCGCATTGGCAAAAGTATAAGCACCGTGCGGGGTTTGTAAGGTCACGTTATTCAACTGCCACACATTAAAAGGCGTGCGGTGGTCGGCAGTGGGCAATTTCCAAGAGTCGGTGAAACGCAATAAATCGGCAACTTCCAACTGCACGCCGTTTAATTTTAAGGTGGTATCTGCTCCCCATTGTGCGCCGTTCATCCACGCTTTAATCAGCGATGAAAAATCCACTTGCGCTTCTGATACTTCAAAGGATTTGCCTTCTTCCACATCGTGTATGCCTTGAATGCGCAAAAAAGGCGATTCTCCCCATTCCATGGATATATTGCGGATTTGCACATCGCGCTCCAAAACAAGCGAAAGTTGGGTTGCGAATTGGTCGCGCAACATATTGTAAGGAAAGAAAAGAATGGCCAAAATCGCCAAAACCACCAGCACCGCAAAGGTTTTGAGCGAGCGAATCAAAATGGTTACCGACAGCGGCCGTGCTTGGCGTTCCGCCTCGCGCCGAGCGGCATTTTTAAAAGCGGCACGGCGAGCTTGAAAAATTGCTTCCTGCGCTTTTAATTCGGCTTCAATTTCTTCGGGCGTGCGTGTGTCAACAGGCACAGGCGGCGGGGGCGGCAAATCTTCTTTTTTCTTTTTTTTCTTTTTCTTTTTTTTCGGCGCATAAGGGTCTACAAAACCTTCGCCTGCTTGCGTTGGCGTGCCTGCTTCTGCCATCAGTTTGGCAAGCAATTCATTGGATTTTGCATCTGCACCATTGGCAGCGCTCGGGTTTGAAGGAATAGCGGCATCGTCATCAGCGGATTCGGTAGAATCAGATTCAGCAGAATCGGAATCGGTGGAATCAGAATCAGCAGTTTCATTAGAATTGGCGGGTCCTAGCGCATCCATTGTCAAGGTGGAGGCGGGCGCCAAATAAATAAAACCCTGCAACTCCAACTCAATTAAGGCACGTTTTACCTCTTCGGTTTGACCCAATTTTTTGAAAATAGCGGCCTCGGTTTGTATGCCATCCACTTGCATCAAAACCATGCGCATTGCACGGTTTTCAATCAATTCCAAGTTTTGGCAGGCGGTGTTGCCGTCTGGTGTGCGGCGAAAAATTCTTTCACTCATAATTATTATGGTCTTGCAAAACTACAAATTTTGCATTATGCCCTAAAACATTAAAAGATTTTAAAAATTTTGGGCAGCAACATATTCCAACAAGGGTCGCTCTTTTTTTGCCACTTGCACACGCAAGGCTTTTTCAGGATAAAACAAAACAATGCGCTCATCTTTTTCTTCTCTTAAATTCGCTTTGCCAAAGCGTTGCACAATGTCTTCTTCCGTTAAGCGCACGTTAGGAATCACAGAAACAGCGGCAATTTTGCGGTTTAACGCAGCGGTTTTATCGGTTTGGGCAAGTGCAATTTTTCGTGCGCCGCTTTTTAACACTTCGCTTTTTGGTGCGCGTTGCACCATTTGTTCCAATTCCAAAGGCGATGCCGCCAAGCTCAACACAACCTTGGCTTCTACAAAACCGAGTGATAATTTGTTGTAAAACACTTCCAATTGCGCATCGGCGTTTTCCTTTTGCGGCGTGGTGATGATGGCGATATCAAAATCATCGCCCCAACGCTCTTGCCAATGAAACAACGCCGCATCGCCCAAAACAATGCCAAAGGCTTTTGTTTTGCCGTTTTGGATTGTTACATTCCACGGAAAAAACGGATTGGGCGGCGCTTTGGGCTCGGTTAAACCCAAAAAAGGAAATGCAAAAGGCAAAAGTAAAAAAACAATAAGCAACAATGTGCCGATAAAAAATTTTTTCATTTTTCAACGGTAAACCGAAAATTTTTTTGAAAAAGACTGCGCCCAAACATTTTTAAAAAATCGCTTTTTTTTAAGGTTGGGCGATGATGAAAAACGTCAAAATCAACATTTTCTATTTTATCCAAAATGCGCAAAACGCCTTGAATGGTCAAGCGAATTTCAAAGCCAAAACGCTCGGGCAAATCAAAAACAAGCGCTGCGCCGTTTTGCGCAAAATCTCTGGCACGAGCCACTTGTTTTTTCATGAGCGCCCGAAAAGCCGGCGTTGTTTTGCCTTGCAAAATATCCGATTCCAAAACGCCAAAATCTGCCATTTCATCTTGTGGCAAATAAATGCGGTTTTTTTGGGCATCAATGGCGACGTCTTGGCAAAAATTCGCCAACTGCAAAGCGGTGCAAATATCTGCTGAACGCCGCAAATTTTCAGCGGATGCAACTTGAAAAAGTTCCAACATTAAAACGCCCACAGGCACGGCGGAATAGCGGGCATAAGCCAAAACTTGTGCTTCATTTTGGTAGCGATTTTTTGTAACGTCTTGCAAAAAAGCGCTAATCAAATCGCAAAAAGGTTGAATGGGCAAAGAATGCTGTTGGATGGCAAGATTTAAATTTTGAAAAATGCTTTGATAAAACGGTTCTGAAAAATCAAAATCATTTTGCCGATTTTCAATTTTTTTCAACGCATTTTGAAAATCGTTTAACAAGGCAATTCGGCGAGAATCGTGCGCAAATTGCGGCTCATCGGCAAAATCGTCCGCCGTTCTGGCAAAATGATAAATGGCTACAACCGCTTGCCGCACGTGCGGCGGCAAGATTTTGGAAGCCACAGGAAAATTTTCGTAATGATTAACCTTTTTCACGTTCGCTATTGTAATGCCAACCAATCCTTTTCAAAAAAAGAGCGTATTTCCAGCGCCACAAAAAGCTCGGGACGATTTAAATGGTTTGGTTGCGGCAAGCCAGATAATCAATGTGGATTTGTTGTTGGATGCTTACACCCACGGCATTTTTCCGTGGGAAGTCAATAACCACGGCGTTTTTTGGTTTTCGCCTGACAAGCGAATGGTTTTAAACCCTTGCGACTTTAAAATTTCAAAATCCTTTGCCAAAACGCTGAAAAAAAACGATTTTGAAGTTCGGGCAGATTGTGATTTTCACGCCATCATCCGTTGTTGCGCCAAGCAGCGCAATGGTGAATCCACGTGGATTGTGGCAGAAATTATCCAAGCTTATGAAGAATTGTTTGCTTTAAACATTGCGCATTCTTTGGGCGTTTATTTAAACGGAGCGCTTGTTGGTGGGCTTTACGGCGTGCAAATTGGGGAAGTTTTTAGCGGCGAATCCATGTTTTTTTTAAAATCCAATGCTTCCAAAATTGCCGTTTTTACGCTTTGCCAAAATGCCCAAAAGTTTGGTTTTTCTTTGATTGATTGCCAAGTGCCTTCTGAACATTTTTTAAAATGGGGCGGCAAAATCACCACCCGCTCCAACTTTTTGGAAATGATTAAACCTTTAACAAAAAACATCGCACCACAACAATGGATGTTGTAAATCCACGGTCAACGTCAATTTTTTTTGAAAAAAATAATCGGTTGACCGTGGATTTTTGAAATTTTGCGGTTAATTTTTCGCCGAGTTTTCAGCAAATTTTTGCCACATTTGCCACAAATTTTGGGCGAAATGGGCAGCAAAGTTTTCGGCATTGCTATTGGGGTTTTGTAATATTTTGGAGCGCAATGCGTGGCGGCGGGCGTTGTATTTTTGCGCTGCACTTAAAAAATCTTTGGCAAAAAATGTGGCTTTTTCAATGTATTCATCAGGGTTTGTTGCAATCCATTCTTTTAAATCAAAATGCCACAAATAACTAGCGCACAAGGTTGATGCCATCAACTCGCCTTTTAAAGTCAAACTCGGCACGCCCATCAACAAGGCTTCCATGGCGGTTGTGCCGCTTGAAACTGGAAAAGTATCCAAAATAAAATCTACTTGGTTGTGGGCGTGCAAATATTCGTTACGGTTTTCATTTGCCAAAAAATCCAAGCGCTCGGATTCAATGCCGAGCTTACACATTTCTTTTAAATAAAAGGCTTTTAACTGCGGATTTTTTAAATCTGGTCTCATCCACAAAAGCCGTGCCGTTGGATTTTCTTTTAAAACACTTGCCCACAATTCAAGCGTTTTTTTACCCACTTTGTGCGGGTTATGAAAAGCGCCAAAGGTGATAAAACCATTTTTGTAGCTTGGCAAATCGGCAATTTCAGGCAAGTTTTTGGGCGGTGAATAAAGCGCCCAAGTGCCTTTGGTTAAAAAAGGCGTCTCAGAAAACTGCGCTTTGGATTGTTCGTTTGGCACCATCACCGAATCGGCAAAAATATAATCCATGGTTGGAATGCCCGAAGTGCCGTTCCAACCAATCCACGTGATTTGAATAGGCGCAGGTTTTAAGGCAAAAACCAACAAACGGTTGCCTTTGGTGTGGCCGGATAAATCAATCAAAATATCAATGCCATCGTTTTTAATTAAATTGGCGGCGCTTAAATCATCCATTGCCGCAATATTTTGCCAACGCCGAAAAAATGGATGAAGGCGATTGGTTGCTAAATCCACAACATTGCTTGTGGCATAGGCGTAACAATCAAGCGTTTGGTTTTTTAAGGCGCTTAAAAGATTTTCTAAAAAAAGGGCAACCACGTGTTGATTAAAATCGCCCGACACAAAACCAATTTTCAAGCGTTTTTTGGCTAATTTGGGCGGCAAATGCTCAAAAATTGGCGGATGATTTTTTGCAATAAAAGCAGAAAAACGTTTTAAATACGGCAAAAAATCGGCAATTTTGTCGCTGAAATAAGAACGGTAAGCAAAAGCGTGGCTTTGAAATTCAAAAACATTTGGGAATTTTTCAAGCGCTTTTTCGGCTAATTCTTGCCCCACCGCCATTTTGCCCGAATCAAATTTTGCCAAAATGCGGTTTTTGCAAATTTCAACATTGTTACAATCTTTTAAAAAAGCACGTTCAGCAAAAATTTCGGCTTCATCCAATTTGTTTTGGCGCAAAAGTGCGCCAGCCAAATTGTTCAAAATCACGGGCGACTCGGGGTTGAGTTTTAAGGCTTGGCGCAAAATGCTCTCGGCTTTTGCAAAATCCGAAGCATTGCCAATTTCCAAAAGCGTTTGCGCATAGTTGGAAAGCGCTTCATCATCCATTGGGTCAAGCGTTGCGGCTTTTTCCATAAAAGGCAAGGCGGCTTCTTTTTGTTTTAATTTTAAAAGTGCCACGCCAGCGGCTTTGTAACCCAAAACGCATTGCGGAAAATCGGCAATTAAAGATTGCGCAAGCGCCAACAATTTTGGGTAATTCTCCACTGCAAATGCTTGGAAAATTTCATCAAAGTGGCGTTGGTTTTCAGTCATTTTTATAAAAATCCACGGTCAACTTCAAAAAATTTTTAAATTTTTTAAAAAAAATTGTGCGTTGACCGTGGAAAATCATCATTCATTTGCAGGTTCAAAGCGTGCCAAAACATAAGTGGTCATACTTTTTGCCAACACTTCTTTGCCGGAAAAAATTTTCCAAGTTTCTTCATTGCTGTTGGCTTCCAACATGGATTCCGTGCAAGTTACAATTTCAATTTTGGGATTCAACGCCTTGGCGGTATCCACCATTTGCTGCACATTCACCGGATGTTGCGTTGACACCACCAACATAGCAGCATTGGCAATGTGCGCTTGAATTAAAACGGCTGGGTCGGTGGCATCGCCCGCCACGGCGGAATAGCCTTCTTTTCTTAAACTTTCCACCGTTTCACGATTTTGTTCGGCAACCACAAAAGGAATGCTGTGCGCATTTAAATTCATTGCAATTTTTTGCCCCACTTGCCCGTAACCCACCAAAACCACTTGACCTTTTAAATATTGCACTTCGGTGTTTTGCGGGAGTTCTGCAAGCTGGTCTTGGCGTTGTTCCAAAGCTCTGGCATAAGCCGAATGCGCCAAAATCCAACGTTGCAAAGGGCCAACACATGCAAAAACCACTGGGTTTAAAGCAATGGAAATCAGTGCACCTGCCAAAACCAAACTCAAAGAATCGGCTGGCAAAAGTTTTAAACTAATGCCCAAACCCGCCAAAATAAACGAAAATTCGCCAATTTGCGCCAAACTGGCGGAAACGGTTAATGCCGTGTGCAAAGGATATTTCAACAACAACACAATAAAACACGCCGCCAAGGATTTGCCAAAAATAATAATGCTGACCACACCCAAAACGTGCCAAGGTTGGCTAAGCAAAATTTCCGGCTTAAACAACATTCCCACGGCAACAAAAAACAAAACGGAAAAAGCATCACGCAAAGGCAAAGATTCTTCTGCTGCACGGTGCGAATATTCCGAGCCACGCATCACCATTCCAGCAAAAAAAGCGCCCAAGGCTTCGGATACGTGAAACAACGTTGCCGCCAAATACGCAATGCCAATGGCAATGGCAACCACCGCCAAGGTGAATAATTCCCGAGAACCTGTTCGGGCAACTTGCAACAAAATCCACGGCAAAATACGCTGCCCCGCCACCAACATCACGGTTACAAAGGCGCTGACTTGCAAAAGCGTTTCCCCCAAAATGGGCAACAAGGTTTGCCATTGAAAATCATTTTCCCCACTTTGTTGCAAAATGGTTGCCAAGGGCGGCAACAACACCAACACCAACACGGTTGCCAAATCCTCAGTAACCAACCAACCCACCGCAATTTTGCCTTTGATGCTTTGCAACAAATCTTTGGATTCCAAGGCTTTTAACAAAACCACGGTGGAAGCGCACGAGAGCGAAACCCCAAACACCAAACCCGAACCCCAAGACCAACCCCAAAAGAGCGCCACGCACATCCCCAAAATGGTTGCCAAACCCATTTGCGCCAAAGCGCCGGGCAAGGCAATTTTGCGCACCGCCAACAAATCGTTTAAAGAAAAATGCAAACCCACGCCAAACATCAGCAACATAATGCCAATTTCAGCCAGTTGCGAAGCCAAATTCACATCTGCCACAAAACCGGGAGAAGCAGGACCAATTAAAATGCCCGCCAGCAAATAGCCCACCAATGCGGGAAATTTCAAGCGTTCCGCCACAAAACCAAAAAGCAGCGCAATGCCAAATGCCACACTAAGCGTTGTGATGAGAGAATGTTCCATGGATTTTTTCAGTTTATTTTTTAATATTTTTAATCTTAACGGTTTTTATTTGCAGTTTTCCACGGTCAACGGCATTTTTTTTTCAAAAAAATTAAAGGTTGACCGTGGAAAATTCTCCGTTTTCATTCAATTCCAACATTTTGGGGGATTCGGTTTTGCGCCAATCGGGCAAAACAATTCTTAAAATGTTGCCGTGCCAATGTTCACCCGGCAAATGCGTGTGGCCGTGGATGAAAATATCGCAGTTGTGTTTTTTTAAAAGATTGTCAATTTCCGCTTTTGGCAAATCTTTGTAATTGCCCAAGTTTGCCGATTCGCTTTGTTGGCGAATCATTTTGCCAAGTGATAAGCGTTCATTAAGCGGTTTTTGCAAAATTGCTTGTTGCCACAATGGATTGTGGGATTGCGCAAAAAACGCCATATAAGCGGCATCGTCCGTGCAAAATTGGTCGCCGTGTGAGAGCAAAAGTTTTTTTCCCGCTATTTCAATTTCAAAAGGGTCTGCCAAAAATGCCACGCCCGATTCTGTGGCAAAAGTTTCGCCTAATAAAAAATCACGGTTGCCACGCATTAAATATTTTGGGCGCTTGGCGTGTTTTAAACATTCGGCAATTTTTTTATAAAAAGGCATTTGGAGTTGGTCATCGCCCACCCAAAAGTCAAACAAATCGCCCAAAATAAAAAGCGGCGCTGTGTTTTTGGCGTTTTTTAAAAAATCGCAAAAAACGCTGGCAAAATCTTGCGCAGATTCGCTCAAATGCAAATCTGCCAAAAACTGCGCCGCTGTTGCCATTAAACAATTTCCACTTTTTCAATCACAACCGCATTAGCGGGCACATTTTGGTGAAAACCGTGGTTGCCTGTTGGAACACTTTTGATTGAATCAATCACATCCATGCCGTCTTTGACTTCACCAAAAACGCAATAACCCCAACCGCTGCCGCTTGGCGCTTTGAAGTTTAAAAAATCATTGTCAATCACATTGATAAAAAACTGTGCGGTTGCCGAATGCGGGTCGTTGGTGCGTGCCATTGCAATGGTGCCGCGTTTGTTTTCAACGCCGTTTGCCGCTTCGTTTTCAATGGGGGCGTTGGTTTTTTTCTGCGCCATGTCTGGCGTAAAACCGCCGCCTTGAATCATAAAACCATCAATCACGCGGTGAAAAATCGTGCCATCATAAAAACCGTTTTGCACATAATTCAAAAAATTTTCCACCGTTTTGGGCGCTTTTTCGGCAAAAAGCTCTAGCGTAAAAACGCCGTGGTTGGTTGTAAATTTGACCATTTTTTTACTTCCTTTTCAAAAAAAATTCTTGTTTACCATGGATTTTCTCAATTTTTGGGTTTTTGGCTGATTTGAATCTCGTTGATAATTATTGGCGAAGTTGGCACATTTTGGTGCGCGCCAACATTGCCCGTTGGCATGGTGGCGATTTTATCAACCACGTCCATTCCCGCAATAACCTTGCCAAAAACACAATAACCCCAACCGTCAAAAGATGGATAATCCAAATTGTGGTTATCAACCAGATTGATAAAAAACTGCGCGGTTGCCGAATGCGGTGCGGAAGTTCTTGCCATCGCAATGGTTCCACGCAAGTTTTTTAAGCCGTTTTTGGATTCGTTTTGAATGGGTTCATCCGTTTGCTTTTGCACCATATCTTGATTAAACCCGCCGCCTTGAATCATAAAACCATCAATCACACGGTGAAAAATTGTGCCGTTATAAAAACCACGTTTGGCATAATTCAAAAAATTCGCCACGGTGTCCGGCGCTTTTTTGTCGTTGAGTTCTACCAAAATTAGCCCTTGGGATGTTTGAATTTCCACAACTGTTTGCGCAAAAGCGCTGGGCAAAACAAAAAGCGTGGCACATAAGAACAACAATTTTTGCAAAAGTTTTTTCATTGTTTATTTTCCTTTAAAGGTTGGTGAAAATTGTTCAAACGCTGCAATTCTTGGGTGGATGAACCCGGCGCAATGTCTTCTGCCGTTTGAAAAGCTTGGCGCGCCAATTCCAAATACAAAAAACCCAAATTTTGATGCGCGCGCGCAAACTGCGGGTTGGCAGCAATGGCAATTTTGAGTGTTTCTTGCGCTTTTTGCCATTCTTTTTGTTGGGCATAAAGCACGGCGGCGTTGTTGTAAGGCTCAGGCAATTCGGGATATTGCGCCATCAAACGATTTAAAATTTGCAAGGCTTTTTCAGTTTTGCCGTTTTCAGCCAGCGTTAGCGCTTGGGCAAACAAGGTTTCGGCAGAATCAGAATCAGCGCTTTGGGCAAAGGCATAGTTGGCGGCAAAACAAAATGAGAGGCAAAAAATGAGAATCTTCATTGTTAAAATTCGGCTAAACTTGCAGGCTACATTTTAACAGCGGCGCAACAGCTATGCTCAAAATTTACAACACATTAAGCAACCAAAAAGAAGTTTTTAAACCCATTGAAGAAGGAAAAGTGCGCCTTTATGTTTGCGGAATGACGGTTTATGATTTTTGCCACATCGGGCACGCGCGCGTGTTGGTTGTTTTTGATTTGTTGCGGCGCTGGCTTGCCACGCTTGGCTTTGAAGTTGTTTATGTTAGAAATATTACCGACATTGACGACAAAATCATCAAACGCGCGGCAGAAAATAACGAAACCATACAATCGCTAACAGCGCGTTTTATTGCCGCCATGCACGAAGATTGCAAAGCCTTGAACGTGTTGCCGCCAACTTTGGAACCGCGCGCCACCGACAACATTGCGGCGATGATTGATTTAATCAAAATATTAGAAAAAAAAGGCTTAGCCTATGCCACAACAAGCGGAGATGTGCTTTTTGCCGTGCGCAAATTTGCCGACTACGGCAAGCTTGCCAAAAAAACTTTGGATGATTTAATCGCTGGCGAGCGCGTATCAATCAATGATGAAAAACGCGACCCGCTTGATTTTGTTTTGTGGAAAGCCGCAAAACCGAATGAACCTTTTTGGGAATCGCCTTGGGGGTGCGGTAGACCCGGTTGGCATTTGGAGTGTTCGGCAATGAGCACCCAATTTTTGGGCAAACACATTGATATTCACGGCGGCGGGCAAGATTTGCAATTTCCGCACCACGAAAATGAAATTGCGCAATCCGAAGGCGCACACGGCGGGCGCTTTGTGAATTATTGGATGCACAACGGCTTTGTGCGCGTGGATGGCGAAAAAATGGCAAAATCTTTGGGCAATTTTTTTACCATTCGCGAGGTTTTGGAAAAATACCACCCCGAAGTGTTGCGTTTTTTTATTTTGCGCGCGCATTATCGCTCGCCTTTAAATTATTCAACTATTCATTTAAATGATGCCAAAAATAGTTTGGATAATCTTTATTTTACCTTGCGTGATATTCCACCTGAAAATGTTTGGGAATTAAATTGGAATGATGAAGACGCTTTGAAATTTAAAAATGCTTTAAATGAAGATTTGGATGCTTCCAATGCTTTTGCCTTATTATTTGATTTGGCATCAAAAATTCGGCAAACAAAAAATCCACAATTATCAGCAAAATTAAAAACGCTTGGCAACATTTTGGGTTTATTAGAATTAGAACCTGCGGATTATTTTCAATCCACACCGAATGAAAATAAAATAGACGAAGAATATATTTTGCAAAAAATCGCCGAACGTTCTGCGGCAAAAAAAGCAAAGAATTTTCAAGTGGCGGATAAAATCCGTGCTGAATTGTTGGAAAAAGGCGTTGTTTTGGAAGATAAACCCAGCGGCACACAATGGCGCTTTCAATAATTTAAAAAAAAATTTGAGTTTACCGTGGAAATTCCTGTTTCTTTGTATATTCATTTTCCATGGTGTTTGAAAAAATGCCTTTATTGTGATTTTTATTCCAAAACAACAGATAAAATTCCGCAAAAAGAATATACAAAAGCCTTAATTGCTGATTTTAAAAAATCGCAACATTTGCTTCAAAACCGCAAAATTGAAAGCGTTTTTTTTGGCGGCGGCACACCGAGTTTGATGGCGTGCGATTCTTTGGAATCTTTTTTAAATGTTATTTTTCCTTTTTTAAAAGAAAATGCCGAAATTACCTTGGAAGCCAACCCGGGCGCAGCGGAATATGAAAATTTTGAATTTTATAAAACAATCGGAATCAACCGAATTTCGCTTGGCGTGCAGAGTTTTGATGATAATATTTTAAAATCACTCGGGCGCATTCATTCATCCAAGCAAGCGCAAAATGCTTTAAGCGAAATCAACAAAAATTTTAAAAATTTTAATATTGATTTAATGCTTGTTTTGCCCAATCAAAATGTTAACATTTTAGAAAATGATTTAAAAACAGCATTATCTTTTCATCCCAAACATTTATCGCTTTACCGCTTAACCATTGAAAACGGCACGGCATTTGAAAAAAATCCGCCTCAATTGCCCGATGAAAATATGGCGGAAAATATTGAATCGCAGGCAATTCAAATCATGGCGGAAAATAATTTTAATCATTATGAAATTTCCGCTTATGCCAAAAATAATTTTGAATGCCGCCACAATTTAAATTATTGGCAGTTTGGGGATTATTTAGGCATTGGTGTTGGTGCGCATAGCAAAATAACATTCAAACAAAATATTTTTCGTTTTGTGCGTAGCGCAAATATTCAAAATTATTTAAATGGTGATTTTGTTTTGAAAAAAAACACGGTTGAAAATATTCCTTTGGAATTTTTGATGAATGTTTTTCGTTTGGATGCGCCATTTTCTTTTTGTTTTTTTGAAAAACGCACGGGTTTAAAAATAGAAAGTATTTTAAAAACATTGCAACAAGCTGAAAATCAAAAACTAATTACAATTACTGATAATCAAATTCAAACAACATTACTTGGCAAAGGTTTTCTCAACCGTTTGTTGTTACTTTTTGCGTGATTTTTGCTTTGTGCGATAAAAAACAAAAATCCACGGTGAGCGCAAAATTTTGAAAAAAATTCTGCGTTGACCGTGGAAAAACAAAAACACACAATGTTGTTTTTAAAAGAATAAACTATAAACCAATGCTTTCAAAAAAATAATTTGTTCACCGCAGAAAAAAATGAAAATCGGGTTTTTCTTTGAAATGTTTTTCGGCAAAATAAAACAATTCCCCTTTTTTATTTTTTAAAACAACGCAAAAATGAAAATGCGGATGATTAAAAGGCGGCAAAGTTTGGGGAATAATTTTAAAAATAAAATGTTGTTTTTTGATTTTTTTTAAAAAAATCAAAGGCGGCTTGCAAGGCGGTTCATTGCTTTTTTGGCGATAAGAATCAAAAGCATAAAGCGCGAAAGCGCCGTTTGGCGCAAAATTGTATTCCCAATAACGCTTGGAATGCGCATCAAAAATAAAACATTCCAAACAGGTTGCTTGCCATAAAAAATCACGCCGTTCTTGCGTTTTGCCTTTGGGCAATGCCAGTTCATTTTTTTTTGCCGTTTGAATTTTAAAAATCCAACTATTTTTTAAAATTTTGATTTTAATGCGGGTGCAACACGGCATTTGCGGGTGCGGGTATAGTAAAATGCGTGTTTTTCTTTGTAAAATCATAATTTTTGGATGTTTTAAAAAATGAGTCAATTTACAGAATTGCGTGTGGATTTGGCGCAAAATGAAATTCCGGGTGCGTGGTATAACATTGTGGCGGATATGCCCAACAAACCTGCGCCCGCAATGGGTTTGGATGGAAAACCTGCCAGCGTTGAACAAATGCAAGCGATTTTTTCTGACCCGATTTTAGAACAAGAAATGTCTTGTGAGCGTTGGATTAAAATTCCCGATGAAGTGCGCCAAATTTACGCACAATGGCGCCCGGTGCCGCTTTGTCGTGCCAAAAGATTAGAAGAATTTTTAGAAACACCTGTCAAAATTTTTTATAAATATGAAGGTTTGTCCGCCGCTGGTTCGCACAAACCCAATTCCGCCATCGCACAAGCTTATTACAACAAACAAGCGGGCGTAAAACGTTTGGTAACGGAAACGGGCGCTGGCCAATGGGGCGCCTCGCTTTCTTATGCAGGGCAAATGTTTGGCTTGGGCGTGCGTGTTTATATGGTGCGTGTGTCTTATGACCAAAAAGTTTTTCGCCGCACCACCATGCAAACTTGGGGTGCAGAAGTTTTTGCTAGCCCTTCAAAAAACACAAAAGCGGGCAGGGCGGCGTTAGAAAAAGATGCGAATTGTCGTGGTTCTTTGGGTTTGGCAATTTCTGAGGCGGTAGAAGAAGTTTTAAACGACAAAAACGCTTGCTATGCCTTGGGTTCGGTGATGAATCACGTTTGCATGCACCAAAGCGTGATGGGTTTGGAAGCCAAAAAGCAATTTGAAAAAATCGGACTTTACCCCGATGTGATTTTTGGCCCTTGCGGCGGCGGTTCTAGTTTTTCAGGCATTGCGTTGCCTTTTTTGGGCGATAAATTGTTAGAAGACCCCAGAGCCAAAAATTTGCGTTGTGTGGCGGTGGAGCCTGCCTCTTGCCCATCTTTAACAAAAGGTGTTTTTACTTATGATTTTGGGGATGCCACGGGTTACACGCCTTTGATGAAAATGTATACTTTGGGGCACGATTTTATGCCGCCCGGCATTCACGCGGGCGGTTTGCGTTACCACGGCACTTCGCCCATTGTGGCGCAGCTTTATCACGACCATTTGATTGAAGCGCAAGCCTTGCCGCAATTAAAAACCTTTGAAGCGGGCGTGCAGTTTGCGCGTTGTGAAGGCATTATTCCAGCGCCAGAATCTTGCCATGGCATTGCCGCAGCAATAGATGAAGCCTTGGATTGCAAAAAAACAGGGCAAGCCAAAAACATTTTGGTGTGCATTACCGGGCATGGCCATTTTGATATGACGAGTTTTGAGCGCTTTTTAGCAGGCGAATTGGAAAATTATGATTATCCTGCCGAATCTGTGCAAGAATCCTTAAAAAATTTGCCGAAGTTTTAAATGAGAATTTTTGTTTTCCTGTTGTTGGCGCTAAACGTCTTATTTTTCATTTCCTTTGGTGGTTGGTTTTCTGCACCGCCCAAAGACGATGAAGTGGTGGATGAGCGCATAAAAATCATCGCGCAAAAGGATTTGCCGCAAAACACTGTTTTGAACGATGAGCGCTTTGCCAATTTGAACGCAGCGCTTGCCAATGCTGATTCCAACGAACCCACGCCCGCCGAAGAAGACCAAATTGCCGCCTTTGCGCAACAAATGGCGGAATCGGAAACAACAGGGCAAAAGCCTGCGGGCGCTGATTCTGCCGCAGTTGCAAAACAAAAAGTTGTTTCTAATAAACCCGAAAAAATTGCCGAAGAACAGCCTGCGGATATTTTGCAAAATGTGGTGGATTCTTTATTAACCACCTCTTGCGTGGTGTGGGCGAATTTGTCTAATGAGGATTCTTTGCAAGTGCAAAAAATCTTGGTCAAACGTTTTCCAAACATTCCCGCAACCGTCACCAGCAAGTCGGAAACCAGCGGCAAATGGCGCATTTTTATTCCGCCTTTGCCATCAGTTGAAGACGCGCGCGCAAGAGCGCGCACTTTGAAAGAGTTGTCTTTGGATTATTTTGTGTTGGCAAGCGGTGAAAACAGAAATGCCATATCTTTGGGCGTTTTTTCGCAGGAAAAATCCGCGCGCGCTTATTTTGCCGAATTGCAAGAAAAAGGCGTGACAGATGCCATTTTGCAATTCCGCGCTTCCACCAACATTTCCACTGGCGCCATCACGGACGTGCGCATTGATGTGAAAGATGCCAAAGAACGCGCCCGCGTGGTGGATGCCGTGCGGCGCGTGGTGCCGCATAAAGATGCCAAATCTTGCTCCTAAAAAATCCATTGTGGGTTTGACTGGCGGCATTGGTTCGGGCAAATCCACCGCGGCAAAAATCTTTGAATCGTTTGGAATTGTTGTTGCGGATACCGACAAAATTGCTCGGGAAATAACCGCAAAAAATGGTGAAGCAATTCCACTAATCCAAAAAAAATTGGGTGAGAATTTTATTTTAAACGGCGCTTTGAATCGTGAATTGATGCGCCAAGTTGTTTTTGAAAATCCAACAATTAAAAAACAATTAGAAAATATTTTGCACCCGATTATTCAAAAAAAATCTTGGTTGACCGTGGAAAATGCCCATTCGCCTTATGTGATTTTGGATGTGCCTTTGCTTTTTGAAATCCCTGTTTTTTTAAAACGTTGCAATCGGGTTTTGGTGATTGATTGCCCTGAATATTTGCAAATCAAAAGGGTTTTGGCGCGCAATGCTTGGGCAGAAAAAACCATTCGTGCGATTATAAAAGCGCAAACGCCCAGAGAAACACGCTTAAAAGGCGCTGATGATATAATTGAAAATACAGCTGATTTGCAAGAATTAAAGTTAAAAATTCAAAAACTTCACGTTTTTTATTTAAAACTTTTTAAAAAAACAGCTTGAATCGTTTTAAATAATAAGCGAAAATAAATTTATTTTTTTAATAAAGGTTTCGGGTGTGATTATTTATGAATACCCTTTAAACGAACGTATTCGCACGCTTTTGCGTTTGGAAAATCTTTTTGCACGTGCGCAACATTTTGTGAATTTAAAAGGTGCTTTTGAGCATTACGCCGCATTGAGTGCAATTTTTGAAGTGTTGGAAGTTGTTGCCCGTTCCGATTTAAAACGCGATTTTATATCCGAATTAGAACGCCAAAAAGCAAATTTATTGAGTTTTCAAGACAATCCGGATATTTCCTTGGATATTTTAAGAAGCATTGTTTCCGACATTGAAGCCGTTTTAACCGAATTGCACGCCTTTCAAGGTCGCATGGGGCAATATTTGCGGGAAAATGAGTGGTTGATGTTGGTCAAAGGCCGCGAGATGATTCCGGGCGGTTTGTGTGATTTTGATTTGCCGTCTTTCCACTGGTGGCTTCACCACGATGAAGAAGAGCGTGCGCGTTATTTGCATGAGTTGTTTGCCAAATTCAAAACGCCGTATCGCGCAATTTCCACCATTTTAAAACTTTTGCGCGGCAGCGATGTTTTTGAATCTTACACCGCCGAGCGCGGCGAATTTCGCTTAAACAATATCAGCGCCAACACGCATTTGTTGCGTTTTGGCTTGGACGAATCGCAAGATTGCGTGCCTGAAATTTCGGCGAATAAATATTTTTTAGGGTTGCGTTTTTTGCCTGCGGCTTCTCGTTACGGCATTTGCAAAAACAGCGTGGAGCGCAACGTGCCATTCCAAGTGGCGTTTTGTAAATTGTAAAAATCCACGGTGAACCAAAAGTTTTTTTGTGTGAAAAAGGGCGATTTGCTGGTTTTTGGAATCGGATTGTTGAGTGTGGCAGTCGCCTTTTTTTTTCTTTGGGATAACGCCGTGCCTGAAGAAGCCTTGATTTACCAAAACGGCACGCTTTTAATGCGGCTCAATTTAAACCAAAAAAAAGAAGTGCGCATTCAAGGTCCTTTGGGGGAAACAATCATAGAAATTGCCCACGGCAAAGCGCGCGTGAAAGCGGATCCGGGGCCCAAACAATATTGTGTCAAACAAAGTTGGCTTCAAAAATCGGGCGATATTGCCATTTGCGCACCAAGCCATTTGAGTTTGCGCATCACTGGGCGCGCGCGCGTTTATGATAGTTTGGGTTATTAAATGAAAATCACCATCACCGAAGAAGACAAAAAACTTGCGCGTTGGGCAAGCGCCGCCGTTGCTTTATCGCTAATAGATAGCGCCATTCCAACGCCATTGCCCGGTGTGAAACCCGGCGTTGCCAACATTGTAACTTTGATTGTTTTTTGGCATTACGGTTTTCGCGCGATGTTGTGGGTAACGGTGTTGCGCATTGTGGCGGCAAGTTTGGTGTTGGGTTATTTTTTGGCGCCCGGATTTTTTTTATCCTTTGCAGGCGGATTGTTTTCTGTTTGCGCTTTGGGTGTTTTTCAAAATTTGCCGCGCCGTTGGTTTGGTGCGGTGAGTTTTTCTATCATCGCCGCTTTTGCGCATATTTTGGGGCAAATCTTGTTGGCAAGGTTGTGGCTGATTCCGAACAACGGCGTTTTTTTAATGTTGCCTGTTTTTTGGGCTTCGGCTTTGTTTTTTGGCACTTTAAATGGTTTGATAACGGCTTATTTTTTGCAAAAAAAACATTTTCCACGGTAAACAAATATTTTTTTTCAAAAAAAATTCTTGTTTACCGTGGATTTTCACATTTTTGTTGAATTAAATTATTTAAAACTTTTTTATAACGCATAAACGATGCGCAAAGCAAAATTTCCAACACCAAAAATTGCAAAATCATCAAAATTGCCGCGGAGATTCTAAAAAAAGGAATGAAAATAGATAAAAATAAAAAAATGGCACTAATAAAATAAATGCAAATTTGAATATACGCTTCCTTTTCGCTTAAATAATGATTCATCGCAGGAATTTTATATTTTCCAAGTGCAATATTTTGCAAATGTAACCAAGATAAAAACGGCAAAATTTTAAATAACATTCCGCAAATAAAAGCCACAAAGGCATAAAGAATCATTATGGTGGTATTTAATGGAATTTGGTATTTTTCTAAATCTTCAAAAAATAAAAAATGCAAAATCAAAAAAATAAAGGCGACAATAGAAACCCAAAAACCAAAAGCCCAAGCGTAAAAGGTTGGGTCGCGCCGTGCGCGGCGGCGTTTTTGTTGGAGTTTTAAACTGAAAATAACAAATGCAGATAAACCTGCCAACATTAAAACAATTAAAATGGAATTGATTATTTTTAAATCAAAAAACGTGTTGGCAGTTAATAAAATTAAAAGTGAAAATAATGCCGCAGGCAAAATCCACATGAATTTGTTGGGGTAATTGGGCGTGAGTTGGAACATTGGCACAACAACAAATGCCACGCTGATTAATAAAATAGCGCCCCAACCAATTAAACCCCAAGCAGCGTGTAAATTTGTCCACGCTTTATCCAAATAAATAAAAACCGATTGTGTGCCGCCTAATAAAATTCCGAGAGTTAAAACAAAAAACAAAGCAATAATTGCAAACTTTAAACCTAATATGGGCGCGGTTGTGGTTTTGGTGTGGCGAAAGGCGAAAATAACGGCAATCAAAAAAATAACCGCTGATAAGAATAATAAAATAATGGCGGCAATCATTAAAATATTATTTTGTTTTAAAAATGCAATAATTAAAAAAACCGCGCCAACATTTAAAAGGGCGTGAACAATGGTTGAAATAGCCACGGGTTTTTTAATAACCGCGCCTGCCAAAACGGGCAGAATTTGAATTAAAGAGCCCAGCATAATTTGCAACATAAAACCAATTGTGCACAAATGCACGGCAGCCAAGGTTTCAGGCAACCAACGGGATGTAAAAATTGTGTCGGGGTGAAACATTAAAAGAAGCCCCAATGCAATGCCAAAAAGTGGCGCGGTTAAAAAAAAGCGCAAAGGCGCATTAAAGGGCGGGGAGTTTTGGGTGGTGAGCATTTAAATTTTTGGCGGGGCGGTAATGTCAATCAAAAAACAGCCTGCAAATTCGCCTTCACTAGCAAATTGTGTGGAAAACGCAATGCCGCGCTTGGCCAAATGTGCATAAAGCGGAAAAGGCTCACGCGGCAAAATCAAGCGCAACAATTCGCCCTTTTTCAGGTTTTCCAAAAGGGATAAAGTTTGCACAAAAGGCTCGGGCGCGGGCATTTCGCGGGCATCCAAAATTTTCATTGTTCTAAAAAATTTGCGCCCAAATGTTTTTCACACATTGGATACAGCACGTTTTCTTCTTTCATATTGTGTTGTTGGGTCATAATCAACAAGGTTTCCGACAAACTGAAAAAATTTTCTTGTTCACCGTGGAAAATCGCCTCGCGCATTTCTTCCAACAAACTGCGAATTTGCGAATGTTCCATGCGCATCACTTGGGTGGGGCCCATTGTCATTCCCGTTTTGGCTTCAAAAGCGGGGAAGAGTCGTTGTTCTTCCAAATCAAAATGCGCAAACATTTCATTTTGAAAGTTGGCAAAAAGGGATTTTGCGCTTTCAAAATTTTGGCAATGCACAGCGGCTTCCACTTCGGCAAAAAGTTCATCGCAGTGGCGGTGTTCGGTGGTTAATTGTTGAATCATTGTTGGGGTTCTTTCAAAAAAAACACGCCTTATTTTAAAAAACAAGGCGTGATTTTGCTAAAAAAAAATCAATTTTTTGAAAAAAAATTTAGCGTTCCAAAACATAGGTTCCGGGCGCATCTTCAATTTTGGGATATTGCTTGTTGCTGGCAGGATAAGCCTTGACCATTTCGCCCATTTTGGGTTCTAGCCATTCTATCCAATCGCTCCACCACGTGCCTTGGCGTTTTTCGGCACGGTCAAACCACAATTCCCAATGCTCGTTGCGCTCAGGGTTGGCAACCCAATAAGAACGTTTGGGCGGGTTGGTTGGCGGATTCACAATGCCCATAATGTGCCCAGAAGTGGATAACACAAAACGCATAGGCGCATTGATGTTAATGGCTTTGCGAATGCGGTAGCATTGCTTCCACGGGGCAATGTGGTCATCTTCTGCGGTGACAGCATAAAGCGGTTGTTTGATGCGGTCTAAATCAATGGGTTCGCCCGCAATGGTTAAGCAATCGCGTTTGATGAGATTGTTGTTCAAATACATTTCATGCAAGTAATAACTATGCATGGCTTGCGGCAAGCGGGTTGAGTCGGCATTCCAATAAAGCACATCAAAGGCTGGTAGCTGCTCGCCCAACAAATAAGAATGCACCCAATAATGCCAAATGAGACTATTAGAACGCAACAAACGGAAGGATGAAGCCATTTCACCGCCTTCCAAATAGCCTTTTTTCTTCATCATTTCATCAATAGCGCGCACGCAATTTTCATCAATGAACACATCAATTTCGCCCGGATTAGAAAAATCGGTTAGCGTGGTGAACGTTGTCCAAGATTCAACGGGCACTTCTTCGGGTTTCATTCTGCGGTTTGCCCAAGCCAAATAAATGGAGAGCAAAGTGCCGCCAATGCAATAACCCACGGCGTGGATTTTTTTAACTTTGCAAAAGTCGGTCACCACGCGAACGGCTTGGTCAATGCCTTCGGTCACATAATCATCAAAGCGCACGCCCGACATTTCTGGCGTTGGGTTTTTCCAACTGGTGATAAAAACGGAATAACCTTGTTCCACCAAGTATTTGACCATGCTTTTTTTGGCGCCCAAATCCAAAATGTAGAATTTGTTGATAATGGGCGTGCAAATTAAAATAGGTTTGGCATGCACTTTTTCGGTGGTGGGTTTGTAGTGAATGAGTTCCACCAAACGGTTGCGGAAAATCACTTCCCCCGGCGTGTTGGCAAGGTCTACGCCTAATTTAAAGGCTTCTGGGTCAACGGTGAGAATATTTTTTTTGCCCAAATCGCGCAGAAAAAATTCAAAACCTTTTCTTAAACTCTCACCTTTGGTTTCAATGGCGCGTTTCATTGCAGGCGGGTTTAAAAAGAAAAAATTGGTTGGCGAAATGGCATTCAACCATTTTCTTATCCAAAACGCGGCGCGGCGTTGTTGCTTGTCAGATAAGCCGGGCGTGGCAAAACACATATCTTCCAAGCGGTGCGTGATTGCCAAATACCATTCTTTTAAAATATCCCAACTAGCGGATTCACTCCAAATGGGGTCTGAAAAGCGTTTGTCGTCAGAATGCGGCAACACCACATCTTCGGATGGCAAACCCATTATTCTGCGGAAAGTATGTGCTTGCAAAGCCAAAACATCGCCCGAAATGCCGTTGATTGCGCGCGCCAATTCGGTTGGATGCGTCATCCACGCATTGCAAGCGTTCAACATAGAAGAAGTAACGCCAAAAGGGTCAATGGTGTTGGTTACAGAACGGATGATATTTTCCATTGGCAGCATTGCGTTTAAATCCACCGTGCGGTGTTGTTCAGAAGGACTAGCCATCATCAAACTCCTTTTAGAAAAAAAAACGCTGTTATTTTAAAACCATTATGTTATAAACGTAACATTCTTGTAATTTTTAACGACGAGGAGACCCGTATGTTCAAACACATTTTTTTGCCCACCGATGGCTCGGATTTGTCGTTTAAAACCGCGCAAGAAGCGGTGAATTTTGCCAAAGAAATCAACGCCAAAATCACCGTTTTTTTTGCGCAACCGGAATATCCTGCGGCGTATTTTGGTGAAAGCGCTTTGGCAGACCCAGCCGCGCCGGAGCATTTTACCGAATTAACCAACCAAAAAGCTGATCGTTATTTGGCGGATATTGAAAAGCTTGCCAAGGATGCGGGCGTGGAATGCAAAACCATCTCGGTTGTCAGTGATGCGCCATACCGCGCCATTATTGACAATGCCACCCAAGAAAACTGCGATTTGATTTTTATGGCTTCCCACGGCAGGCGCGGCTTGGCGGCTTTGCTTTTGGGCAGTGAAACCAAACGCGTGATTGACCATTCGCAAATTCCCGTTTTGGTTTATCGCTGATTGTTTTTGAATTACAATTCTCCACGGTAAACTTTCAAAAAATTTGAAAATTTTTGAAGGTTTACCGTGGAAAACTTTTAAAAAGGCTAATCAAAAAGCATCACAAAGCAACAATCCACGGTCGGCGTGGAATTTTTTTTTTATAGAATTTGAAGGTTTTTGGAAAACAGGGTTGGCAAATGAAAGAAAAAGTCTATGTTGGTATGGGGGCGGATTTGTTGCATCCCGGGCATTTGAATGTGATTAACACTGCCAGAAAATATGGCGATGTCATCATTGGGCTACTCACCGATGCCGCCGTTGCCAAATATTCGCGCATGCCTTATATGACTTATGAACAGCGCAAAATTGTGATGGAAGCGGTCAAAGGCGTAACAGAAGTTGTTATGCAATCTACGCTGGATTACACGCCGAATCTCCAAAAAATCAAACCCAAATATGTGGTGCATGGTGACGATTGGAAAGTTGGTCCACAAGCCAAAACGCGTGAAGATGTGATTCAAACCTTAAAAGAATGGGGCGGAAAACTCATTGAAGTGCCTTACACACAAGGCATTTCATCTTCAATTATCAATAGCATTATGCGCGACATCGGCGTTACGCCGGAAGTGCGTTCCTTGGCGTTGTATCGTTTGTTAGGTTGCAAAGACATTGTGCGGGTGATGGAAGCGCACAATGGTTTGAGCGGTTTAATTGTGGAGCAAACCGTGGTAGAGAACAACGGTTTTCCCGAAGAATTTGACGCTTTATGGATTTCTTCTTTAACGCAATCCGCCGCCAAGGCAAAGCCAGACAATGGTTTTTTGGACGCATCCACCCGAATTGCCGCCTTGGGCGAAATTTTGGATGTAACAACCAAACCGATTATCTACGATGGCGATAGCGGCGGACCCGCTGAGCATTTTGTTTTTACCGTGCGGGAATTAGAACGTTTGGGTGTATCCGCCATCATTATTGAAGACAAAATCGGTTTAAAGAAAAATTCTTTGTTTGGCACGGAAGTTTCACAAGAGCAAGATTCTATTGAGAACTTTTGTAACAAAATTGCATCAGGTAAGGCGAATCAAGTAACCAAACATTTTATGATTATCGCCAGAATTGAGAGTTTAATTTTGGAAAAAGGGCTAGACGATGCGCTCACGCGGGCAAAAGCGTATTTAGCCGCCGGGGCGGATGGCATTATGATTCATTCTCGCTCCAAAACTTTTGATGAAGTCAAGGAATTTGCAAGGCAATACAATCAGTTGCCTAACCGCAAACCTTTGGTTGTGGTGCCTTCTTCTTATGCTTATGTAACCGAAGAGGAATTGATTCAAAACAATATCAATATGGTGATTTACGCCAACCAAATGTTGCGTGCGGCGTATCCGGCAATGGTGAATGTGGCAAAATCCATTTTGACGCATCACCGAGCAAAAGAAGCAAGCGATGCGTATTGTATGTCCATCAACGACATCATCAATCTCATTCCCGGGGGAAAAGTTGTTCAACGCAAATGATTTTTTTGAGTCTTTAAAAAAACACGGTATTGCTATGTTTTGTGGCGTGCCAGATAGTTTGCTTAAAGATTTTTGCGCTTGCGTCACAGAAAACACAACGCCACAGCAACACATCATCGCCGCCAATGAAGGCAATGCCGCCGCCATCGCGGCGGGTTACCACTTGGCAACGGGCAAAATTGCTGCGGTGTATTTGCAAAATTCTGGGTTGGGCAATGTGGTTAATCCCTTGCTTTCTTTGTTGGATAAAGCCATTTACAACATCCCCGCTTTGTTGATTATCGGTTGGCGCGGCGAACCAAACATTGCGGATGAACCGCAACACATCACACAAGGTCAACTCACCTTGCCACTGTTGGAAGCGATGGGCATTCAATACGCCATTTTGGAAGACTTGGCGCAGATTCCATTAGCCGTGGCGTATATGCAAAAAACTTTGCAACCCTTTGCTTTTGTGGTTAAAAAAGGGACCTTTGAACCTTATCAAAAGACAGAAATACCGCAAAAATACACGCTCAATAGGGAAGAAGCCTTGCAACAAATTATGGCGTTGTTAAATGATGACGACATTGTGGTTGCCACAACGGGGATGATTTCTCGCGAATGGTATGAAAACCGCACAACGCACGAAAAAGATTTTTTGGTGGTGGGTTCCATGGGGCACGCTTCTTCTATTGCCTTGGGCATTGCTTTGGAAAAACCCAATCGGCGCGTTTTTGTTTTGGATGGCGATGGTGCTTTTTTGATGCACCAAGGCGCGGCAAGCGTGATTGCTTCTTGCAAACTGCCGAATTTTAAGCACATTGTGTTGGATAATGAAGCGCACGATTCGGTTGGCGGGCAACCAACGGTGATGGATGTTGTCTGTATTGCCGATGTTGCAAAGGCTTGCGGTTATGCCCGTGTTTTTAATGTTTTTAGCTTGGAAGAAATAAGGGCAGTTTGGCAGGAATTTTATACTTGCCAAGCCACCGCCTTGCTCAATATCAAAGTCAAACGTGGCGCGCGCAAAAACTTGGGCAGACCACGCGAAAAACCCATAGAAAACAAAACGGCGTTTATGCAGTTTTTGAAGTAAAAAATGAATATCAAAAGAAATATTTTGCTCAATCCCGGCCCAGCCACCACCACCGACACGGTTAAAATGGCGCAAGTGGTTAGCGACATTTGCCCGCGTGAAAAAGCGTTTGGCGAGGTAATGTTTTTTATCACCGAAAAGCTAACGGATTTTGTTGCCAATAACAAAGATTACGCCACGGTATTATTTGGCGGCTCTGGCACGGCGGGCGTTGAGGCGGTTCTTTCTTCAATATGTGCAAACAAAAAGATTTTGGTGGTTAATAATGGTTTTTATAGCGAACGAATGGCGCAAATATTAAAAACCTACAATGCGGATTTTTTTAATTTTCAAAGCGATATTATTCAACCGATAGATTTTAATCAGATGGAAGAAATATTAAAAAACAACGCTTTTGATTATATTTGCGCCGTTCATCACGAAACAGGAACGGGATTATTAAACGATATTCAAAAAATTGGTGCGCTTGCCAAAAAATACAATGCCGAATTTGTGGTGGATGCTATGAGTTCTTATGCGGCAATTCCCATCAATATGGCAGAAATGAATATCAATTTTTTGGTTTCTGCTTCTAACAAAAATATTCAAGGAATGGCGGGCGTTGTTTTTGTGATTGGCAAAAAAGATTCTTTGGAAAAATTAAAAAACACAAAAGCAAAAAGTTTTTATTTGGATTTGTATGCGCAATACCAATATTTTAACCGCACCAAACAAACACGATTTACGCCGCCCGTGCAAACACTTTATGCTTTAAAACAAGCCATTTTGGAAACTATAAACGAAGGCATAGAAAATAGAAATAAACGCTATACAAAATCGTGGCAAACTTTAATTGCAGGTATTCAAAAACTACATTTAAAAATGTTGTTGGATGAAAATAACCAATCCAAAATTATCACGGCAATTTTTGAACCCGAATGCGAAAAATATAATTTTGATGCCATGCATGATTATCTTTACCAACACGGCTTTACCATTTACCCGGGAAAAGTATCGGATTTTAAAACTTTTCGTGTGGCTAATATGGGCGCAATCAATAGCGATGATATAAAAGATTTTTTGAAGGTTTTGGAAGATTATTTAAAAATCATCAATTATATTTAAAATGCAAATGAAAATGAAAGGTATTATTTTGGCGGCGGGAATGGGCACAAGATTGCAACCTTTAACCTTAAAATTCCCAAAACCATTGCTTAAAATTCAAGGTGAAACATTATTAGAAAAAAACATTCGTTTTTTTAATCAAAATGGCATTGATAATATTACCATTATCACAGGTTATATGCACGAAGCCTTTGACCCTTATGTTGAAAAATACGGCTTAAAAAAAATTGTTTCAAAAGTATACAAAGAAAAAAATAGCGCAAGTTCTTTGAATTTGGCACGAGATAGATTAAACAATGCTTTAATTATCAATGGCGATATTTTAATTAAAGAAAATGTTTTTAATTATATTAAAAGCGATGTACCGCAAATTATTGCCAAAAAAATTACAAAAGGCGCAGAAGATGGTTATATTTGCGATGAAAATAATAGAATTATTCAAGTTATTAAAAAATCCACATCGGGTTATGGCGATACGGGAATGATTTATTTAACGGGTGAAATGGCACAAGCCGTGGTGGAAAATTTGCCGCTAGCCAAAGATGATTATTTTTGGGAAGACGTTGTTTATAATTTAATTGCCAAACATTCTATTTATTTAACCAAAATTCCCAATATTGTTTTTGAAATTGATTCAATAGAAGATGTGTTAAGAGAAAAGTTTTTAACAAAATCTGATTTAATTGATTGGTGCGGTGATGATGAAAAAGCAATTGCCGCTATAAATAAAATAAGTTTTTCCACGGTAAACGTTAAAAAATTTTGAGGTTGACCGTGGATTTTTGTTGTTCAACTTTTTAGGAGAAAACTATGTGGAAAGACATTTGGCAAAAAAAAGGCAAAAACTGCCAAGTGGATGCCAACATTGGCGTGGTTGAACTTTTGACCATCAATGGTTACGACACAAGCGGCGATTCTTTAATTGAGTCCGCTTGGTTGGATTATGCCCATTACGTTGGCAATTTGTGCCAAATTGAAAAAGGCGCAAAATCGGTTTTGGAAATCGGTTGCGGGGGGGGGGTATACCTGAAAATCTATGCCGAGTCAAATAAAGATTTAAACATTTTCGGTTTGGATTATTCCCAAAGTTTGATTGACGTTGCGCAAAAAGTGATTCCCCGTGGCACTTTTTGTTGCGCAGAAGCCGCCAAAGTCGGGCAAACTTTTGCTGGCAAAAGTTTTGATTGCATTATTTGCTGTGGCGTGGTGATTTATTTTCCCAACAAAGAATACGCTTTTGATGTGATGCAACAAGCTTATCATCTGCTTAAAAAAGGCGGCAACTTGGCGTTTTTGGATTTGAATGACAGCGCCACAAAAGACATTTACCACCAACAACGCCGCGGTAATTTGAGTTTGGAAGAATACCAAAACAAATACAAAGATTTGGATCATTTGTTTTTGTCGCGCCAAGAAGTTTTTGAATTTTTCAATCAACTGGGTTTTGAAAAAATTATTGTGGAAGACCAACACATTGAAGGTTATATCAACAACCCTTGCCGATTCAATGTTTTTGCCATTGGTAAAAAATAAAATAAAAAAACAAATAAAAAAATCTACGGTCAACGTTTTATTTTTTTTAAATTTTTCAAAAAAAATTTAAGTTGACCGTGGATTTTTTTGATTTTAAATTTTATTTAAATTTATTTAAATAAATTTAAATTGTATTATTAAAAAAAAAGAGTTTTTTAATAATACAATTCTGCCAAATTCAGGGATGATTCTTTGCCCACTTTGTCAAAATGTTCATTGAGCCATTCTTTTGCCATTTGTTGGCCTTCGGATTTTAAGCGTTCAAAAAAGGGCAAATTCACTGCCAATTTGCTGTCAATGGGCAGATTTTCCAAAACATCGCCGGCGGAAATGGCGTGAAAATGTATGCGGCGCAAGCGCCGCTCAAACTTCCAAGAAGGCACCGAGATTTTGTTTAATTCGTCAATCAAGTGAGCAAACATACGCATTTCACGCAAATAAGTGGAATTAAAAGCAATTTCCAACAAACGCGTTTTGATGTCTGAGGCCGTTAAAGGCGTAGCGTGGTAGCGCAAAGGCGTTAAAAGAATAGCCAAAATGTCAGAGGCATCGCAATCCCAAAAAAGCGGAAAAATGGCTGGATTGGCGCTGAAACCGCCATCCCAATAAGGTTCGCCATCAATCATCACCGTGTGGCTGATTTCCGGCAAACAAGCCGATGCCAAAAGCGCATCCACGGACAATTCTTCGTTTTTGAAAATGCGCACTTTGCCAGAATTGGCGTGCGTTGCGGCAATGAATAATTTCACAGGAGAATGGCGGCGCAAGGCATTAAAATCAATGAGTTCTTCCAAAACATCGCGCACGGGGTTGATATCCATCGGATTAAATTGTTCGGGCGAAAAATGCGGCGTCCATTTGAGCATCATTCGCATGGCGGGGGAGGCGTGTTGTGAGCCGATGATATTTGCCCAAGGCGAAGATGTTTCTGCAATTTTGTGCC
Source organism: uncultured Rhodocyclaceae bacterium (assembly GCA_934271525.1). Lineage (GTDB taxonomy): Bacteria > Pseudomonadota > Gammaproteobacteria > Burkholderiales > Rhodocyclaceae > SFHR01. The sequence goes on from CAKQRL010000001.1 coordinate 96,402, forward strand.
AAAAGGTAGAAAGCATTTGGCGCGCACTTTCATAGCCGCCATCAAGCAAACCTTGCGCCAAACAAATGGCATTCATCGCGCCGGCGGAAGTGCCGCTGACGCCTTCAAAATCAAAACGTCCATCGGCAAGCAAAGTGTCCAAAACGCCCCAAGTAAAAGCGCCGTGTGCGCCGCCGCCTTGAAGTGCCAAGTTTAAAATCGGTGCGGAGTCTTTTTTGAGTAACATTGGTGTTCCCCTTTTTTTAAAATTTTTTTTGTTTTTAAAATCGTTTTTTTAAGGCTTGCGGTTCAATGATTCCGTTTTGGCTAGCCAGCAACACAAAATCCGCTGCCCGCCGTGCAAATAAACCGCAGGTTACAACGCCCGGAATTTGGTTTAATTCTATTTCTGTTAAGAGCGGAATGTGTATTGGCAAAGCGGATGCGTCCAAAATAATGTTGCCGTTGTCGGTGATGAAATCCGCACGGCGTTTCACGTTAGCGCCCAATTGTTTTAATTCTTGGGTAACAAAGTTTTCTGCAAAAGCCAACACTTCAAAAGGCAAGGGAAAATTGCCCAAGTTTTGCACCCATTTGGATTCATCGGCAATGCACAAAAAATGATTGGATGCGGCGGCTACGATTTTTTCACGCGTTAAAGCGCCGCCGCCGCCTTTAATGAGTTGAAAATAAGGATTGATTTCATCTGCGCCATCTACATAAAGCCAAATGTTATTGACAGCATTTAAATCCAAAACGGTAAAACCGTGTTTTTTGAGCCGTTCTTCTGTTGCTTTGGAACTTGCCACTGTTGCGGTGAAGTGTTTTTTGTGTTGGGCAAGCGCATCAATAAAAGCGTTCATTGTTGAACCCGTGCCAACGCCCAAAACCGTGTTGGGCGGGCAAAAGTCAAGCGCCCATTTTGCTGCCGCTTGGGCAACTTCTTGTTTGAGTTCGTTTTGTGTTTTCATATTCAAATCTTTGGCAATTTTCCACGGTAAACCGATTATTTTTTTCAAAAAAAATCAGCGTTTACCGTGGATTTTAATTGTTTTGTTTTAAAGAAATGCCCAACTGTTTTAATTTGCGATACAAATGCGTGCGCTCCAAACCCGAACATTCAGAAAGGCGCGTCATATTGTTATTTTCGCGCTTCAAGTGGTATTCAAAATAATGGCGCTCAAAAATATCGCGCGCTTCACGCAAAGGGCGCTCAAAAATTTCTTGCAAAATGGGCGAAGCGGGGTTTGCCTCAGCGGGTTCGGGCATCAAACGCGCCACGTCTTCTTCGGTAATTTCTTCGTCTAATGCTGTTAGCGCCAAGTTTTTCACCAAGGAATACAAATCGTTCCACGTGGCTTTTGCTTCCCAAGAAAGCGTGCGCAAGGCATTCAAAGCGCTTGTTGAAAAATGTTTGGGCGGAACTTCATTGGTGCGCACAAAATGGTTCAACCAAATTTCAGCCATTGGCGGAATGTCGTCCAAATGCGTGGCGAGCAAAGGCGGCGAAAGCCACACATCCATCAAACGAAACACGCGCGATTCTTTCGGGTCGCCTGCGTTTTCAGGGATTTTGTGCGTGGCGATAATGAGCGTTAAATTCATCAAATCCAGCCGTTCTAAGGCAAAATTCAAACTCATTTGCTGCATTTTGGATAAAACAAAAAAATCGGGCACAAGCAAAACGCCGCCTTTTAAATTCTCCAATTTGTCCAAGGTTAAAGGGACATTCAACTGCTGAAAATTCAAAAAAGGCGCGCTGGGCGCTTGCAGCGACCTTGCGCACATTTCGGCAATGGCGGCAATGGTGTTTTTCAAAAAAATCAAATGGCTTTTGCTTGCCGCTTGTTCTAAGCGTTTTTTGAAATCTTTAACTGGTCCAATGCGGCTAAAATCATCCAACGTGATGGGCATTTTTTCAAAGAGCCGATTGTTTTTGAGCGATTTTTGAACCGTTGCCAAGAGTTTTTGCAAGGCAATGGGTTTTTCCAAAAAAGCGCAAGCGCCAAAACGCGTGGCTTCAACTGCGGTGTCAATGGTGCCGTGGCCGGACATCATCACCACGGGCATATTGAGCAAACCGGCGCTTTTCCATTCTTTTAAAAGGGAGATGCCGTCTGTATCGGGCATCCAAATATCCAAAAGAACCAAATCTGGCCGCAATTCTTGGCGAATGGCGCGCGCCGTTGCTGCATTTTCTGCCAAGCGCACATCAAAGCCTTCGTCAATTAAAATTTCGGATAGCAGTTCGCGAATGCCGATTTCGTCATCCACAACCAAAATAATTGCCATTTTTCTATTTCCCTCCGCGGTTAAAACATTGCGTCATCAAAAAAATAATTGCCATAATTAGTGCCTTTCTGCCTTTTCAGAAAGCGGCAGGCGAATGTGGATTTTGGCGCCGCCATCCAAGCGATTGCCAATTTCAACAAAGCCGTGGTGTTCTTCAATAATTTTTTTCACAATAGAAAGCCCTAAGCCTGTGCCGCGCGCTTTGGTTGTAACATAAGGCTCAAAAATGCGCCCGAGCAATTCCATTGGAAAACCATCGCCATTGTCCAAAACGCTCAAATGCGCAGACGTGCCGCAGCCTTTGGTTTCAATGGTAATTTGTGGGTTTGCTTTGTTTTCCAAGGCATCTTCGGCATTGCTCAAAATGTTGTGAATCACTTGCCGCAGTTGCGTGGAATCGCCTAAAACGGCGGGCAGATTTTTCTCCAAGTTCAAAACAATTGCCGCTTTGGAACTTTCGTACAAACCCAAAACTTCGTGAATCAAGGCGTTTAAATCAAGCGGAACAATGGTTGGCGTTGGCAAGCGGGCGTAATCGCGAAAGTCGTTAACCATTTGTTTCATCGCTTGCACTTGGTTGATGATGGTTTGTGTGCTGCGTTGCAAAATTTCGGCATTTTTGCCATCTAGCGATTGCGCGAGTTTTAACTGCAAACGTTCGGCAGAAAGTTGAATGGGGGTTAAAGGATTTTTAATTTCATGGGCTAATCGGCGCGCCACTTCGCCCCAAGCGGCATCGCGTTCGCTTTCAATCAAACGGGTTACATCATCAAAAACAACCACCGCGCCCAAGTTTTCAGGCAACAGTGAGCCGCGCAACAACAAAACTTGTTTTTTGGCTTGCGGGTGCGCAAGTTCAATTTGTTCTTGCCACATTTCTTGGCTTTGTTGGAATTTTTTAATAATGGCATTGCCTAACACATTTTGGCGCTGCCAATGTTGCGGATGCGTATTCAAAAGTTGTTGAAAACTATCATTCAAAATGGTTTGCGCGCCGCTGTTGCAGGTGCGCAAAATAAACTGTGCATCAAACACCAACACGCCCGTGGATAAATTCGCCAAAATGCTTTCCAAATAAGCGCGCGCATTTTCTACTTGTTGGCGGCGGCGCTCGGCTTCAAGCCGCGCATCGTCCAACTGGCTTGTCATTTGTTTAAAAGATTGCGTCAAAATGCCAAATTCATCCCCGCTTTTGATGGTTTTGCGCGGCGAAAAATCGCCTTGTGCCACGGCTTTGGTGCCTTCTGCCAAAATGTGCAAAGGCGCGGTTAAGCGCCGTGCCATATAGTAAGCCATGGTAAAAGCGGAAAATAACGCAACCAGCACGGTCAAGGTTAAGGTCATCATATAAACGCGGTTTAAGCCGATTTTGCTGGTTTGCAATTCGCGGTAATCGCGAAAAACTTCCTGCACATCGTCAATATTATCTTGCAAGGCAATGGGCACGGTTTGCAGCGTTTGCAAAATGGTGTTTTCGCTATTTAAAACGCTTGAATTGGGAATGGGCATTAACACCCGCAAAAGTAAAGAATCGCCGATTGTTTCAATGTTGCGCACAGTGCGCGTTTTGGCAGCGCGCAAATCCGATATTTGCGGCGGCAAAGATAATGTGCTTTGCAACAAGGTATTGACCGCCTCGGCGCTTGCAATGAGTTGCCCGTTTGCTGAAAAAATGCCCGCTGATGCCACGCTATGCGTTTCAATCATCCGCAACAGTTTTAAACGTTGAGCTTGCGGGGTTAATGTGCTGAGGTCTTCGGTCATCACGCGGGTTTTTTCGCTTTGTTCATCCAAAAGCGAGTCCAAGGCATTGCGGCCGAGTTGCACGCCTGAATCAAGCGCGCGTTCAATGCGTGCGTCAAACCAGTTTTCCATGGAACGGTTGATGAATTGCATAGAAGCGCCATAAACCAAAACGCCGGGCAACACGGCAATGGCGCCAAAAATCAACATCAAACGCAACTTCAAGCGTGCGCCAAAAACGCGTTTTTTGTAATCTTTTAAAAGTGAAAATAACTGCACGCCAACCAAACTCAACATAAAAATGGCCAAGGCGCCCGTTAAAAGCAAAACGGTGGTGTAATAATTTGCAAAAACATTGGAATGCGCAGATGACAAAAGGATTAACATCCACAGCATTGCGCCGATAGCGGCAAAAAAGGTCAAACTTGTGGCAACGGGCGATTTCATAGCGTTTTTTCCACGGTAAACTGGAGATTTTTTTGAAAAATCCAGCCCGAATCCAACACCCATTCGCGATTGCCCCAAATGCCGATTTGAAAGGTTTTGGGTAATGCTTCGTAATCCAAGGCAAAGCGGAACATCAAAGTGTATTCTTTTGAATGGTCTAACTTTTGGGCGTCTATCAATTCCCAGTTGCGAATGCGCGCGATGGCGCGCTCCACTTCTTCAAAAGAGCGAAAGGATTGAAATAAGCCGCCCAAATTTAAGCGGTATTCGCGCGTGATGGGGTGATAAGAGAGTTGCCATTTTCTTTGAACGGCGGCAATTTTTTTGTCGCGCCACCACCAGCGCGGGCGATACAGCGCCGCATCCGCCACAAAAAAAAGCGAAATTCCGTGTTCTAATGTTTTTTTCAAATGTTCATTCCATTGAATATTTAAATCGGCATTGACCACAAATACATTGCCATTTTGTTTGAGCGTTAAATTTTCTACCGCAATACTTTTATCACCTGCTGCGGCAGAATAAAAACATAATAAAGAAAAAATGACCAAGAAAAAACGTTTCATCGTTTTTCTAATAATGCATAAAAAAAACCGTCATTTTTTATGCTTGGCAAAATAGTTTTTTGATTGATCATTTTGGCAGATTTTTCATTTTCTAAAAAAGCGGCAATATTATATTCATTTTCTAATTTAAAAACCGAACAGGTTGCAAAAATTAATCGCCCGCCTGTTTTTAAAAGTTGCCACGCTTTTTGGAGTATTTGATTTTGCAAATTGGCAAATTTTTGAATATCCGATTCTTGCTTAACCCATTTGGCATCCGGATGCCGCCCAACAACGCCAGAGCCTGTGCAAGGGCAATCGCACAAAATGGAATCAAATGGCGTGTTGCTTTCAAATTGCAAACAATCCATTTGAATAATGCGGGCATTTAAATTGTATTTTTTTAAATAGTTTTTCAAATCTTGGGTTCGTTTTTTGTCTATTTCTAATGCCGTTAAATGCAGGTTTGGCACATTTTCTAACCACAATGCCGCTTTGCCGCCCGGGGCAGCGCACATATCCAAAGCGTTTTCGTTTTTTAATTCTTTTAAAAAATCCCACACGCTTTGTGCGCCTAAATCTTGAATATGGCAAAAACCTTCATTAAAAAATGGCAGATTTGCAGATGGAATGGCTTTTTCTAATAACAAAGCTTCGTTATTTTCCACGGTAAACGGAATATTTTTTTCAAAAAGAATGTTTTTGTAGGTTTTTAAATTTGTTTTTAAAGGATTAATGCGCAACGCCATTGATGAGGCACGGTTGCCGTTGATTAAAATTTCTTGCCAAGTGTTTGGATAATCTTTTTTTAAGTGTTTAATCCACCATTTTGGGTGTTTAAAAAAAGCGATTTCGTCAGATTGAATGGTTTTATTTAATTCATTTTGTTGGCGCAAAAAATTGCGCAAAACGGCATTTACAAAACCTGATAATCGTGGGGAAATATTTTTAGCCGCCGCAACACTTTGGTCGACCAACATAAATGAACGTGTTGGATTTAAACGCAAAAAAGAAAAAGAAATTAAAAGCAAAGCCTTGATTTTTAAGTTAGCCACGCCTTTTGGAGCGAGTTTTTGCAAAATAAATTCGCCCCAACCAAAATCGCGCAGGGTTTCAAAAACAAGGTATTGAATGGCGGGGTTGGCGATTTTTTCGTTTTTTAAGGAATTGCCCGCCCAAACGCTTAACAAATAAGGAATTGCCGATTTTAATTGAAAGGAAAAAGGCGGGGCTTTGTTCACTTTATCCTTCATCCGAATCCGTTAAATCAATCAATTCAATGCCCGCGGGGATTTCGTATTCAAAAAGTTTGGGGTCAATTTTTTTGTTGACGCGGCTTTTGTAAAAGGTAATGCGGGATTCAAAGCCATAAGCATCGCTAAATTCCAAGGCTTTTGGCACGCCGTTTTCTAACCCCAAGTGAATTTCAAAAAATGGCGAGTTTTCATCTTTGGGCGTTAATTTCACTCCCTGCAAACCATCCGCTCGGGTTTCGTTTTCCAAGTTGAATTGCTCATCCATGGTTTTGGCGCCTTCAAAAATTGCCGAAGGTGTGGCTTCCCGCGTGGCGCTTAATTTTTGGCGAACCACTTGTTTTAAGGCGTTGTCGTGGTGCCACAAAATATTGCCATCGGACACAACCAATCGCCCATTTTTGCCTTTGGTTTCCCAACGCAATTTGTTGGGTTTTGCCATAAACACTTCGCCTTCTTTGGTATCCAAACGGCGAATTTTGATTTTTTGGTTGGGGTTGGGCGCCATCGGCTGCACTTGTTCAAATTCCGCTTGCCAAGTGTTGGTGTAATTCAAAAAGTTGCGAAGACGACTTGAAGCATCTTGCGCCGCAACGTTTGCGGCAAAGCATAAAACAGCAAAAAATACGGCAGGGGATTTCATTGCGCCTCCTTTTTTTAATCAATTTTTTTTAAAAAACATTGGTTCACCGTGGATTTTTAAAAATCCACGGTGAACACAGGATTTTTTTGAAAACGTGGACATTGCGGTTAAGTGGGAAATAATGAAGGCGGATTGCTTAGCGCAGACGACATCACATCAAAATCGTCCGGATTGTGTGTGTAGCGCACCACGCGGTTTCTGCCGCTTTCTTTGGCTTCGTATAAAGCCGCATCGCTTTGTTTGACAGCCAACCAAAAATCGTTTTCGGCATTGGGAAATTCCGCCGCGCCAATGGAGACGGTTTTTTGTAAGCTGACTTTGTCGTTAATGGTAATGGTGCTGCGCTCCAATGTTTTGCGGATATTTTCTGCCACGCGCAAACCATTTTCAATTGGCGTATCCAACAACAACACCAAAAATTCTTCACCGCCCATGCGAATCACCAAGTCGGATGCCCGCAGAATTTTTTTGATGGTTTTTGCCAAATGCCGCAACACAATGTCGCCCGCATCGTGGCCGTAAGTATCATTAACGGCTTTAAAGTGGTCCAAATCCAACATTAAAATCGTTAAATATTGATTTTTGCGCAACAAGTTGGCAGTAATTGTTTCCGTATATTCTTCCAAAAAGCGCCGATTTTTCAAACCCGTTAAAGGATCATGCAGTGAAGTGCGGCGCAAGTCTTCAAAGAGTCGTTTGCTTTCTAATACGGGCGCTAATTCTTTTAAGTAAATATTGATAAAGCGCGCGTTTTTTCTGGTTTGGCGCGCCGACTCAACGGATGAAACCAACTGCACACAAGCGGCAATGCCAGATGAAGTTGTAATTGGCAAGCACAAGTGGCATTTGGTGGGCGGCTCGTTTTTATCCACAAATTGCGCAAACACCGTGCAAACGCCCGGGCGCTTCACGCTATCCACGCCGCGTTTGGTGCGGAATAGCCGACAATTTTCAGGGGTATTCAAAATGCGCGGCGCACACAACATATTTTCTTCATCATCTTCGTTAAAAGGAATATAAGAAAGCCGCGTGCGGCGGGAATTGATTTCATAAATTGCGCCTTCGGTGATATGAAAACGCTCTTTGATAACGTGAATTAAGCGTTTGTAGACATCCAGCGAAGTTGGGTCGTCTTCAATAGTTTGTTTGAAGTCATACATTTCCACCAAACCGTTGACTTTTTCCATGGTGTCTTGCAACAAATTGGGGCTTTCCGTTTTGTTGGAAAGGTAAGTCAAATGCACAATTTGGTTGCACATTTGCGATAAGCCTTCATGCAACACAGAAAAAAGCGTATTCAAATAACGGGCAATGGTGCCAAGTTCATCTGAACCTGCGCTGGTGATGGTGCTATCAAAATCACCGCTTACCGCCTTGCCAACAGCCGTTTGAATCTCTTGGCTCAAACGGGTAATGGGAGATAACCACAAGAAAATGGCGCCCACCGCAGCAAAAATAAAAAACAAAATGGAGCCGACAATCACCAAAACAATGCGTTGAGAAGTTGATTCCACATCTTCTGTGGAAATGGTGATATCAACCGCGCCCAAAACTTCGCCGTGTTTGGCTGTGCGGTGGCATTGCAGGCAATCGGGCGAGGTTGTTGTGCCTTGGGTTGCCACATAAGGCACAATGGCGCGCATGGTGGGCTGACCATTGACAACTTCACGCGTAAAAATGGTTTTGCCATCGCGCAATACTTCGGTTTCCGCTTGGGATAGCACAACTTCGGGGGAAGTGGTGTTGAATTCTTTATTGATGGTGTCGGATCTAACCACGCGCACGCTCAACAAGCGATTGGTGGTCTCTAATCGGTGAAAATAGCGTTGGCGGTTGCTGATGGTGTTGTCAAGCATTGTTTCGGTTAAATGCAAACGCACGGCCTCGGCAATGCTCAACAAATGCGTGCGGCCGGTTTCCATTGTTAAGGAATTGAAGGCATAAAATGCCACGCCCGCCAAAAACAACATCAAAAGGGCGGAGATAATCGCAAAAAATAGCGTGATTTTTCCACGCAGGCTAAGACTTTTTTTCATTTTTCCACGGTAAACGCTACATTTTTTTGAAACTTAAAAAACTAAACGGCATCCACGCCGTGTTCGTTGGTGCGAATGCGAATCACATCTTCAATGGGCACCACAAAAATTTTGCCATCGCCAATTTTGCCCGTGTGTGCGGCTTTGATAATGGCATCAATGGCGGATTCGGTGTTTTCCTTGGAAACAACCACTTCAATTTTAACCTTGGGCAAAAAATCCACCACGTATTCTGCCCCGCGGTAGAGTTCTGTATGACCTTTTTGGCGACCAAAACCTTTGACTTCGGTTACCGTCAAACCTGTAATGCCCACTTCAAACAAGGCTTCGCGCACTTCATCCAGTTTGAAAGGTTTGATGATTGCTTCAATTTTGTTCATATTTGCCATGATTGCCCTTTCTTATTCGTTTTCGCCAAAATGTGCGCCAATGGGATAATGCCAGCCAAAATCAAATCCGCGTGATGAGACCACAAAACCCGCAGGCGCTTGCCGGCGTTTAAATTCGGCGCTTCTGAGACGCTGCCCAACGTCTTTTATTATATGCGGCGCAAAGCCTTTTTGTAGCAAAGTCGGCACGTCCGCCTTGCCTTCAATCATTTCTGCCAAAAGGGCATCCAACAAGTCGTAAGGCGGCAGAGAATCTTCATCCTTTTGATTGGGTTTTAATTCGGCGGATGGTGGTTTTTCAATCATCCGTTGCGGAATGACAGGCGACAAAGTATTGCGAAACTTCGCCAGCGCAAAAATCTGCGTTTTGTATAAATCTTTAATCGGCGCAATGCCACCGATTAAATCGCCATAAAGTGTGGAATAACCAACGGCGCTTTCCGACTTGTTGCTTGTGTTAAGAACCACTGCGCCCGAGCGGTTGGAATAAGCCATTAAGAGTTGCCCACGAATGCGGGCTTGAAGATTTTCAAAGGTGGTGTCTGTATTGCTGGCTTTTAATTGTTCAAAAGGTTGAAAAAGCGCTTTTTCATAAGACTTCATCAAAGGCGCAATGGCAATTTCCACGGTCAACACATTTAAATTTTGAGCAATTGCCGCAGCATCTTCCAAACTTTCTTGGGAAGTAAAGGGAGAGGGCAAAATCAATGCCGTTACATTTTCAGCGTTCAAGGCATCAACTGCCAAAGCCAAAACCATGCCTGAATCAATGCCGCCCGACAAACCCACCACGGCGGTTTTAAAACCGTTACCCAAAGCGTATTTTTTTAAGGCAAAAGTCAAAGCATTCCAAATGCGGGATTCTGCCGATTCTTCAAAATCAGCAGTTTGTGTGAATTTATTGTCTTCTAAAACCAATGCGCCATTTTGTAAGTTTAAAAAAACAAGCGACTCATCAAAAGCAGGAGCTTGCCAAATTTTTTCGCCTTTTTTGTTAAAAGCGTGGGATTGCCCGCTGAAAATAAACGGCACTTCCAAGCCCAAACGGTTTAAAACAATTTGGTTGGGTGCGGCGCTTGGCGTTTTTTGGTGGTTAAACGGCGCTGATTTTAAAGCAACGCTTGCCACCAACGGCGGCGGCGCAAAGCCCACGGTTAAATCTTTAATAACAATCGGCGCGCAAATAGCCGCGTCTTCTTCGCTGGTAAAATAGCGTTTTTCAAAGCCTTCGGGCTTTTTGGCGTGGATTTTTTGAATGCTGCCGTTGTGGATTAAAATCGCGGCGTTGAGCAGTGCTTCGTTTTTCAAAAAAGGCGTGCCAATGATGATTGCCAAATGCGGAAAATCTTCCTGCGCTTTTTTGGCAATAAACAATAAAGTTTGGTGAACCTTGTTTAAAAAATCAGGATTAAAAAAATAATCCGCCACAAAGCCAGTCAGCGCCAATTCCGGCGTGATTAAAATCTCGGCATGCGTGCATTTTGCCGCCGCATCCAAGATTTTTTTTGCGTTTTGGGCAGGTTCGCCCAAAACGCTTTCCATTTGCAAAATGGCTAAGCGCGTATTCATTTTTTTGCAAAACGTTCCACGCCATCCATAATTTCTTTGTGCGCAGCGTCAATGCCGCTCCAACCTTTCACTTTCACCCATTTGCCTTTTTCCAAATCTTTGTAATGTTCAAAAAAATGTTGAATGCGGTCTTTTAAATGTTGCGGCACATCGGCAAGCGTTTGAAAAGCATCGTAAAGTGGTGTTAGTTTTGGCACAGGCACGGCAAGAATTTTGGCGTCTTCTCCGCTTTCATCTTCCATTTCCAACATGCCCAAAGCACGGCAACGAATAACCACGCCGCTGGGCAAGGTATAAGGCGCAATCACCAAAACATCAACAGGGTCGCCATCGCCGGCTAACGTGTTGTTGATAAAACCGTAATTCACTGGATACGCCATTGACGTGCCCAAAAAGCGATCCACAAAAACAGCGTCCGTTTCTTTATCCACTTCAAATTTGATGGGATTAGAATCGGCGCCAATTTCAATGATGACGTTAAAATCATTCGGCAAATCTTTGCCCGCGGGAATATCTTTAAAAGCCATGGCGAATCCTTTTGATAAAAAAACGCTTATTCTATTTTAAATTTTTGTTACAAAACGTGAAAAACAAATGAAACCCACGCCAAACAGCAAAAAAACTCAAAAAAATTTTGGGTTTACCGTGGATTTTTGAAAAAAAAGCGATTTTCCACGGTAAACGCCAAATTTTTTTCAAAAAAAACCTGCTTTCAAAAAAGCAGGTTTTGTTTTTTTGGATTTTAAAAAATCAATTAACCGCGCGAACCCAAACGCAAGCCGCCATGCACAAAGAGCACTTCGCCTGCGATGGCTTCGTTGCGGTAAAGTTCCAACATGGCAGAGACAATTTCTTCGGCTTGGTTCATACGGCCGATTGGAATATCCGCTTCAATGGCAGCCAAGGCTTCTTGGTTCATCCCAGCCGTCATTGCGGTGGCGGTGTAACCCGGAGCCACGGCGTTGATGCGAATTTGTGCGCCCAATTTGCGGCGCATCATTTCAGCGGTTAACACTTTGGGGAAAACGCTCATCGCCGCTTTGGTGGAAGAATAATTGATTTGACCAGCTGTTCCCAAAGAACCCGTGGAAGAAATGGTAATCACCGCACCTTTGGAGTTGGTTAAAATCATTTGTTCCATGCAATCGCGCACGGTTAAAAACACGCCGGTTAAGTTAATGCCGATGACTTTGTTCCATTTGTCCAAAGACATTTTTTTAACGGTGCCCGGATTTTTTTTGTCGGGAGAGACGCACATGCCATCGGCAATCACGCCGGCACAAGGTGCAACCAAATTGATTTTGCCGAATTTTTCAACGGCTTTTTTGGCTAAATTTTCGGTATCTTCTTCGCTGGTGACGTTTGTTTTGACGCAAAGGCAGTTGTCAGCACCCAATTCAGCAGTAATTTCAGGGAAAACGGCATCGTTAAAGTCGCCAATCACAACTTTACCGCCTTCTTTCACCCAACGGGTTGCCAAAGCGCGACCAATACCACTGGAACCGCCGGTGATAACTGCAACATTGCCTTGAATTTCCAACATTTTTAAGACTCCTTTTGGTTTAAAAAAAATCAGCATTGTAGCACTTTGCAGAATGAAAAAATTTTTCATTTATAATGCAGTGCAAAATTTTTGAACAAAAGGATCAACAAGGTGCGTTTAATTAAAAAATATTCCAATCGCCGTTTGTATGATACGGAAAACAGCGCGTATATTACTTTGGGCGGCATTAAAGAATTGGTGGTTCAAGGCGTGCCTTTGGAAGTGCGTGATGCCAAAACCGATGAAGATTTAACGCGCAGCATTATGTTGCAGGTTATTTTGGAAGAAGAATCAATGGGTTCGCCTTTGTTTTCTTTGGAATTGTTAAAAAGTTTGATTCGTTTTCACGGCAGCGCTTTGCAGGAAATGCTCTCCATTTATTTGGAAAACAATATGAAAGCCTTTGTGGATTTTCAGCAAAATATGCAAGAACAATCACGCAAAATGGGCGATGCGGATTTTTGGGCAAAATCTTTGCAGTTTCATCAGCCCGCCTTGCAATCTATGATGAATGCTTATGTGGCGCATTCGCAAAATGTGTTGCAGCAAATGTCGCCTATTTTTTCTGTTTTTAATCAAGAAAAATGACCGCTTTTCAGCCGAAATTGGCAGGCTTTCCCGAAGTGTTGCCAAGTTTTGAAAATTTTATGGCGGGTGAAAACGAGGCAGTTTTGTCGCTTTTAAAAGCGTGGTTGGAAAATCCCGAATCGGCGGTTTTTTTTCTATACGGCGAATCGGGCGCGGGGAAAACGCATTTGTTAAAGGCAGCCAATGTTTTTTATTGCGATTTGGCGCAAAACCCGAATTTAGAAAATCTGCCGAATGTTGAAACAACAAAAATTTTAGCGCTGGATAATTTTCAAAAAATAAACGCCATTGGCCAGCAGAATTTTTTCAACGCTTTTAACCAAAAAACGCAATATTTTTTGGTTGCGGCTAATCAACCGCCTTTGCATTTGCATTTGCGAGAAGATGTGAAAAATCGGCTTGGCACGGGTTTAATCTACCGCTTAAAACCCTTGGCTGAATTGCAAAAATCCGCAGCGCTTTTGAAGTGGGCAAAGGATGAAGGCGTGCATTTGTCTGATTCCGTTTTGCATTATGTTTTAACGCATTGCGCGCGTGATATGAAAAGTCTGCAAACATTGCTTAAAAAAGCCGATGATTTTTGCTTTGCACAAAAACGGCAACTCACCGTGCCATTGATTAAACAATTATTAGAGAACCCTGATGAACTTAGCACTTTTTGATTTGGATAATACCTTGCTTGACACCGATTCGGACTACGAATGGGGCGTTTTTTTGTGCGAAATTGGCGCGGTGGATTTAGCCGAATTTCGCCGCGATAACGACAAATTTATGGCGGATTACAACCGCGGGCAATTAAACGTGCATGAATTTTTAGCCTTTCAATTTGCCCCTTTGAAAAAATACCCGCGCGCCATTTTGGAAAAATGGCATGCGGATTTTATGCAAAAAAAAATCATTCCCCGCGTGTTAAAAAAAGGGCAAATGAAAATTGCCGAACATCAAAATAATGGCGATGTTTTGTTGTTGGTTTCAGCCACCAACACCTTTGTTGTTGCGCCCATTGCGCGGTATTTGGGCATTGCCAACGTGGCATCAACCATTGCCGCGCAAAATGAAAAGGGCGATTTTACTGGCGAAGTTCGCGGCGCGCCGTCTTTTCAAGCAGGCAAAATTGAAGCGGTGGAACGCTGGCTAGAATCCCAAGGCTACTTTTGGGATTATTTTGAAAAAACGTTTTTTTATAGCGATTCGTTTAACGATTTGCCGTTGTTGCGTAAAGTGAGCCATCCTTGCGCGGTGAATCCCGATGCCAAACTATTCAAACACGCGCAGGATAATGGCTGGCAAATTTTGGATTTTCGCGGATAATTTTGATTTTCCACGGTCAACCGCTTATTTTTTTGAAAAAAATAAACGGTTGACCGTGGATTTTTGGAGCAGACGATGAATCTTGAAAAAGTTATTTTCAGTTTTTTTATTTTGCTGGCGGCAACGCTGAATTTTGGTTTTTTTTCAGGCGATATGTCCAACCCCGAACTGCACAATGTTTATGAATTGGGCGCGGCTTTGGTGGTCAGTCTCATTGCCACCGCTTTGAAATTTGGCGATAGAACACAAATTGGCGCCATTCATTTGGCAGCTTCTTTGGTTGCCGACTTGCTTTTGATTGCCGCGGCAATGACTTGGGCGGCGGCTTCACACATGAGCGATTTTGGAATGACGGCTTACAGTATGGCAAGCATTGTTTCGCTCACCGGCGGAGCGCTTCTTGCCAACATTGTGTCGGTGATTATTTTGATTATTGAAACGGTGATGTTGCGCCGATAAGTTTAAAGTTCGCCAAAATGTTGTGGGACAACGCTTTTTTTCTCATTATGCGGCGCATGCGTGCGCCCATTGTGATTTTGATTGTCGTTTATGCCATTTCCATTTTGGGCTTGACGATGATTCCGGGCGAGTTTGGCGCGCCGCCTTTGAGTTTTTTTCACGCTTTTTATTTTATTAGTTACACCGCCACAACCATTGGTTTTGGCGAAGTGCCGCACACTTTTTCGGATGCCCAGCGTTTGTGGGTAACCATTTGCATTTATTTAACGGTGATTAGTTGGTCGTATTCCATTGTCACGTTGATTGCGCTTTTTAACGACAAAGCCTTTCAATTAACCATTGTGACCAATCGCTTTTGGCGGCGCGTCAAACGCATTAAAGAACCGTTTTATATTATTTGCGGTTGTGGGGAAACAGGCAGTTTGATTGCGCATAGTTTTGATTATATGAACCGCGTTTTTGCGGTGATAGAAAAAAACGACCAACGCGTGCAGGAATTGGCTTTGGAGAGTTTTCATTCTGTGCCCGCAATTTTAAATGCCGATGCATCGCTGCCAGATAATTTGCGTTTGGCTGGTTTGGAAAACCCCAAATGCCAAGGCGTTTTGGCGGTAACCGATGATGAAGAAGCCAATTTGGCCATTGCCATTGCCGTGCGGTTGATTAACCCCAAAATTCCGGTGATTGCGCGCGCCAGAACGCCCACTGTGCATGACAATATGGCTTCTTTTGGCACCAATTACATTATCAATCCCTTTGAGCGCTTTGCTGATTATTTGGTGTTGGCGATTGCGCGCCCCGAGCGCATTCGTTTGATTCAAATTTTAACGAGTTTGCCCGATGAAAAAATTCCGCCCGGGCATTATCCGCCGTCTGGTTATTGGGTTTTGTGCGGTTACGGCCGATTCGGGCGCGCCGTTGCCAATCGCTTACAAAAAGCCGGCATTGATATTACGATTATTGACCCCGCTTTGGTGGATGCCGCCCAGCGCGTGGTGGGCGATGGCACGGAAGAGAGCACCTTAAAAGAAGCACGCATTGTTGATGCCGTTGGCATTATCGCGGGCACGCATAGCGATGTGAATAATTTGTCCATTGCCGTTACCGCGCGCGCTTTAAAAGAAGATTTGTTCGTGGTGGTGCGCCAAAACCACGCTTACAACAATTTTTTGTTTGATTCTTTTGAAGCCGATGCCCGCGTTATTCCCAGCAGAATTGTGGCGCAAGAATGTATGGCCATTTTAACCGCGCCTTTGCTTGCCAATTTTTTGGAATTGTTAAGAAAAGAAGAAGAAAATTGGAGCCGCGCGTTGGTGGAGCGTTTGGAAAACTTGTGCGATGGTTTAACTCCCGTCATTTGGGAAATCAAACTCAACATTTCAGAGGCCAACGCCGCTTACCACGCTTTGATGCGCGGCACGCGTTTTTCGCTTGCTGATATTTTGCTGGATTCTGCCGACCGTTATCAAACTTTGGCAATAGTGCCGTTGATGATTGTGCGCGCCCAAGAATTTATTTTGGTGCCCAATGAAGATTTTATTTTGGCAGCAGGCGATAAAATTCTTTTTGCCAGTTCTTTTATTGCCCGCTACAAATTGACCTTAACTTTGCAAAACATCAACGAATTTAATTATGTTTTAACCGGCAAAGAAGAATCGGGTTGGTTGTGGAAAACGCTGAGCACTTGGTGGCAAAACAATCACCAAAAAAACGCAGAATCGCCAAAAATTGAAAACGGCAAAAACAAAATCGAAAACGCCAAAGTTAAGGCGGATAACGGCAAAGGGGAGAAAAAATGATTTTTAATGCGCCCGATTTTCAAAAAAAAATCACGTTGACCGTGGAAAATCTCGCTCTTTTGCCGCGCCCTATTGTTTTTACCAATGGTTGTTTTGATATTTTGCACGCCGGCCACGTCACTTATTTGGCGCAAGCCAAAAGTTTGGGAAAATCCTTGGTGGTGGCTTTAAATACCGATGAATCGGTCAAACGCTTGGGCAAAGGCGATGCGCGCCCGTTTAATCCTTTAAACGAGCGAATGGCGGTGATTGCCGCTTTGGAAAGTGTGGATGCGGTAATTGGTTTTGATGAGAATACCCCCTTGAATTTGATTCAAAAAATCCGCCCAGATGTGTTGGTGAAAGGCGGTGATTGGGAAATTACCAACATTGTTGGCGCCGACTTTGTTTTAAAAAACGGCGGCAAGGTGTTTGCCATTCCTTTTGTTTTTCCTACTTCTACCACAAAACTTGCCGATAAAATTAAGAAAAGTTGATGTTTTTCTTTGCTACTTTTCCCACAAAAAATTGGTTAGAAGGTTTAAAAAAACTTGACGCAATTTTCTCTTCGTTTACAATCACGCCTTTTTGGAGGGATTCCCGAGCGGTCAAAGGGAGCAGACTGTAAATCTGCCGGCTCAGCCTTCGAAGGTTCGAATCCTTCTCCCTCCACCAGTTTCGGCAATCGGCGGGCAAGCGAAGCGGGTGTAGCTCAATGGTAGAGCAGAAGCCTTCCAAGCTTAAGACGAGGGTTCGATTCCCTTCACCCGCTCCAAGCCCATGTGGCTCAGTGGTAGAGCACTCCCTTGGTAAGGGAGAGGTCGGCAGTTCAATCCTGCCCATGGGCACCATTTTTATTGATAGAGGTAATGATTATGGCCAAGGAAAAATTTGAACGCACGAAACCGCATGTGAATGTAGGGACGATTGGGCACGTAGACCATGGTAAGACGACGTTGACGGCGGCGATTACGAGTGTATTGTCCAAGAAGTATGGTGGTTCGGCGAAGAAGTATGATGAGATTGACGCGGCGCCGGAAGAGAAGGCGCGTGGGATTACGATTAACACGGCGCATGTGGAGTATGAAACGGAGAATAGACACTACGCGCACGTGGATTGTCCGGGGCACGCGGACTATGTGAAGAATATGATTACAGGTGCGGCGCAAATGGACGGTGCGATTTTGGTGTGTTCAGCTGCGGATGGTCCGATGCCGCAAACGCGCGAACACATTTTGTTGGCGCGCCAAGTGGGCGTTCCTTATATTATTGTTTATTTGAACAAATGCGACCAAGTAGACGATGCGGAACTGTTGGAATTGGTGGAAATGGAAGTGCGGGAATTGCTTTCCAAATATGATTTCCCGGGCGATGATATTCCCATTGTGAAAGGTTCTGCTTTGAAGGCATTGGAAGGCGACCAAAGCGAGATTGGCGAGCCGAGCATTTTCAAATTGGCAGAAGCATTGGATTCTTATATTCCCACGCCGGAACGTGCGATTGACCAACCGTTTTTGATGCCGGTTGAAGATGTGTTTTCAATTTCTGGTCGTGGCACGGTGGTAACGGGCAGAGTGGAGCGCGGCATTATTAAAGTGGGCGAAGAGATTGAAATTGTGGGGATTAAAGCCACGAGCAAAACGACCTGCACGGGTGTTGAGATGTTCCGCAAATTGTTGGATCAAGGTCAAGCTGGGGATAATATCGGCGTGCTTTTGCGCGGCACCAAACGTGAAGAAGTGGAACGCGGTCAAGTGTTGTGCAAACCGGGGACGATTACCCCGCACACCCATTTCACAGGCGAAGTGTATGTTTTGTCCAAAGACGAAGGCGGACGCCACACGCCATTTTTTAATAACTACCGCCCACAATTTTACTTTCGCACAACGGACGTGACGGGAGCGATTACTTTGCCGGAAGGCACCGAGATGGTGATGCCCGGGGATAACGTTGCGATGACGGTGAAATTGATTAGTCCGATTGCGATGGAAGAAGGCTTACGCTTTGCGATTCGCGAAGGTGGACGCACGGTAGGTGCCGGCGTGGTGAGTAAAATCATCGAGTAGAAAGTAGAAAGAGGAAGTAGAAAGCAAAAATCCACGGTAGGCGCGCAATTTTTTTTGAAAAAAATTCAGCGTTGACCGTGGAAAATCGCTTTTAAAACTTAAAGGCTTGGAGTTAGGGGTATAGCTCAACTGGCAGAGCGTCGGTCTCCAAAACCGAAGGTTGGGGGTTCGATTCCCTCTGCCCCTGCCAAAACGCAAAACGTGTTGATATGGCTGACAAAATAAAATTTACCATCGCGCTGTTGTTGTTGATTGCAGGCATTGTGGCATTTCGCTGGATGACGGATGCCGCCATTGTTTTGCGCGTTTTGGCGGTAGTTGCAGGCGTTGTGTTGGCAGCGCTTGTGGCATGGCAAACCACGCACGGCAAACGCTTTATGGTTTTTGTCAAAGAAGCCATTGTGGAAACGCGCAAAGTCGTTTGGCCAAGTCGCAAAGAAACCGTGCAAACCACGCTGGTTGTTTTTGGTTTTGTGGTGGTGATGGCATTTTTCCTTTATTTAACAGACAAAACCTTGGAGTGGGTGCTCTACGACTTGGTCTTGGGTTGGAGGCAATAACAATGCGCTGGTATGTGGTGCATGCCTATTCGGGTTTTGAAAAAAGCGTGATGCGCGCAATTACTGAGCGCGTGCAGCGCCTTGGAATGCAGGATAAATTCGGGCGTATTTTGGTGCCGGTTGAAGTGGTGGAAGAAATCCGCGCTGGGCAAAAATCAACCTCGGAGCGCAAATTTTTTCCGGGGTATGTTTTGGTGGAAATGGAATTAAACGATGAAACTTGGTATTTGGTGAAAAACACACCGAAAGTAACCGGTTTTGTCGGCGGCTCGGGCAACAAGCCAACACCAATATCCGATGCCGAAGTGGAAAAAATTTTAAAACAAATGCAAGAAGACCGCCCGCGTCCCAAAATTATTTTTGAAGTGGGCGAAACTGTTCGGGTTAAAGAAGGGCCTTTCACCGATTTTCACGGTTTGGTGGAAGATGTGAATTATGAAAAAAGCCGTCTTCGCGTATCTGTTACCATTTTTGGGCGCGCAACTCCTGTGGAGTTGGAGTTCAGCCAAGTGGAGAAAGCCTAAAAAAATAAAAAAATTGTAGGTTTACCGTGGATTTTCACGTTTTTAAAAAGGTTTTATCCATCGCCTTTTAAAAGCAAAGATGGAAAAGAGGAGTGCGTTTGAGGTTTTAATCGCACGATTGCACTCACTGATAAGGAGTAAAAACAAATGGCCAAAAAAATTGTTGGCTATATTAAATTGCAAGTGCCGGCGGGCAAAGCCAACCCGTCTCCCCCGATTGGTCCAGCCTTGGGTCAGCGCGGTTTGAACATTATGGAATTTTGCAAAGCCTTTAATGCGCAAACGCAAAAAATGGAACCGGGCTTGCCGATTCCTGTGGTGATTACCGCCTTTGCGGATAAATCTTTCACCTTTGTGATGAAAACGCCGCCGGCAACTATTTTGCTCAAAAAAGCAGCCAACATTCAAAAAGGTTCGCAAAAACCGAATCAAAATAAAGTCGGCACAGTCACCCGCAAGCAATTAGAAGAAATTGCGCAAACCAAAATGCCTGATTTAACCGCAGCAGGGTTGGACGCGGCGGTTCGCACCATTGCAGGTTCGGCGCGTTCTATGGGCTTGAACGTGGAAGGGGTATAAAAATGGCAAAGCTAACAAAAAAACAAAAAGCCTTGGCAGGTCAATTTGATCGCCAAAAATTCTACCCATTAAACGAAGCCTTGGCGTTAGTGAAAAAGTTGGCAAACGCCAAATTTGATGAATCGGTAGATGTTGCCGTGGTGTTGGGTGTGGATGCCCGCAAATCCGACCAAACTGTTCGTGGTTCGGTGGTAATGCCCGCGGGCACAGGCAAGTCTGTTCGCGTTGCCGTTTTTGCCCAAGGCGCCAAAGCCGAAGCTGCTCGCGCCGCAGGTGCCGATGTGGTTGGTTTTGAAGATTTGGCATCTGATGTGAAAGCCGGCAAATTGGATTTTGATATTGTGATTGCCACTCCTGATGCCATGCGCGTGGTTGGGCAGTTGGGGCAAATTTTGGGGCCGCGTGGCTTGATGCCTAATCCCAAAGTCGGCACGGTAACCATGGATGTGGAAACCGCGGTCAAAAACGCCAAAGCTGGGCAAGTGCAATACCGCACGGACAAAGCAGGTATTATTCACGCCACCATTGGTCGCGTCTCGTTTAGTGATGATGCCTTGTCGCAAAACTTCAAAGCCTTGTTGGATGCTTTAAACAAAGCCAAACCGGCAACATCCAAAGGGATTTATTTGAAGAAAATTAGCCTGACTTCCACGATGGGCCCCGGGTTGCGTGTGGATACCGCAAGTTTTTAAAGAACTTTGGGCAAGGGTTTTTGATTTTCAAAAACCCTTATCGTCAAAGACCGCAGGCGCATTTGTTTTTCAAAATGCTTAAAAAAACTGCCTGCGCAGATGGTGTCCAAAAAGGATTTTCCCTTTGAGGTGCCATAAGGGTGGTGGGTTTTAAGCAACTCACTTTTTGTAAATGCAAATGGAGGATGACCGATGGGTCTTAATCTGAGCGACAAAAAAGCCGTGGTGGCGGCGGTGTCGGCACAGGTGGAAAAATCCCAAACGATGGTGTTGGCGGAATACCGCGGCATTGAAGTTGGTGATTTAACGCTTTTGCGCAAAAAAGCGCGCGAAGCGGGGGTTTATCTGCATGTGGTTAAAAACACGCTCGTGCGCCGCGCGGTAGCCAACACGCCTTTTGCAAATTTAACCGACCAAATGACGGGACCTTTGATTTACGGCTTATCGGAAGATGCCGTGGCTGCCGCCAAGGTTTTGGTGGAATTTGCCAAGGGCAATGAAAAGCTCGTGGTGAAATCCGGTTCTTATACTGGTGAATTTTTGGATGCCGAAGGGGTCAAAGCCTTGGCAAGCATCCCCAGCCGCGAAGAATTGTTGGCAAAACTTTTGGGTGTGATGCAAGCGCCCGTTTCTGGTTTTGCAGGTGCCTTGGCGGCACTTGCCAAAAAGAAAGAAACCGAAGCGGCAGCGGCATAGTCGCCTTTTTCAAACAATATTGGAGTAAAACAAAATGGCAATCAGCAAAGAAGAAATTTTGGAAGCCGTTGCGGGTATGACCGTGATGGAATTAAACGATTTGGTCAAAGCCTTTGAAGAAAAATTCGGTGTTTCTGCCGCTGCTTTGGCGGTGGCTGCTCCGGGTGCTGCCGCAGGTGGTGCGCCGGCTGCCGAAGAAAAAACCGAATTTACTGTGGTTTTGGCTGCTGTGGGTGATAAGAAGGTTGAAGTCATCAAAGTGGTCAGAGCCGCAACCGGTTTGGGCTTGAAAGAAGCCAAAGATTTGGTTGATGGCGCACCCAAGCCCGTTAAAGAAGGTTTGTCCAAAGCCGATGCAGACGCTTTGAAAAAACAATTAGAAGATGCTGGCGCCAAGGTGGAGTTGAAGTAAAAACCTTGGGAAACCAAAAAAATTGTGTTGACCGTGGAAAAAAGCGTTTTTCCACGGTCGACTACATTTTTTTTTGAAAAACGCACTCTTTTGGCTTTTTAAAAAGAACCCAAAAGCCTGCCTTTTTGTTCTTCTGACCTTTCTTTTTTGGAGTTTTTATGTCTTACTCCTTCACCGAAAAAAAACGCATTCGCAAAAGTTTTGCCAAACGTGCGCGCGTCTTGGACGTGCCGTATTTGCTCTCCACACAGCTTGAATCTTTTAAGGCGTTTTTGCAACGCTATGAAAAACCCGAAGAGCGCAAAGTGCAAGGTTTGCAAGCGGCGTTTAAGGATATTTTTCCCATTATTTCTCATTCGGGTTTTGCTGAATTGCGTTTTGTTAGCTATACCTTGGGCGAACCCGTTTTTGACGTGGCGGAATGCCAAATGCGCGGTTTAACCTACGCCGCATCAATCCGCGCCCGCGTCCAGTTGGTGATTAAGGACAAAGACAATCCCGATACGATTAAAGAAATCCGCGAAAACGAAGTTTATATGGGCGAAATTCCGTTGATGACGGACAACGGCTCTTTTGTGATTAACGGCACAGAACGCGTGATTGTGTCGCAACTGCATCGCTCCCCGGGTGCATTTTTTGAGCACGATCGCGGCAAAACGCATTCTTCTGGCAAACTCTTATTTTCTGCCCGCATTATTCCTTACCGCGGTTCGTGGTTGGATATGGAATTTGACGCGAAGGATATTTTGTATTTTCGCGTTGACCGCAAACGCAAAATGCCGATTACCACACTTTTGCGCGCGCTCGGCATGCAAACACAAGAAATTTTGAAAAACTTTTTTGAGTTTGATGATTTTTATTTTGCCATGGATGGCAACATTGAAATGAGCGTTCAGCCGCAACGCCTGCGCGGCGAAGTGGCGCATTTTGATTTTAAAGATGCAAAAGGCAAAGTCATTATTCCCAAGGATAAACGTATTACTGCCAAACACATTCGCGATTTGGAAGCCGCGGGTGTCAAACGCATTGCCGTGCCGCCGGAATTTTTGTTGGGGCGCGTGTTGGCAGACGATTTGGTAACATCGGATGGCGAGGTGATTGCCTACGCCAATGAAGAAATCGGTGAGTCCTTGATAGAACGCATCAAAGAAGTAAACGCCGAAGATTTTGTGATTTCCCACCTCCAAACCTTATTCATCAACGATTTGGATCGCGGCCCTTTTATTGCCAACACCTTGCGCTCGGACGACACCAACACGCAACAAAACGCCAAAATTGCCATTTACCGCAATATGCGCCCGGGCGAGCCGCCAACCGAAGAAGCGGTGGAAATGTTATTTCACAGCTTATTCTTTTCCGATGAACGCTATGATTTGTCGGCGGTTGGGCGTATGAAATTCAATCGGCGTTTAAATCGCAGTTTGGATAAAGATTACAAAGTCTCAATCAAAGCGCTCAATTCTCGTTCTGAAGCATCGCTTAAAAAACTAGAAAAACGCACGGGTTTGTCAATGGATGAAATCCAAAAACTCGTGGAAGGTTTGCGCTACGGCGCACGCGCCGTGGGGGAAAATTTGAGTTTGGAAGAGGCGAACGCGCTTTCTGAAAAATTCAAAACCGAAGGCGCAACAGTGGAAGTCTTGCCACAAATGACCTTATCACCCAAAGATATTATTGACGTGGTGAAAATTTTGGTGGATTTAAGAAACGGCAAAGGCGCTATTGATGATATTGACCATTTGGGCAACCGCCGCGTGCGCTCCGTTGGCGAATTGGCAGAAAATCATTTCCGCTCGGGGTTGGTTCGCGTTGAGCGCGCGGTAAAAGAGCGTTTGAGCCAAGCGGAATCAGAAAATTTAATGCCGCACGATTTGATCAACGCCAAACCAATTAGCGCGGCGGTTAAAGAATTTTTTGGTTCTAGCCAACTTTCGCAATTTATGGATCAAACCAATCCGTTGTCGGAAATTACGCACAAACGCCGCGTGTCCGCCTTGGGCCCCGGTGGTTTAACGCGTGAGCGCGCGGGTTTTGAAGTCAGAGACGTGCATCCTACGCATTACGGGCGCGTGTGCCCGATTGAAACGCCCGAAGGTCCCAATATTGGCTTGATCAATTCCTTGGCACTTTATGCGCGTGTGAATGATTACGGTTTTATTGAAACGCCCTACCGCAAGGTTGTGGATTGCCAAGTAACCAACGATATTGAATATTTGTCCGCCATTGAGGAAGGCAAATACATTATTGCCCAAGCCAATGCGCCTTTGGATGAAAAAGGCAAACTGCGTGAAGGCTTGGTGACTTGCCGCGAAAATGGTGAGACCATTTTGGCAGAAGCCACAAAGGTTAACTATATGGACGTGGCGCCCGGGCAAATTGTGTCGGTTGCGGCTTCTTTGATTCCATTTTTGGAACACGATGACGCGAACCGCGCTTTGATGGGCGCCAACATGCAGCGCCAAGCGGTGCCGTGTTTGCATCCGGAAAAACCTTTGGTTGGCACAGGCATTGAACGCACCGTTGCGGAAGACTCTGGCACCGTTGTTTTGGCGCGCCGCGGCGGCATTGTGGATTATGTAGACGCTTCCCGCGTGGTTGTGCGTGTGAATAATGACGAAACCGAAGCGGGCAAGGTGAATGTGGATATTTATAACTTGGTGAAATACACGCATTCCAACCAAAGCACGAATATCAACCAACGCCCGATGGTGAAAGTGGGCGACAAAATCGCAAGAGGCGATGTGATTGCCGATGGTGCTTCCACCGACAAGGGCGAGTTGGCGTTGGGGCAAAATATGCTCATCGCCTTTATGCCGTGGCACGGCTACAACTATGAAGATTCCATTTTGGTCTCCGAGCGCGTTGTGGCAGATGATCGTTATACGTCTATTCACATTGAAGAAATCACTGTGGTTGCACGCGATACGAAGTTGGGACCAGAAGAAATTACGCGCGATATTGCTTCGTTGGGAGAAGCACAATTATCCCGCTTGGATGAATCGGGCATTGTTTATATTGGCGCAGAAGTCAAAGCAGGCGATGTGTTGGTTGGCAAGGTCACGCCCAAAGGTGAAACACAATTAACGCCTGAGGAAAAACTCTTGCGCGCCATTTTTGGCGAAAAGGCATCGGACGTGAAGGATACGTCTTTGCGCGTTAGGTCTGGCATTTCTGGCACTGTCATTGATGTGCAGGTTTTCACCCGCGAAGGCATTGAGCGCGATAAACGCGCCCAATCCATTATTGATGAACATTTGCGCCATTTTAAAAATGATTTGGCGGACCAAATGCGCATCATTGAGCGCGATGCTTTTGACCGCTTAAAAACAATGCTCATCGGCAAAGTGGCAAATGGCGGCCCCAAGCGTTTAGCCAAGGGTAGCGTTATCACGGCGGAATACTTGGAAAAATTAGACTCGCCGCACGCGTGGTTTGAAATTCGCTTGGCAGATGACGATTGGGCGCGGCAAATGGAAGAAATCCAAACCGCCTTAAAACACCAACGCGAAGATTTTGACAAAGCCTACAAAAACAAAGAGAAAAAATTAACCCAAGGCGATGAATTGCCGCCCGGTGTTCAAAAAATGGTGAAGGTTTATGTTGCCGTCAAACGCCGCTTGCAACCGGGAGACAAAATGGCAGGTCGCCACGGCAACAAAGGCGTGGTGTCGCGCATTTTGCCGGTGGAAGATATGCCTTATATGGCAGACGGCACGCCTGTTGATATTGTTTTGAATCCATTGGGTGTGCCTTCTCGGATGAATGTTGGGCAGATTTTGGAAGTGCATTTGGGTTTGGCAGCCAAAGCTTTGGGTCAAAAAGTAGATGCGATGTTGCGCCGCAATGCCAATGTCAAAGAACTCAAAGAGTTTTTGAATCAAATTTATTCTGCTGGCGGCCATTCTGAAAATTTAAATGCGTTGACCGTGGATGAATTAAAAGAAATGGCTGAAAATTTGCGCGGTGGCATTCCTTTTGCCACGCCGGTTTTTGATGGTGCCAAAGATTCTGAAATCAAAGAAATGTTGCGCTTGGCAGATATGCCAGAATCGGGGCAAATGACCTTGTATGACGGCAGAACGGGCGACCCATTTGACCGTCCTGTGACGGTT
Source organism: uncultured Rhodocyclaceae bacterium (assembly GCA_934271525.1). Taxonomy (GTDB): domain Bacteria; phylum Pseudomonadota; class Gammaproteobacteria; order Burkholderiales; family Rhodocyclaceae; genus SFHR01. The sequence continues at coordinate 122,615 of CAKQRL010000001.1, forward strand.
GGCTATATGCACTATTTGAAACTGCACCATTTGGTGGATGACAAAATGCACGCACGTTCAACCGGTTCTTATTCGCTGGTTACGCAACAACCTTTGGGCGGCAAGGCACAATTCGGCGGTCAGCGGTTTGGGGAAATGGAAGTGTGGGCGTTGGAAGCTTATGGTGCTTCTTATGTGTTGCAAGAAATGCTCACCGTCAAATCGGACGACACCGAAGGTCGCCGCAAGGTTTATGAAAACATTGTCAAAGGCGAACACCGCATTGATGCTGGCATTCCGGAATCCTTTAATGTGTTGGTCAAAGAGATTCGTTCTCTTGCCATTGATATTGATATGGAACACCGCTAAAAAAACGCTTGGAGTTTTCTTATGAATCTGACTGATTTATTTAAACAAGTGATGGCAGAAGATGAATTTGATGCCATCTCCATCCGCTTGGCATCGCCCGAAAAAATTCGTTCGTGGTCTTTTGGCGAGGTGAAAAAGCCGGAAACCATCAACTACCGCACTTTTAAACCCGAGCGCGATGGCTTGTTTTGCGCCAAAATTTTTGGCCCCACCAAGGATTATGAATGCTTGTGCGGCAAATACAAACGTTTGAAACACCGTGGTGTAACTTGTGAAAAATGCGGCGTGGAAGTGACCTTGGCGCGCGTGCGCCGCGAACGAATGGGGCATATTGAATTGGCATCCCCCATTGCGCATATTTGGTTTTTAAAATCCTTGCCAAGCCGCTTGGGGTTGGTGTTGGATATGACTTTGCGCGATATTGAACGCGTGTTGTATTTTGAAGCTTACGTGGTTACCGACCCGGGGATGGTGCCGGAACTTAAAACTTGCCAACTGTTGAGTGAAGAGCAGTATTTGGATTTGGTGGAAAAATACACCAAGGAAGAATTCAAAGCGGTAATGGGGGCTGAGGGCATTCGCGAGCTTTTGCAACATATTGATTTGCCAGAAGAAGTAGAACGCTTAAAAGCCGAGTTGGAAGTGACGAAATCAGATGCCAAACGCAAAAAAAACACCAAACGCTTAAAGGTTTTGGAGGCTTTTCAGCGCTCAGGCATCAAACCCGAATGGATGATTTTGGAAGTTTTGCCCGTGTTGCCGCCCGAATTGCGTCCTTTGGTGCCGCTGGATGGCGGGCGTTTTGCCACCAGTGATTTGAACGATTTGTATCGCCGCGTGATTAACCGCAATAACCGCTTAAAACGCCTTTTGGAATTAAAAGCACCAGATTTGATTGTCAGAAATGAAAAACGAATGCTCCAAGAAGCAGTGGATTCTTTGTTGGATAACGGCAGACGCGGCAAAGCGATGACTGGTGCCAACAAGCGCCCATTAAAATCCTTGGCGGATATGATCAAAGGCAAAGGTGGGCGTTTCCGCCAAAACTTGTTGGGCAAACGCGTGGACTATTCTGGCCGTTCTGTGATTGTGGTGGGCCCGCAGTTGAAATTGCATCAATGCGGTTTACCTAAATTGATGGCGTTGGAATTGTTTAAACCTTTTGTTTTCAATCGCTTGGAGGTGATGGGCTATGCTGCCACTTCCAAACACGCCAAAAAAATGGTGGATAACCAAGACCCTGTGGTGTGGGATGTTTTGGAAGAAGTGATATCTGAACACCCCGTGATGCTCAACCGCGCGCCAACCTTGCACCGTTTGGGTATTCAGGCTTTTGAGCCGAAATTGATTGAAGGCAAAGCCATTCAACTGCACCCGCTTGTTTGCACGGCATTTAATGCGGACTTTGACGGCGACCAAATGGCGGTTCACGTGCCCTTGTCCATTGAGGCGCAAACGGAGACGCGCACGCTTATGTTGGCTTCCAACAATGTTTTGTCGCCTGCCAATGGTCAGCCGATTATTGTGCCATCCCAAGACATTGTGTTGGGGCTTTATTACGCCACGCGTGAGCGCATCAATGCCAAAGGTGAAGGCATGTATTTTAGTGATGTGAAAGAGGTTGAGCGTGCCTTGGCGAATAAAACCGTTGATTTGCACGCCAAAATCACCGTGCGCATTGCGCAATATGAAAAAAATTTAGACGGCACCGTGGAAGAACATTTGAAGCGTTTTGAAACCACGGCTGGCAGAGCATTGCTTTCCCGCATTTTGCCCAAAGGTTTGTCTTTTAAATTGATTGATAAACCCTTAAAGAAAAAGGAAATCTCCAAACTCATTGATGAAGCCTTCCGCCGTTGTGGTTTAAAAGAAACCGTGATTTTTGCGGACAAACTCATGCAAAACGGCTACGCCTTGGCAACCAAAGGCGCAATTTCTTTTTGTTCGGACGATATTTTGGTTCCCAAACAAAAAACCAAAATCATTGAAAATGCCGAAAAAGAGTTGGAAGGCATCCAACGCCAATATTTTGATGGTTTGGTGACCGATGGCGAACGCTACAACAAAGTGGTCGACATTTGGGGCAAAGCGGGGGATGACATCGGCAAGGTGATGATGGAGGAATTGAGCAAGGAAAAGGTCAAAGACCGCTTAGGCAAAATGGTTGACCAAGAATCGTTCAACTCCATTTATATGATGGCGGACTCGGGTGCGCGTGGCTCGGCGGCACAAATTCGGCAGTTGGCGGGGATGCGCGGTTTGATGGCAAAACCCGATGGTTCCATTATTGAAACCCCCATTCGCACGAATTTTCGCGAAGGTTTGAATGTTTTGGAATATTTTATTGCCACACACGGCGCGCGCAAAGGTTTGTCGGATACGGCGCTTAAAACCGCGAACTCTGGTTATTTAACGCGCCGTTTGGTGGATGTGACCCAAGATTTGGTGATTACCGAAAACGATTGCGGCACCCAAAACGGCTTTGTGTTCAAAGCGCTTGTGGAAGGTGGCGAGGTTATTGAAAAATTGTGCGACCGTGTTTTAGGGCGCGTGACCGCCGAAGACGTGATTGACCCTGAAACGCACGAAACCGTGATTTTCGCTGGCGAATTGTTGGATGAAGACAAAGCCGAATTGATTGAAAAACTTGGTGTAGACGAAGTCAAAGTGCGCACGCCCTTGACTTGCGAAACCCGCTATGGTTTGTGCGCCAAATGTTATGGGCGCGATTTGGGGCGCGGGAATATGGTGAATGTTGGCGAATCGGTTGGCGTCATTGCTGCGCAATCTATTGGCGAACCCGGAACACAATTAACCATGCGCACCTTCCATGTTGGTGGTGCCGCGGCTGTTGATGCCATTGCCGACAAAGCACAAAGCAAATCCGCAGGCACGGTTCGCTTGGAAGGTATGCGTTATGTTTCGCGTGGCGATGAAAAGGTGGTGATTTCCCGCTCGGGTGAAGTGGTCATTGTGGATGATCTCGGCAGAGAGCGCGAACGCCACAAAATTCCTTATGGCGCAACGCTTTTGGTGGACGATTCCCAAAAAATTGAAGCCACCAAAATCATTGCCACGTGGGACCCGAACGCGCACCCCATCATCACGGAATACGCGGGCATTGTGCGTTTTGAAAACGTGGTGGAAGGGGAAACCGTTATTAAAGAAACGGATGATTTAACAGGCAATGCCACATTGCGCGTGATTGATTCCAAACGTGGCGGGCGCGCAGCCAAAGGCGTGCGTCCTTTGGTGCATTTGTTGGATGAAAATGGTGAGCCTGTTTTAATGTTGGATAGCGACAAACCCGTGACGATGACCTTGCAAGTTGGCGCGATTATCTCGGTAGAAGATGCGCAAAAGGTTAAGGCAGGCGACGTTTTGGCGCGGATGCCACACGAATCTGCTCGTAAAAGCCGCGATATCACGGGCGGTCTACCGCGCGTGGCAGAGCTTTTTGAAGCGCGCCCGCCCAAAGAGCCGAGCGTTTTGGCAGAAAAAACAGGCACGTTTACCTTTGGCAAAGAAACCAAAGGCAAGCAAAAACTGCAAATCACCGATTCACAAGGCGATACTTGGGAAAAAGCCATTGCCAAGGACCGCGTGTTGTTGGTTCATGATGGTCAAGTGGTCAACAAAGGCGAAAAAATTGTGGAAGGCGATGGTTTGGATCCGCACGACATTTTGCGTTTGCAAGGTGTGGAAGCCTTGGCGCGTTATATTACAGACGAAGTCCAAGAGGTTTACCGCTTACAAGGCGTGAAGATTAACGACAAACACATTGAAGTGATTGTGCGCCAAATGTTGCGCCGCGTGGTCATCAACGACCCGGGCGACACCCGCTTTATTCCTTCTGAACAAGTGGAACGCGCGGAATTGTTGTTGGAAAATGAAAAGGCGGAAAAAAATGGCAAACGTCCAGCAACCTTTGAGCATGTGCTTTTGGGGATTACCAAAGCGTCTTTGTCGACCGATTCCTTCATCTCCGCTGCGTCCTTCCAAGAAACCACGCGGGTTTTAACCGAAGCCGCGATTATGGGCAAACGCGATGAATTGCGCGGTTTGAAAGAAAACGTGATTGTCGGCCGTTTGATTCCTGCGGGAACAGGCTTGATTTATCACCAAACCCGCCACGCCAAACAGGATGAAGACGAGTGGGATTTTCCCATAGAATCCGCTAATCAACGGGAGCAGTTGAGGGCGTTTAGTTGTAATCATAAAAATCCACGGTAAACCGCGTATTTTTTTCAAAAAAATAGTGGGTTTACCGTGGAAAATCATTTTTTGTTTGACAAAAAAAACGTTTTTTTTATAAAATCCGCAATTTTTGTCGCTTAATGGCTTTTAGCAAAAGGAAATATTATGCCAACCATCAACCAACTGGTGCGCAAATCTCGCGTGGCAGAAAAGGTCAAAAATAAAGTGCCCGCACTTGAAAAATGTCCGCAAAAACGCGGCGTTTGCACGCGTGTTTATACGACAACGCCCAAAAAACCAAACTCCGCTTTGCGCAAAGTGTGCAAAGTGCGCTTAACCAATGGTTTTGAAGTGATTTCGTATATCGGTGGGGAAGGGCACAATTTGCAAGAACACTCGGTGGTTCTTTTGCGCGGTGGTCGTGTGAAAGATTTGCCCGGTGTGCGTTATCACACGGTGCGTGGCTCATTGGATACGCAAGGTGTGAAAGACCGCAAACAGGCACGTTCCAAATACGGTGCCAAACGTCCAAAGGCCGCTTAAACAAAGCGGTTTGAGTAAGTGGTGATTTTTTGAAATTGCCAAGAGAATGTTTATTTTCAACTGAAGTGTGATTGAAAGGATATAAAAATGCCGCGTCGTCGCGAAGTGCCAAAGCGCGATATTTTGCCGGACCCAAAATTCGGCAGCGTTGAGGTTTCAAAATTTGTAAACGCCATTATGCAAGATGGCAAAAAATCGGTTGCCGAACGTATTGTTTATGGCGCATTTGACCAAATTAAAGAAAAAACAGGCAAAGATCCATTGGAAGTTTTTGCCGCCGCAATGAACAACGTTAAACCCGTGGTGGAAGTGAAATCCCGCCGCGTGGGCGGTGCCAACTATCAAGTGCCGGTGGAAGTGCGTCCAAGCCGCCGCACGGCATTAGCCATGCGTTGGTTAAGAGAATTTGCCAGAAAACGTTCAGAAAAATCCATGGGGCAACGTTTGGCAGCTGAAATGTTGGAGGCTGCGGAAAATCGCGGCGGTGCGGTGAAAAAACGCGATGAAGTGCATCGTATGGCAGAAGCCAACAAAGCCTTTTCGCATTTTCGTTTTTAAGGAGTGTAAAAAATGGCTAGAAAAACTCCAATTGAACGCTACCGCAATATTGGCATTTCCGCCCACATTGACGCGGGAAAAACCACCACCACTGAGCGCATTTTGTTTTATACAGGCGTGAATCACAAGTTGGGCGAAGTGCATGACGGCGCTGCCACAATGGACTGGATGGCGCAAGAACAAGAACGCGGCATTACCATTACTTCTGCGGCAACCACTTGTTTTTGGAAAGGGATGGACCATAGCTTTCCGGAACACCGTTTTAATATCATAGACACCCCGGGACACGTGGATTTTACCGTTGAAGTAGAACGCTCTATGCGCGTGTTGGATGGCGCTTGCATGGTTTATTGTGCGGTGGGTGGTGTGCAACCGCAGTCGGAAACTGTTTGGCGTCAAGCAGTGAAATACAAAGTGCCACGCTTGGCTTTTGTTAACAAAATGGACCGCTCGGGTGCAAATTTTTACCGCGTGGTCGACCAAATGCGCCAACGCTTAAAAGCTAATCCTGTGCCGATTGTGATTCCAATTGGTGCGGAAGAATCGTTTCAAGGCGTGGTGGATTTAATCAAAATGAAAGCCATCATTTGGGATGAAGCATCCCAAGGGATGAAATACGAATACCAAGATATTCCAGCGGATTTAAAAGGCAAAGCGCAAGAATGGCGCGAGCATATGTTGGAAGCGGCGGCTGAATCGTCCGAAGAATTGATGAATCAATATTTGGAAAATGGCGATTTGTCGGAAGCGGATATTATTAAAGGCTTGCGGATTCGCACCATTTCTTGCGAAATTCAACCGATGCTCTGCGGCACTGCTTTTAAAAATAAAGGCGTGCAACGCATGTTGGATGCCGTGGTTGAATTGTTGCCTTCTCCTGTGGATATTCCGCCTGTTGAAGGCGAAAAAGAAAACGGCGAAAAAGATCACCGCCAAGCAAGTGATGAGGCAAAATTCTCCGCTTTGGCTTTCAAATTGATGACCGATCCTTTTGTGGGGCAACTCACCTTTATTCGCGTTTATTCTGGGGTTTTAAATTCGGGTGATACCGTTTTAAACCCTGTGAAAAACAAAAAAGAGCGCATCGGTCGTTTGTTGCAAATGCATGCCAATAACCGTGAAGAAATCAAAGAAGTGCGCGCGGGCGACATTGCCGCTTGTGTGGGTTTAAAAGAATGCACAACGGGTGAAACTTTGTGTGATCCGTCAGCGCCGATTATTTTGGAAAAAATGGAATTCCCTGAACCTGTGATTCACGTGGCAGTGGAACCCAAAACCAAAGCCGACCAAGAAAAAATGGGTATTGCTTTGGGGCGCTTGGCAGCAGAAGATCCGTCTTTCCGCGTGCGCTCGGATGAAGAATCAGGGCAAACCATTATTTCCGGCATGGGTGAATTGCATTTGGATATTATTGTTGACCGCATGCGCCGTGAATTTAACGTGGATGCCACCGTTGGTGCACCGCAAGTGGCTTATCGCGAATGCATCAAAAAAGCAGTGGAAAGCGAAGGAAAATTTGTCAAGCAATCTGGCGGGCGCGGTCAATATGGTCACGTCTGGCTCAAAATTGAACCCAATGAACCCGGCAAAGGTTACGAATTTATTGATGCCATTAAAGGCGGCGTGGTGCCGCGTGAATACATTCCAGCGGTTGATAAAGGCTTGCAAGATGCTATTACTTCGGGCGTTTTGGCAGGTTATCCCGTGGTTGATATTAAGTTCACGTTGTTTGACGGTTCTTACCACGATGTTGACTCAAACGAAAATGCCTTCCGCATGGCGGCTTCTATGGCATTTAAAGATGGAATGAAAAAAGCCAGTCCAACTTTGTTGGAGCCGATGATGTCGGTGGAAGTGGAAACCCCCGAAGAATACATGGGCAATGTGATGGGCGATTTGTCTTCGCGCCGTGGCATTGTGCAAGGCATGGAAGATCAAGCGGGCGGCATCAAGGTGATTAAAGCCGAAGTGCCGTTGGCAGAAATGTTTGGCTATGCCACGCAACTGCGCTCGCTCACCCAAGGGCGCGCCATTTATTCTATGGAATTTAAACATTATGCCGAAGCGCCGAAAAATGTCGCTGAGGCAGTCATCAACAAAAAGTGAAAGGAGTTTTGAAAGATGGCCAAGGAAAAATTTGAACGCACGAAACCGCATGTGAATGTAGGGACGATTGGGCACGTAGACCATGGTAAGACGACGTTGACGGCGGCGATTACGAGTGTATTGTCCAAGAAGTATGGTGGTTCGGCGAAGAAGTATGATGAGATTGACGCGGCGCCGGAAGAGAAGGCGCGTGGGATTACGATTAACACGGCGCATGTGGAGTATGAAACGGAGAATAGACACTACGCGCACGTGGATTGTCCGGGGCACGCGGACTATGTGAAGAATATGATTACAGGTGCGGCGCAAATGGACGGTGCGATTTTGGTGTGTTCAGCTGCGGATGGTCCGATGCCGCAAACGCGCGAACACATTTTGTTGGCGCGCCAAGTGGGCGTTCCTTATATTATTGTTTATTTGAACAAATGCGACCAAGTAGACGATGCGGAACTGTTGGAATTGGTGGAAATGGAAGTGCGGGAATTGCTTTCCAAATATGATTTCCCGGGCGATGATATTCCCATTGTGAAAGGTTCTGCTTTGAAGGCATTGGAAGGCGACCAAAGCGAGATTGGCGAGCCGAGCATTTTCAAATTGGCAGAAGCATTGGATTCTTATATTCCCACGCCGGAACGTGCGATTGACCAACCGTTTTTGATGCCGGTTGAAGATGTGTTTTCAATTTCTGGTCGTGGCACGGTGGTAACGGGCAGAGTGGAGCGCGGCATTATTAAAGTGGGCGAAGAGATTGAAATTGTGGGGATTAAAGCCACGAGCAAAACGACCTGCACGGGTGTTGAGATGTTCCGCAAATTGTTGGATCAAGGTCAAGCTGGGGATAATATCGGCGTGCTTTTGCGCGGCACCAAACGTGAAGAAGTGGAACGCGGTCAAGTGTTGTGCAAACCGGGGACGATTACCCCGCACACCCATTTCACAGGCGAAGTGTATGTTTTGTCCAAAGACGAAGGCGGACGCCACACGCCATTTTTTAATAACTACCGCCCACAATTTTACTTTCGCACAACGGACGTGACGGGAGCGATTACTTTGCCGGAAGGCACCGAGATGGTGATGCCCGGGGATAACGTTGCGATGACGGTGAAATTGATTAGTCCGATTGCGATGGAAGAAGGCTTACGCTTTGCGATTCGCGAAGGTGGACGCACGGTAGGTGCCGGCGTGGTGAGTAAAATCATCGAGTAGAAAGTAGAAAGAGGAAGTAGAAAGCAAAAATCCACGGTAGGCGCGCAATTTTTTTTGAAAAAAATTCAGCGTTGACCGTGGAAAATCATCGTTCTTTGTTGGGCGTTTCAAAGCCCTTGTTCTTTGAGTAAAGATTATGCAAAACCAAAAAATTCGCATTCGTTTAAAAGCCTTTGATTATCGTTTGATTGATCAATCGGCGCAGGAAATTGTGGAAACCGCTAAACGCACGGGCGCACTTGTAAAAGGTCCTGTGCCGATGCCAACCAGCAAGCAACGTTTTGATGTTCTGCGTTCACCGCACGTCAATAAGGCTTCGCGCGATCAATTTGAAATCCGCACGCATTTGCGTTTGATGGATATTGTGGATCCGACCGATAAAACAGTGGACGCTTTGATGAAATTGGATCTGCCCGCTGGCGTGGATGTAGAAATTAAGTTGCAATAATTTTTTTTAGGCGTATAATGCGCCGTTTTTTGTGATGGTGCCTTTTACCAATCGCAGTAAAAGGCGAAGGAGAATAATATGAGTCTAGGCCTTGTTGGTCGCAAGGTTGGGATGACACGCATTTTTACAGCGGACGGTCTTTCCGTTCCTGTAACGGTGCTGGATGTATCCAACAACCGCGTCTCGCAAGTCAAAACGCCAGAAAACGACGGCTATGCCGCCGTGCAAGTGGCTTTTGGCAGCAGAAAAGCCTCGCGCGTTATCAAACCTATGGCTGGGCATCTTGCCAAAGCAGGGGTGGAGCCAGCGCGAGCCTTAAAAGAGTTCCGTGTAAATGAGTCGGAACTTGAAAAAATCAAAGCCGGCGATGTTTTGAATGTTACGCTTTTTGCCGAAGGTCAAAAGGTAGATGTAACGGCAAAAAGCATTGGTAAAGGTTTTCAAGGTGGGATTAAACGCCATAATTTTGCATCTAACCGCGCTTCTCATGGCAATTCGGTGTCTCACAATGCGCCCGGTTCTATCGGCCAAGCGCAAGATCCGGGGCGTGTTTTTCCGGGTAAAAGAATGGCAGGGCATTTGGGCGATGCAAAGGTTACGCAACAAGGTTTGACAGTTGTGCGCGTGGATGAAGCGCGCCAGCTTTTGCTTGTTAAAGGTGCTGTGCCCGGTGCCAAGGGTGCTTATGTTGCCATTCGCCATAGCATTAAAGATACGAAGGAGGCCGGCAAATGAAATTACAAGTTTTAGTTTCTCCGGGCACCTCCACGGAGATGGAAGCTTCTGACGCGCTTTTTGCACGCGATTATAATGAAGCCTTGGTTCATCAGTTGGTTGTTGCTTATCAAGCGAATGCAAGGCTTGGCAACCGCCAACAAAAAACACGCGCCCAAGTGCGCCACACCACCACCAAACCTTGGCGGCAAAAAGGCACAGGGCGCGCACGTGCGGGTAGCAATGGTTCGCCTTTGTGGCGCGGAGGCGGTAGGGTTTTTCCTAATTCGCCATTAGAAAACTTTACGCAAAAGGTCAACCGCAAAATGTATCGCGTTGGGATGGCGGCCATTTTTTCTGAATTGTTGCGCCAAGAACGCTTGATTGTGGTGGATTCTTTAAAGGTCGACTCGCCCAAAACCAAAGGCTTTTTGGCGAAGTTAAAAGATTTGGGTTTGCCACAAGAAAACTTGTTGATTGCAACCGATGAGTTGGATGAAAACTTGTATTTGGCATCCCGCAATGTGCCAACAGTTTGGGTTTATGAAGCACAAGAAGTCAACCCTTGGGTGTTGTTGCGTTTTGGAAAGGTTGTAGCCACTCGCCAAGCGATTGCAAAATTTGAGGAGTTTTGGGTATGAATGAAGAACGTTTGATGCAAGTGTTGCTTGCCCCACAAATCTCTGAAAAAGCAACGCTTGTGGGTGAAAAAAATCGCCAAGTGGTGTTTCGCGTTTTGAAAAACGCAACCAAACTTGAAATCAAAGCCGCTGTGGCTTTAATGTTTAAAGTGGAAGTTGAGTCGGTTCAAGTCTTAAACACGCACGGTAAAGTGAAGCGTTTTCGCGGTTTTGTGGGCAAACAAAAATCGTGGAAAAAGGCTTTTGTGCGCTTAAAAGAAGGCTTTGAAATCAATTTTGTAGAAGGAGGCTTCGATGGCGCTCGTTAAAGTCAAACCAACTTCGCCCGGTCGGCGTGGCGTGGTGAAGGTTGTGCATCCCGAGTTGCACAAAGGTCGCCCTTTTGCTGGCTTGGTTGAAAACAAGAAAAAACACGCTGGTCGCAATCACCACGGGCATATTACCGTGCGTCATCAAGGCGGCGGTCACAAACAAGCCTATCGCTTGATTGATTTTTTGCGCAATAAAGATGGCATTCCAGCCAAAGTGGAGCGTTTGGAATACGACCCCAACCGCACGGCGCATATTGCTCTGCTTTGTTATGCTGATGGCGAACGCCGCTACATTATTGCAAACAAAGGGATGAAAGCTGGTCAACAAGTTTTGAGCGGTGCCGAAGCGCCGATTAAACCGGGCAATGCTTTGCCTATTCGCAATATTCCCGTGGGCACCACCATTTGTTGTGTGGAAATGCACCCGGGCAAAGGCGCACAACTCGCACGTTCAGCCGGTTCTTCAGTGCAACTTTTAGCCCGTGAAGGCGCTTATGCCCAACTGCGTTTGCGCTCGGGCGAAGTGCGGCGCGTGCATATTGAATGCCGTGCCACAATTGGCGAAGTTGGCAACGAAGAAAACAACCTGCGTAAATTCGGCAAAGCCGGTGCAATGCGTTGGCGTGGCATTCGCCCAACAGTGCGCGGTGTGGTGATGAACCCAATTGATCACCCGCATGGCGGTGGTGAAGGCCGCACGGGTGAAGGTCGCGTTCCTGTTAGTCCTTGGGGGCAACCAACCAAAGGCTACCGCACGCGTAGAAATAAACGCACGAACAATATGATTGTTCAGCGTCGTCATAAACGTTAAGAGGTGATTTGAAAATGGCACGATCTCTTAAAAAAGGACCTTTTGCCGATGGGCATTTGGTGCGCAAAGTGGATGCGGCAAAAGCCTCTGGCGACAAGCGTCCGATCAAAACTTGGTCGCGTCGCTCGACCATTTTGCCGGAATTTATCGGTTTAACCATTGCAGTGCATAACGGGCGTCAACATGTGCCGGTGTATGTCACGGAAAATATGGTCGGGCATAAGCTTGGCGAATTTTCTTTGACTCGCACCTTCAAAGGTCATGCGGGCGGCAAGAAAGCCAAGAAATAATAGGGAGCGGACAACATGCAAACTTGTGCAAGTTTAAAAGGGGTTCGCCTCTCCGCGCAAAAAGGTCGGCTGGTGGCAGACCTTGTGCGTGGCAAAAAAGTGGCAGAAGCCTTGAATATATTGACTTTTTGTCCTAAAAAAGGCGCATTGATTATTCGCAAAGTGTTGGAATCCGCCATTGCAAATGCGGAAAACAACAACGGGGCGGATATTGATGAACTCAAAGTCTCTACCATTTATGTGGAAAAAGCGCGTGTGTTAAAACGTTTTACGGCGCGCGCCAAAGGACGTGGGAATCGCATTGTTAAACCCACCTGCCACATTTTCATTACTGTTGCGGATTAGGAGCAATTATGGGACAAAAAATTCATCCGGTTGGTTTTCGCTTATCCGTAACCAAAGATTGGAATTCCCGTTGGTTTGCCAACGGCAAAGATTTTTCCAAAATGTTGCATGAAGATGTGAAGGTTCGGGAGTATTTAAAACGTAAACTTTCACACGCTTCGGTTAGCCGTGTGTTGATTGAACGCCCCGCCAAAAACGCAAGGGTAACGGTGTTTTCTGCGCGCCCGGGCGTTGTTATTGGCAAAAAAGGCGAAGATATTGAACAGTTGCGTTCGGATTTAAATCGCATTATGGGCGTGCCGGTACATGTTTCCATTGAAGAAGTTAGAAAACCCGAATTGGACGCACAACTTATTGCCGATTCCATTGCGCAACAATTAGAAAAACGCATTATGTTCCGCCGTGCGATGAAACGCGCCATGCAAAGTGCAATGCGTTTGGGCGCACAAGGCATCAAGGTGATGAGCGCTGGCCGCTTAAATGGGGCGGAAATTGCAAGAAGCGAATGGTATCGCGAAGGTCGTGTTCCTTTGCATACTTTGCGTGCGGATATTTCTTATGCTGTATCCGAGGCGCGCACCACTTATGGAATCATCGGAATCAAAGTGTGGGTTTACAAAGGCGAATTGCCTTTTAAAGCGGACAATGTTGAAAAAAATGATGCGTTGACCGTGGAAAAAAACGCAAAATCGGAAAACGATAAACCCAGAACCCGCACGCTCAAACGTGACAACGCTGGGGCGGATAAAAAACCCGCTGCCAAACGCGTTAGAAAGGCAGGCACTGAAAAATGATGCAACCTAATCGCAGAAAATACAGAAAAGAACAAAAGGGCAGAAACCGTGGCTTGGCTACGGTAGGCACCAACGTTTCTTTTGGTGAATGGGGTTTAAAAGCCACCGGTCGCGGACGCTTGACTGCGCGCCAAATTGAAGCGGCGCGCCGTGCAATGACACGTCATATCAAACGGGGCGGGCGCATTTGGATTCGCGTTTTTCCAGACAAACCTATTTCTAAAAAACCGGCCGAAGTGCGTATGGGGAATGGTAAAGGTAATCCAGAATATTGGGTTGCTGAAATTCAACCCGGCAAAGTCTTGTATGAAATGGACGGTGTGCCAGAAGCATTGGCACGTGAGGCATTTTCTTTGGCGGCTGCCAAATTGCCGATTTCAACCATTTTTGTAACGCGCCATTTGATTTAGCGAGGTGAGTTTATGAAAGCCAAAGAATTACGCGCCAAAAGCGTGGAAGAATTAAAGGGCGAATTGAAGTCGCTTTTAAAAGCACAATTCAATTTGCGCATGCAATTTGCCACGCAACAATTAAACAACGTGAGTCAAATTTCTAGTGTGCGCCGTGATATTGCCCGTGTGCGCACGCTTCTTACCGAAAAAGCCCAACAGGTGAAAGCATGAGTGAAGAATTAAAAGTCAAACGCAGCCTAACTGGTCGCGTGGTTAGTGACAAAATGAACAAAACCATCACGGTTTTGGTGGAGCGCCGTGTGAAACACCCTGTTTATGGCAAGGTGATGGTCAAATCCAAAAAATATCACGTGCATGATGAAGAGAACCAATGCAAAACGGGCGACATTGTGCAGATTGTGGAAGGCATTCCGATGTCTAAAACAAAAAGTTGGGTGTTGGCATCAATTCTTGAAAAAGCGGTAGTTGTGTAAAAAAACGCTTGATTTTTTCAAAAGAGCGGTTATAATGCCGCCCTTTCTTGTGCGTAACTTTTAAAGTTGTTGATTTAAAGGTTATGTTTTTTCAACCCGAACGGGTTCCAATACTGACCGCAAAACTTTGTGTTGAGCGGGTAAAGTTGGAGAGTTTTTAAAAATGATACAAATGCAGTCTGTGCTGAATGTGGCCGACAACACCGGTGCACGTTCAGTGATGTGTATTAAAGTGTTGGGTGGTTCCAAGCGCCGCTATGCGGGCATTGGTGACATTATCAAAGTGAGCGTAAAAGATGCCGCTCCGCGCGGTCGTGTGAAAAAAGGCGATGTTTACAACGCCGTGGTTGTGCGCACTGCCAAAGGCGTGCGCCGCCAAGATGGTTCTTTGATTCGCTTTGATAGCAACGCCGCCGTTTTGTTAAACACCAAGTTAGAGCCGATTGGCACGCGTATTTTCGGACCAGTCACGCGGGAATTGCGCACGGAACGGTTTATGAAGATCGTTTCTTTGGCTCCTGAAGTTTTATAAGGTAGGGAGTTAAAAAATGCAAAAAATTAAAAAAGGCGATGAGGTGGTTGTGATCACCGGTAAAGACAAAGGCCGCCGCGGCACCGTTACCAAACGTGTGGATGCAGAACACGTGCTTGTGGAAGGCATTAACCGCGCTAAAAAACACGTGCGTCCGAACCCGATGAAGGGAGAGCAAGGCGGTATTCGTGAAAAGGATATGCCGATTCATATCTCCAACGTGGCGCTTTTTAACCCTGCCACCCAAAAGGGCGACCGCGTGGGTTTCAAAGTGATGGAAGACGGCAAAAAAGTGCGCATTTTCAAATCCAACGGCGAGTTGGTTCAAGCGTAGGGGTGAAAAATGGCTCGTTTGCAAGAATTTTACAAAAAAGAAGTGGTTGCACAGTTGCAAAAGCAATTCGGCTACAAATCGGTGATGGAAGTCCCGCGTATTTTAAAGGTTACGCTCAATATGGGTGTGGGCGAAGCCGTGGCGGATAAAAAGGTGTTGGAAAATGCCTTGTCTGATATGACAAAAATCGCCGGGCAAAAACCTGTTACGACCCGCGCCAAAAAATCCATTGCGGGTTTTAAGATTCGCGAAGGTTATCCTATCGGCTGTATGGTTACTTTGCGCGGCCCCAAAATGTTTGAATTTATTGACCGTTTGGTGAGTGTCGCACTGCCGCGTGTTCGCGACTTTCGCGGTATTGCCGCCAAAGGTTTTGATGGTCAAGGTAATTACAATATGGGCGTGAAAGAACAAATCATCTTCCCTGAAATTGAATACGACAAAGTGGACGCTTTGCGCGGTATGAATATCAGCATTACGACCACGGCAAAAACGGACGCAGAGGCAAAGGCTTTGCTTTTGGCGTTCAAATTCCCGTTTAAGAATTAGAGGCAAAACACGATGGCAAAACTTTCTTTAATTAACCGTGAAGAAAAACGCCGCAAGTTGGTGGATAAGTTTGCACAAAAACGCGCCGCCTTGCAGGCAATCATCAACAATCAGGCTTTATCTGAGTCTGAACGCTACGAAGCTCGCCTGAAATTGCAAGCCTTGCCGAGAAACGCTAATCCAACGCGTTTGCGTAATCGTTGTCAAATTACGGGTCGTCCGCGCGGCGTGTTCCGTAAATTTGGTTTGTGTAGAAATAAAATTCGTGAGTTGGTCTTTGAAGGTCAAGTCCCGGGTGTTGTGAAAGCCAGTTGGTAAGGAGAAAAAAATGGCGATGAGCGACCCGATTGCCGATATGCTGACCCGTATCCGCAACGCCCAGTTGGTGGGCAAACTCTCGGTTTCTATGCCGCATTCCAAAATCAAAACCGCCATTGCCGCGGTGTTGAAGGAAGAGGGCTATATTGACGCTTATAGCGTCAAAGCGGAAACCGCAAACAAAAGCACCTTGGATTTGACGCTGAAATATTACGCTGGCCGCCCTGTGATTGAACGCATTGAACGTGTTTCACGCCCGGGGTTGCGCATTTATAAAGCGTCAGCAGATATTCCACGTGTGATGAATGGCTTGGGTGTGGCGATTGTATCAACCCCCAAAGGTGTGATGACCGACCGCGCCGCGCGCGCCCAAAAAGTGGGCGGCGAAGTGTTGTGCTACGTGGCATAAGGAGAATAAAAATGTCTCGTATCGGTAAAAATCCTGTAATTGTGCCTGCGGGTGTTGAAGTTTCTTTGGGTGATGAAATTGTGGTCAAAGGCCCCTTGGGCACTTTAAAAACCGCGCAATCTCCGGCTGTTAATGTTGTTTTTGAAAACGGTCAACTTAAAGTATCCACGGTCAACGACGAAAAATTTTCAAATGCGATGTGGGGCACCATGCGTGCCAACTTGCAAAATATGGTTACCGGTGTTTCCAAAGGTTTTGAAAAACGCTTGACGCTTGTTGGCGTTGGTTACCGCGCCCAAGCACAAGGTGCAACCTTGAATTTGAGTTTGGGTTTTTCGCATCCTGTGGTTTATCCCTTGCCTGATGGCGTGAAAGCCGAATGCCCTACGCAAACTGAAATTGTTATCAAAGGTGTGGATAAACAAAAAATTGGTCAAGTGGCATCTGAGATTCGCGCCTTCCGCAAACCCGAACCTTACAAAGGCAAAGGCGTGCGCTATGCAGACGAAGTGGTGATCATCAAAGAAACCAAGAAAAAATAAGAGGTTTTGATTATGTTTAACAAAAAAGTTGCACGGTTGCGCCGTGCCCGCCAAACCCGCTTGAAGATTGCGCAATTAAAAGCGGTGCGTTTGTGTGTGAATCGCACAAATTGCCACGTTTATGCCCAAATCATTGATGCCGCAGGCAACAAGGTGTTGGCATCGGCTTCCACGCTTGACAAATCTTTGCGCCAAACGCTTAAAAACGGCGGCAACAAAGCGGCTGCCAGCGTGGTTGGCAAGTTAATTGGCGAGCGTGCCTTGGCGTTAGGAATTAAAAAGGTTGCTTTTGACCGCTCGGGCTACCAATACCACGGGCGCGTGCGTGCCTTGGCAGAAGCCGCACGCGAAGCGGGTTTAGAGTTTTAGGAAGGTTTAAAGAAAATGGCGAAAGAGCAAAGAAATCGCAAACAGCAAGCTGATGACCACAATGACGGTTTGCGGGAAAAAATGGTTGCCGTTAATCGTGTAACCAAAGTTGTCAAAGGCGGTCGCATTTTGGGTTTTGCGGCATTGACCGTTGTGGGCGATGGCGATGGCGGCATTGGTATGGGCAAAGGCAAATCCCGTGAAGTGCCGGTGGCTGTTCAAAAAGCAATGGATGAAGCCCGCCGCAAAATGCGCAAAGTTTCGTTGAAAAGTGGCACGGTTTACCATACCGTTATCGGCAAACACGGCGCCACGCGCGTGATGATTCAACCAGCTCCCGAAGGCACTGGCATTATTGCAGGCGGCGCTATGCGCGCGGTGTTTGAAGTTGCGGGTGTGAATAATGTGGTGGCAAAAGCGCACGGTTCTACCAATCCTTACAACATTGTGCGTGCAACAATTGATGGTTTAATGCGTGTGAATACGCCTTATGAAATTGCTGCCAAACGCGGTTTAACGGTAGAAGCGTTGGAGATTTAAAATGGCAGACAAAAAAGTAAAAGTAACTTTAATTAAAAGCATCATTGGCACCAAACAAGATCATCGCGCAACGGTGAAAGGTTTGGGGTTGCGCCGTTTAAACAGCACGCGTGAGTTAGAAGATACGCCAGCAGTGCGCGGGATGATTCGCAAAGTGCAATATCTTTTAAAGGTGGAATAAGATGAGTTTGTTTTTAAATACCATTGCGCCTGCCGAAGGCGCCACCCACAAAGCCAAACGCGTAGGTCGTGGCATTGGTTCTGGGTTGGGCAAAACATGCGGACGCGGCCACAAAGGGCAAAAATCCCGTGCGGGCGGGTTTCATAAGGTTGGTTTTGAAGGTGGGCAAATGCCTTTGCAGCGCCGTTTGCCAAAACGTGGTTTTAAATCGCTAACCAGAAGCCGCAACTACGAAGTGCGCTTAAACGATTTGGCAAATATTCCTACCGATGAAATTGATTTGTTGGCGCTCCAAGCCGCTGCTTTGGTGCCAATGGATGCTTTATCTGCCAAGGTAATTTTAAAAGGCGAAATCACACGCAAGCTTGTGTTGGTTGGTGTTTTGGCAACACGCGGAGCAAAGGCGGCAATTGAAGCGGCGGGCGGCAGTGTGAAAGAACCTGAAAAGGCGAAAAAAGCCGAGTAATTTTCAAAAAAATAATCGGTTGACCGTGGAAAAAGACGAGGTGTTAGGGTGGCAAAGCCAAATACGCAAAGTGCAGATAAATTCGGCGATTTAAAACGCCGTCTGTTCTTTTTGTTGGGTGCGCTGGTGGTTTATCGCATTGGCGGGCATATTCCCGTGCCGGGCATTGATCCTGCCGTTTTGGCAGATTTGTTCAATTCGCAGCAAGGTGGCATTTTGGGAATGTTTAATATGTTCTCGGGCGGTGCGTTGTCGCGCTTTACCATCTTTGCATTGGGGATTATGCCCTACATTTCCGCCTCCATTATTATGCAGTTGATGACGGTCGCCTCTCCGCAATTAGAAGCCCTGAAAAAAGAAGGCGCGGCGGGCAGACGCAAAATCACGCAATACACGCGCTACGGCACGGTGT
The DNA here is from genome assembly GCA_934271525.1 of uncultured Rhodocyclaceae bacterium. Taxonomy (GTDB): domain Bacteria; phylum Pseudomonadota; class Gammaproteobacteria; order Burkholderiales; family Rhodocyclaceae; genus SFHR01. The sequence continues at coordinate 141,465 of CAKQRL010000001.1, forward strand.
TTTTGGCGCTCTTTCAAGGCTTGGGCATTGCCATTGCTTTGGAAGCCCAAGCCGGTTTGGTTTATAACCCGGGATTGGTGTTTAGAATTACCACGGTTTCCACGCTTTTAACCGGCACAATGTTTTTGATGTGGTTGGGCGAACAAATCACCGAGCGCGGCATTGGCAATGGCATTTCCATTATCATCTTCGCGGGAATTGCGGCAGGTTTGCCCAATGCCATCGGCGGCTTGATGGAGTTGGTTAGAACGGGTTCCATGCATCCTTTAACTGCTTTGATTATTTGTGCGCTTGTTGTGCTTGTTACTGGTTTTGTGGTGTTTGTGGAGCGTGGTCAGCGCAAAATTTTGGTCAATTACGCCAAACGGCAGGTGAATAACAAACTCTACGGCGGGCAGGCTTCGCACTTGCCTTTAAAACTCAATATGTCGGGGGTTATTCCGCCAATTTTTGCCTCATCTATTATTTTGTTCCCTGCCACGCTTGCGGGTTGGTTTGGCTCGGGCGATTCATTAACGTGGCTCAAAGATATTGCCGCTTCGCTTTCCCCGGGGCAGCCCGAATATGTGATTTTGTATGCGGCGGCGATAGTGTTTTTCTGCTTTTTTTACACAGCGCTTGTTTTCAATTCCAAAGAAACGGCGGACAACCTGAAAAAAAGCGGTGCTTTTGTGCCCGGCATTCGCCCGGGAGAACAAACAGCAAAATATATAGACAAAATTTTGATGCGCTTGACCTTGGTTGGCGCGGTTTATATCACGTTGGTTTGTTTGTTGCCTGAATTTTTAATCATCAAATGGAATGTGCCTTTTTATTTTGGTGGCACTTCCTTGTTGATTATTGTGGTTGTAACCATGGACTTTATGTCGCAGGTGCAGGCTTACATTATGTCTCATCAATACGAGAACCTGTTGAAGAAAGCAAACTTCAAGGGTTCTCCTTTTCTGAAATAGTATGGCCAAAGAAGATTACCTAGAAATGCAAGGGGAAATTTTGGAAAATCTCCCCAATGCCACTTTTAAAGTGCGGCTTGAAAACGGGCACATTGTGCACGGCTTCATCTCCGGCAAAATGCGTATGCACTATATCCGCATTCTTCCGGGCGATAAGGTGACGGTGCAGTTGACGCCTTATGATTTAAGCAAAGGACGAATCGTATTTCGGTCAAAATAAGAATTCTCTACGCATCAACCTAGAAAAAAAACGAGTGGCTCTCGGATTTTTCTAACAAGGAGTTTTAAAAATGAAAGTTTTTCCTTCGGTCAAACGCATGTGTCGGCATTGCAAGGTTATCCGCCGCAAAGGTGTGGTTCGGGTGATTTGCAAAGATCCGCGGCACAAACAGCGTCAAGGCTAATTTTAACTTTTTTTGGAGTGCATTTATGGCCCGTATTGCTGGGGTAAACATTCCGAATCACCAACATGCTGAAATTGCTTTAACGGCAATTTATGGCATTGGTCGCAGCAGCGCACAAAAAATTTGCGATGCCGCAGGTGTGATTCGTTCTAAAAAAATCAAAGACTTAAATGATGCGGATTTGGAAAAATTGCGTGTTGAAGTGGCGAAATACACCGTGGAAGGTGATTTGCGCCGTGAAGTCTCTATGAATATCAAGCGGCTGATGGATTTGGGCTGCTACCGAGGGATGCGTCATCGCAAAGGTTTGCCGTGCCGTGGACAGCGCACGCGCACGAATGCGCGCACGCGTAAAGGTCCACGCAAAGCCATTGCGGCAGCAAAGAAATAAGGATGGATGAAAATGGCAAAAACAGCGGTTAAAGCTCGTAAAAAAGTCAAAAAGAATGTAGCAGAAGGCGTGGCACACGTGCACGCTTCTTTTAACAACACCATCATCACCATCACCGATCGGCAAGGCAACACGCTTGCGTGGGCTACTTCGGGTGGTTCGGGTTTCAGAGGATCGCGCAAATCCACGCCTTTTGCTGCGCAAGTGGCAGCGGAAGCCGCGGGCAAAGCCGCACAAGAATGCGGGGTGAAAAACCTAGAAGTGCGCATTAAAGGTCCCGGTCCCGGGCGTGAATCGTCCGTTCGTGCTTTGAATGCCTTGGGTTTAAAAATCACCGCGATTGCTGACGTGACGCCAATGCCGCATAACGGTTGCCGTCCGCCCAAAAAACGCCGCATGTAAGGAGAGAAAAAAGTGGCTCGTAATTTAGATCCCAAATGCCGTCAGTGCCGCCGCGAAGGCGAAAAGCTCTTTTTGAAGGGCGAAAAATGTTTTTCTGGCAAATGTTCCATTGAACGCCGTTCTTATGCGCCCGGCCAACATGGGCAAAAATCTGGCGCGCGCTTGTCCGACTACGGCGTGCATTTGCGTGCCAAACAAAAAATCCGCCGCATTTACGGCGTTTTGGAAGGACAATTCCGCCGTGCTTTTGCCGAAGCTGAACGCCGCAAAGGGCAAACGGGTGAAAACTTGTTGCAATTATTAGAATCCCGCTTGGATTCTGTGGCGTATCGCATGGGTTTTGGTGCATCGCGCGTGGAATCTCGTCAAGTGGTGCGGCATAACGGCGTTTTGGTTAACGGCAAACGTGTGAATATTCCCTCCTTTTTGGTCAAACCCGGTGATGTGATTGAATTAACCGAGCGTGCCAAAAAATCTTTGCGTTGCAAAGCGGCGTTGGAAGCGGCTGAATCCCGTGGTTTTCCGGAGTGGGTAAGCGTGGACGTGAAAGATGCCAAAGGCACCTTTAAGGCAATGCCGCAACGTGCAGATTTATCGCCCACCTTGAATGAAGGTTTGGTCATTGAGTTGTATTCCAAATAATAGGAGGCGCTAATGAATGACGGACTTTTAATCCCCCGCACCATTGAAGTAGAAAGCGAATCTCCCGTTCACGCCAAGGTTAGAATGGAACCTTTTGAGCGTGGCTACGGGCATACTTTGGGCAACGCCTTGCGCCGCATTTTACTTTCTTCTATGGTGGGTTATGCACCCACCGAAGTGGAAATCAATGGCGTGGTGCATGAATATTGCGCCATTGAAGGTGTGGAAGAAGACGTGGTCGATATTCTTTTGAATTTAAAAGGCGTGATTTTTAAATTGGAAGGGCGTGATAACGTGTTGTTGCGCTTGACCAAAAACGGCCCGGGCGAAGTCAAAGCTGGCGACATTGAATTGCCGCACGATGTGGAAATCATCAACCCCGAACAAGTGATTGCGCATTTAACTGCCAACGGCAAGTTGGAAATGGAAATCAAAGTGGAAAAAGGCCGTGGTTATGTGCCCGGCAATATGCGCCACTTGGGCGATTTGGAAGTTGGCAAAGCCATTGGCAAGTTGGTGTTGGATGCTTCATTTAGCCCCATTTTGCGTGTGGCTTATACCGTTGAAGCCGCTCGTGTTGAGCAGCGCACTGATTTAGACCGCTTGATTGTGGAAATTGAAACCAACGGTGTGATTGAACCCGAAGAAGCCATCCGTGAGGCTGCCCGCATTTTAAAAAGCCAACTTTCCGTTTTTGCAGATTTGGAAGGCACGGAGCCGGAAACGGTTGCACCGCAACAAAACCAAATTGACCCGGTTTATTTGTCTCCCGTGGATGATTTGGAATTAACGGTTCGTTCCGCCAACTGCTTGAAAGCGGAAAACATCAATTTGATTGGTGATTTAACGCAGCGCACCGAACAGGAATTGCTCAAAACGCCGAATTTGGGGCGTAAATCGCTCAATGAAATCAAAGAAGTGCTCGCCAAACGTGGGCTCACATTAGGAAAAAAACTTGAAAATTGGCCGCCAGTTGGCGTGGAACAACGTTAAACGCTGTTTCATTGCTTTGCCTTTTTTCAAAAACAAAAGAAAGGATTACAACAATGCGTCACCGCAATGGATTGCGAAAATTAAACCGCACATCAAGCCACCGTTTGGCAATGTTGCGCAATATGATGGTTTCTTTGATTACGCACGAAGCCATCAAAACCACTTTGCCCAAAGCCAAAGAATTGCGCCGTGTGGTGGAACCGATGATTACATTAGGCAAAAAACCCTCCTTGGCGCACAAACGCTTGGCGTTTGACCGCCTGCGGGATCGTGCCGCCGTGGTTAAATTGTTTGATGAATTGGGGCCACGTTTTCAAAGCCGCCCGGGTGGTTATTTGCGCATTTTAAAATGCGGCTACCGTGTTGGGGATAACGCCCCGATGGCATTTGTGGAATTGATGGATCGCCCCGAACCCATTGAAATTCCCGCCGTGCCCGAGGCTGCGGAATAAATGATTGCCTCGCTTTTTTGACTAAAAAAGCGGCGGCATTTTTAGAAAAATAAAAAAACGTCTCGCTTTGTGTTGAGACGTTTTTTTTTAGCTTTTGAAATTTTTTTGGAGTTGACCGTGGAAAAAAATCAAAATCATTCTGATTCTCACGATTCTTATTCTTTTGAAACCTTGTGCGTGCGCCACGGGCAAATGCGTTCGCAATTTAGAGAACATGCGGAAGCGCTTTATTTAACTTCCAGTTTTGTTTTTGATTCTGCCGAACAAGCGGCACGCTGTTTTGTTGGGGAAGAAGAAGGTTTTGTTTATTCTCGTTTTTCCAACCCCACGGCAACAATGTTTTGCGAGCGTTTGGCAAAATTAGAAAATGCAGAAATTGCTTATCCTTTTGCAAGCGGAATGGCGGCAATTATGGCGGCGGTGCTGGGGCATGTGCAAGCAGGGGATGAAATCATCGCATCCACAAGGCTTTTTGGTTCCACCATTCAACTTTTTAACAATGTTTTTTCAAAACTCAATATTAAAACAACCTATGTTCCGCCTGAAAATCCGCAAGCGTGGGAGCGTGCGGTAACGCAAAAAACCCGTTTTGCTTTTTTGGAAACGCCGGCTAATCCTTTGGGCGATATTGCGGATATTGCCGCCATTGCTGAAAAAATGCACCGCCACGGCATTATTGTGGCGGTGGATAATTGTTTTATGACGCCGATTTTGCAACGTCCTTTGGATTTGGGTGCGGATTTGGTGATTCATTCCGCCACCAAATTTATTGACGGGCAAGGCAGAGTGATGGGCGGCGCCGTTTGCGGCAGCAAAAAAAATACCGAGGAGATCTTCCGCTTTTTGCGTGCATCAGGCTGTTCAATGTCGCCTTTTAATGCGTGGGTGTTGTTAAAAGGTTTGGAAACATTGCCTTTGCGGATGAAAGCGCATTCTGACAATGCGCTAAAAATTGCCCGTTGGCTTGAAAAACAACCGAATGTCAAAAAAGTGTTTTATCCGGGTTTGGAATCGCACCCGCAACACGAACTTGCCAAACGCCAACAATCTGCATTTGGTGCGGTGTTGAGTTTTGAAGTAGAAGGCGGGCAAGAAGCGGCGTGGCGGGTGATTGATTCTTGCAAACTTTTATCCATCACCGGCAATTTGGGTGATTCAAAAACCACCATCACGCATCCAGCCACCACCACGCACAGCAAGTTGTCGGAAGAAGAACACCGCATTGCGGGCATCACGCCCGGTTTAATTCGGCTTTGCGTGGGGTTGGAAAATGTGGAAGATATCCAAAACGATTTGTCTCGTGGTCTTCTCTTGCCAAGCGCAACAGGCGATGGTTTTTTTAAAAATATGTTCAAAAAAATCATCGGTTCTTAAAAAAATCCACGGTAAACGCCAAAAAAATTTGAAGTTTACCGTGGAAAATCACCATTAAAAAACCCGCTTTGAAAGCGGGTTTTGTTTTTTTTAAGCAATCGTTTGGCGATTAGGGTGTGCCATTAGCGTAATTTCTGCAAGTGGAAGGCATGTATTTGGCAGACACGTTTGCATAGCATTGCCACACGCCGTAATTGTTGTGGCGGAGCATCGCAATTTTGTCGCCTTGCAATTTTTCATTGACCACATTGTTGCCATCGCCGATGAAGCATTCCACGCCAGATTTGAAGTCGCCGTAAGCACTTAAATCGGTTGTGCCCGGGCCTGCGCCGTAGATTTTCACTTTGCAATAAGAAGTTTTCACCGTGGTGGATTGTTGGGAGCCATCACCAATACCCATGAAAATATAATTGTTGGTGGTAAAGTCGGCGTGGAAAGTTGGCGTTTTGCCTTCCGATTTTGCCGCTTCAAAGTTGGTTTTGGCAGGTGCAATTTCAGCCAAAGCGGCAGTAACTTGCGAGCGAATCACATAGTCTTGGTAAGCGGGCAAAGCAATGGCTGCCAACACGCCAATGATGGCAATCACCACCATCAACTCAATTAAGGTAAAGCCTTGTTGCAATTTTTTCATTTGGACTCTCCTAAAAGAAAAAAGGTTGTTGAAAACTTTTTTAAAACCGCACTTGGCACTACAAATAACGTGCCACATTGTAACTATTTGAAAAATAATATTTTTTTAGAGTCAAAAAGGGAGAGGGGCAATTTTTGCGCTTGATGTTGACAATTTTTGTCATATTGTAATGTTTGTGTTGAAACACGTTGTTTTTTACAAAACCAACGCCCCAAGCATTTGTTTTTTTTTGAAAAAAATTTTGCGTTGACCGTGGAAAATCGTGGAAAATCGTTTTTTTTGGAGTTTAAAAATCGCCTATTCAGCGTGTAAAATCAAAAAAGATTTTGCAAAAAGGAGTTGAACAATGCCCGTGCTTTTAGATTTGCCGCCCAAAATGCAAGAAGCCTTTGCACGCTATGCCAAAGAATTCAACGTTCCCCAAGAAAAATTGATGCTTGCCGCTTTGGATTTTTATTTGGAAGATGTGGAAGACGCACTCGCCGCCCGCACGGCTTACAAACAAGAAGAATGCGTAACGCTTGACGAAATTAAAAAAGAAATCGCTTGTGAAGGTTAAATTGACCAAAAGGGCGCACAAAAAAGGGCGCACAAGCAACTCAAACGTTTGGATAAAGCGGTGAAAAAGCGCATCATGCTTTATTTGGAAGAAGTGGAAAAACTTGAAAATCCACGCAGTCGTGCCAAACTTTTAACAGGCGGTTTTGCGGGTTTGTGGCGTTTTCGGGTTGGCGACTACCGAATTATTTGCGATATTGTTGATGTTGAATTGACAATTTACGCCATTGAAATCGGGCATCGCCGTGAAATTTATTTTTGAAACCAACGCCCCGAGTATTTATTCTTTTTAAAACGTGCGGTGTGTTACTTCAAGCATCGTCTTGCTCCATCGCTGCCCACATTTCGTCCACCGTTTTATAAAACTTGTAATTCTGCGGATTAGCCAAAATATCCTTGGCTTCCTTTAACGCTTCTTGCATTTCTTTTTCCCAATTTTCATCATCATCTTCTTTTTCGGTGATGACGTTGGCTTTGACTGCTTTGGCAAGTGCCAAAAAGGGTTCCAAAAAATCATCGCTAATGTTTTGAATGGTCAACGTGTGCATTGTTGCGCTCCTATTGGAATGTTTTTCACAAATATACAATGATTGCGCCGTTTTTGGCACAATGCGTTCTTTCAACTTTTTTTAAAACAAACAAAAAATGAACACTTCTTTTCAATTCAAACGCATTGTGTTGGTGTTGGCGGCGCTTTTGTATTTTGTGTTGGCTTTCACAATTTTTGGGCGCTCTATTTTAATCAATTCTGTGGAAAACATTTTTCCGCTTGGTTCAACCTTTTTGCGCATATGGATTCGCTTTGTTGGTTGGTTTCAAGATACCGCCTTGTTGCAAATTGCTTTATTTTTATTTTTAAAAGGCATTCAAGTGCCCGAATGTTTGAATGCGGCAAGTGCAAAACTTGGGCGGTTTTTAAAAAACAATGCCGCCGCTTTTTGTGCGGGTGCGGTGGTTTTAACGGTTATTTACGGCTCGCAGTTTTATATGTTTAACGTGCGCTTGGATACCGATATGGCAATCAACACCAGCCCGGGCGGCACGTTTATTTGGTTGGATATTGGGCGTTATGGCGCCGTTTTCACCCGTTTTTTAACCGACCAACTCAACTTCAACCCTTATTTTGTTTCATCCTTGGGTTTTGTGGTGTTGTTTGCCGCAATGGTTGTTTGCGCCGCTTTGTTTTGGCGCATCGGCAAAGTTCCGGTTTTTTTAAGCGTTTTTATTTTTTGTTTGTTTTTTTCGCACCCCGTTTGGATGGCGCAAACTTATTACACCTTGCAAACCGTGGCGCTCAATTGGGGCATTGCCTTGTGTTTTTTGGCGGTTTATTTTGTTTTTGCTAGCCTTTTTGCAGGCAGTTTAAAAATTAAAATCGCCTATTTATCCGCAGCATTTTTGAGCATTTGGTGGCTTGCTGCCACTTATCAAAGTTTGGTTTTGTTGTTTGTTGCTGTGGCGATTTTTAGCCTGATTTTGTGTTGCCGACAATTTGCGCCAGCCATTTGCCGCAAATTGTCAGTTTGGTTGATGGTGTGTGCTGTGGCGGCGTTGGCGGTGCATTTTTTAATAACGGCATTGTTTTTTTCCACGGAAATGGATTATTTGGCGCACCGCACTTGTTGGGCAAATTTGCCACTTGGCATTTGTGCGGCAAGCGTGGGTTTTAGCATTGAGCGGATTTTAACGGGAGCACTCAATTTCAGCGCTTTTTATTCTCGGGCGTTTTTGTTTGTTGGCTTGGCGGCGTTGGTTGTTGCGTTGCGCCAAAAACAAGGTTTTTGGTTGGTGTTGCTCTTGCAGGCTTTGCCTTTTTTGATGATTTTTGCAAGCGGCGTTGACCAAGTGCCACGCTCGCAATTGGTTTTGCCTTTTGTGCTGGCTGCGGACTTTTTGCTGTTGTTTTTATTGGTTGAAAAACAAAAATTGTGGTTGGTTGCGGCGGGCGTGTTGTTGTTTGCTTACCAAGCGGGCATTACCATGCGTTTGCAATACACAGACGATTTGCGTTTTCAAAACGATGTGTTGCTTGCCAACCGCATTGAAGAACGCTTGGCAACGTTAAACCTTTTGGAAAAACCCGTTGTTTTTGTTGGCGAAAAAGCACGTTTGAATCGTGTAACGGTGAAAGAACGGGGCGAATATTTGGGCGAATCGCTTGCCATTTATTCCCGTTTTCACGATTTTGCACAAACGCAAGGCATTCACTTTTTAAAGGTAGAAAAAGAAAAAGAAGAAGAATTGCGCCAAAAGGCATTGGAATTATCCAAAACAATGCCCGACTTTCCGCACGGGGAGAGTGTGAAAGAAACGGAAGATTTTGTGTTGGTGAAGTTGTCTGAATTTATGCCCAAATAAAAATCCACGGTAAACGCAAAATTTTTTTCAAAAAAATTTGAAGTTTACCGTGGAAAATCGCCATCAAAAAACCCGCTTTGAAAGCGGGTTTTGTTTTTTTTAAGCAATCGTTTGGCGATTAGGGTGTGCCATTAGCGTAATTTCTGCAAGTGGAAGGCATGTATTTGGCAGACACGTTTGCATAGCATTGCCACACGCCGTAATTGTTGTGGCGGAGCATCGCAATTTTGTCGCCTTGCAATTTTTCATTGACCACATTGTTGCCATCGCCGATGAAGCATTCCACGCCAGATTTGAAGTCGCCGTAAGCACTTAAATCGGTTGTGCCCGGGCCTGCGCCGTAGATTTTCACTTTGCAATAAGAAGTTTTCACCGTGGTGGATTGTTGGGAGCCATCACCAATACCCATGAAAATATAATTGTTGGTGGTAAAGTCGGCGTGGAAAGTTGGCGTTTTGCCTTCCGATTTTGCCGCTTCAAAGTTGGTTTTGGCAGGTGCAATTTCAGCCAAAGCGGCAGTAACTTGCGAGCGAATCACATAGTCTTGGTAAGCGGGCAAAGCAATGGCTGCCAACACGCCAATGATGGCAATGACCACCATCAATTCAATGAGCGTAAAGCCTTGTTGCAATTTTTTCATTTTTTCTCTCCAAAAAGAAGAAAGGTTGTTGGAATAAAGTTTTTTCAAAACACCACTGATTCAAAGAGTGCGCTTGTTTTAAACAAATAATGTGCCAAAATTTTTGTATTTCATCAGCGTTCTAATGCTTTGCGCAATTCTGCTATGGTTTTGTAATGCGGGTAATTTTGTGGATTTTTTTCCATATCTTCCAATTCAGCAAGCGCTTGGGATAAATGCAGTTGCGGCAAATGGTCTTTTTGTTCAAAGCGCAAATTGGCACCTGTTTTTTGTGCCAATTCGGCAAAGGCGTTGATGAATTGTTCATCCACGTTTTCAATGGTCAAGGTGGTCATTTTTTTCTCTCTCCCTGTTGTTTATTGTATATTCATTTTTAAACGCTCGGGGTTGGCGGGGTTTAAGCAAAACTGCCAAAAAACGGCAGGCACGTTGCAAAATGCGTCAGTTCAAAATGCGTCAGTTTGCTTTCAAAAAAAGCCAACAAAAAACCCGCCATTGGCGGGTTTTTTTGGAAAGTGTATTTATTTTAAGACTAGGGGGAGGGAGAGCTTTCATCCCCTGCCACACAACCCGTAGGGCGGTATTTGCCCAACACTTTGGCACGGCAAGACCACACGCCGTCTTCATTGGCACGCAACAAGGTGATGGTGTCGCCCTTAATCACACGGTTGACGTTAGCTTTGCCTGTGGCTTTGCTTTCGCCAATTGTGCATTTGATATAAGCATTATCGGTGCCTGTTGAACCCGCACTAATTTTCACATGGCAGTAGCTGGTGCCGGAAGTGGTGGCCCCAGAAGATGCAGATTTGTTATCCCCAATACCCATATAAATATGGTCTTGATCGGTGAATTTGGAATAGAAGGTTGGGGTTTTGCCTTCTGACAATGCCACTTCCATATTTGTTTTGCCCGGGTTGATTTCAGCCAAGGCGGAAGTAACTTGCGAGCGAATCACATAGTCTTGGTAAGCGGGAATGGCAATTGCCGCCAAAATACCGATGATGGCAACCACCACCATCAATTCAATCAAGGTGAAACCTTGTTGCAGTTTTTTCATGATCATTCTCCTAAATGTTTGAAAAAAATTTCTGTTAAAAGAAACAGTGGCGAGATTTTAACAAATAACGTGCCAGTTTTCTTAATTTTTTGCGTTTTGAAAAAACGATTGGCTTTTTTTGTTGCGTTTTTTTGGCTTTTTTGGGCGTTTTTTTATGCCGAATGCCACGTTACATTCGCCAAAAACAAATACCCCGCACCGTAGACAGTTTTGATGATGGCGGGGGCTTCTGAATCGCTTTCTAATTTGCGGCGCAGGCGTGAAATGCGCACATCAATAGAGCGATCCATTGGCGTTAATTCATTGCCGCCGGTTAGTTTTTCACGCCCCAAAATGCGGTTGGGGTGTTGCACAAAAATGCGCAACAAATCGGCTTCGGTGGTGCTTAAAATAAATTCTTCGCCTTTGGGGGAAATCAGCGCATTGTTGGCTAAATAAAACTTCCAACCCGCAAATTCAGCAATAGAAGAAGGCGAATCGGATGTTGCTGGGTTTTCTTTGCGGCGCAAAATGCTGCGGGCACGGGCAACCAATTCCCGAGGTTCAAAGGGTTTTAACATGTAGTCGTCTGCGCCCAATTCCAACCCCATGACTCTGTCGCTCACGTGCGCCCTGCCGGTCAAAATCAAAATGCCGCAGTTGGTTTGCGCTTTGACTTTTTGCATCACTTCAATGCCGTCCATATCGGGCAAGCCCAAATCAATAATGCACAAATCGGGGTTGTTGCGGGGCAATAGCCGCAAAAATTCGCTGGCGCTGTGGCACCACAAGGTTTGGAATGAAAATTCGGATAACACCTGCACAATAATTTGTGCCACGTCTGGGTCGTCTTCCACAATCACAATGCGGGGGTTGTTTTCTTCTTCTTTCATTGCAGTTTCCTTTTTTCCACGGTAAACGCCAAAAAAATTTAGAGTTTACCGTGGAATTTTATTGAATTTTTTGATTTTTTTGAAAATCGTTCAACATTTGCGCCAAATCTTTTTTATCAAAGGGTTTGTGCAAAAGCGGCACTTGGTTTGGGTTGGCAATTTCGTGGTGGTAGCCGCTCATCAAAATCACATGAATGTTGGGGTATTGCGTGTGAATTTGCGCTGCCAACATATTGCCCGAAATGCCGCCGGGCATAATGATGTCGGATAAAACGGTGGAAATGTTTGAGACGTGTTTTAAAATTTCCAACGCCTGCTTGCCGTTTTCTGCTTCAATCACGGGGTAGCCCAAATCCATCAATTGTTGGCGCACCACAATGCGCACGCTTTTTTCATCTTCAACCAACAAAACGGGCGCTGGTTGGCGGGTAGAAGCGGGCAAAATTTCAGGCGTTTTTTCTGCTGGCGCTTCCAAATGTTCTGGAATAAAAAGCTGCACCGTTGTGCCACGCCCAAGTTCGCTTTCAAGCACCAAATTACCGCCAACGCTGGTGGCAAAATTGTGCGCCATCGCCAGTCCCAAGCCAGAACCCAAACCAAAACGTTTGGTGGTAAAAAACGGTTCAAAGGCTTTTTTTAAAACTTCTTGGCTCATTCCTTGGCCATTGTCTTGAATGGTGATTGCCACATAATTGCCGGCTTTTAAGTTTTGCGGGTTTTTGTCATCTGCCAACAATTGGGCAACAACAAGTTTTAATTTGCCGCCGTGCGGCATAGCGTCTCGGGCATTTAAGGCAAAATTCACAATGGCGCTTTCCAACTGCGAAGGGTCAATGGCGGCATAAATGGGTTCATTGGGAATTTGCGTTGAAAGTTCAATGGATTCGGGTAGTGATCGTTTGATTAACTGCTCGCAATCGTTGATGAGTTTGGGAATATCCACAATTTCGCTACTTTGCGGTTGTTGGCGAGAAAAAGTTAAAAGCCGCCTAATCAACTGCACGCCACGCCGAGCCGAGCGCAAAGCCGGTTCAATGTATTCTTTTAAATACGATTCATTGGGATGGTGGTCCACCAAAGCTGCCAAATTGCCGATAATCACGGTTAAAAGATTGTTGAAGTCGTGCGCCAAACCGCCGGTGAGTTGCCCGATGGCTTCCATTTTTTGCGCTTGCATGAGTGCGGCTTGCAAGCGTTTTTGCTCCGAGATGTTGTAAGAAAAAACAAAAAAACCCAAAGTTTCCCCTTCGCTGCCAAATTCTGGCACAAGCGTGCTGTTGGCGTAATGCGTTTGGCCGTCTTTTTCAAAGGAATATTCGTAGCTGACTTGTTCGCCCATTAAGACACGGTCAACTTGCGTTTTAACTTGTTCATAAACCGCTTGCCCGATGACTTCGGGAATTGAGCGCCCAGTGGCAAAGCCGGGCGGGTTGCCAAACCAATCGGAATAACCTTTGTTGGCGTATTGGTAAATGCGGTTTTTGTCCACATAACCAATTTGAATGGGAATGGTGTCGTTAATCAAACGCAAGCGGGCTTCGTTGCGTTGCAGGGCGTTGGCAATTCTTGTGTTGGAGCGCAAGGTTCGGCGCATACGCAAGAGTGCATCTTCCAACTGCAAGGTGCGCCGCTGCACGGTTTCTTCTAATTTTTGTTGGGTGATGGAACCTTTGAAGTCGTTTTGTTTTTCAAAATATTGCGTTAAAACGTGCCCGCTTAATGAGCGCTCAGCAACTGCCCAAAATATGCGCTGGTCGGTGGTGCGAATTTGCGCCAAGGTTTTGTCTTCATCTTCTTTGTTTTTTTCCAAAACCACGCCAAAAAAAAGCGAAGAATCGTCTGCTATGCCGTAGCGCCGAGCCAGCTTTGCCCACGATTCAAACGGGCGCAAAAAGTCAAATTGAAAGGTTTCCAAAAAGGCGTGATTCCACGCAATCAATTTGTTTTTTTCATCAAATAGCGCAAAAGCGGCTTCATTTTTCAAAAAATCATTGTTTTCCACGGTCAACACCTATTTTTTTTGATTTTTATCAAAAAACTTTCTTTATTTTGCATTAAAAAGAAAGCAGAATAACGAAAGTTTACAAATGTTGACAGTTTGTTGACATTTTTTGGAAGAAATTTTGACCAAGGGGGTGTTCAAATGCGCACAGATCGTGAAGCGATGGAATATGACGTGGTGATTGTTGGCGGCGGTCCATCTGGGCTAACGGCAGCCATCAAACTCAAACAGTTGGCACAAGCGGCGGGCAAGGAAGTGTCCGTTTGTTTAATTGATAAAGGTTCAGAAATCGGTGCGCATATTTTATCCGGCGCCGTGTTGGAGCCACACGCTTTAAATGAATTGTTCCCCGATTGGAAAGAACGTGGCGCACCGCTTAACACGCCGGCGGGTGAAGATAAATTTATGTTTTTAACCGAACGTGGTTCATTTTGCTTTCCAACGCCGCCCACAATGGCAAACCATGGGAATTTTATTATTAGTTTGGGGAATTTTTGCCGTTGGTTGGGCGAGCAAGCCGAAGCCTTGGGCGTTGAAATTTATCCGGGTTTTGCCGGTTCCGAAGTGCTTTACAACGAAGACGGTTCGGTCAAAGGTGTGGCAACGGGTGATGTTGGCATTGGCAAAGATGGCCAACCAACTGCCAATTTTCAACCCGGAATGGAATTGCACGCCAAACAAACCATTTTTGCCGAAGGTTGCCGTGGTTCTTTAACCAAAGAATTGTGGCAAAAATTCAATTTGCGTGAAAATTGCGACCCGCAAACTTATGGCATTGGCATCAAAGAATTGTGGGAAATTAAACCCGAAGTGCATCAACAAGGTTTGATTATGCACACGGTTGGCTGGCCATTGGATAGCGGCACTTATGGCGGCTCGTTTTTTTACCACTTTGAAAACAACCAACTTGCCATTGGTTTTGTGATTGGTTTGGATTACAAAAACCCGTGGATTTCGCCTTTTGAAGAATTCCAACGCTACAAAACGCACCCTGCCATTGCCAAATATTTGGAAGGCGGGCGGCGTGTTTCTTATGGCGCAAGGGCATTGGTTGAAGGCGGTTACCAAGCAGTGCCGAAGTTGAGTTTTCCGGGCGGCGTGTTGATTGGAGACACCGCAGGTTTCTTAAACGTGCCAAAAGTTAAAGGCACGCATATGTGTATGAAATCGGGCTTGGTGGCAGCCGAAGCCATTTTTGAACATTTGCAAAAAGAAAACGCTGGCAGCGAAGTTACAGAATATCCCGAAAAATTAAAACAAAGTTGGATGTGGGATGAACTCTACCGTGTGCGCAACATTCGCCCATCATTCCATTGGGGTTTGTGGGTTGGTTTGGGGTTGAGCGCTATTGATACTTACATTTTCCGTGGCAAAGCGCCGTGGACTTTGCATCATCACGATGACCATTCGGCATTAGGCGATAAACGTGATTATGAAAAAATTGAATACCCCAAACCCGATGGCAAAATCAGTTTTGACCGTTTGTCCTCCGTTTTTATTGCGCAGGTGAATCACGAAGAAAATCAACGTTGCCACTTGCGCTTAAAAGATGAAAACGTGCCGATTGCCGTCAATTATGAAAAATACGGCTCACCGGAAACACGCTATTGCCCAGCGGGTGTTTATGAAATCACGGGCGAAGAAGAAGGCAAACCCAAGCTGGTGATTAACAGCCAAAACTGCCTGCATTGCAAAACGTGTGATATCAAAGACCCAACGCAAAACATCAACTGGACAACGCCAGAAGGTGGCGGCGGGCCGAATTACCCGAATATGTAGTTTTCTTTCTTTGTTACAAAGTTGTAAACCAAAAAACCCGCTTCAAGCGGGTTTTTTTTAAGAAAACAAAAAAAAATTGCCGTTTACCGTGGAAAATCAGCATTTTTTCTTTAAAATCCACGGTAAACCACAAGTTTTTTTGTTTATGAAGAACGACCCGGAAAATCCGAAAAAAATCGGCAAATATCCTGTGATTAAAAAACTCGGCACGGGGGCTACCGCCACGGTTTGGCTTTGCAAAGATCCCGATGTTAAAAATTTGCAGGTTGCCGTTAAGGTTGTGCGTTTTACGGCTGGCAATGCCGCACTTTCCAAACGCATGAAAAAGATTTTCAAAAACGAAATGATGGTCGCTCAATATTTGAATCACCCCAACATTGTGCGGGTTTTTGATTCGCAACTTGAAGACGATTACGCCTTTTTGGTGATGGAATTTGTTGATGGTGGCTCGCTTGCCGACTATTGCACTTTTGAAAAATTGTTGCCAGTCAAACAAGTGATTAGTTTGATTTTTAAATGTTGTATGGCGCTGGATGCCGCTTACCAAAAAGGCATTGTGCATCGGGATATTAAACCCGCCAACATTTTGCTCACCGACAAAATGGAACCCAAAATCACCGATTTTGGTTTGGCGCTGAATATGAGCCGCACCGATGGCGAAGAGTCGACGTTTATTATGGGTGTTGGTTCTGCGGCGTATATGTCGCCCGAGCAAATCAAGGTTTATCCGCTTAATCAAAAAACGGATTTGTATTCTTTGGGCGTGGTGTTGTTTCAAATGCTAACAGGTCGGTTGCCTTACCGTGCGCCGAATCAAGCGGCGTTGATGTATAAAATCATCAACAGCGATATTCCCAAACCATCGGCGCTTAATCCGAATATTCCTGCGGAGTTGGACAAAATCGTTAAACACGCCATGGAAAAGGATTTGTTCAGCCGCTACCGCACGGGAGCGGATTTTGCCAAAGATTTATCCAGCCTGCGTTATGAAATTGCCGAAGAAACCGAAGAAGATTTGGCGCAGCAACAACGTGCGGATACCAAACATTTTGAGTTGTTGCGCCGTTTGAGTTTTTTTTCGCAGTTTGAAGACATTGAAATTTGGGAGATTTTGCGCATTTCCAAAATCCGCAAATTTTCAGCCGGCACGGTGTTGGTTAGAGAAGGCGAGCGCAACCGCAATTTTGGCGTGATTTTGTCGGGCACGGCGGATGTTTCCATCAACGGGCGTGTGTTGGCAAAATTATGCGCTTCTGAACCGGTGGGCGAAGTTGCCTTTTTGCACCCGCAGGATGACCGCAGGCACGCAAGCGTTATTACATCCGAACCTTTGATTTTTTTAGAAATTCAAGCCAAAACCTTGGATGTGGTGAGCGAAGAACTTGCTTTGCGCTTAAAAGATGCGCTTTTAATTACCTTAATTGACCGCTTGCGCTATTCCAACCACATCGCCTTGCAAAACACAGGCGCACCTGCGCCACGTGCGTGGTCGGCACCAACCTTATGAAAATCACGCTTTTTTTGTTGGCGGCAATTCTTGTGGCAATTTTTTTTAAAATGCCTGCTGATTCCGATTCTGCTTCTCAAAACCTTGCTGATTTTAAAGATGCCGCTGCGGCATCTGACAATTCTTGCTTTTTAACTGCCGAAAAATGTCGCTTTCCCATTCAAAATGGTTTTGTGGAATTAAAAATCCCACAGCCAATTCCGGCGGGCAAAGGTTTTGAAATTGTTTTGCAAGCGCAAGATTTTCAAATTGAATCCGCCACGGCAAGTTTTGAAGGGTTGTCAATGACCATGTCCGCCCCTGAAATTGTTTTTTCTAAAAATGCCCAAAATAATGCCATTTGGCAAGCACGTGCCTTTTTGCCCATTTGCTTAACAGGCACTATGCGTTGGCGGATGACTTTGCGTTTAAACCAAAACCTGATTATTCCTTGGTTGATGGAGTCTGGGTGATGAAAATATTATTGAATTTTTTGTTGGCAAGTTTGTTGGTTTTTATTGTTTTTTTTTGGCAACCAAGTGAAAAATCGCTTGGCGAATCGCCGCTTGATTTTCAAATTTCCACGGTAAACGAGAAGTTTTTTTTAAAAGATTTGCACAAAAAGCAAAATGTGATTTTGTATTTTGGCTACACCTTTTGCCCAGACATTTGCCCCACAACTTTGTTGGAATTAAGCCAAGCTTTGGAAAACTTGCCGCCTGAAATGTTGGAAAATCTTTCGGTGTTTTTTATAACCCTAGACCCAAAACGTGATGCGCCCGCTTATTTGCAGGAATACGCCACGTTTTTTCACCCAAAAATTGCAGGCGCTATTGCCGATGATTTAACAAAAATGGCGGCGGCGTTTCAAGTTAAGTTTCGCCAAAACCTTGAGCCGCCATTTTTGATTGACCACACGGCGGATATTATTGTGATTCCAAAAAACGCTAAAAGCTTTACAATGCCGTTCGGCACAAATGCTGCCGAAATTGTTCAAACTTTAAAGGAGAAATTATGAAAAAACTGGCTTGGTTGTCTGCTTTTTTGGCTTTTAACGTTTTTGCCGCCGATGCGGATTTTGTGGAAGTCTCCGACCCCTTCGTTCGTTTGGTGCCCGATTCAGCACAAAACACGGGCGCTTTTATGTTGCTCAAAAACAAAAGCGATTCGGCTGTTTTTTTGGTTAAAGCAGAAAACGAGGCTTCATCCAAAACCGAGTTGCACGCACACGCCAATGACAATGGCGTGATGAAAATGGTTGAAGTGCCAGAAATTGAAATTCCAGCAAAAGGCGAAGTAGCACTCAAACCCGGCAGTTTTCACATTATGTTGATGGGCTTAAAAGCGCCTTTGGTAGAAAATCAAGCCATTGATATCGCTTTAACCTTTAAAGATGGCAGTTCGCAAAAGCTCTCTGCTGTGGTGAAAAAACAATAAAACAATAAAATCCACGGTGAACGCTGATTTTTTTTCAAAAAAACTCGGCGTTGACCGTGGAAAAAAGTGATTTTCAATGAAAATTGTTTGCCGATTCTGGCTAGTTTGAATAATTTTAAAGAATAACTGAAAAACAATGATTAAAGATTGTTATAAAATTTTAGGCGTTTCTTATGATGCCAGCACGGATGAAATCAAAAAGGCTTACCGCCGTTTGGCGATGAAATTTCACCCCGACCGCAATAAATCTTTTGGGGCGGAAGATAAATTCAAAGAAATACAAAAGGCTTATGACACTTTATTTGATGTTGAAAAACGCAAAAAATACGATGAAATTTTATTTAAAGAATTGCATTCTTTTTTTAATCAAAAACAAGAAAAAACACAAAACAACAATACGGCGCAAAATCAAACGCAAACCAGAAATCCCAGAAAACCGTTTAATCCATTTGAGTTTAAAGAAAATTACCAAATGCACAAAAAAACGATGGAGATTTTTTCAAAACCGTATTTGTTGCGCCGCAAATTAGCAGTTTATTTGCAAACGCCCAATAAAGTGGAAGTGTATGCCAAAGCGGCGGAATTGTTTTTCAATGAGGCAGGGCGTCAAGGTTTGAAGTTTGTGCCCACGTGGAGTTGGTGGGCATTTTTTGGGCGTTTTTTCTTTTTTGCTTACCGCAAAAGTTACAAATTTGCGGCTTTGTTTTTTGCAACCGGGCATATTTCACGCAATTTGGATTTGTTTATTCCCAACATTCCTTTTTTGGGCGCTTTGACCAAATTTGGCGTGAAGTGGGGCAATTTTTTGGGGCCGGGCATCACGGCAAAATACATTATTATTCAAGATTTTTTTGAAAAATTAGAAAAAATAAACAATGCGAATTATCCCGAACACAAAATGGCCAAAGCGGAAAATGATTTTTTAAAAACCGGCGTCAATAAACCTTTTATTTTTTGGGGTTTGATTGCTTTTTTAATATTGGTGGCGGTGGTTTTCTTTTCAGTTAAATTATTGGCGCCGTATTTTTCAATTATTGCGATTGTTGCCATTTATATTTTCTTGCGCAAAATTTGATTGTATAAATCTTTTGTTTTCTCTTTCATTTGTTCCATGGAAAATTCGGTTTTAACACGTTGCAGTGCTGCTGCGCCAAAGCTTTCTTTCAAATGTGGATTGTCCAAAATTTTGCCAAGTGCGCCTGCCAAGGCTTCTGCATTTTTGGGCGGTGGTGTCAAACCCGTGATGTTATTTTGATTGACAAAATCCACGCCCGTGCCCAAAAGCGTGCTCACAACTGGTTTTGCCGCCGCCATTGCTTCCAACTGCACCAAACCAAAGGCTTCCGCCGTGGTGACGGAAGGCAAGCAAAACACATCGCAAGCGTGGTAAAAATTGGGCAAATCTTCATCGGCAATGGCACCCAAAAAACGCACACGTTGATTTAAATTAAGCGATTGCGCCAAGTTTTTTAAAGAATTGGTTAAAGGACCTTGCCCGCCCAAAAGCAAAATGGTGTTGGGTTTTAACTGCGCCATTGCGCGAATCAAAACATCAAAACCTTTGTAAGAAACGTGGCGACCCAAACTGAAAATAATGTTTTTGTTGGAATAAGTTTGGCGAATGTGTTGCACTTTTTGTGTGTCGCATGCAAAAAAACGTTGGGGCGTGCCGTAAGCAATGGTGTGTATTTTGGAAGGATTAACGTATTCTGTTTGTAAAAAAGGCGAGTTTTTGTGGTGCGGCGTGGCAACAATAATCGCGGCGGCGGTTTTTAAAATGCGATTCAAAAACGGGCGGTAAATTTTTAATAATTTTTTTTGCCGAACAATATCCGCGTGCCACGAAATGATGCGCGGAATAGAAGGCGGTAAAAATAAAGATGCCAAATGACTCATCGGGTCTGGAAAATGCAAATGGAGTAAATCCGGTTGAAAAGTTTTGCAAATGTGTATGGCTTTGGCAATTAAAGCAGGGGACAAAACCAGCGAACCATCCACATTAAAGCCTGCTGCGCCCATCACTTTTGCTCCGCAAGGCATTGTTGCGTTAAAACTTTGGCGCGTTTTGGATTGCACCAAATTGATGAATGCCACTTCTTGGTGCAACAATTCAATTAAGGTTTGCGCAACGCATTCCACGCCACCCAAATTGTGCGGTTCATAAAACTTGCCAAAAACCAAAACACGCAAAGGTTTTGTCATTCCGAGAGCATCCAGCTTAATGTTTCAGCAAAATTGGGAATTTTGCGCCATTGCCCAATGGCCTGGGTGAGTTTGTCGGCATTGCCAATGAGATTTTTAATTTCATTTTGGCGCACCAATTGTGGATTGACTTGAATTTCCATGGTGTGATGGCTTTGGCGTTGCAATTCATCAAAAATGCGTTTTAAAGACAACGAGCGACCCGATGCAATATTGAAAATTCCCGATTGCACATTTTCCGCCAAACCCACATAAGCGCGGGCAACATCGCGCACATCGGTAAAATCGCGCGCCACATCCAAATTGCCCAATTCAATCACTGGGGATTTTTTCTTAAAATGTTCCACCATTTTGGCAATTAAAAAACGCTCGCTTTGGCCAGCGCCTGTGTAATTAAAAGGGCGTGTGATGACAATGGGCAAATCATCAAAACCTTGCAACATCACTTCCATTGCCCATTTGCTTTTGGCGTAATGATTCACCGGATAAGGATGCGTTTTTTCATCCAAAATGCCTTCTTGTTCGCCGTAAATGTTGGCAGAAGAAGGTTGAATAATCGCATGGATATTGGGCAAAATGCGGCGCACATTTTCAAATAAGGCGGCTGTGCCGGAAACATTCACCGCATAAAAAGGTGCCACTTGATTTTCCGCCACAAAGCTCAACGCCGCCAAATTCACAATCACATCTGGGGCAAAAAAATAAAGAACCGAAGCAATGGTTTCTGGGTATTTAAAATCCGCAAACAAGCAGTTGGCATTGGCGTGTTGCGCAATGGATGTGGTGCCAAACACAATGTGGTCGCGCGATTCAAAGGCGGTTTTCAAATAAGAACCGGTGAAACTATCCATGCCGATAATCAAAATTTTCATTTTTTTTGCTCCATTTGCCAAAAATCCACGGTCGACATTTTATTTTTTTGAAAAAAATATGGGGTTGACCGTGGATTTTTTGATTTTTTTAAAAAGAAAAACCTTTTTCAACGCGTTTTAAATCGGCTTGCACCATCATTTGGGCTAAATCTTGTAAAGCGGTTTGGGCTTGCCAACCCAACACATTTTTGGCGTGAGAAGAATCGCCAATTAACAAATCCACTTCCGCCGGGCGATAAAATTCTTTGGAAACACGCACCACAATGTTGCCGTTTTTTTGGTTTTTGCCGATTTCGTTTTCGTTTTTGCCTTCCCAAACCAAAGGCATATCCAAAGCGGCAAATGCCAATTCCACAAAGTGGCGCACGGTGTGCGTTTGGCCGGTGGATAACACAAAAGTATCCGGTTTTTCCGTTTGCAGCATTTGCCACATGCCCAAAACATATTCTTTGGCAAAACCCCAATCGCGCTTAGCATCCAAATTGCCCAAATAAAGACAAGATTCTTTGCCTAATTTAATGCGGCAAGCGGCATCAGAAATTTTGCGCGTAACAAATTCGCGCCCGCGCAAGGGGGATTCGTGGTTAAACAAAATGCCGCTGGATGCAAAAATGTTGTAACTTTCTCGGTAGTTGATGGTCATCCAATGCGCAAACAATTTGGCAACACCGTAAGGACTTCTGGGATAAAACGGCGTTTTTTCGTTTTGCGGAATGGCTTGCACTTTGCCAAACATTTCAGAAGTGGAGGCTTGGTAAAAGCGAATTTTTGGATTAACAATGCGAATGGCTTCCAACAAATGCAAAGCGCCCAAACCGGTGATGTTGGCGGTGGTAATGGGTTCTTCAAAAGAGACGCCCACAAAACTTTGTGCAGCCAAGTTGTAAATTTCATCGGGCTTGGTTTTGTCCAGCAAGCGAATGGAGGAAGAAGCATCGGTTAAATCGTATTCCACCAATTTCAAATGGGGATGATTCAACACGCCCAATTCTTCCAAACGCCAAAAATTAACCGAACTGTTGCGCCGATAAGCGCCAAAAACGCGGTAATTTTTTTCTAATAAAAGTGCGGTTAAATAAGCGCCATCTTGCCCAGTAATGCCGGTGATTAAAGCGGTTTTTGCCATTTTGTTTTGTCCTTTGTTGTTTTGTTAATTGCGTCCGTAAATATCTTCAAAACGCACAATGTCGTCTTCGCCCAAATAAGCGCCGGATTGCACTTCTATCAATTCCAAAGGAATGCTGCCCGGATTTTCCAAACGGTGTTTCACGCCCAAGGGAATGTAAATAGATTGATTTTCAGAGAGCAAAATTTCTTCATCCCCTTTGGTAACTTTGGCGGTGCCGATGACAATAATCCAATGTTCCGCGCGGTGATAATGCATTTGCAAGGACAATGCCGCACCGGGATTGACCACAATTTTTTTCACCTGAAAATGATTGCCGCAATCAATTTGCTCATAACTGCCCCACGGACGCACCACGCGTTTTCGTTCATAGGCTTCAATGCGGTTGTGTGCTTTTAAAAACGCCACCACGTTTTTGATGTTTTGCAATTCTTTAAAATCCGCCACCAAAAGCGCATCGTTGGTTTCCACCACCACCATATTGTTTAAACCCAAACACGCCACCAACTTGCTTTCGGCGCGAATATAAGAATTTTGGGTGTTTTCCAAAAAAACATCGCCACTTAACGCATTGCCGTTTTCATCTTTTGGGGACAACGCATAAAGCGCATCAAAAGCGCCCAAATCCGACCAATCGGCAGACAATTCCACAACGCTGGCTTGATGACAAGGTAAATGTTCTGCCACGGCATAATCAATGGAATCCGATGGCGATTGTTCAAAATCGGCTTGATTCAAACGAATAAACTCTGAATTTTGTTTACCATTTTTTAAAGCATTTTGGGCGCATTCCAAAATGCGTGGGTTTTGCTTTTGAATTTCTTTTAACCAAAGTGCGCTGTTGAGCAAAAAAATTCCGCTATTCCAAAAATAATTGCCGCTTTGCACATATTCTTGCGCTTTGATTTCTTGCGGTTTTTCAACAAATTGTTTTAATTCAAAAACGCCAGAAGATAAATTTTTGCCTTTTAAAATGTAACCGTA
Source organism: uncultured Rhodocyclaceae bacterium (assembly GCA_934271525.1). Taxonomy (GTDB): domain Bacteria; phylum Pseudomonadota; class Gammaproteobacteria; order Burkholderiales; family Rhodocyclaceae; genus SFHR01. The sequence goes on from CAKQRL010000001.1 coordinate 165,080, forward strand.
ACCCGTATGTGCACTTTGCGGCACAATGCCAAAGGTGATGACTTTGTTTTGTTGCGCTTGCCCAATGCCTTTTAAAACCGCTTGTTGAAATGCCGCTTTGTTGGCAATGACGTGGTCGGATGGCATCACCAACAACAGCGACTCGGGATTATTTTCAACCAAAGCCGCCAAGGTTAAAGCGGGCGCGGTGTTTTTGCCGATGGGTTCCAAAACAATGCGGGCATTGTGGATGTTCATTTGGCGCAGTTCTTCTGCCACTTGGTAACAATAGGCTTCATTGGCAATGACAATGGGCGGATTTTGCGCAAAATCCAAGTTTTCCAAACGGCAAAGTGTGGCTTTTAAAAGGGATTGCGTGCCGTTTAAATTTAAGAGTTGTTTGGGATATTTTTCACGCGACAATGGCCAAAGCCTTGTGCCTGCGCCACCGCATAAAATAACTGGCGTGATTGCCATTTTTTGTTTTCCCCTTTTTCAAAAAAGTCAAGTTGACCGTGGATTTTTTAAAAAAAACATTTTTCCACGGTCAACGTGAAAAAAATTTTAATTTTGTTTGGCCAAATAATCTTCTAGCCCGCCCAAATAATCCACAATGTTGCCGTCTCCCTTGATTTCCCAAATGCGGCTGGCAAGGGAAGAGACAAATTCTCTATCGTGCGAGACAAAAATCAACGTGCCGTTGAATTTGTCCAGCGCGTTGTTTAAGGCTTCAATGGATTCCATATCCAAATGGTTGGTGGGTTCATCCATCACCAACACATTGGCGTGGCGCAAAATCAAACGCCCAAAAACCATTCTGCCTTTTTCGCCGCCGCTTAACACATTGACCGATTTTTTGGCTTCATCACCAGAAAACAACAGCCGCCCCAATGTGCCGCGCACCAAGGTTTCCAAATCGCCATCTTTGTCGGCTTCGGTAATATGATTGCGCATCCAATCGGCTAGGCTTTCATTGCTTTCAAATTCTTTGGAATGGTCTTGCGGGCAATAACCCAACTGCGCTTTTTCCGACCATTTGATTGAACCATTTTGCGGCGTTAATTCATTCATTAAGAGTTTTAAAAGCGTGGTTTTGCCCACGCCATTTTCACCAATAACGGCGATTTTTTCGCCCGCTTTGATGGTTAACGTTTGGTTTTGAAAAATTGGTTTGTTTGCTTCATAAGAAAAAGACAAATTTTCAATTTCCACCGCTTGTCGATGCAATTTGTTTTTTTCATCAAATTCAAAACGAATCCACGGATATTGCCGTGAAGAAGGTTGAATGTCTTCGGGTTTGAGTTTGTCAATCAATTTCAAGCGGCTGGTGGCTTGTTTGGCTTTGGATTTGTTGGCAGAAAAACGCCTAACAAAATCTTGCAATTCTGAAATGCGCTCTTTGGCTTTGGCGTTGGCGGCATAAAGGCGCTCACGCGCCAAGGTGGAAGCTTGTAAAAAATCATCGTAATTGCCGGCATAAGTGGTGATTTTGCCGTAATCCAAATCCGCCATATGCGTGCAAACTTGGTTTAAAAAATGGCGGTCGTGGCTGATGATAATCATGGTGGAATTGCGCTCGTTTAACAAATCTTCCAGCCATTCAATGGTTTTGATATCCAAATGGTTGGTGGGTTCGTCCAACAACAAAATGTCGGGGTTGGCAAAAAGCGCTTGGCAAAGCAACACGCGCAACTTCCAGCCGGGCGCCACTTGGCTCATTTTGCCGTTGTGTAAAGACAAATCAATGCCCACGCCCAACAACAATTCGCCTGCGCGCGCTTCCGCCGTGTAGCCATCAAATTCGGCAAAAACGCCTTCTAATTCTGCCGCGCGCATGTAATCTTCTTCGGTTGAGTCGGGGTTGTCGTAAATGGCGTTTTTTTCTTGTTGGGCTGCCCACATTTCAGAATGCCCCATCATCACCACGTCCAAAACGCGCTCGTTTTCATAAGCGAATTGGTCTTGTTTTAAATAAGCCAAACGCTCCATAGGGTCTTTGGAAACATTGCCGGAAGTGGGTTCTAATGAGCCGCAGAGAATTTTCATTAAGGTGGATTTTCCTGCGCCATTGGCGCCGATTAAGCCATAACGAAAACCGTCTGCGAATTTGATATTGACGTTTTCAAACAAAGGTTTGGCACCAAATTGCATGGTGATGTTGGAAGCGATTAGCACGATTTTTTTCTTTATGAAGAGTTAAAAAAACGCATTTTAGCAAAATGCACTTTTCCACGGTAAACCCAAAATTTTTTTGAAAAAAATTGGGCGTTGACCGTGGATTTTCTCATTTTTTAATTTGTTTTAATTGACACTAATTCTTATTTAACTAAAATTCGCTTTTTGATTTGGAAAAGGTTTGTTATGAATTCCCGCATTTTTACGCTTTCCTTATTGGGTTTTGCCATTGCCAATGCTTATGCCGAAGAATTGACCAGCGAAACGGTGAATGTGACGGCAAAAGGTTATGCGGCGCAGAATTTGGAAGTGCCGATGTCGACCATCGGCTTAACGCAAGAAGAAATCACCCACAAAGGCGCAATGAATGTTGGCGATGCCTTGCGTGGAATGCCGGGCGTTGCGGTCTCGCAAGATAGTGCGCACGGGCAAAATCCGTATATTCGTGGCTTGGGCAAAGAGCGCATTGTGGTGATGGCAGATGGCATTCGTTTAAACAGCGCCGAGCCAAACGGCGCCTTGGCATCCTTTATCACGCTGGGTTTGGCGGAACAATTGGAAGTGGTCAAAGGTGCTTCATCGGTTCTTTATGGCACGGGCGCGGTAGGTGGCGTCATTAACGTTTTAATGCCGCAGGCGGTGTTTGACCAGCCCAATCGCGCCCGCGCAAGTTTGATGTTTGATTCTTCATCCACCGGCGGTAAAGGCGCTTTGGTTAGCCAAATGAGTAGCGGCGATCACGCGTTTATGTTCGGCGCCAGTTACACCAATATGGGCGATTTTCGCTCAGGTGCTGGCAAAGAAAACAAAACCGGTTATGATAGCCGCGCTTTTATTGGGCAATACCGCTACCGTTTGAATGCCCAGCACCAAGTGCATGCGAGCATTCAATGGCAAGAAGATAATGATGTTTGGTATGTTGGCTCCAAACGTCCGCATCAAACCAATCGGCAAACGCGCTACACAATGATGCGCTCGCCCGAGCACGCGCGCCGACTTTTTGAAGCGGGTTATTCTTTTAAAGGGCAGGGCGAAAATCCTTTGAATGTTGATGTGCGCTTGTATCGCCAAGCCATTGACCGCGATATGTATAACTTTGCCAACTGGGTCAATGGCGACATTGTGCAAAATTCGGTTAGTTTTGCCACCAACGGCGTGGATGCCAAAGCGCAGTGGTTGTGGAATGAAAACAATTTGTTGAGTTTTGGCGTGAATGCGTGGCAAATGAAAGCATCGCCCGATGCCAAACAAGCATCAAATGCAGTCAATGTGAGCAATGCGGCACAGTTGCGTTACCAAAGCAACTTGCCGTTTAAAAACGGCGAAATCACCTCCACCGGTTTTTTTGTGCAAAATGACAGCACATTTGGCGCGTTGAATTTGTTGGCAGGTTTGCGTTACGACAAGGTTCAAGGCGATGCGGATAGTATGAACAACGGCAAACAGACCACGGGTTTAAAGCGCACGGATAATGCGTTGAGCGGTAATTTGGGCGTGATTTATGAAGTCTCTGCCTTGTTTCGCCCTTATGCGCAATATGCCCGCGCTTTTCATGCGCCATTGCTTCGTGAGCGTTACCAATCGGGTGTCAGAAATGATGGTTATTATTACGCAGGCTCGCCCGACATCAAGCCGGAAACCGCCAATCAATTTGAAGTGGGCGCAAAAGGGCAAAATGAATGGGTGAATTACGATGTGGCGCTTTTTTACCAAAATATTTCCAATTACATCTCCGGCAAAATTTTAAAGGGGCAAGAAGCAACAAAGGCTTGCGCGCAAAATGCCGCTGCGTGTAAGAAAAACGTGAATGTGGGCAAAGCCAGAATTTACGGCATTGACGCTTCTGCCGATTGGCAATTTGCAAATCAGCAATGGCTTTTTGCGCGCTTGTCGGCAATTCGCGGGGAAAATAAAGAATTGAATGAACCGCTTTTTGAAATTCCCGCCGATGAAGTAACGCTTGGTTGGCGCGGTGCGCTGGCGCAAAAAGTCAGTGCCGATTTTGCGCTGCGTTTGGTGCGCGCGCAAAATCGCGTGGCAACCCAATTTACCAGCGGCAATGAAGACAAAACGCCCGGCTTTGCAACGTTTGATTTGGGCGCCACGTGGCGTTATTCCAAAGACGGCAACTTGCGCTTGCAGGTGAATAATTTGTTGGATAAAACTTACCACGAACATTTGGCAGAAGGTTTGCCGGGTTATGAATTAAACGCCAAAGGCAGAAGTTTTCAATTGATTTGGATGGGCAGTTTTTAAAAAAATCCACGGTCAACCCAAAATTTTTTTGAAAAACGCAGGTTGACCGTGGAAAATTGTTTTCAAAAAGGATGTTGAGATGGCAATTCAAAAAACCTTCGGTTTGGCGTTGAAAATCGCCGTTTTTGGTTTGGTTTTGGTGTTTTCAAATGTTTTTGCGCAAAACGCGCAAAATCAAAAACTTGCCGAAGTTCGTTTGAGCGGTCCGGGCGCTTTTTTGTCTTTGCCGTTGATTTATATGGCAGAAAGCGGCGCTTTAAACGATATTGCCGAAAAAACAACCTTTCAATTGTGGAAAAACCCCGACCAACTGCGGCTTTTTGTTTTAGACCAAAAAACGGATTTCATCGCCTTGCCTTCCAATGTGGCGGCGAATTTGTACAACCGCGGCGTTCCGTTGAAACTGGTTAATATTGCCGCTTGGGGCGGGTTGTGGTTGGTTTCCCGCCGTGAAAATGTGGCGCATTTGGCAGATTTAAAAAATGAAGAAATTGCCATTCCTTTTCGCGGCGATATGCCGGACATTTTGTTTGAATTGAATGCGGCAAAGGAAAATTTGAATGTTCAAAAAGATTTTAAAATTCGTTATTTGGCAAACATTTTTGATGCCTTGCAGTTGTTGATTTTGCGCCAAGTAGACCACGCATTGTTGCCAGAGCCTGCCGCTTCAATGGCATTAGAAAAATCGCAAAGTTTGCCAGTCAGCGTCATTGCGCCCAAACTTTACAAAGCCTTGCGTTTTGAAACGTTGTTAAAAGAAAATTTTAACAACCAAAAATTGCCACAAGCCGGCATTGCCGCGGTCAATCACGCGGCGCAAAATTTTGCGCTGCAAAACCGCATTTATGCGGAATACCAAAAAGCCTTGGCGTTTTGTGAAGAAAACGCGGCTACTTGCGCCAAAATGATGATGAAATACGCGCCGATGTTATCTACAAACGTGGTGGTTGAATCGCTCAAATCCCGCGATTTGAATCCACAAAAAACGGCGGATGTTGCCAGTGATTTAAAAGAATTTTTTCTTTTATTAAACCAACAAAATCCCAAACTTATCGGCGGCAAAATGCCTGATGATTCTTTTTTTGAATAAAAAAACGAGTTGACCGTGGAAAATTATCGCCGTTTTTTGGCAAGCTTTGGCGCTTATTTGTGGAGCGCTTGGGGCGCGCTTGCCAGCATTGCTTTATTTTTTGCCTTGTGGGCAGCCGCGGCGCAACACTATGGCGCGTTGATTTTGCCAAGTCCAAAAGAATCTTTTTTGCGGCTTTTTGCGCTTTTGGAAAGCAAAGAAAACTGGATACAAATAGGAATCAGCGCGCGGCGCGCCATCATCGGTTTTTTGTTGGCGGCGCTTTGCGGTTCGGTTTTGGGAATTTTGGTGGGTTTATCGCGCAGTGCGGTTTTGTTGACTCGCCCGATTTTAACTTTTTTCATTGGCGTGCCGCCGATTGCGTGGTTGGTTTTGGCGTTGTTGTGGTTTGGAATGAACGATGGCACGCCGATTTTCACCGTTTTTATTGCGTCTTTTCCGCCGATTTTCATCGGTGCATTAGAAGGCACGCGCACATTAGAAGGTGATTTGAAAACCTTAATCCACATTTTTCGTTTGCCATGGTGGATGCGTTTGACCGACCTTTATTTTCCGCACGTGGTGGCGTATTTGTTCCCCGCATGGATTACGGCTTTGGGCGCTTCTTGGAAAATTGTGGTGATGGCTGAATTATTGGCTTGCGATGATGGCATCGGTGCGCTTCTTGCCATTTCGCGCAGCCATTTGGATACCGAATCCTCCATGGCGTGGATTTTGAGTTTGTTGGTGATTTTGTTTGTGTTGGAATATTTGTTTTTAGAACCCATCAAACGCAGGGTAGAAGAATGGCGCGGCTTTTAGTAGAAAACTTATCGCACCGATTTTTTTGGAAAGCGGTGTTGGAAAACGTGAATTTTGAGCTTGAATCAGGCGAAGTGTTGTGTTTGTTGGGACCTTCTGGTTGTGGAAAATCTACGCTATTGAATTTAATCGCCGGGCTTTTGGTGCCGTGGAAGGGCAAAATACAAAACGATTTTCAAAATCCATCATTGGTTTTTCAAGCCCCAAGGTTGTTGCCGTGGCTTTTAACGTGGGAAAACATTGCGCTGGGCTTAAAAGCGCGCGGCGTTTCAAAAAAAGAACGTTTTGAAAAATCCGTGATTTTTGGAAAAAAAATGGGGTTGACCGTGGATGATTTGCATCAATATCCCAGCGCCTTGTCTGGCGGCATGCAAAGCCGTGTTGCTTTGTGCCGCGCTTTTGTGGTGCAACCAGATTTGTTGCTTTTGGATGAACCTTTTTCGGCGTTGGATTGGAGCTTGAAACAAGAACTCTACACATTGCTTGAAATGGAACAATCCAGCGCGCATTTTGCCGCATTGATGATTACGCACGATCCCTTAGAAGCCTTGCGTTTGGCTGACCGCATTTTGATGATGCAAAAAAAAGACGAATCGCCTGCCAAAATTGCGCAGGAATGGCGCATTCCAACCCCAAAAAATGAACGCTGCCGCGCGTGGCTTTCTCAAAAAAGCACGGCATTTTTGGACGAAGTGGCAGCATTGTTTTGAGTAAAGTAAAAAAAATGAAAGCCTTGTGGATTTGCCCCTTTCGTCCGTTTTTCTTTTTAACTGCTTTTTCGGCAATTTTTTTTATCATTATTTGGGTGTTGGGTTTAAACGGATTTTTTCCATTGCCATCAACACTTCACCCTTTTGTGTGGCACGCTTACAGCATTTATTCCGCCACGATTTTTGCCGCCGTGGCAGGTTTTATGTTGACGGCGATTCCGGAATTTACATCAACCCAAAATCCAACAACCCCGCGCGTTTTAAAGTGTTTGGTATTCGTTTGGATTTTGGGGCGCATTGCTTTTCAACTCATTGATTTTTTAAGTATTTTCCCCGCCGCTTTTTTTGATTTAAGCTTTTTAGCCACAATTTTTTATTTAACGGCGCCGGCAATTTGGCAACAAACCCCAAGAAAACACACCAGCTTTTTGTTTTTACAAATCGCTTTATTTTCCGCTGTTTTGGCGTTTTATATGGCGCTTGTTGTGTCGCCCGACTTGGCGCTTAAAATGATTCGCATTTTGTGCCACTTGATGATGGTGTTGGTGATTTTGGCAATGTCGCGCATTTCCATGCGTTTGATGAACGATGTTTTAATACGCCAAGCGAACATTCACACAAGCTATATTGCTCGCCCGCCCAAACGTGCTTTGGCAATTGTGGCAATTTTGTTGTTGTGCATTTCTGAATTTTTGGCGCCACAAGCAGAAGCTACTTTGTGGCTCAAAATTGCTGCGGCTGCTGGCGTTTTTCATGTGTTAAGCGATTGGCATATTGGGCGCGCCATTTTTTCACGCTGGACAATGATGGGCTACATTGCTTATTTTTCTATTGCTTTGGGCTATTTGCTGGAAGGTTTTTTGCCGCTTTTTTTTGATTTTGCGCCATTGAACATTGGGCTACATTTGCGAACGATTGCGGGTTTGGGTTTGGCAATTTTGCTGGTGATGTGCGTGGCAGGCAGAATGCATTCGGGTTGGGGGTTGGATGTTCGCCCGTGGATAATTTTTGCTGCCATTTTTATTTTTGCCGCCGCTTTGTTGCGTGAGATTTATTCTTTTTTGGGTTTTTCTTTTTTAGTTGCCTCCGCTATTTTTTGGTGCGCTGCATTTTTGCTTTATCTTATTTTCAGCTCACATCTTTTTTTAAAACGCCCCGATGGCAAAAGCGGTTGCGATGATTCCAATTGATAATGATTTTCCACGGTCAACCTAAAATTTTTTTGAAAAAAATTGGGCGTTGACCGTGGAAAAAAGTGTTTTGATTTTGTTTGAACGCCCAAAAAAGAAAAGACCTCGGCATTGCACGAGGTCACATCTGTTGCATCTTTAAGCTTGTTAGCATCCAGAGCACATATCTCAATCAACTTTGTTTTACTATCTATCAGTTGTGATAAAAAGTCAAATATTTTTTTGAAAGGAAAACAAAATGAACAAACCACTGCGTTTTGCTTTTGATTTGGGCAGCACTTCTTTGGGCTGGGCTGTTTTGGGTTTAAAACAAATAGAAGGGAAGTTTTTGCCCGATTCAATTATTAAAGCTGGTGTGCGCATTTTTAGCGATGGTAGAGACCCGCAAAGTGATAAATCGCTTGCGGTAAATAGGCGTGAGAAGCGCGCGGCACGGCGCAGACGCGACCGTTTGTTAAAACGCAAAAACAAGATGATGCGCTTGTTGGTGGATGTTGGTTTTTTTCCAAAAGATTTGAATGCGCGCAAAGCGCTGGAAAAGAAAAATCCTTATGCTTTGCGGGCAAAAGCATTGGATGAGGCATTAAGCAAGGAAGAGATGGCGCGCGCTATTTTTCATTTGAATCAGCGGCGCGGGTTCAAAAGCAATCGCAAATCCGACTCCAAAGAAACACAAGGCGCATTGAAAACAGCCATTGCCGATTTAACAGAACAAATTGACCTCAATGCCGCCGATGGCAAAGCCAGAACATTGGGTGAGTTTTTGTGGCGGCGTATGCAAAAAGGGCAGGGCGTGCGTGCGCGTCATTTTGAAGAAAAGCAAGTGGAAAATGGCAAGTCCAAAATAAAAAAATATTACGACCTTTATGTTGACCGCGCGATGGTGGAAGCTGAATTTGATGCCATTTGGGCAAAGCAAATGGCATTTTCTCCCAATGTTTTTACTGCCGAGATTGGCAACAAACTCAAAGATTGTTTGCTTTTTCAACGCAAATTGCGTCCTGTTCAAGTCGGGCGTTGTTCTTTGGAACCAGAAAAAGAGCGCGCACCACTTGCATTGCCTTTGCAACAGCGTTTTCGGATTTTGCAAGAAGTCAATAATTTGCGCATTTTGAACAAAGATTTGAGCCAAACGCCGTTGAGCTTGGAAGAACGCAACATATTGTTGGATGCTTTGGAAAAAAATGCAAAACGCACGTTTATACAAATTAAAAAGTTGCTTCAATTGCCTGGCGATGTTGCTTTTAATTTAGAAAGCGAAAATCGCACAGAATTAAAAGGTAATGCCAGCACGGCACTTTTGAGCAAAAAAGAGTTGTTCGGAGCCAAATGGTTTGAATTTTCAATAGAAGAGCAGACAACAATTGTTGAAAAACTCTTAAACGAAGAGAGCGAACCCGAATTGATGGCGTGGTTAGAAGCGCAATATGGTTTTGGTATTGAAACTTGCCAAAAAATTGCCCGCGCCAACTTGCCCGAAGGTTATGGCAATTTAAGCAAAGAAGCGTTGGAAAAAATTGTGCCTGAATTAGAAAAAGCGGTTATCACTTATGACAAAGCCGTTTTGAAAGCAGGTTATGAACACCATAGCCGATTAAATGAGTTTGGCGAGGTTTGTGGCAAAACTTTTGATACGGGTTTGACTTTTACAGACAACGCCACAGGCGAGGTTAAGCACATTTATGCTTATTTTGAATTGCCTTATTATGGCGAGTGTTTAACGCGCCATGTGTCTTTTGGTTCAGGCGTGCCATCCGATTCGGTTGAAAAACGTTTTGGCAAAATTGCTAATCCAACCGTGCATATTGCGCTTAATCAAGTGCGTTTGGTGGTGAATGCTTTGCTCAAACGTTATGGTCATCCCAAAGAAATTATTATTGAATTGGCTCGGGATTTAAAACAAAGCAAAGCCCAAAAGGCAGAAGCACAAAAAAAACAAAAAGCCAACCAAGAACGCAACAACCGCTTACGCAAAGCAGTTGCCAAAGTTTTTGGTTGTTTGGAAGAAAACGTCAAACGCGCCGACATTGAAAGGCTTATTTTGTGGGAAGAATTAAGCAAAGATCCGGCACAGCGGCGCTGCCCTTATAGCGGCAAAATGATTAGCATAGAAATGGCGCTCAACAATGAAACGCAAATTGAACACATTTTGCCGTTTTCAAGAACATTGGACGATTCTTTAAACAACAAAACCTTATCCACCAGAAAAGCTAATCAAGCCAAGGCTCGCCGCACGCCTTTTGAAGCCAAAGGCGATTTTGAAGCGCAAGGCTGGCATTGGGAAGAGATTTTGCAACGTGTGAAAAATATGCCGCACGCCAAGCAATGGCGCTTTTTGGAAGATGCCATGCAAAAATACAACGCGGAAAATGATTTTGCCGCACGTGCTTTGAACGATACGCGTTATTTGAGCCGCATTGCCAAGGAGTATTTGAGTTTTGTTTGTCCACAAAATACACGCGCCATCCCCGGGGCAATGACCGCAAAATTGCGCAAAGAGTTTGGTTTGAATGATGTTTTGGGATTAAATGGAGAAAAAAATCGCAACGACCACCGCCATCACGCCGTGGATGCGTGTGTGATTGGCATTACCGACCAAGGAATGTTGCAACGTTTTGCCAAGGCGAGTGCAGATGCAGAAAAAAAATCTTTGCAACGTTTGGTAGAAAATATGCCTTTGCCGTGGTCAACTTACAGAGATCATGTTCAGCGCGCTGTGGACAACATTTTTGTTAGTCACAAACCTGACCACAACTATGAAGGGCAAATGTTGCAAGAAAGCGCCCACGGCTTAAAAAATTGGGGCACGCCTCAAGCGTGCGTTAAAAAAGCCAAAGGCAGTGCAGACAAAAACAACATTTCAATAAATAGCGTTGTGCCCATTTGTGAACCCAGCCAAAATGCGCGGCACGGTGTGGATTCTGATGGCAATCCTTTGCCTTACAAAGCCTATGTGGGTGGCAGCAATTACTGCATTGAAATTGTGAAAAACGAAAAAGGCAAATGGCAAGGCGAGGTAATTTCTACTTTTAAAGCCTACCAAATTGTTCGTCAATCGGGTGAAAAACGCCTGCGCGATCCCAATTGGAGCCAAAGCGGCAAACCCTTGGTGATGCGTTTGATGATCAACGATTGCGTGCGCATGGGAACAGACGTTGTGTTTCGTGTGGTGAGCATTCGCACGGATGGACGAATTACTTTTGCGCCTATTCATGAAGCCAATGTGGACAAACGCAATACAGAAACCGGAAAGCGCAAAAAACTTCAAAAAAATAATCCGTTGACCGTGGAAAATGCTCAGGATGTGGATAATTTTGAATACACCACAATAAAAGCAAGTTCACTGCAAAAAGAAAATGGGCGCAAAGTGACCATTTCCCCCATCGGTCAATTGCGTGAATACAAACTCAAGGAGTGAAAACAATGATCGGGCGCATTGTTGAAATTGCTGAAAATAATCGCCATTTGGCTGTTTTTTATGGTTTTATGGTGATAAAAGAATCCAAAACGCAAACGGAAATCAAACGCATTGCATTGGACTCTATTGCGGCAGTTATTGGCAATGCGCACGGTCTTTCTTACAGCAATAATCTTTTGGTGGCGCTGGCCAAAGAAGGCATTCCTTTTGTGCTTTGTGCGGCCAATCACAATGCGGTGGGAATGCTTTTGCCTTTGGATGGCAATTTTGAACAATCGCGCCGAATCGATGCGCAAATCAAAGCCAAATTGCCGGTGCATAAACGTTTATGGTCGCAAGTGGTGCGTGCCAAGTTAGAACAACAAGCTTTGCTTTTAGAACGTTTGGGCATTTCTTGTGAAGTTTTGTGGCGTTTGTCGCGCAGTGTTAAAAGTGGTGACCCGCAAAATTTGGAAGCACAAGGCGCACGTTATTATTGGCAACGTTTATTTGGCAAAAATTTTAGGCGAGATAGGTATTCGGGCGCTATCAATTCCCTTTTAAATTATGGCTATACCATTTTGCGTGCAATAGTGGCGCGGGCAGTGGTGGCAGCTGGTTTGCATCCTTCTATTGGTTTGCATCACGCCAATGCCAGCAATGCAATGCGTCTGGTGGATGATTTGATGGAACCTTTTCGCCCGATGGTGGATTTGGTCGTTTTTAAGCTGGCACAAAATGGCGTTTTGGAAGTTGCTGCGGATGCCAAACGTGCTCTGGCAAAGGTTGCTTATTATGATATGCAAACACAAAATGGCACAACACCGGTGATGGTTTGTGCGCAAAAATTAGCGGTTTCACTGGCACAAGTTTATTTGAGAGAACGGCGCGATTTGGAATTGCCATTGCCGCAATTGCCTGATGAATTGTTTGAAATAAAGGACGAATTTTGCTAACGGGATACCGCATTATGTGGATTTTGGTGATGTTTGATTTGCCGGTTGTTCTTGCCGAAGAACGCAAGGCGGCGAATGATTTTCGTCATCTCTTATTAAATTTGGGTTTTGAGATGAGTCAATTCAGTGTGTATATGCGTTTTTGCACGAGTCCTGCGCAATTAGAAACTTATTGCAAGCATATTGAAGAAAGTTTACCGCCGGGCGGCAATGTGAAGATTATACAAATTACGGACAAACAGTATGAGCGCATTATTAATTTTCGTGGCAAATCGCGCCAAGAGAAAAATAAAACGCCGGATTTGTTTGAATTGTTGTAGCGTCAAAACGATTTTTTTGGAATAAAAAAGCAAATAACCCCTTGAAAATCAAGGGGTTATTTGCTTGCTATTATAGCAGATTGAGATATGTGCTCTGGCTGGAACAATCGCAAAAGTTGCATTTGCTACGGCTTCATTATAGCAGATTGAGATATGTGCTCTGGCTGGAACCTTTTTGATATCAGTATAATGATAATTTTTATTATAGCAGATTGAGATATGTGCTCTGGCTGGAACTGTTACATCCTTGTTATTCAACAAGCCCGTATTATAGCAGATTGAGATATGTGCTCTGGCTGGAACAATTTTGCTATAATCAGTGCCCTGCTCAAATTATAGCAGATTGAGATATGTGCTCTGGCTGGAACCGCGTAAGGAACGCAGACATCGTAATTAAAATTATAGCAGATTGAGATATGTGCTCTGGCTGGAACCGTAATGCTTTGCCATTCGGAAATTTTCTTATTATAGCAGATTGAGATATGTGCTCTGGCTGGAACTCGTGGAAAAAAGACCGTCCATGCGTTGTGATTATAGCAGATTGAGATATGTGCTCTGGCTGGAACTGATTCAATGTGCATTCACTCGCCGCTATTATTATAGCAGATTGAGATATGTGCTCTGGCTGGAACCAGCAACATTTCAGCATATTCGCTTTTAAAAATTATAGCAGATTGAGATATGTGCTCTGGCTGGAACGGCGCGTGGAATGTAGCAAATATTGACCCAATTATAGCAGATTGAGATATGTGCTCTGGCTGGAACTTTGACCAAAACCACGTTATTAACCAACACATTATAGCAGATTGAGATATGTGCTCTGGCTGGAACTAGCTTTGAATTGCCAGCGCCTGAAGCTTTAATTATAGCAGATTGAGATATGTGCTCTGGCTGGAACCGATTTTCAAGCTTTATCTCCCATTGAATCATTATAGCAGATTGAGATATGTGCTCTGGCTGGAACAATTCTTTGCACCCCACATACACCATCTGGATTATAGCAGATTGAGATATGTGCTCTGGCTGGAACCCGATTCAAATAGCCGTCAAGCTTGCTGGATTATAGCAGATTGAGATATGTGCTCTGGCTGGAACCGATTTGCTTCATATTCTGTCCGCGTCTTTATTATAGCAGATTGAGATATGTGCTCTGGCTGGAACTTTCTTTACAATCGCGTTCCGCCCACTCCAATTATAGCAGATTGAGATATGTGCTCTGGCTGGAACGTCCAGCTTTAACATGTGCTGATGAACCTTATTATAGCAGATTGAGATATGTGCTCTGGCTGGAACGGATGAGGACATGATTCGTTTAAAGCAACAATTATAGCAGATTGAGATATGTGCTCTGGCTGGAACAAATCGCCGATGCTCGCCGTCCGCTTGTGGATTATAGCAGATTGAGATATGTGCTCTGGCTGGAACGCTACATGGTCAGCCTGCCGTGATTTTCTTATTATAGCAGATTGAGATATGTGCTCTGGCTGGAACTTATTGTGCATCGTTGGAAAGCCACGAATTTATTATAGCAGATTGAGATATGTGCTCTGGCTGGAACCAATAAATTAGTGCCAATATCGTTTTCGCAATTATAGCAGATTGAGATATGTGCTCTGGCTGGAACGCAATCCGTCCCAATATTTTCATAAGTCGGATTATAGCAGATTGAGATATGTGCTCTGGCTGGAACAGGTGAAAAACGCGCGTTAAGCCATTATGATTATAGCAGATTGAGATATGTGCTCTGGCTGGAACCAGATTGAGATGGTTCGCATTCTGAGTTTTTTTATCCACGGTCAACCTTTTTAAATTTTCAAAAAAAATTGACGTTCACCGTGGATTTTTTTAAACAAAAAAAAGCGAGCAGGGGTGCTCGCTTTTTGGTTTAGATTTTTCTAAAAAGGGAAACTATTTTAACTTCACTTCTTTGTATAGCACGTGTTTGCGTGCTTTTGGGTCAAATTTCATCAATTCCAACTTGCCCGGGGCGGTTTTTTTGTCGCCCTTGGGTTGCTTGTTTTTGGATTTGGACGTGGTATAAAAATGCCCCGTGCCGGCTGTGGATTCAAGTTTAATTTTATCCCGTCCGCCTTTGCTCGCCATCGTCTTTCTCCTTTAAATTTCGCCTTTGGCGCGCAATTCTTCAAGCACCAAGTCGATACCTTTTTTATCAATCATCCGTAAACCCGCCGTGGAAACACGCAAACGCACAAAGCGGTTTTCGCTTTCCACCCAAAAACGGCGGTAATGTAAATTCGGCAAAAAACGCCGTTTGGTTTTGTTGTGCGCGTGAGAAACATTGTTGCCCACCATCGGGGCTTTCCCAGTCACTTGGCAAACTCGCGCCATAATTTACTCCGTGGTTCTTTTCAAAAAGTGCGGATTTTAACGTAAAAAAATACTTTTGAGCAAGTGTTATTCTTCATTAACCAAAGGCGGTGGCAGATTTTTTGAATCAAGTGAAGGCGGCGGCGGGTTTTCTACTTTTTCCGAATCCGAATCGCCGTTTTTGTTGGTTGGAGTTGGTGGGTTTTCTACTTTTTCCGAATCCGAATCGCCGTTTTTGTTGGTTGGAGTTGGTGGGTTTTCTACTTTTTCCGAATCCGAATCGCCGTTTTTGTTGGTTGGAGTTGGTGGGTTTTCTATTTTTTCCGAATCAGCGTTTTTGGCAGGTGGTGGCGAATCTAGGCTGATAGGGTCTTTATTTTCTGGCATTGCAACCGCTTTGGGAAAACCCGCATTGGTCAAAATGGTGTTGAGCCGTTCTGGGTCAAAACCTTTTTGAATGGTGGAGCCAACAGTAACAGAGGGCACAATTTTTTCCCCGGTTTGTTTTAACAACCATTCTTCATCCAACTCGTCTTTGATACGTTTTTCGGTAAATGCCACGCCCCGCTCGGTTAAGAGTTTGCGAATTTCAGCACAGTTTGCGCCGCACGAATGCGATGTGTAGAGAATCACGGGCGTGAATTTAAAATTTTTGGCTGGGCGTTTTTTGCGTTTCAGAGGGCGGCTTTGGTTTTCATCCCTTTGGCGCAAATCGTAATAACGCGAATCTTTGGCGGTTCTAGGCGGCGGCGCATCGGTTACGTATTTTCTGCCTTTTTTATCCGTCCAACGATACACTTGCGCATCCACGCTTGCCACGCTAATTGCCACAAGGCTTATTGCAAAAAGAATTTTTTTAAACATTTTGATTCTCCAACATTCCGTTGTGCCGCAACAATGCGTCTATTTGTGGCGCGCGGCCGCGAAAACTTGTGAAAGATTGTAATGCCAAACGCGAGCCACCACGGCACAAAATTTCATTTAAAAAACGCGCGGCGGTTGTTGCATCAAACAAATCCCCCGATTCTTCAAATGCGGCAAAGGCATCTGCTGACAAAACTTCCGCCCATTTGTAGCTGAAATAACCCGCCGCATAACCGCCTGAAAAAATATGCGTAAAGGAATGCGCAAATCGGTTGAAATCCACGCTTGGCAAAACGCAGCATTCTGTGCGCACGTCTTTTAATAATTGCAAAATATCCGCATCCTTTTTTGGCAAAAAATCGGCGTGCGCTAATAAATCAAAAAGTGCAAATTCAATTTGCCGCACAAAAGCCAAACCGCTTTGAAAATTTTTGGCTTTTAACATTTTGTCAAAAAGCGTGCGCGGCAAGGGTTCTCCCGTTTTTTCATGTGCCGTTAGGTTTTTTAAGACTTCATAATCCCACGCGTAATTTTCCATAAATTGCGATGGCAATTCCACGGCATCCCATTCCACGCGGCGAATGCCTGATGCGGCAACTTCATCCACGGTGCTCAACAAATGGTTCAAGGCGTGGCCGGTTTCGTGAAAAAGCGTCAACACTTCATCGTGGCGCAGTGTTGCGTTTTTTTGAAAATTGCAAACAATCAATGCCGCAGGCAACACAATTTCACCGTTTGGCAAACGCTCGCGCGTTGCCAAATCGTTCATCCACGCGCCGCCGTGTTTTTCTGTTCGGGCAAATAAATCCAAATACAAAAAGCCAAGCGGTTTGCCCGCTTTTTTTAATTGATAAAAGAAAACATCCGCGTGCCACACGCGGCCTTCGGTTTGGATGAAGTCGACGTTGTAAAGATGTTTGACGGTTTCAAATAATCCGCTTAAAACGCGCGGCAAGGTGAAAAATGCGCGAACTTCTTCATCGGAAAAATCAAAAGTGGCTTCTTTTAATTTTTCAGAAGCAAAAGCCACATCCCACGGTGCAAAATCTTTGATGTTTAATGTTTTTTCAGCAAAATCTTTTAATTGCCGCGCGTCTTTTTCAGCAAAGGGTTTGGCGCGTTTTAACAAATCTTTTAAAAAATCGTGCGCCGTTTTAAAACTACCTGCCATTTTGGTGGCGGTGGAAAGGTCGGCAAAGTGTTGAAAATTAAGCAATTTTGCTTCTTCACGGCGTTTTGCCAAAATGTTGCGCATTAGGGCGGAATTGTCCCATTCGGGCGTAAATTCAGAGGCGCGTTCAACATAAGCGGTGTAGAGTTTTTCACGCAATGTTCTATTTTGCGCAAACTGCATCATCGGCAAATAGCAAGGCATTTGCAGGGTTAAGGCGTAGGTTGTTTCATTTTTAATGGCAGATTTTAAACTTTCAGGCACGCCTGCCATTTCACTTTCTGTTGCCATATAAGAAAAAGCGTTGGTTGCATCCAAAACGTTTTCAGAAAACTTGGCGGATAACATGGCGAGTTCTTCATCCAATGTTTTAAAACGTTTTTTATCCGCTTCGTTTAAAAAAGCGCCGCCCAGTTGAAAATCACGCCATTCATCCAGTGCGATTTTTTGGTGAATTTCGTTTGAATCGCCCGAGTTTTTCAGCCTTTCCCATTGCGAAGCCAGTTTTTCATTTTGAGCAAGTGCGCTAAAAAAAGCGGAAATTTTGGGCAAAATTGCATTAAAAGCCGAGCGCCAGCCTGCGTTATCTTGCACGTGGTGCAAATGCGCAACAACGCCCCACGGGCGGTTTAAGCGCTCAATTGCCGCAAAATAAGGCACGGCAAAATCATTCCACGTGGCAGGTTTTTCCAAAAGCGTGTTTAAGGTTTGTTGCGTTTGGCGTAGCAACTCGTCTATGGCAGGCTCGGCAAATTCGGGGGAGATTTTGTCAAAATCGGGTAAGGCGTGCGCATCGCTTGCCAAGGTCAAAAAAGGATTCATTGTTGGATGGCATAAAAAAAATTAAAAACGTTATTTTGGGCGATTTTTTGCAATTTTCCACGGTCAACAAGTTATTTTTTTGAAAAAAATTGCAGGTTTACCGTGGATTTTAAAAAACAAAAACTGCCAAAAAATGTCAATAAAATAGAAAAAACTGACAAAATTTGCCCCCCCCGAATTTAAAAAATATTTGTTTTTTCAAAGGGTTATGAATGGCATATTTTATGCTGAGCCGTGCGCACCTCAAATTTTTCTTTTAGGAGTAGACAAATGAAAAAACTACAACAAGGTTTCACCTTAATTGAATTGATGGTGGTGATTGCCATCATCGGCGTTTTGGCAGCCATTGCCTTGCCGGCTTACCAAGATTATGTGATTCGCTCACAAGTTACTGCCGCTTTAGCAGAAATCACGCCTGCCAAAACCAACTTTGAAGCGGCAAAAGCGGAAGGCAAAACGCCAACTTTTTATGCCGACTTCACTACCAATAACTACATTTTTATGGGCATTGGTGATGGCTCGCAAAAAACCGATTCCGTCAAAACTTCTTATTGCACGGTAACGGTCTGGGGGGCAACAGGTGGTAACCAAGGTTTGGCTGGCAGATATGGTCCTTTCAATTCTGGTGTGGAGTGCCATATTGGTCAAGGCAACAATGTGGTGAATGAAAAATTGTTGGGCGATAGAATTGCGATGCTCCGCCACAATAATTATGGTGTTTGGCAATGCTATGCGGAAGTTTCTGCCAAATATATGCCTTCCACTTGCAGAAAATACCAATAATTCTTGCGTTGTTGCAACATTTGAAAAAACCGCCTGCGGGCGGTTTTTTTGCGTTTGTTTTTTTGTGATTTTCCACGGTCAACAAGCTATTTTTTTGAAAAAAATTGCAGGTTTACCGTGGATTTTTTAAATTTGGCGGATTTTTTTGGCTGGCACGCCCGCATAAATTGAAAAAGCATCGGTGTTTTTTGTTACCACAGCGCCTGCGCCGATAATGCAAGCACGCCGCAAACGCACGCCACTTAAAATCACAGCGCCCGCACCTATCCAAACATCGTCTTCCACAAAAATGGTGTTTTTGTAACGCACCAAGTTTGTTGAAACATAAGGGTTTTGGCACAACGTTGGCGAATTGTTGGGCGCACTATTGGGAATAAACGCCACATTCGGCGCAATGCTCACATTGTTGCCAACACAAACCGAAGGTGAAAAATCGTCATTGGGGGTGAATTGCAAACCCAAATTGGTAAAAGAATTTTCGCCCAAAACAAAACCTAGGCGATTTAAATAAACCTTGCGCACCACGGCATCGCCGTAATAAAAGGCAAGCATTTTGACAAAACGCATCGGCATTTTGTCGACATTTTTAAGCAAAAAATCTTTTGCGAAATTATCAAGGCTATTTAAAAAGTGATTCTGGGGGGGGGGGGTTAAGATTCATTTAACGCTCCGCGTGCAAAGTCAGCAAGGTAATTTCAGAAGGCACAAAAAAGCGCACGGAAAAACCGCTCCAAAGGCCAGTGCCGCGGCTAACATAAAGTTGCATTGTTTGAGAATTTTCAGTAGAAACATTGTAATGGCCGGCAACAAAGCCATCATTGAATGCCGCAACAATGGGTTGCAAGAAAAACATCAAACCGCCGTGCGTGTGGCCAGAGAGTTGCAAATCAATGCCGGCTAGCGCATTGTTTACCGCACCACGCGGTTGATGCGCCAATAGAATTTTAAAGGTTTTGGGCTCAATGTTTTTTAATGCTTGGTGAATATCGGGCTTTGTGCCGCCAAAGCGCCCTTGGCTTGGGTCGGGCGTGCCAATAATCGCCAATTTTGCTTGGTTGATATTTAAAACGCGGTGTTCGTTATCCAACATTTGAATTGGCGTTTTTTTGAAAAAATTGAGCCATTCCATCGCGCCTGCGTAATATTCGTGATTGCCCGTTACGCCAAAAACGCCATAGCGTGCGCGCAAATCGTAAAAGGGCGCGACTTCGGATTCTAATTGTGCAACAGGCGCATCAACATAATCGCCTGTTAAAAGTATTAAATCCGGGTTTTGCGCGTTGGCGCGCGCCACAACTTCGGCAAGCCACGCTTTGTTTAATAATTTGTGAATATGCGTGTCGGTGATTTGAATAATTTTAAAACCGTTTAAATCAGGCGGTAGATTTTTAAAAGTTAAATCAACATGGCGAATGTTTGGCACACTAATGGCGGAAACGCCACTATAAAAACCTAAAATTAAAGCGGTAATAAAAAACAAAACCGCATTTTTTGTTTGTTTATGCCAAGAAAATGGGCGTTTGAATATTTTAAAAATAATTAAAATAACATCGCGCAAAATAATCATAAACAACAAAATTAAAACCGACCCCATTAAACTTTCGGTTATAAACAAAAGGCTTTTGGGCAATGCGGGGTTAAAAAAATCACCAGCTAAAAAATAATAAATGGCATATTTGGAGAGCATTACCAAAATAACCATTGAAAATAAAAGTTTGGTTAAACGTGTGGATTGAAGTGGGTAAATAAACCGCCAAAAAATTAAAAGAAAAACAAGAAGGGATGGAATCAGTGTGAACATTTTAAAAAAAATTGAATGTTTACCGTGGATTTTTAAGATTTTTAAATTTGCGTTAAGGATTTTAATAAGGCGGCATTATCCGCCCAACCGTGCTTGACCTTTACCCAAACTTCCAAATAAACCTTGATGCCGAATAATCGCTCCAAATCACGCCGAGCGGTAGTTGCAATGTGTTTTAATTTGTTACCATTTTTGCCGATTAACATCGCCTTGTGGTTGTCGCGCTCAACCCAGACTGCCGCAAAAATGCGGGCGAGTTTTTCTGTTTCTTCAAATTTTTCTATTTCCACCGCACAGCCATAAGGCAATTCATCGCCCAAAAAGCGAAAGATTTTTTCTCTGATAAATTCCGCTGCCAAAAAACGCATACTTTTGTCGGTGATGGTTGATTCTTCAAAAAACAAAAAATCGTGCGGCAAAAACGTTTGGGCAACATTTAACAACGGCGCACTTTCTTTTTGCGAAATGGCGGCAATCGGCACAATGGCGGCAAAGTTGAAATGTTCTTGGCATTTTTTTATAAAAGGCAACAAGGTGTTTTTGTTTTTTAAACGGTCAATTTTGTTAATTGCCAAAATCACTGGTTTTTCTTTGGGCAAATAGGGCAAAAGGGCAGAATCTTTGTCATCAAATGTTCCGGCTTCAATAATAAAAATCACCACATCAACTTCAACAAGCGTGTTTTTAACATTTTGATTCATCCCGCGGTAGAGCGCATTTTGAAAACGGTTTTGAAAGCCGGGCGTGTCCATAAACACAAACTGCGCGGCATTCGTTGTTAAAACGCCCAAAATGGTGGCGCGGGTGGTTTGCGCCTTGCGCGAGGTTATGCTGATTTTCTCCCCAATGAGTTGGTTCAAAAGCGTGGATTTGCCAACATTCGGTTTGCCAACCAATGCCAAAGTGCCTGAACGCATTTACATTCCTAATGATTTTAAAAGCTCGTTGTGATTTTCCGCGGTTTTCTTTTTGTGGTTTTTTTTGGGCAAAGGCTGGGCGGCAGGGGATTTTTGCAGTGGAATAAAGCTAACATCATCCATTGCCAATTCCACGTAAAACACGTGGTTGTTGCCGGTGTAAAAGGAAATGCGGCGCGCTTGCGGATGGTCTAAATTGGTATCGACTCGCAACATCACTTCCTTATTCAACACCAACATTTTGGGTTGGCTTTGCGTGATATTGGTGTGCAAATCGGCTTCAATGCGGCGCGTGAAGTCGCCCACCATTTGGTTTAACAATTCGCCCATCACGTTTGCCACTTCTGCTGCCGTGTGTGAATGCGCCAACTCGTTGTTTGGAAAACCCATGTTGGAGAGATATTTGCTGTAAAGCTCCATTGCCGCATCGGCTGAAAAATTGATGACAACCAAACCCGAAAAACCGCCATCAAATAACACAAAAGAGGCAATATCCGGTTTTAAGCAGGTTTTTTGAATCACTTGAACCATTGGCGAATAGCGCACGCAGTCGTTGGTGGCGGTGTTTAAAACATTGGTTACCGATTCGCACAAATTCAACAAAACGTCTTCCACACCGCGAACGGCAGAATTATTGGGCATTGTTTTATCCTTTCTCACTTTCCAAACTTGGACGAAATAACGCAATGATACGCCGACTCATCTTGTGAAATTCTTCAATTTTTTGTTCAGTTTCTTTGCAACGCGCATGCACATCGTTTAAGCGTTCTTCCAAGGAATTGGTTGCTTTGTGAATGCGAGATAGGGCTTCAACTCTGCGTTCCAACTGCTGTTCATATTCCCGCACCTGCGCTTCCAAAGGAATGATGATGCTATCCAACCACACGGCGCAATCGCTGTTGGTTTTTTCAACCACATGCCGAACGCTCAATGTGACTTCTTCAAAAAAACGTTGGGTAACTTTTCGTTTGTCTTGGGTTAAAAGACTCAAGGTTGAATTGGTATGTTTGGCGCACCACAAGTGCAAACGCCCCACTTCTTTTTCGCAACGGCGCAAATCAAAAGCGGCAGGTGGTGGAATTTGTAAGCCGTATTCTTTGGCGAATTTTTCGTAAGCGCTGGTAATGAGCGCGTGGATTTTTTTAATCTCTTCTTCTGCCGCCCAAAGCACATCCAACACGCGCCCGAAGTAAACTTCCATTGCGCCGGCTAAATGCTTGGAAAATGCGCCACTCAACATCACTTTTCTGGTTGTTTGCGTCAATTGCCGCAATTTTTCCACATCCAAATTGCTTTGCAAATGGCGCACGCGGTCGGCAAAAACCTTGCGCATGGCATCCAAATAATTCACACTTTCGGCAAATTTTTTGCGTTCAAATTGTATGCGGTTGAGCATATAAGTAACGGCATTTTTGTTTTTGCCGCTTAATTCTTCCAATTCAAAGCATTGTTCTTTGAAATTATCTAAGCGAGATGCCAACACGCCTTGAATAAAACCGAAGATATCGTTTAATTCCGCCTGCGCATTACTTTTGACCAAATCGTATTGGTCGGGCAAAAGCGAGTTGGAAAGCGTATTTTCTAATTCTTTTAAGCGCGAACGGGCAAGCAGTTGGGCATCGTTTTTAACCTTGGCAACCAAGGCTTTGTGCGCTGAGACGGCAAAAATTTGCGTTGGTGGAATTTCCAAAATCTGCGCGCAGTTGGCGGCTTGTTGTGCGATGATTTTGTTGATTTCCTCTTCTGTTTTGAGTTCGTCCCACAAGCTATCAATTTTGTTTAAAACAACAATTTTTCCGGCATGACCAGTTTTGGTTTGTGCGCAAATATGCTCGCGCCACACGGTTAAATCCGATTGTGTAACGCCTGCGTCAGCTGCCAAAACAAAAAGCGTGGCGTGCGCCGAGGGCAACAAAGACAAAGTCAATTCAGGTTCAGCGCCAATGGCATTCAAACCGGGCGTGTCCAAAATCACCAACCCTTGGCGAAGTAATGGATGCGGAAAATTAATCAAAGCGTGCCGCCAACGCGGAATTTCCACTTGGTTGTTTTCATCAATTTGAAATAGCTTATTTGAAGTGTTGTTGGCATCATCCCCGATATCAAAACCCAAACGGCGCGCTTCATCCACCGGCACGCGAATGGTTTCTTGCACGTGTTGCAGAGCGGCGGATAAAGATTGCGCAGAATCAATATTGATTCCAATAAAATGCCAAGCGTCTTTTTGCTGGCGATAATCGCTCACATTGCCGTCTGTGGCGCGGGTTTGAATAGGCAAAAGTTCCACGCCGTGCGGTTTTTTAACGTCAAAAAATAATTCCGTTGGGCACATTGTTGTGCGGCCGGCGGAAGACGGCAAAATGCGACTGCCGTAATCGGAAAAGAAAATGGCGTTAATCAACTCCGATTTGCCGCGCGAAAACTCCGCCACAAAGGCAATCATCAATCGGTCGGCGCGCAGGCGCGCCAAGAGATTTTTTAAGCGTTCTTCAATTTGCGCATCTGATAAGCCATTTTCTGCCAAGCGTTCGCGAAAAATTTCAATGCGGGAAGTCAAGGCGCCGCGCCATTCGGTATATTCGTCAAATTTTTTTGAGAGCGACATCATTGATAAGCGTGAAGATTTTTTTTTCATTATTTGTTATTTTATGGTGATTTTCCACGGTAAACGCCAAAATTTTTTGGCGTTTACCGTGGATTTTTTTATTCCTTTTCTTTATTTTCTAAAAAACGGGCGCAAAATAAACCGATTTCGTAGAGCAAACACATCGGAATAGCCAAAGCAAGTTGGGAAACCACATCGGGCGGGGTGATGACCGCCGCAAGCACAAAAGCAAAAACAATGAAATAAGCGCGCCATTGTTTCAATTTTTCCACATTCAACACATTGATTTTAACCAACACCAACAGCGCCACAGGCACTTCAAATGCCAAGCCAAAAGCGATGAACATTGTGATAACAAATGACAAATACGCTTCAATGTCTGGCGCGGGCGTGATGCTTGCCGGCGCAAAGGCGTTGATGAATTTGAAAACTTGCCCAAAAACCAAAAAATAGCAAAAAGCCATTCCCAAAAAGAAAAGCAAAGTGCTTGATATCACAAGCGGCAAGCCCAAACGTTTTTCGTGTTGATAAAGCCCCGGCGCAATAAATGCCCACGCTTGCCACAAAACAAAGGGCAAAGCCACAACAAACGCCGCCAAGGCGCTTACTTTGAGCGGAATTAAAAATGGCGTGACCACGCCAATGGCGAGCATTTTGGAGCCTTGAGGTAGCGCTGCGGTAAGCGGCGCGGCAAGAAAATCATAAATGGCAGAAGGTCCCGGATAAATGCACAACACCAACAAGGCAATTAAAACCGCCGCTAGCGATTTGAGCAAGCGGTCGCGCAATTCAATCAAATGGGAGATAAGCGATTCGTCCATTATTTTTTCTGCGGCGGTCCATAAAAGTCGGGCGGCAAGTTTTCTAATGTTTCTTGGATTTCAGCCACGGTTTGCCGAGTTTGCGCCGTGATTTTTTCTGTGATTTGTTGGCTTTGGTTTTCTAAATCCGCTTTGATTTGATGCACTTCTTGAAGTGGTATTTCTTTTGTCAAATCGTCTTTAAAATGCTGCGCCATTTTTTGAAAGCGCCCGATGATAACGCCTAATGTGCGTGCCACTTTGGGCAAACGCTCGGGACCAACCACAATCAAGGCGACTATGGCAATGACCACAAGTTCAGAAAAAGCAATATCAAACATTCTTTTTCAAAAAAATCACGGGTTGACCGTGGAACATTGCAGTTTTAAAAAAATCCACGGTAAACGCCGAATTTTTTTACGATTTTTCATCGCTAATTTGCTTTTCTGCTGGTTTTTCAGAAGCGCCTTCTGCCATTCCCTCTTTTAAACCTTTGATGGCAGAACCCAAATCACGCCCAATGTTTGGCAATTTTTTGGTGCCGAAAATCAAGACCACAACCAACAAAACAATTAACCAATGCCAAATGGAAAAAGTGCCCATTTTTTACTCCTTTGAAACCATTTTGCCGATGGGGTCACTACCACCCAACACGTGCAAATGCAAGTGCGGCACTTCTTGGCCGCCAATTTTATTGGTGTTTACAATTAAGCGAAAACCATCTTTTGATAATTCTTGCGCAATGGTTTTTGCCCGCAAAACGAGTTTGCCAAGCAATTCGGCATCGTTTGATTCGGCTGTGAAAAGCGATTCAATGTGCTTTTTGGGAATCACCAAAATATGCACTGGCGCCAGAGGATTGATATCTTTGAATGCCAACAAATCAGCATCTTCAAACACTTTTTGAGATGGGATTTTGCCCGCTACAATTTTGCAAAATAAGCAATCTTGCATTTTTAAGTTCCTTTCCTAGAATTTTTTTCTGCAATGCCGCTTGTTCCTTCCCGCCTTGCAAGTTCATCCAACACTTCGGCAAGCGTAACTTTTTTAAACTGCAACAAAACCATTAAGTGGAATAATAAATCCGCTGTTTCATAAATCAAATGGCGGCGGTCGGCTTCTTTGCTTGCCAAAATAGTTTCAATCATCTCTTCGCCAAGTTTTTTCAAAATGCTATCTTCGCCTTTTTGAAAAAGGGCAGCGGTATAAGATTCAGCAGGGTTGGCAAATTGGCGTTCATTGAGCGTTTTTTCCAAACGCTGCAAAATATTATTTTCCATAAATTTCTTTCGGATTTTTTTGAGGCGGTGCATTTTCGCACCACACACCGTTTTTTAAATCATAAAAAAAACACGAACGGCGCCCCGTGTGGCAAGCAAGCCCGATTTGTGCAACGGTTAAAAGAATGGTGTCTTTGTCGCAATCCGTTTGGATTTTGAGAATTTTTTGGTAATGCCCCGATTCTTCGCCCTTTTGCCACATTTTGCCGCGCGAGCGGGAAAAATAAACGGCAAAATTCGTTTCCAAGGTTTTTAAAAGTGATTCGCGATTCATCCACGCCATCATCAAAACCTTGCCTGATTCGTCCTGCGCAATGGCGGGAATCAAACCGTCTTTATTCCATTTTAATTCGTCTAAAAAATTCATTGCCGCACCACAATGCCGCTTTTGGCTAAAAAATCTTTGGCTTGCCTAATGGTATATTCGCCAAAATGAAAAATAGAAGCCGCCAAAACAGCGTCCGCCTTGCCAAGCAGAATGCCGTCTGCCAAATGTTGCAAGTTGCCAACGCCGCCCGAAGCGATGATGGGAATAGGCACAGATTCTGATATTTTGCGGGTGAGCGCCAAATCAAAACCATTTTTGGTGCCGTCACGATCCATGCTGGTTAAAAGAATTTCACCGGCGCCGCGCGCGGCGACTTCCTTTGCCCAAAGAATGGCGTCAATGCCCGTGTCGTTTCTGCCGCCGTGGGTAAAAACGTGCCATTTTTCATTGCCGCATTGCTTGGCATCAATGGCAACCACAATGCACTGTGCACCAACTTTTGAAGAAGCTTCGTCAATTAAATCAGGATTTTGAATTGCCGCCGTGTTGATGGAAACTTTGTCTGCACCGGCATTCAACAATCGGCGCACGTCTTCAATTTTGCGCACGCCGCCGCCAACTGTTAAAGGAATAAAAACCTCGCGCGCGCAAGATTCAACAACGTGCAAAATAATGTCGCGCTCGTCTGATGATGCCGTAATATCCAAAAAAGTCAGTTCGTCGGCGCCCATTTGCCCGTATTGTCTAGCGATGGCAACGGGTTCGCCCGCGTCTTTCAAATCCACAAAATTGGTGCCTTTGACCACGCGGCCAGCGTTTACATCCAAGCAAGGAATAATGCGTTTGGCTAACATTTTTTAAAACGCTCGGCGAACAACGGCAATGGTTTTGAGCGCCTGCGCAAAATCAATGGCGCCGTTGTATAAAGCGCGCCCGGCAATCACGCCTTTAATTGTGCCTGTTAAAGCAAGCGATTCAATGTCGGACAAAGAGGATAATCCGCCGCTTGCAAAAACGGGAATTTTTAAGGATTGGGCAAGCTTGTCGGTTGCTTGAACGTTAATGCCTGTCATCATTCCATCGCGCGCAATGTCGGTGTAAATAATGCCAATCGCCCCCGAATCTTCAAAGCGTTTGGCGCATTCCAAAACGCTTAAATCGCTTAATTTTGCCCAGCCGTCTGTGGCAATTTTGCCGTCTTTGGCATCCAAACCGATGATGATTCGATTGGGAAACTCTCGGCAGGCTTCTTTCACAATGTTGGGGTTTTGCACGGCAACCGTGCCTAAAATTACCCATTGCACGCCCCAATCCAACACGTTTTCAATGGTTTTTAAATCGCGAATGCCGCCGCCCAATTCCACAGGAATTTTGCCGTTTAAGGTTTTGAGAATGTTTAAAATCGCTTCTTTATTTTGCGGCGTGCCAACAAAAGCACCGTTTAAATCCACCAAATGCAAGCGTTCTGCGCCTTCGGCTTGCCAGCGCGCCGCCATTTCTTCTGGTTTATCAGAAAAAACCGTGGCATTGTTCAGCTCGCCTTGCTTTAAACGCACGCAAGAACCGTCTTTTAAGTCAATTGCAGGAATAATTAGCATTGTTCAGATTTTTTAAATCGCCGTGAAAAACCGCATTTTACGAAAAAAATCAGCGTTTACCGTGGAAAATTGCTCAAAACTGCCATTGCGTAAAATTTTGCATCAATTTTAAGCCGTGTTCCGCGCTTTTTTCGGGGTGAAACTGCACGGCAATGCAGTTGTTGGCAATGATGGCGCTGGTGAAATCATCTGAGTAATTGGTGGTTGCGGCAACAATATTTTCAGAGGTTTGAACAAAAAAACTATGCACAAAATAAAAACGTGAATCCTGCGCAATGCCTTGCCAAATGGGATGCTCAAAACTTTGATGCACCGTATTCCAACCCATATGCGGAATTTTGAAGTCGGTTGGCACTTGAAAACGCTTCACCTTGCCTTTAAAAATGCCAAAACCTTGGGTATTGCCTTCTTCGCTTGTTTCAAAAAGCATTTGTAACCCCAAACAAATGCCCAAAAATGGCTTTGTTTTGGCGGCATTCAAAATGGCGTTTTGAATGCCGCGCCTTTTGATTTCAGCCATGGCATCAGGCAAAGCGCCTTGGCCGGGAAAAACCACGCGGTCAGCAGAATCAATGGTTGAGGCGTTATTGGCAATTTTAATTTCTTCATTTGTAACGTGCCGCAAGGCTTGGTAGACCGAGCGCAAATTGCCAAAGCCGTAATCCACAATGGCAATCATAAGGCGCCTTTGGTGCTGGGCACGTCTTTGACGCGCGAGTCTATGGCCATTGCCATTTTCAAGGCGCGCCCAAAGGCTTTGAATAAACTTTCCGCTTGGTGGTGTGCGTTTTCACCTTTGATATTGTCCAAATGCAAAGTGATGGCGGCGTGATTCACAAAACCTTGGAAAAACTCACGCACCAGTTCAGAATCAAAATGACCGATTTTTTGCGCCGTGAAGTTGCAGGAAAAATACAAACCCGGGCGACCAGAAATATCAATCACCGCGCGGGACAAACTTTCATCCAAAGGCACATAAGCAAAGCCATAGCGCGTAATGCCTTTTTTGTCGCCTAATGCACTGCGAAAAGCCTGCCCCAACACGATGCCGATGTCTTCTACTGAATGGTGGTCGTCAATGTGCGTGTCGCCCTTGGCGATGATTGTTAAATCCACCAAAGCGTGGCGCGCAATTTGGCAGAGCATATGGTCCAAAAAAGGCACGCCGCTGTTGATTTCTTGGCTTCCCGAGCCATCCAAATCGATTACCACGCTGATTTGTGTCTCATTTGTGTTGCGGCTTACATCCGCTCGGCGTTGTTTCATTTTTTTCTCCTTTTTTCCACGGTAAACCAAAATTTTTTTGGTTTACCGTGGATTTTGTAGTCTTTCAATTTCTTGTCGCAAATAATTCGGCATTGTGTTGGTGATTTTGAGATATTGCACCTTGTCTTCAAAAAGCGCATCGTAAAAAAGCACCCAAGGATTTTGCGCATCCGCCGCTTTGGCTGATTCTAAAAAACTTTTTGCCTTGGCTAAATTGTTGTTGCGCCAA
The DNA here is from genome assembly GCA_934271525.1 of uncultured Rhodocyclaceae bacterium. GTDB lineage: Bacteria > Pseudomonadota > Gammaproteobacteria > Burkholderiales > Rhodocyclaceae > SFHR01. Next base: position 194,686 of record CAKQRL010000001.1, read on the forward strand.
AAAGTGCCCGCCACAATCGCTTGCAGTTGTGCATCGTTTTTGGGAATTGCCGATTCTGCCGCAGTGAAAATTTCCAGCGCCAAATCATAACGGCGCAAATTGTGTGCGGCTTTGCCCAAAATGAGCAAAACGGCTTGCGATTCGGCACTTGGCGCAGCATTTAAAATTTTATCTTTTAAATCAATAACTTGGGCGATTGCCGCGGATTCATCATCCGCTGACAATTCGCCTTGGCGGATTTTAATGTCGGCTAATGTGTTTTCAATCATCGCCACAACGCGCGGGTCGTGGTTGGTGGTTTTGGCTTTTAACAACAATTCTTTGGCACGTTGAATGTCGCCTTTTTCAAGCAGTGCGTAACCCAAAAAGAGCAGGGCGCGCGGGTTTTGGGAATCAATAGAGGCGGCGCGCTCCAACATTTTTAAAGGTTCACCCAAAAAACTGCCTGTTTTATTCCACAAAGCGCTTGCGTAAAGACTCAACAATTCGGCGTTTTCAATGTTTAATTGTTCTACGGCGGGCAAAGTTTCAAGGGCGCGGTCAAATTGTTCTGCGTTTTGCAATTCCATTGTTAGCGCAACAATATCGGCAAGCGCTTTTTCATCCTTTGGGTTTTCTTTTAAAGCGGCAATCAATTGGTTCTGGCTGAATTGAATCGGGTCGCGCAATTCCAAACTCAAAGCATTGGGGTTGCCCCACAAAAAATAAAGAAAAAGGGTGAATAAAGGCAAAATAAATAATAAAACCCAAGCTGTGGCAATCGCAGGTTGCCACGGTTTGGGCGAATCGGATGAAATGGCTTCTTCAAGAACGCGTTTTTTTAAATCCGCTGTTGCTTCTAAAAATTCCGATTCGCTTAAAACGCCTGCGGTTTTTTTGTATTTTAGTTTTTTCAGCTGGGTGCGCAAAATTGCCAAGTTGTCGTTGAAATCTTGGGTTTTTGGCGGAATAAAAAACGCGCGAAATAACACAAAAAAAACGCCTGCCAAAAGCAAAAACGCCAAAAAAGCAAAAAGCAAGACTTCACTCATCGCCTTTCTCCAAAAGTTCAGCGGCTTTTTGCAAAGCCTTTGAATCAGGTGTTGTGGCGGCAATGCGTTGGTTGCGTTTTTTGAAATAAAGCAAAAAAGCAATGAAACCGATGGCAAAAAAAACAGCAGGCGCTGCCCACAAAATCAGCGTGTTGGTTTTTACGGGCGGGTTGTAGCGCACAAAATCGCCGTAGCGTTCAGTCATAAAATCCAAAATTTGTGCGTCCGTTTTGCCGGTTTGAATCATCACACGGATTTCGTTTTTCAAATCCGTTGCCAAATCGGCATCCGAATCGGCAATGCTTTGGTTTTGGCACACCAAACAACGCAATTCGCTGGATAATTTTAAAAGCCGCGAGTCGGCATCATCAGGTGTTTGCGCAAACACCAAAAATGGGAAAAAAACGAATAAAAACAAAAGATTAAGACGCATTTTGTAACTCCGCAATGGCGGGGAGAATTTTATCTTTTAAAACATCTGCGGTGATTGGTCCCAAATGTTTGAAGCGAATGGTGTTGTTGGCATCTATCAAAAAGGTTTCAGGCACGCCATAAACGCCGTAATCTATGCCGACTCTGCCGTTTAAATCCAAAACGGATAAGGTATAAGGATTGCCACGTTCTAATAGCCACGCATTGGCGCGGGTGGTGGCTTGGATTTTTTCATCTTCTGGTGAAATTTTAGAAGAATCAATGGTTGCATCGCCACGAATTTCTTTGTAATTCAAACCGATGATGGGAATATTGCCGTTATTTTTTGCAAACTCAACCAACACGGAATGTTCCACGCGGCAAGACACACACCAACTTGCCCAAACGTTCAAAAGCCAGATTTTGCCTTTCATTTCAGCTGGGGAAAACGCGCGCGTATCGTTTAAAACAGGCAAGCGAAAATCAGGCGCAGGTTTGGCAATTAAAGCGGATGGAATATCGCGCGGGTTGAGCGTGAGCCCCATGCCCAATAAAATGACCAACAGCAAAAATGCGCCAAACAACAAAAAATAACGATTCATTTTTTAGCCTTTAAAAATGCGAATAAACCGCCGATTGCCATCAACAGCGCACCAGCCCACAACCATGAGATAAAGGGTTTGTAATAAACGCGCACAATCCAAGCGCCGTTGGTTTTTTCTGCATGGGCAGGTTCGGCAAGTGCTACGTAAATATCGCGCAAAATGTTGGCGTTGACGGCGGCTTCGCTCATTGGCATTGCAGAGGAATGGTAATTGCGTTTTTCAGGGTTGAGTGTGGCGATTTTTTGATTGTCTTTTTCCAACCAAAATTCGCCAACATAGGCGGTGTAATTGGGGCCTGTTTTTTGTGTAATACCTTTAAAAATCACCGAATAATCGGCAATTTCAACGTGATTTTCCACGGTCAACACCACATTTTTTTCAATTTCAAAGGTTGAGACCATTGCCGCGCCAAGCACAAAAACCGCCACACCCAAATGCCCCAGATGCATACCCAAAAAATCCAAGGGCAAAGGCGCTTGACTTTGTTTGATGCGGTTAAAAATATGCGCGAGTGCGCCAAAAAAAATCCAAAAAGCCAAAAACAACGCCAAAAAACTTGTGGTTTGGAATTTTTTGTAAATGGCTAAAAGGGCAGTGGCGGCAACAAGGCTTAAAACAAAAGGAATTGCCAATTTTTTAAGAATGGGGGATGAATCCGACTTTTTCCAGCGCAACCACACGGCAATGCCGATAAAGAACAATAATGGAAACACAATCGGCACGAATACGGCGTTGAAGTAGGGCGGCCCAACGGAGATTTTTCCCCATTGCAAAGCGTCTATTAAAAGCGGATACAAAGTGCCCAACAAAACCGTGCCGCAAGCAACGACTAATAAAATATTGCCTAAAAGTAAAAAACTCTCGCGTGAGATGAGCGAAAACCGCGCGCCCAAGCCCACTTTTGGTGCGCGTAAGGCAAATAAAAATAAGGATGAACCGATGACAAGGCTTAAAAAAATCAAAATAAACACGCCGCGTTTGGGGTCTGTGGCAAAGGCATGAACGGAGGTTAAAACGCCCGAGCGCACCAAAAATGTGCCTAACAACGACAAAGAAAACGCCGAAATTGCCAACAACACCGACCAATTTTTAAAACTGCCGCGTTTTTCCGTAACAAGCAAGGAATGCAAAAGCGCCGTGCCGATGAGCCACGGCATAAAAGAAGCGTTTTCTACTGGATCCCAAAACCACCAGCCGCCCCAGCCGAGTTCAAAATATGCCCACCACGAGCCAACCGCAATGCCAAGCGTTAAAAAAATCCACGCCAACAAGGTCCAAGGGCGTGATTTTTTAGCCCATTCTGTGTTGACTTTGCCTGAGATGAGCGCCGCCACAGCAAAGGCATAAGCCAAGGAAAAACCGACATAACCCATATAAAGCAAAGGCGGGTGAATAATCATTCCAATATCTTGCAAAAGCGGATTCAAATCGCGCCCGTTGAGTGCCATTGGCAACAAGCGATTAAAAGGGTTGGAGCTTGCCAAAATAAAGAGCAAAAAACCAAAAGAAATCAGCGCCAACACGCCCAACACCTGCGCACGAAAAAAGGGTGGAATGTTTTTGGAATTGCAAACAAAGGCAGCGCTCCACCAGCCCATCATCACAATCCAGAGCAAGAGCGAACCTTCATGCCCGCCCCAAATTGCCGCGAATTTGTAAAAAGCAGGGAGATTGTTGCCAGAATTTTGGGCAACGTATGCCACGGAAAAATCATCCGTTAAAAAAGCAAAAGCCAAGGCAGCAAAGGCGATTGTGGTTAAAAACGAGAGCGCCAAATTGGCGGGCGCTGCAAAATTCACCCAAGCCAAGCGGCCTTTTTGCGCGCCCAAAATCGGCAACACGCCCGCAGGCAAAGACAAAACCAATGCCAACACCAAGGCAAAATGTCCGAATTCAATAATCATTGTTGTGGTTTTTCTTGTAAGGTTTTTGCCAGCCCCCGCGCGTGTGCTTCTCCTAGTGCTTGGGCGGCTTCGGGCGGCATATAGTTTTCATCGTGTTTTGCCAAAACTTCTTGCGCCACAAATACGTTGTTTTCAATTCTGCCTTGCGCCACAACGCCTTTGCCTTCCGAAAACAAGTCGGGCAGAATGCCTTGGTAAATCACGGGAATATCGGTTTCGGTATCCGTTACCACAAAGTTTATTTTTAAGGAATTGGCTTCTCTTTTAACTGATTCATTTTTCACCATACCGCCCAAGCGAAAAACTTTGTTTTTTGGTGCTTTGCCAGCGGCAATGTCGGTGGGCGAAATATAAAAGGCAATGTTGCTGTTTAAAGCATTCAAAACCAAAGCGGCAATAGCGCCCAAAATGGCAAGTGCCACAGCGATGATGATTAGTTTTTTGTGGCGTAGTTTCATTTTTCCACGGTAAACAAATAATTTTTTTGAAGTTTAAAAGTCGCTCAAATGAAAAACTTTGATTTTTTCCAAAGTTTTGCGTGATTTTAATTTTAAAAGAACGACTTCTAGCGCCATTCCCAAAGCTGTTGCGCTCAAAGCGCCCCAAACGTATAAAGCATAACCGCCCATTGCAAAAAAGTCGGATACATTATTCCAATAAGGTGTGAGATTCATTTGGTTTCGCCTTTTACAACGATTTTTTTCACCCATTCGCTTGCCATTTCGCGCTCCAAAATAATGCGCCGCACGCGCATTAAGCTTGTGGCAAAGGCATACATCCAAAAGGCAAGCGACATCAACAACATTGCCCACAACATAATTGCGGCAATGGAAGGCGTTTTGCCGATTGCCACACTAGCGCCTTGGTGCAAGGTATTCCACCATTTGACCGAAAAATAAATAATCGGCACGTTGATGACCCCAACCAAAAGCAAAATTGCGCCTGCTTTATCCGCGCGCCTGACATCATCAATTGATGCAATCAATGCCCAATAGCCGATATATAAAAATAACAAAATCAATTCCGATGTTAGCCGTGCATCCCAAACCCACCACGTGCCCCACATGGGTTTGCCCCAAAAAGCGCCTGTCCAAAGGGATAAAAATGCCATCAAAGCGCCTGTGGGTGCAATTGCGCGGGTCATCATTGCCGATAATCGCGTGTTAAACGCCAAGCCAATTGCCGACCAAAAAGCCATTACCACATACAAAAACATACTCAGCCACGAGGCAGGCACATGCACGAAAATAATTCGGTAGCCTTCGCCTTGTTGAAAATCAATGGGCGCAACAATTAAGCCCAAATACAAACCCGCCGCAGCAAAAATAAACGCCAACACCCAAAAAATTGGAATGAGTTTTCCAGCCAAAGGATAAAAGGTTGCGGGGGAAGAAAAATAATAAAGTGATTTCATAACGCTATTCTAAGGCTAATTTTAAAGCGGCGGCACAGGCAAAGGGCGACAAAGAAAAAGCAGCAAGTGCCATTGCGGCAATTAAGGACAAATGCGCATCAAAAGCCATTTGGTCAAGTGCGGCATCTACTGCCAGCGCACCAAAGATTAAAACGGGAATATACAAAGGCAAAATAATCAAAGACACCAACACGCCGCTTGATCGCAAACCCAAAGTTAGCGCAGCACCAATTGTGCCGATGGCTGATAACGCTGGCGTGCCGATTAAAAGCGTTAGCATTAAAACAAGCAAAGCATCAAAAGGCAAATCAAATTGAATGCCCAAAATTGGAGCGATAACACCCAATGGCACGCCTGATAATAACCAATGCGCCGTTGTTTTTGCCAACACCACAAAAGGCAAGGGCAAAGGCGACAAAGCCATTTGCGCCAGTGTGCCGTCAGCAAAATCATCCGCAAAAAGCCGAGGCAACGACAACAAAGTTGCAAGTAGTGCGGCAACCCACAAAATGCCCGGCGCCAAACGTTGCAACAGTTTTAAATCGGCACCAACGGCAAGCGGAAAAAGGCTTGCAACCATTATGAAGAAAAACAAAATCGCCCAAATGTCTGCGGCTCTTCGGCACGCCAACAAAAAATCCCGCGCGATGATTTTCAAAAAAATGGCCATTGTTAAAATTTTTTTTGGTCTACCGTGGAAAAGCGCCGATTCTACGAAAAAACAGCGGTTTTTTAAAAAAAATCGGCGTTTACCGTGGAAAAACGCGCTTGAAACGAATTGGCTGAAACGTTTTTTAAAAAATGTGGTTTTCAATGAAAACGCCGATTTTAACGAATCAAAAAAGCAGAAAACGAGATTTTGCGCGTTTGTTTTTCAAAAAAAATTTTTGTTTACCGTGGAAAAACGCCGATTTTAAAGAATCAAAAAATTAAAAAAAGCGTGTTTTGAAAGCGATTTTTTTAATGTGGCGATTTTAAGCGCAAATGCTTCATCGGTGCGCTGGCGGGTTTTAGTCCGTCTATTTTTTGGTGGGAAGTAAAAACCAACAAGCCGCCATTTGCCGAATGCGCGTTGATTTTTGCAACAAGCCATTCCAATGCTTGCGAATCCAATGCAACAAAGGGTTCATCCAACACCCACAAGCAGCGCGTATCAAAAGCCAAGCGCGATAAGGCAACGCGCCGTTTTTGCCCTTGGGATAAAAATTTGGCGGGCACATCCAAACGTTTTTTTAAATTGAGCGCACAAAGCGATTGCACTGCCACATCCAAATGCAAGGCAATGCCTGCAATTTCGGCAGATATTTGCAAGTTTTCCAACGGCGTCAATTCTTCTTTGATGGCGTTGGAATGCCCGATAAAACAAAGGTTTTCTTTAAAATCGGGTGATTGGGCAATAGGCACATTGTTCCACAACACGCCTCCAGAATCGGGCGTGGCAAGTCCCAACAAAATGCGCATTAAGGTTGATTTGCCTGCGCCATTTTCGCCTTCAATGTGTAGCATTTCGCCTGCGGCAAGCGAAAAACATACGTTGTTAAAGAGCGGCAGCGCGCCTCGCCAACAAGAAATATCCTGTCCACACAACTGCATTTTTTCAAAATTAAAAAAAGAAGGAATTTTAAGATTTTCCACGGTAAACCGAATGTTTTTTTGAAAATTTTGAAAGGTTTACCGTGGAAATTATTCAATATTTTGCACTTGTTCGCGCATTTGTTCTATGAGAACTTTGAGTTGCATGGCGGCGCTAGTAACCTCGTTTGAAATGGCTTTGCTTGCCAAGGTGTTGGCTTCGCGCATCAATTCTTGCATCAAAAAATCCAAGCGTTTGCCGTGCGGCGCAGGGCTTTGGATAATGGTTTTTAAATTTTCAACATGCGCTTTTAAGCGGCTTAATTCTTCTGCGACATCTGTTTTCAAAAGCTGCACGGTAAATTCTTGCACCAAGCGTTCCTCGGGCAATTCGGCTGTTGAAAATTCCTTGAAGCGTTTTCGCATTTTTTCTTGCCACAACGCGTTGAGCGCGGGCAGATTTTCGTTTAAAAAGTTTAAAACCTTGTCAATGGCAAGCGCTTTTTCTGTTAAAAAAGCAGCCAGTTGCGCGCCTTCGGTTTTTCGGCTTATTTTGAATTGGGCGAATATTTCAGCAAAAAGATTTTGAATATCAACAGCAAAATTGTTCTGCAATTCTCCAACATCTTGCAACACGCCGTCCAAATGCAAGAGTTCATAAGCGCTAAATTCGCGCAAATTGGGCAACTTGGCAGCCAGTTGCGTTTGCAATTTTAAATAATCGTCAATTGCCGATTCGTTTAAAAGCCGTTTGTTTTTTTGGGTTTCTCGCTGCCAATTAAAAACGATGCGCACTTTGCCGCGAAACAAATTTTGTTTGCAAAAATTGCGCAAAAATTCTTCCGATTCTATCGGCAATGCATCGCCTGAAAATTCAACGTCTAGCGCCCGATGATTGACGCTTTTGATGGTGATTGAAACCGATTCTTTTTTGCCTTCGGCAAAACCTGTCATACTTTGCATTTGTGGAACTCTTGGTAAAATAGCGCGTTTTAAAAATGAATTTTAGCTGATATAAAAAAATGGTGGCACAAGTCAATAGCGCACTGCCTAACGGCACACGTCTGGAAAATTATGTAATCGTCAAACAACTCTCATTAGGCGGGTTTTCTATCGTCTATTTGGCGCGGGATTTCAAAACCCGCGATGAAGTGGTTATCAAAGAGTTCTTGCCGAATAATTTAGCCTTGCGAATGGCAGGGGAAATGCGCCCGCAGGTCAATGAAATCAACCGCCCGCTATTTCGTTACGGCTTAAAATGCTTTTTTGAAGAAGGCAAGGCTTTGGTGAAATTGAATCACCCGAACGTAATACGCGTTTTGAATTTTTTCCGCGCCAACGGCACGGTTTATATTGTGATGAATTATGAAAAAGGTTTTTCATTGCATCATTACATCAAAAAACAACCAGTGGATGAAGCCTTTTTGCGCGATGTTTTTACGCGTTTGTTAGATGGTTTGCACGAAGTGCATGCGAATCATCTTTTGCATTTGGATATTAAGCCAGCCAACATTTATTTGCGCGAAGACCAATCGCCTGTGCTATTGGATTTTGGCGCCGCGCGGCAAATGTTGGAAAAAGCACCATTGGAATTAAAACCAATGTATACGCCCGGTTTTGCTTCTCCCGAGCATTATGGCGATCGTTCCAAGTTGGGCACGTGGAGCGATATTTATAGCATTGGCGCATCGCTTTACAACTGCTTATCCAAAGTTGTGCCGCCTGCGGCGGATGAGCGCCAAAAAAATGACACCTTAATGCCTGCAATGCGCCGTTGGGAAGGACAATACACCGATCGCTTTTTGGAGATTATTGATTGGTGTATGAATTTGAATTATTTGTATCGGCCGCAAACCGTGGCTGTTTTGCAAAAAGCCTTGTTGGATTTGCCCGAATTGCCGAAAAAAGGCGAAATTCAATGGGGCGAACTCTGGCGCAGCATTCGTAAAACTTTGAATACGGAATTGTAATGAGCTTTGAAATCTTCCAAGAAAGTCGACTCGGTCAACGCAAAAATAACGAAGACCGCGTGGGTTATTGTTATTCCAAAAATTCCGTGTTGATGGTAGTGGCGGACGGCATGGGCGGCTATGAACACGGCGAAGTGGCTTCTCAAATTACGCTTCAAACCTTAACAGACGTTTTTCGCCAAAAGGTTTTAAAAGGTTTTAGGGATCCAAAAGCCTTTTTGTTGGATGGCATTTTGGCTGCGCATCGGGCAATTACCGAATATGCGCTTGATCACTTCACCGATTTTCCGCGTTCAACCGTGGTTGTTTGTTTGATTCATAAAGAAAAAGCCTATTGGGCGCACGCGGGCGATTCGCGTTTGTATGTTTTGCGCAACGGGCAGGTTTTCTTTAAAACGCACGACCATTGCCGAGTCAATGATTTATTTGAAGCTGGGCAAATCACCGCCGAAGAAGCGCACAATCACCCCGACCGAAACAAAATTTACAGTTGTTTGGGCGGCACCATTACGCCGATTATTTCCATTTCCGACCCATTATTGATGAAAGCAGGCGATATTATTCTGCTTGCCACAGACGGGCTTTGGGGCAATGTTGATGACGCATCAATGATTAACGCCTTTGGCACGCAGCCCTTTACCGATTCAATGAGTCATTTGTTGGATTTGGCAGAACAAGGTGGCGGCAAGTTTTGCGATAACTTATCAACCGTGGCGCTTTTGTGGGATGGCGAGGTCTCTGAATACAGCATTACGCCTGAGGACTTGGCGAAAAATGAAGTGAAGATGGAAAAAGCCGAGCCTTATGCCCAAGATGTTGCCGCCGTGGAAGAAAGCAACAATGAAGCACCACCCGAGGTTGCGCGCGAAATTGAAGACGTGTTTGCCGATTTGCGCGCTGTTTTGGAAAAAAATCAGCCCAAAAAGCCCAAGAAAAACAACAAGATTTTCTACCCACGGCGCTAAAATTGTTTGGGTTGACCGTGGAAAAAATAAGCAATTTGCCGTTTGAATGGTTGTTGGGTTTGCGTTATACGCGTGCGCGGCGGCGCAACCATTTTATTTCGTTTATTTCGGTTATCGCTATTTTGGGCATTGCCTTGGGTGTGGCGGCGTTAATCGTTGTTATGTCGGTGATGAACGGTTTTCAAAGCGAATTGCGCGAACGCATTTTGGGCGTGGTCTCCCACATTCAAGTTAGCGCCATGGATGGCCATTTAAGCGATTGGCAAAAGGTTCGCCAAAACGCTTTAAAACACCCCGAAGTTTTAGCCGCCGCCCCTTTTGTGCAATCGCAGGTGATGATTTCATCTTCCCGCGCAAAAGGCGCCATTGTTCGCGGCATTGACCCAACCTTGGAAGAAGGCGTTGCGGCATTTGCGCAATCCATGAAAAAAGGGCAATACGAGGCTCTAAAACCGGGCAGTTTCGGCGTTATTTTGGGCGAAGATTTGGCGCGAGCAATAGGCGTAGGTTTGGGCGATTCGGTGATGATGATTGCGCCTGATGCGGACATTTCCATCGCAGGAATTTTGCCAAGAATGAAGCGGTTTTCTGTTGTTGGCATTTTTTCGGTTGGTATGTATGAATACGATTCGGGTTTGGTGTTGATGAATCTTGCCGATGCGCAGGTTTTTTTCAAAATGGACAATGCCGTCTCTGGCGTGCGTTTGAAAACGCGCGATTTGTTCCGCGCGCCCGCCATTGTTTTGGACTTGGCTCAAACCCTAAACACGCACGCGTGGCTTACCGACTGGACGCAAAGCCATGCGAATTTTTTTCGCGCCGTGCAAATTGAAAAAACAATGATGTTTATCATTTTGTCTTTAATTGTTGCTGTTGCCGCTTTCAACTTGGTTTCCACTTTGGTAATGGCGGTAACAGATAAAGAATCGGATATTGCCATTTTGCAAACCTTGGGCGCTACGCCCCGTTCAATTATGTTGATTTTCATTATTCAAGGCGCCATTTTGGGTATTTTTGGTTTGGTTCTTGGCATTGCAGGCGGCGTGGCGCTTGCTTTGAATATTGATGTGGTTGTGCCTTTTATTGAAAACCTTTTTAACGTGCAATTTTTATCCAAAGAGGTTTACTACATTTCCGATTTGCCAAGCGAATTGCATTGGCAAGACGTTTTTGGCGTTGCGCTAATGGCGCTTGTTTTGGCTTTTGTTGCAACAATTTATCCAAGCTACCGCGCATTAAAAATCAACCCTGCCGATGCTTTGCGCTATGAATAACGAAATTGTTTTATCTGCCGAAAATTTGCACAAAACCTTCCGCGTGGCAGGTCAGCGCGTTTTGGTTTTAAACGGCATTTCGTTGGTGTTAAAAGCGGGCGAATTTTTGGTTATCACAGGACCTTCTGGCGCAGGAAAATCAACCTTGTTGCATTTGTTGGGCGGTTTGGAAAAACCAGATTCAGGTGCGGTTTTTTTAAAAGGTAGCGCACTTTCCGCTTTAAAACCCAAAGATTTGAATGCGTGGCGCAATCAATATTTGGGCTTTGTTTATCAATTCCACCATTTGTTGCCGGAGTTTTCCGCCTTGGAAAATGTGGCAATGCCTTTGATTATTCGGCGAATTGAGCGCCGCGAAGCGGCGCGCAAGGCGGCGGCAATTTTGGAAAAAGTGGGCTTAAAACAGCGCTTTAATCATCGCCCATCGGAATTATCTGGCGGCGAGCGCCAACGCTGCGCCATTGCGCGCGCAATGGTGGGCGAGCCCGCTTGCATTTTGGCAGACGAGCCAACAGGCAATTTGGATTCCAAAACCGCAATAGAGGTTTTTCAATTATTAAAAAGCTTGTGTGCAGAAAAGGGGCTTGCTTTAATCATCGTAACCCATGACGAAAAAATCGCAGCTTGCGCCCAAAAACGCTTTCAACTTTGAAAAAAAGCAATTTTCCATGGTCAACGCAGATTTTTTTTGAAAATTTTAAAAGGTTGACCGTGGATTTTAAGCAGAAAGCATTTGGATTTATTTAAAAAAATCCACGGTAAACGTGAAAAAAATTTGACGTTTACCGTGGAAAATCGTTATTTTTAAGCAGATTCAAGGCGAAGGTTGGTGGGCGTGCGTTGGTTTTGGTCGGCGAGCAATTCTTTGATATCTAAAATCAACACGATTTTGCCGTTAGAAAGTGTGGTTACTCCCGCAATGCCTTTGGGACGAAAACCTTCCAAAGATTTCACCACGGCATCGTCCCGCCCAACAAAGCTATCCACGCTCAAAATAAAACTGCGGTCTGCCGTTTGCACAAAAACGCCGTATTCCGGGTAGCGTTCTTGCTCCCACCCCAAAAGAGAAACGAGCGAAATAACAGGCAACACTTCGCCGCGCACCACCAAAGTTTCTTTGCCGCCTACTTCTTGAATGCTGTCGCGAAAAATTGGCAAAATTTCGCGCACCAGCGACAAGGGCAGGGCAAAGGGTTGGTCGCCCAACTGCACAATTAAAACAGGCAAAATGGCAAGCGTTAAAGGCAACGAAATTACAAAAACCGAGCCTTTGCCCAACTCCGAACGGATTTCAACCGAACCGTTCAATTTTTGAATGTTGGTTTTAACAACATCCATCCCCACGCCGCGCCCAGAAACGCTGGATATTTGCGTTTTGGTGGAAAATCCGGGTAAGAAAATTAAATTCAAACTTTGGCGGTCGTCCAAAGTGTTGGCTTCTTCCTCAGAAATTAAACCTTTTTCAATGGCTTTGGCGCGGATGGTCTCAGGGCTCATCCCTTTGCCGTCATCGGCAATCATCAACACAATGTGGTCGCCTTCTTGGCGGGCTTCCAAGCGCACCAAGCTTTTTTCAGGTTTGCCTGATGCGCGGCGCTCTTCGGGCGTTTCAACACCGTGGTCGACGGCGTTCCTAACCAAGTGAATCAACGGATCCGCCAAGTCTTCAATCATCGTTTTGTCGACTTCGGTTTCTTCACCCGCCATCACCAATTCAATGTTTTTGCCCATTTGGCGCGCCAAATCCCGCGCGATGCGTGGGTATTTTTGAAAGAGTCTGCCAATGGGTTGCATGCGGGTTTTCATCACGGAATTTTGCAAATCCGAGACCAACAAATCCAGTTGATTGACCGCTTGATCCAATGCGTGCAAAGTTTCGGTATCGTTTTTGCCAGCCAAAATATCGCTTCTTAAACTGGTGAGCCGATTTTTGGTCAAACCAATTTCGCCCGACAAATTCAAAACTTGGTCAAGCCGCGCAGTATCCACCCGAATGGTTGTTTCGCGGTTGGATTCAGAGGCGCGCCGCGCCGCACCATTTGCGGCAGGCGCGGCGGATTTTTTGGTTGGTGCGGTTGCCGCCGCCGCAGGCGTGGGAACGCTGGCGGACGCAGGCGTTCCTGTTGTTTGGGCTGGCGTGGCATTGTTCGCTGTGATGGCGGCGTGAACGGCATTCCAATCGGGCTCGTTTGAGTTGCCCGAAGCAGGTGCAGGCGTAGTAGAAGTTGCCGCAGGTGGTGTTGGCGCGGCAGATGCGCTAGCCGTAGCCGCCGCAGGCGCGGCTTTGCCTGCCACGGCGGCTTGCAAAGCCGCCAAAATGTTGGGGGCGGCGGGTTTTGGTTGTATGCTTTGTTGGAGTTCATCAAACATGGCGTGCACGCCTTGGGTTGCCGCCATAATGGTGTCCATCAACTCGGGGGTAAGTGATAGCTCGCCGTTCCTCAATTTGTCAAAAATGTTTTCCGTTAGCTGGCACAAGGTAACAAGTTCTGTGGCGTTCAAAAAGCCTGCACCGCCTTTGATGGTGTGGAAACCGCGGAAAATGTCGTTCAACAAATTGTGGTCGTCCGGGGCTTTTTCCAAGTCCACAAGTTTGTTATCCACATCGCCCAACAGGTCATAGGCTTCTTGCAGAAAGTCCTGCAACAATTCTTCCATGCCGGCAAAATCGCTCATGTTTGTTCTCCCTTAAAAGCCAAGGCTATCCAAGAGCTCATCGACTTGTTCTTGATTCACCACCACATCCGTTCGGCCTTGTGCGTTGATGACAGGTCCTTGCAACATACTGCTGACCTCTTCGGTTTTCTTCGTTTCTGGCACAACTTGCAACAAGACGCTCATCAAACTTGTTTCTAGATCTTGGGTAACTTCAATGATTTTTTTAATCACCTGACCGGTTAAATCTTGAAAATCTTGCGCCATTACAATTTCCATCAACTGCGCGTGCAACATGGCGTTTTTGGTTTTGAGGTCTTCGTTTAAGAATTTTTTGGTATCCAGCGCCAACTGCCGCAAACCGTTTGAATCCAAGCGATTCGCAAATAAATCATCCCAACGCTTGGATAGCGCCGCCGCAGAATTATTCACTTGTTCTAATAACGGATTGGCAATATCCGTGGCGTTTAAAACGCGCCCTGCCGCTTGTTCGGTAAGATTGGCCACATACGCCAAGCGCGCTTTGGTATCGGGCATAGCCGACATATTTTTTTCTAACATTTTGTCGTAACCCAACTGCCCCAAAGTATCGTGCAAAGAACGGGTCATTTGCCCCAGTTGATTAAAAACGTTTTCTTGGGTATTAGACCAATTTTCCACGGTAGACGCGGAATTTTTTTGAGAATTGGAAGAAGCGCTCGCGGCAGTTGCAGCAGGCTCAGCGGGATGATTGTTGGCAGCAATGGAATCAAATAAGGCTTCTAATTCGTCAGAATCGTTGGTGGCAGTCATTGTGGTTGCTCCTTATTTGCCCATTTTTTCAAAAATTTTGTTGAGTTTTTCGGACATCGTGCCTGCTGTAAAAGGCTTGACAATGTAGCCGCTGGCACCCGCTTGCGCAGCCGCAATGATGTTTTCTTTTTTGGCTTCCGCCGTTACCATCAAAACGGGCAGATTTTGCAAAGCGGGCGTTGCGCGGATATTTTGCAAAAGGGTTAAACCATCCATATTCGGCATATTCCAGTCGGTCACCACAAAATCAAAGCCGCCTGCGGAGAGTTTTTCCAACGCCACTTTGCCGTCTTCGGCTTCGTCTACGTTGGTGTAACCCAATTCTTTCAACAAGTTGCGCACAATGCGGCGCATGGTGGAAAAATCATCCACCACCAAAAATTTAGTTTGGGGATTTGCGGCCATTTTGCCTTACTCCTTTTCTATTATTTTTTAACGCTCCAACAATGGGCGCAAGGTATCTGCCAGTGCCACGGCATCAAATTTTGCCACATAGGCATCCACGCCAACGTTTTTGCCCATTGACCGATTTGCTTCTGATGACAAGGACGAGTGCATAATCACCGGCACGTCTTTAAAGCGTGCGTCAGCTTTGATGTTTTTGGTTAAAACATAACCGTCCATCTCCGGCATTTCGGCATCCACCAAAATCAAGCGCACTTCATCGCGCATATTGCGCCCGGTTTGTTGAACGTGCATGGCAATGGCTTGAAGGCGCGTCCAAGCTTCTTGTCCGTTGGTGGCGTGTTTGTGGCGCACGCCCAATTTATCCAACACTTCGGCAATTTTGCGCCGAGCAACAATTGAATCATCCACAAAAAACACACACGCATCGGAATCAATTTGCGCTGGTGGAATGTCGCTAATCATCGTATCGCCAAAGGCGTTGGTTAAAATTTGTTCCACATCCAAAATGGAGACCAAATTGCCGTTGTCAAGTTCAATCACAGCAGTAATCAAACATTGATTAGACGACAACACGCTTTCAGGCGCTTTAACGCGGTCCCAGTCGACTCGGATGATGCGGTCAACTTCGTTTACCAAAAAGCCAAGCGTGCGTTGCGAATATTCTGCCACCATCATTGTTTTGCCCAAACCTTCAGGCGCATCGGTAAGCTGCAAAAAGGCGGAGATGGATAAAACTGGAATGGCGTTACCGCGCAACGACACCAAACCTTCCACGCCGTGTGGCATATTCGGGGTTTTGGTGATATGCGGTGTGCGGCTGACTTCTCTGACCTTAAAAACATTAATACCAAAGATTTCCTTGGTGCCCAAGTTGAAGAGCAAAATCTCCATTTTGTTGGAGCCTGCCAAACGCGTGCGGGCATCAACCGTTGCCAATAGATTTTTATTTTCGGTTTGTTCTTCCATCAAAATCTCCTAGGAAATCGCCTTCAAGCGCCGTGCCAAGGTTTCAGACAAGCGCAAGGGGTCAAACTTCGGCACGTATTCATCCACGCCTACGGATTTGCCTAATTCCTGATTGGATAAGCTGGATAAGCTTGAGTGCATAATCACTGGAATGTCGTTCAAACGCGGGTCGGTTTTGATTTTTTTGGTCAAAATGTAGCCGTCCATCTCCGGCATTTCAATGTCGGTTAAAACAAGTGCCACGCTATCTCGCGCACGTTTGCCGGTGCTTTGCTCCAAGTTGGCAATTTTGTCTAATTCTTCCCAAAGCAAGCGACCGTTTGCGGCACCAACGCCTTTCACACCCATTGTCTCTAATGTTTTGGCGATTTGTTTTCGTGCCACGCTCGAGTCATCACAATAGTAAACCGTTAAATCGTGGCGGTTCAATTCTTCAACACCGCGGAAGGCAATATCGTTGTCAATGGAAGTTGTTTCAGACAAAACTTTTTCTACGTCCATCAGCATCACAAGCCGACTGTCTTCTAATTCTGTAACAGCCGTTACCAATCCACCCGTTTGCGCCGTCAACATCTCTGGCGGCACGCACATTTTGGACCAATCCAAACGCAAAATGGTATCCACGCCTTCCACCAAAAAACCCTGCGTGTGGCCGGCGTATTCGGTAACAATTAAAATCTCGCGCGGAGTCGTTACCGGAATGCCTGCGTATTTGGCCAAATCAATCACTGGCACCAACACACCACGCAAACTCACCATTCCTTCTACCGCCGCAGGCATATCGGGAGCGGCGGTAATCGTCGGGGTGCGCATGACTTCGCGCACTTTAAAAACATTGATTCCATAAGTTTCTCGGCGATTGGTGCGGGGGTCGACCCCCAAATAAAAGAGCAATATCTCCAGCTTATTCGTGCCCGCCAACTTGGTGCGGGCGTCGATACTTTTGAGCAAATCCGACATGCCAATCCCCAAACGATTGTAAAAATATGCGTTAGTTTAAACCAACACGCCTTTTAATAAAACACCCCCACGGTAAACCTTTATTTTTTTCAAAAAAAGAGGCGTTTACCGTGGATAAAAAAAACGGCGAAGATTTTCGCCGTTTTTTTGTTTTGTTTGTAAATTTTTACATCCGCTCAAAAATAGCGGCAATGCCTTGGCCGCCGCCGATGCACATCGTTACCAAACCGTATTTGCCACCTGTGCGTTGCAATTCATAAAGCGCTTTGGTTGCCACAAATGCGCCCGTGCAGCCCACCGGATGCCCCAAAGCAATGGCGCCGCCATTGGGGTTGGTTTTGGCTGGGTCAAAGCCCAATTCATTTGCCACGGCACAAGCTTGTGCGGCAAAGGCTTCATTGGCTTCAATCACATCCATTTGGTCTAAACTTAAACCGGCTTTTTTAAGCGCCAAGCGCACGGCGGGAACAGGACCAATGCCCATAATTTCATGCGGCACGCCTGCCACAGCATAAGAAACCAAACGTGCCATCGGTTTTTGACCAGCGGCTTTGGCGGCTTCTTCGGAAGCCAACACAAAAAAGCATGCGCCATCATTGAGCGATGAAGCATTGCCCGCGGTTACCGTGCCGTCTTTTTTGAAAACAGGTTTCATTTTGGCTAATTTTTCTAAGGTAACTTCTTTGGGATTTTCATCCACATTGAACACTACATCGCCTTTGCGGGTTTTTAAAGTGATATCCACAATTTGCGATTTAAAATGGCCAGCTTTAATGGCGGCAGCGGCACGCGTTTGCGAAGTTAAAGCCAATTCATCTTGCATTTGGCGCGTAATGCCGTATTTTTCTGCGACATTTTCAGCGGTGACGCCCATATGTCCAACACCAAATGGGTCGGTTACAACTGACACCATACCGTCAAAAGCACTAACATCGCCCATACGTGCGCCCCAGCGCAAATTAGGCAACATATAAGCCGCACGCGACATGGATTCCACACCGCCGCCAATGCCGTATTGCACTTCACCCAACATAATTTGTTGTGCGGTGGTCACAATGGCTTGCAAACCCGAAGAACACAAGCGATTGACCGCCATTGCAATGGAATTGTTTTCATCACAACCAGCATTGACCGATGCCACGCGTGCCACATAAGCATAACGTTTATCGGTGGGCATGGTGTTGCCAACGGTCACATATTCAATGGCTTTGGGATCCACGCCAGAACGCGCAATGGCTTCTTTCATCACCACCGTGGCCAATTCACAAGGTTCCATATCTTTCAAAGAACCACCATAAGCACCGATTGCAGAACGCACGGCACTCAAAACCACAACGTCTTTACTCACGCTTTTCTCCTATAAGAGTTAAACAACAAAAAAACGCCCGACCATCTCAATTAGAAATAGCAGGAAACAAAAAAACAACCACATACCAAACATGCGGTCAACCAAGCTCTCGCCGTGCAAAAGCACGGCTGATGGATTTTGGAAGTCGTCATTTTTTAAGGCTAATGCGGCTTTGCCAGAATCCGACAAAAATGCGGCGTTTTGTGCCATTGTCATCAAACAATCGGTTTTTGCCTTTGCCATGGCGCCTTCAAAATGCCCCATCAACGCATAACCGAATATGGTGATGCGAGATGGCAACCAGTCCATATAAACGAATATTGTCCAACTAAAACGCCAAAAAGGCGAGTCGCTTTCTTCAAAAACTTCAATTTTTTGCGCAAGCGATTCGGCAATTCTATAAAAAAGTGCGCCTGCTGCTCCAAAAATTAAGAAAAAATAAAGCGGCGCAAAAAAATGCCGATGCGAATCAATTAAACCTTGATTGAGTGTTTCTTCTGCAATTTTTGCGTTATCTTCATGCACGGTTTCTTCTTTTGGAATGCCGTTCATTTTTTGCCAACGGATTAAATTTTGCCGCGCGGATTCAACATGCGCGCCATTAAAATCTGAAACAATTTTGATATAAAGATTCTGGCGCGGCAAAAAATCCAAGGATACCCAAAGCAGAACCACGTTAAAAACCAAAAACACCCAAAAGGCGCAGTTATCTACCCAAAAGGAAAGAATAAAAAGCAAAAGGGCAGGCAATATGCCAACGAACCAAGCCAGTGGCGCATCGCGTTTGTGGCCGGTTTCAAAACGGGAAAATAGCCACATTTGCAGACGCATTAGAATTTTTCGCGCATCAAATGGGAAGAAATGCGCCAAAACCACCGCCAAGATTATTGACAAGAAACTCATCTGCGGATTGCCACCTTGAAGAATGCAAAAAGGGTAACACAATTTAAACCCAATCGCATAATTTGCGATTTTCTTAAAATAAATTAAAAGTTTTGCAATTTTCCACGGTAAACCTTTAAAAACTTTCAAAAAAACTTTTTGTTTACCGTGGATTTTTAACTGGGATAAACGGAAAAAATAAGGGCTAAAAGGCGCATAAGAAAAGCAATAGCTGGCAACATTATGCTGTTCAAAATGTTGGTGAAAAGCAAAATTAAAATAATCCAAAAGCCATAAGGTTCTATTTTGTTGAGAATTGCAGCAAGCGGTAGCGGCAACCAACCCACCGCGATTCTGCCGCCATCCAAAGGCGGAATTGGAATTAAATTTAAAACGATTAAAACCAAATTCACCAAAATACCGCTACCCGCCATCGCCACCCAAAATGTGGCATTGTTTGTGCCGTTTAAAAAGCAGAGTTTTAAAATCATCGTCCAAAAAAGCGCCATTGCCAAGTTGGCAGCGGGGCCAGCCAGCGCCACCCACGCCATATCGCGCCGCGGGTTTTTAAAAAATTGTGGATTAACCGGCACAGGCTTGGCATAACCAAACAAAAAACTACCGTTGCTAAACAACAAAATCAAAACAGGTATCAAAACCGTGCCGATGGGGTCAATGTGGCGGATGGGATTTAAAGTAATGCGCCCCATTTGTTCGGCTGTTGGGTCGCCAAAGTAGCGCGCCACATAGCCGTGCGCTGCTTCATGCAACGTGATTGCCAAAATCACTGGTATGCTGATGGTTAAAATATTTTCAAGCATTGTTTATTCTTAAAAAGTTTTGAAAATGCGCCAAGTTGCTCTGCGCTCAACAATCGCAAAAGAAGCATTTTCTAACATTTCGCCCAAACGCCCAAACGATTTTCTACTATTGTTAAAAAATTGTTTTCTTAACATTTTGCTTAAAAAGAGTTGATAAATGGCAAATTTAAAAATCCACGGTCAACGGCTAAAAAATTTTAAAAAAAATCAACGTTTACCGTGGAAAAACGCCAATCGTTATTTTTTAATATTTTTTTATTTTTGAAACGGCGAAACATCGCCGGCGCCGATGCGGATGATTTCAGGCGCAGCGCTTGTTAAATCAATCACCGAGGTTGGAATAACGCCGCAATGGCCAGCGTCCAACACCCAATCAATCATATTGTTTAAGCGCTCGCCGATTTCCCAGCCTTGCGTCAAAGGCTCAGAGTCGCCCGGTAGTTGTAAGGTAGCGCTTAGCATTGGTGCGTTTAGTTCTTTTAATAAACCTTGCGCCACAGCATGTGCGGGAATGCGAATGCCAATGGTTTTGCGTTTGGGGTGCATCACGCGGCGCGGCAATTCTTTGGAGCCTTCTAAAATAAACACATAAGCGCCCGGTGTGGCGGCTTTGAGCAAACGGTAACATTGGTTATCAACTTTGGAATATTGGGCAATTTCGGATAAATCCCGCACCATTAAGGTCAAGTGGTGGCGCGGGTCAAGTTGCCGAATTTCGCGAATGCGGTCAATGTTGCCTTTGTCGCCCAAGGCGCACGCCAAAATGTAGGAAGCATCGGTTGGCAAGGCAATCAGCGCGCCTTGGCGCACCACTTCTGCCGCTTGCTTCAAAAGCCGCGGCGCGGGGTGTTCGGGGTGAATTTGAACAATGCGCGTCATTTTAAAATCTCAAAAAAAATCGGTGTTTACCGTGGAAAAAAGCGCTAATTCTACAAAATAGCGCGCGCCTAAGGACAAAATTTCATCGTTAAAATCATAATGCGGGTTGTGTAGCGGTGCGGAATCGCCGTTGCCAATCCATGCGTAACAACCGGGTTTTTCATCCAACATAAAGGCAAAATCCTCAGAGGTCATTGCGGGGTTGGCTTGGGTTAAAACATTTTCTTTGCCAAAAACTTGTTGGGCAACATTTTGCGCAAATTGCGTGGCTTTGGAATGGTTGATGGTTGGCGGATAATGCGGTGTTAAATGCGATTGCACCAAAATGCCAAAACCCGCCGCAATGCCTTCTGCCATTTGGCGAATCTTGGGGAGAATTGTGTTTTCCAAAAGCGCTTTGTCAAAATAGCGCAGCGTTCCAGTTAGTTTTGCCACAGGCGGCAACACGTTAAAAGTATCGCCCGCGTGAAATTGTGTAATGCTCAACACAAGCGGGTTTTGCGCCGATTTTTGCCGTTGAATAAAAGCTTGAAGCGTTGTAACAAAACTTGATGCCGCCAAAATCACATCATCGCCTTCAAAAGGCAAAGCGGCGTGGCAACCGCGCCCAGAAAATTCAAATGCCACGTGGCAATTTCCTGCCATAATTGCGCCCGGGAACAACGCCATTTTGCCTGCTGCAAGCCCCGGCCAGTTGTGCAGTGCAAAAACGGCGCGGCAGGGAAATTGTTCAAATAAGCCGTCCTCAATCATTGCTTTTGCGCCTGCTCCGCCTTCTTCGGCAGGTTGAAAAATGAATGCCACGTTGCCTTTGAAGTCTTGCGATTCGGTTAAGATTTTTGCCGCTTTTAAAAGCATTGCCATATGCCCATCGTGCCCGCAGGCGTGCATTTTGCCAAGATTTATAGAAGCGTAGGGTTTTTCGGTTTTTTCTAAAATTGGCAAAGCGTCCATGTCGGCTCTTAAACCGATCAAGGGCGCAGAGTCGCTTCTTTTTAAGTGCGCAACCACGCCCGTTTTGCCAAGATTTTCTACAATTGGCAAACCTAATTTTTTCAAAAAATCTGCCACAAAAGCGGCTGTGGCGTTTTCTTCATAAGCCGTTTCAGGATGCGCGTGCAAATGTTGGCGAATGTTTTTCATTTTAAAAGTTCCTCCAAGCGTGCCATGTGGTCAAGGTTGGCGTGGTGGTAAGCGGATTTCACATAGTCTGCCAAATGCGCGTGTTCATTTGCCAAATCGCTGGTTTCATAAGCAAAGGTTAAGGCAAAACCTTGGGATTCATCGCCTTCAATGGTGATGGTTAAATTGCCGCTCACATGCTCGCCCGAAGGAATTACATCAAAGGACAACCACGTTTCTTCTTGCCAGCGCACAATGTCGCGCACCACAATGTTGTTGGCAAAATGCAAGCGGCGAAAAATGGCATCATTTTTTCGTTCCACAATCGCAAAATTTTCCAGTGCGGCTAAAAATTGTGCGGGGTTTTCCACGCGCTCCCACAAGGCGCGCCACAAGTTGGGTCTGGTGGATTTGGCTTGAAGTTGTAAAGTTTCTTTAAAAATCATCGTGGTAGACTGCGCAAAATGATGGCATTAGAAAAAATTTTACAAAAAGAAGGCTTTGGCACGCGCCGCGCCTGCCGCCGTTTGATTGAAAGCGGCGCAGTGAAAGTTCAGGGCATTGTTTGCCAAAATCCAAGTGCGTTATTTTCTCAAAAAAATTTGCCGTTGACCGTGGAAAACTGCGATTTTTTAGCAAAAGAAAAGGTCATTTTGGCGTTCAACAAACCCGTGGGCGTGGAATGTTCGCAAAAATCTTTTCACCAAAGCATTTTTTCTTTCATTCCGCAACGCTTTGTTAATCGCGCAATCCAGCCGATTGGGCGCTTGGATGTGGCAACATCTGGCTTGATTTTTTTAACAGACGATGGGCAGTTGAATCATTTTTTAACTCTTCCTAAAAACAAAATCCCGCGTGTTTATATTGCCGAATGCGCCGAACCGTTGGCAGAAAACGCTTGTGCGCGCTTAAAAAAAGGTATTTTGTTGAAAAACGAAAAAATAAAAACCATCGCCGAATCGGCAGAATTGTTGGATGAAAAAACGCTCAAAATTACGCTTTCAAGCGGCAAATACCACGAAGTGCGGCGCCTTGTCGGCGCGCTCAACAATCGCGTTGTGGCTTTAAAACGCGTGGCTTTTGGCAAATTTTTTCTACCCGATGATTTGGCGCTTGGCGAATTTTTGGAAATAGAAAAGGATGCAATTTTATGATGACGCTTACCGAAATCCGCTACGTTGTGGCATTGGCGCACGAAAAGCATTTTGGGCGCGCGGCTTCGCGTTGTTTTGTCAGCCAACCGACTTTGTCTTTGGCGATTAAAAAAGTGGAATCTCGCTTAAATGCGGCGTTGTTTGAACGTATGGCAGAAGGTGTGAGTTTAACGCCTTTTGGTCAGAGCTTTTTGCCGCAAGCTGAGCGGGTTTTAGAAGAAGCCTTGCATTTAAAAGAATTGGCGCAAACGGCAGCCAACCCGTTATCTGGCCCGCTGCGCATTGGCGTGATTTATAGCGTAGCGCCGTATTTGTTGCCGCCTTTGGTTGTTGCTATGCACCAAACCGCGCCGCAAATGCCGCTTTTTTTAAAAGAAGATTTCACCCAACAACTTATTTTTGATTTAAAAAGCGATGCCATTGATATTGCCATTTTGGCTTTGCCAATCAATGAGCCCGGTTTGGTAACCAAACCGCTTTATGAAGAAGATTTTTGCGTGATTGCGCCCAAAAATCACCCATTTAGCAAACACAAAAAAATCAAACGCGCTATGTTGGATGAAGCGCCCGTTTTGTTATTAGGACAAGGCAATTGTTTTCGCGACCAAGTGTTGGAATCCTGCCCGAATTTGAATAAAAATGAACAACCTTTGAGCGGCATTGAAGGCAATTCATTGGAAACCTTGCGCTATATGGTGGCAAGTGGCGTGGGCGTGGCGATTGTGCCGATGAGTGCGCTCAACCCCAAAATGCAAAAAAACGATTTGATTTGCAGCATTGCCTTTGCTGAACCTGTGCCAAGCCGCACCATTGCGCTTGTGTGGCGGGTGAGTTTTCCGCGCACTCAAACAATAGACGTTTTGCAATCCGCCATTTTGTCTTGCCCTTTGTTTGGCGTTCGGGCTTTAACAAAATGATAAAATGGCGACTTTTTTTAGCCAAGCGAGTCATTATGAACAACGCCCTTTTTGAATCCGACATTCAAAGTTTAAATCTTATTAACCGCGGCAAAGTGCGCGATATTTACGCCATTGATAGCGAAAAAATGCTCATCATCACCACCGACCGCTTATCTGCTTTTGATGTGATTTTGCCCGACCCGATTCCTTTAAAAGGTTCGGTGCTAACGGCAATTTCCAATTTTTGGTTTGATAAATTAAGCGATATTACTCCGAATCATTTAACCGGCATTGCGCCAGAAGATGTGGTAATGCCTAACGAAATTCCACAAGTTAAAAACCGCGCCGTTGTGGTGCAACGCTTAAAACCCTTGCCACTGGAAGCTGTTGTGCGCGGTTATTTGATTGGTTCAGGCTACAAAGATTACATGGCAACGGGTGCTGTTTGTGGCATTGAATTGCCGCGCGGTTTGGTGCTGGCAAGCAAATTGCCACAAACGATTTTTACACCAGCCACCAAAGCCGAAGTAGGCGCACACGATGAAAATGTTTCTTTGGAGATCATCATTCAAAATATTGACAAAGCCTACGGCGATTTTTTAAAAACCCACGGCACCAACGCCGAAGAAATTGCCCATTCTGTTCGCGCCAAAGCCGTGGAACTCTACGAAGTGGCGGCACTGCACGCCGAAGACCGCGGCATTATCATTGCCGACACCAAGTTTGAGTTTGGCTTGGATGAAAACGCCAAACTAATTTTGATGGACGAAGCATTAACGCCCGACTCATCGCGCTTTTGGCCGGCGGATATGTGGGTGGAAGGTCAAAACCCGCCATCTTTTGACAAACAAAGCGTGCGCGATTATTTAGAAACGCTTGATTGGAACAAAAAAGCGCCCGGGCCAAAATTGCCTGATTCCATCATTCAAATGACCTCTGAAAATTACGTGATGGCTTTTGAGCGCTTGACCGCTTTATCCAAAGACGATTTGTTTTGATGATTTTCCACGGTAAACGCCAAAAAATTTTCAAAAAAATGCAAGGTTTACCGTGGAATTTGGCGCAAAAAAACGGCGCAAAGGAATAAAAATGCACAAAATTTTGATTTTGGATTTTGGCTCGCAATTTTCTAAACTCATCGCGCGGCGCGTGCGGGAGTTGCAGGTTTATTGCGAAATTCACCCGTTTGACGTCTCTGAATCCTTTATCCGCAATTTTGCGCCCAAAGGCATTATTTTGTCGGGCGGACCAAATTCCGTTAATGATAGCGACTTTAAAGCGCCTGAAATTGTTTTTAAACTGGGCGTGCCGGTTTTAGGCATTTGCTACGGTATGCAAACAATGGCAACACAGTTGGGCGGTGCGGTTGAAAAATCCGCCACGCGCGAGTTTGGTTCTGCGCGCATCAATATTTCTGCCGAATCGCCTTTGTTTTCTTCGGTTTTGGAGGGCGCCAACTTTTTGGACGTTTGGATGAGCCACGGCGACAAGGTTGTTGCCGCGCCAAGCGGTTTTAGCATCATCGCGCAAAACGAATCTTGCCCTATCGCCGCTTTTGCCGATGAAACCCGCCATTTTTACGGCTTACAATTCCACCCCGAAGTAACGCACACTTCACGCGGTGAGGCGATTTTTGAATCCTTTTTGCATACCATTTGCGGTTGCGACAACGCTTGGACAATGCCGCATTTTTTGGAAGAATCGGTGATTAAAATCCAAAAAGAAGTAGGCACAGATGAAGTGATTTTGGGGCTTTCGGGCGGCGTGGATTCTTCCGTTGTGGCAGCGCTTTTGCATCGCGCCATCGGCACGCAACTGACTTGCGTTTTTGTGGATAACGGGCTGTTGCGCTTAAACGAAGCACAACACGTTTTGGATACTTTTCGTGCGCATTTGGGCGCGCGCGTGGTGTTTGTTGATGCATCTGATCGCTTTATGAACGCTTTAAAGGGCATTAGTGATCCAGAAAAAAAACGCAAAATCATCGGGCGCGAATTTGTTGCTGTTTTTGAAGAAGAAGCGCAAAAATTGCCAAAAGCCAAATGGTTGGCGCAAGGCACAATTTACCCAGACGTGATTGAATCGGCAAAAGGTTCAAAAGCACAAACAATTAAAAGCCACCACAACGTGGGCGGTTTGCCTGAAACCTTGAATTTAAAACTTTTGGAACCCTTAAAAGAGTTATTCAAAGACGAAGTGCGGCGCTTGGGCGTGGCATTGGGGTTGCCTGAAAAAATGGTCTACCGCCATCCTTTTCCCGGGCCGGGCTTGGGCGTTAGAATTTTGGGCGAGGTAAAGCGCGAATTTGCGGATTTGTTGCGGCAGGCGGATGCCATTTTTATTGAAGAATTGGAAAAATCAGGCTGGTATTTAAAAACCAGCCAAGCCTTTGCGGTGTTTTTGCCGGTGAAGTCGGTAGGCGTGATGGGCGATGCGCGAACTTATGAATATGTTGTGGCTTTGCGCGCCGTGGAAACGCAAGATTTTATGACTGCCCGCTGGGCAGAATTGCCACACGCTTTGCTTGCCAAAATTAGCAACCGCATTATTAATGAAGTCTCGGGCATCAACCGCGTGGTCTATGATATCTCCACCAAACCCCCCGCCACAATTGAATGGGAATAAAAACCAAATATCCACGGTAAACGCAAATTTTTTTGCGTTTGCCGTGAAAAAAAGCATAAAATGCACGCCTTTTAACCATTTAAGAAAGTGGCACGATTTATGCAGAGAGAGAGAGAGAGAGAGAGAGAGAGAGAGTATTCTAGCTCGTTGCAAAAAACTTTTTTGTCGCCTGCGGGGCGATGCGCATTTTTTGGAAATTAGGGGCGAGTTGCGTCGGCAGAGTTTTTTGCAAATCCTTCCTAGCCATCCCGATTACATTTTTGAAATTCCAAATATTTGGCACGCGGCAATCGATGAAAACGCCTCGCCGATTCGCTTTTATCTGCCAGATGCCATGCACGATTTTATTCAAAACCGCATTGCTTTGAGCAATAGTTTTTTTGATGTGGACGTGATTGAGTCTGCCAATCCTTTTTTTCCAGACGGCGCTAATATTTTGGATATTGGCACCAATATTGGCAATAATGCCTTGTATTACGCTTGCGTGCGTCGTGCTAAAAAAGTCATCGCCTTTGAACCAATGGCGGACGTTTTTGCGATTTTGCAAAAAAATGTTCAATTGAATAATTTGGAAAACGTGGTTTTCCCGCAAAAATTTGCATTAGGCGAGAAATCAGGTAATGCCAGTGTGCCACGGCGCTCGCTTGAAAATTTGGGCGGGGCGGGGATTCGGGAGGATTCTAAGGGTTTATTAAAAATCAAAAGTTTGGACGAATTGGAAGCGCAAAACTTTTTTCCAGACAAAATCAACTTCGTTAAAATTGACGTGGAAGGTTTTGAAGCCCATGTTTTAAAAGGCGCACGGGAATTTTTAAAACGCCACAAACCAACCATTCAAATGGAATGTTTTTCAGCCAAAAGCGCTGAAATGGTAGCGTTGGTGCGTTCCTTGGGTTACAAAAAAGAATGCGCAGTCGGCTTTGCGGATTACATTTATTTGCCAGAGTGATTTTCAAAATTCCACGGTAAACGTTTTGTTTTTTATCGCTGTTGATCGTGAAAAGTCATTTTTTCGCAAAAATCCACGGTAAACGCTAAAAAGTTTTGACAAAAAGAATCCGTTCACCGTGGATTTTGGTTGTTTTGAAAATCAGCTTTCGTTTTTGTAGCTTTTTCCCCAAGCGGAAAGGCTCTCCAAAATGGTGTTGAGTGATTCGCCTAATGGCGTAAGCGCGTATTCCACTTTGGGTGGAACTTCGGCAAAAACCTTGCGTTTGACGATTTTCGCTTCTTCCAACTCGCGCAAGTTTTGCGTTAAAACCTTTTGCGAAATGCTTTGATTTTTGGTGTGCGAGACCGATTTTTTCAATTCGCCAAAACGCATTTTGCCTGCCAACAAATCGCGGATAATCAAAAACTTCCATTTGTTGCCAATGATATTGAGCGTCGTTTCAATCGGGCAGGGTGAAAAATATTTTTTCTTTGTAGTCATTGTAATTCCTAAAAGGTATCCAAAAGGTGCTTATCGCATAAAAAAGTGCTTACTTGTTTTTATGTATCAACACGTCTAAATTAAAGCTACCCGCTGTTGGGTTGTCAAGCATTTTAAAAGGATATTGCAATGAAAAAATTCAGCAAAATTACGTTGGAAACTACGCCGCGTGTGGAATTGAAGGAAACCTTGTCGCTAACAGGGTGTGAGATTTCGCACAATATTTTGAAAGCCGGGCAGGCGGTGCCTTTTTTTCACGCGCATAAAGAAAATGAAGAGATTTATTTCTTCATTGAAGGCAACGGAGCGATGGTGTTGGATGGTGAAAAAATCGCCGTTGGGAAAAATGACATTCTCAGGGTGTCGCCGCCTGTGATGCGCAAGATGCGTGCTGTTACGGATTTGCGTTATTTGTGCATTCAAGTTAAAGAAAATTCTTTGACGCAGTGGACGAAGGAAGACGCGATTTGCGCATAAATCTTTGATTTTACACGGTAAACTTCAAAAAAATTGCGGGTTTACCGTGGATTTTTGTTTTTGTAAAATAAAGCCGTTTTTTTTAAAGGAGCTAAAAAATGGATAAATTGTTTGCTGATATGACTCCCGAAGAATACGAAGCGGTGATGGCAGAAATTGAAGAGCAAGACAGAGAACAGCGCGCAGAATGGGAAGCAATGATGGAAATTGTGTGCGAAGTGCAATGGATAGAGCAGATTTTGGATAGCGTTGCTGCGGATTTTGAAAAAGATTCCGGGCTTTATATGCGCTTTTATTAAAACGAAAAGTCGCTGTGCGATTTTTTGCAGATAAAAGAAAACCCCGCATTCTGCGGGGTTTTTTGATTCGGTTTTAAAACCTAAAACTTTTGAAAGCGCTTACACCGCGCGCACTTTTACATAAGAGCCGGGCGCGGCTTCCAAAGGTTTGTATTGCGCATTGCCCAAAGTTTTGGGTGGCGTTTGTTCTTTGCCTTGCAAAGGTTTGTTCCAAGCGGCCCAATCTTTCCACCAGCTGCCGGGATGTTCCGAAGCACCTTCATACCAACTTTGTGCATCTTCGTTCAAATTTTCATTCGTCCAGTAGCTGCGTTTGTCTTTTTTGGCGGGATTGACTGTTCCTGCCACGTGACCAGAAGCGCCCAAAACAAAACGCATATTGCCACTTAAAATGCGTGTGCTTTGGTAAGCAGAAGTCCAAAACACAATGTGGTCTTCTTTGGCGGCAAACAAATAAGTGGGGCAATCAATTTTGCCCAAATCCACTTTCTCACCGCAAACGGTGACTTTGCCCGGCACGCGCAAATTGTTGTCGTAATAAGTGTTGCGGATATACCAACAACCAAAAGGCCCTGCCATATTCGTGGAGTCGGAATTCCAATAAAGAATATCAAAAGCGGCTGGTTTTTCGCCTTTTAAGTAATTGTTGACCACGTAACTCCAAACCAAATCATTGGGTTTCAAAAAGGAGAAGGTGTTTTGCAAATCGCGCGCGGGTAATAATCCGCCTTTGCCGATGGTGGCATCGCGCGTTGCCAAAAAGTTGGCATCAATCATCAAACCAATATCACCCGTGTCAGAAAAATCCAACAAAGTGGTCAACAGCGTTAAGGAATGGGCAATTTTTTCACCGCGCGCCGCCAAAACAGCCAAAGCCGTGCAAAGCATTGTGCCGCCCACGCAAAAGCCCAAAACGTTGATATCTTTGGCACCAGTTACATTTTGCACAATGTGCATGGTGTCAATAATGCCTTTTTCAATAAAATCATCCCAAGTGAGTTTGCATTGCGGGTCGGTTGGGTTAATCCAAGAAACCAAGAAAACGGTGTTGCCTTGCTCAATCAAATAACGCACAAGGGAATTATCCGGTTGCAAATCCAAAATGTAGAATTTGTTAATAGAAGGCGGCACCACCAAAAGCGGACGCGCGCCCACTTTTTCGGTTAAAGGTTTGTATTGAATGAGCTGCATCACTTCATTTTGAAAAATCACACTGCCTTCTGTGGTTGCCAGATTTTTGCCGATTTCAAAAGCGGATTCATCGGTCATAGAAATGCGGCCTTTTTGCATATCGCCCAACAGGTTGTTGATGCCATCGGTAATGCTTTGACCGCGCGTTTCCATGGCTTTTTGGATAAATTCCGGATTGGTTGCCGCAAAATTAGAAGGCGAAAAAGCATCGCCGATTTGCGTTGCCAAAAAGCGCATTTTTTCTCTTGCGCGCTCATCTTCTGTGGGCACCGATTCCACCAAACGATTGAGCATTTCCACATTCAATAAATAAGATTGATAAAGGTATTCGTAATATGGATTTTTATGCCACGCTTCACCTTGAAAACGGCGGTCTTTATCGGCGCCAGCAACTTTAAAAGTTGGTTCAATGCCTTGTTGTTTTTGCATAATGGATTGCCAAAGTTCCATTTGCTTTAAAGCATATTCGCGTTGCAAGTTGGTTACCAGTTGTGCTTCTTGTGGAATTTGCACATTGGCATTGTTCATAGAACTCATTTGACCAACTGCACCCATAAATTGTTGAAGCATATTTTGCCCGGCTTGCATAAATTGCGCCGCATTTTGTAAAAAATCTGTGCCCGAATTGGTTTCTTGCGTCATTTTGACCTCACTTCGTTGAATGTGGAAAAGGGCATTGTGCAGTGCAACTTAAACAATGTCAATTTAAAACAAAATAGCTTTAAAAATCAAAGTTTTAGCCTATCCATGCCCGTGGCCAATCAATTGTTGCACTGCAAAAATTGAGAGAATTCCAAAGATAATTAAAAGAATTTGCAATGCGGCACTTTTTAAATCGGTTTTGTGGTGAAGCCCGGGAATCAAATCCGCCATCGCCACATAAATCATACTTGCGGCAGCAACGCCCAAAAACAAGGGCAAAATCTCGTGCAATTCGCCCAACATTAAATATGCCAAGGCGGCGCCCAAAATCATTGTGGCGTTTGAAATAAAGTTGAACACAATGGCGCGTTTTAGGCTGTAACCCGAATGGCGCAAAATCAAAAAATCGCCAATTTCTTGCGGAATTTCGTGCGCGATAATCGCCAACATTGTTACCCAACCGATTGTGGCATTTTCCAAAAAAGCGGCGGCAATCAACACGCCGTCAGCAAAGTTGTGGAAAGCATCCCCGATTAAAATCAACACGCCCGCGCGGTGTGGCGTGGGCGAATGGGTTTCGCAATGATTGTGGTGGCAATGTCGCCACAAAACGAGTTTTTCCAAAATAAAAAAGCCCAAAATGCCGCCAAGCAAAATAATGGAAAGTTGGTGCGCATCGGTTTCTTCAAAGGCGTGCGGCAGAATTTCCAAAAAAGCGGCACCAAGCAAAGCGCCGATGGCATAACAAATTAACAAATGCAAATGCCGCGCACGCAAGCCCACCAAAGCGCCAACAGCAACGCTAACGGTGCAAACAAAAAAAGCGGCTAATAAGATCCAAAAAAACATGGTCGGGTTAAGAAAAAGAAAAAAGGTGATTATAAAGATTGCAATTTCCCACGGTAAACTCCAAAAAATTTTGAAAAAAATGCGGCGTTTACCGTGGAAAATCGCGTTTTTTTAAACGGGATTTTAAAATTTGGCGCACATGCTCGGCATCTTCCAAGGTATCCACGCCAACAAAATCGCCATTTTTTAAAATGGCCAAGGCAATTTTTTCGCCGTGCCAGAGTGTGCGCAACTGCTCCAACATTTCTATTTTTTCCAAAGGCGATGGCGGCAATTCCAAAAATCGTTTGACGAAAGCGGCGCGGTAGGCGTATAAGCCGATATGCTTGAAAGCCGCGCAGGGCATGGCATTGGGATTATCGCGCGAGAAAGGAATTGCTGCGCGCGAAAAATAAAGCGCCTCATTTTTTTGATTGGCAACCACTTTGACGTTATTGGGATTTTGAAAAGCCGCAAAATCTTTAAAAGGTGTTGCCAAAGTTGCCATTGCCGCGCCAGATTTTTCCAAAGTTGTTGCCACCAAATTGAGCGCTTCGGGGTTCATCAACGGTTCATCGCCTTGCAAATTCACAATGATTTCATCATTCAAAAAACCTTGCAATTTCAAGGCTTGCGCCAAACGTTCCGTGCCGTTTTGGTGGTGTTTGTCGGTTAAAACGGCGGCGATGTTGTGTTGCTGGCAAGTGTGCAGAATTTTTTCATCATCGCAAGCCACCACCACGCTTAGGGCGTTGGATTGCAAAGCAATTTGCGCCACGCGCACAATCATTGGAATGCCGTTTAAATCAATAAGCGGCTTTTGTGGCAAGCGAGTGGATTCTAATCGCGCGGGAATAAAAACGTGAAAATCAGGCATTTTTGAAAAAAATGAAACGTTGACCGTGGAAAACAGCGAAAAATCAGGGTTTTTTCTGCGCAGATTCGGGTGATTTTGCTGATTCGTTGGATTTTTCCATTTTTGCCAACGATTCTTTTACCGCAGCGGCAATGCCTTGGGTAGAAGTTAAATTGATTTTAAGCGTAGCGCCTACAAAAGCGCGTTGGTCGGGCGTGTATTCGCTAAACGACGCGCTGCGCGCCAACAAGGCGTTGACTTCGTCATTCAATTTTTTGTATTTGCGCTCAAAATTTTTGCCGCTCAATTTGGCTGCATCTGAGGCGATTTGTTGTTCTAATGCCATATCTTCGGGCGACACTGCGGCAATGTAGTGCGCCATTTTTTTCATAATCTTGGTGAAATCGGCGTCAATTTTTTTTAAATCTTCTGTTGTCATTTTTTTATTAAGCCGCTCCAAAAGAGCGCTCAACTCGGCTTTTAAAGCGCGGTCTTCTGCCA
The DNA here is from genome assembly GCA_934271525.1 of uncultured Rhodocyclaceae bacterium. Classification (GTDB taxonomy): domain Bacteria; phylum Pseudomonadota; class Gammaproteobacteria; order Burkholderiales; family Rhodocyclaceae; genus SFHR01. The sequence continues at coordinate 227,569 of CAKQRL010000001.1, forward strand.
TACTTAAAGATATTGGCAGGTTTTCAATTGCCGCTGCGGCTTTTTTTTCTGCCGAATTGTTTTGCTCTGCAAAAACTGGCAATGCCAAAAATGCGGCGCACAAAATTGCAATGGTTTTCATTTGAAATCTCCTTTTTAATAAATGCGTTGTTGCAAAGATTGCTGTGCAAGTGTTGCCATTTTTAAGAAAATGGCTTCAATGCCAAATTGAAATTCGGATGCCAAATAATTGCGTTCATCCAAAGTGTAATCGGCAAAATTTTTGTTCAATTCCAAGTTGGCTTGCAAAATTTCCATCTCGTTTTTGAATTTTTTGTTAAAACCTTCTTCGCCCAATTTTTGGCGTGCGTCTGCCAAATCCCACAATTCGGTTGGTTTGAGCGCCAGCACATAACGTTGCCAAAATGCCGCGCGGCGTTCCATTTTTTTGGCGTATTCGCTTAAATCTTGCGCGTGCATTTGCAAAATGCCCTCAGAACCTCGGCTTGTTACTTCGCCCAATTCTTTGTAAAAAGCTTGAAATTCGGTTGTAGATAAAGCCTGCGGCAAATCGCGCGCTGTTGATTTTGTTGCGGTGTAAGGAATTTTGGCAACCGTAAAGTTTTCCGGTTTTTCATAAGTGGGCGCTGATGCGCAAGCCACAAGAATGCTTGCTGCAAAACCCAAAAAAATATTTTTCATTCAAGATTCCTTTTTCAAAAAAATTTTCAGTTGACCGTGGAAAAAATTAAATTTTTTGGTAAATTTCCCCGCCTTTTTGTTGAAATTCTATGGCTTTTTCTTTCAAACCTTCTTGCGCAAATTGCCGCACTTCTTCTGTGATTTTCATTGAACAAAAATGCGGGCCGCACATGGAACAAAAATGCGCCACTTTGGCGGATTCTTTGGGCAAGGTTTCATCGTGAAAACTTTGCGCTTTCAAAGGGTCAAGGCTTAATGCAAATTGGTCATTCCAGCGGAATTCATAACGCGCTTTGGAAAGCGCATTGTCGCGGATTTGCGCGCCTTTTAAACCTTTTGCCAAGTCTGCCGCGTGCGCGGCAAGTTTGTAAGTAACAATGCCTTCCCGAACATCGTTTTTGTCTGGCAAACCCAAATGTTCTTTGGGTGTTACATAGCAAAGCATTGCCGTGCCATACCAACCAATCATTGCCGCGCCAATGGCGCTGGTAATGTGGTCGTAACCGGGCGCAATATCGGTTACAAGCGGCCCCAAAGTATAAAAAGGCGCTTCAAAGCAATCTTTTAATTCCTTGGTGACGTTTTCTTTAATCATCTGCATAGGAATATGCCCGGGACCTTCAATCATCACTTGAATATCGTGTTGCCAAGCAATTTTGGTCAGTTCCCCCAAAGTTTTGAGTTCATCAAATTGTGCTTGGTCGTTGGCATCATAAATAGAACCCGGGCGCAAGCCATCGCCCAAGCTAAACGCCACGTTGTAGGTTTTCATAATGGCGCAAATTTCTTCAAAATGCGTGTATAAAAAACTCTCTTTGTGGTGCGCCAAACACCATTTCGCCATAATGGAGCCGCCGCGGCTCACAATGCCGGTTAAGCGCTCAGCCGTTTCAGGCACATAACGCAACAACACGCCCGCGTGAATGGTAAAGTAATCCACACCTTGTTCGGCTTGTTCAATCAAAGTATCGCGAAAGAGTTCCCACGTTAATTCTTCGGCTTTGCCATCTACTTTTTCTAATGCTTGATACATCGGCACGGTGCCGATAGGCACAGGAGAATTGCGGATAATCCATTCGCGCGTTTCATGGATATTTTTGCCGGTGGATAAATCCATCACGGTATCCGCGCCCCAACGAATTGCCCAGAGCATTTTTTCAATTTCTTCTTCAATAGAAGAACCCAAAGCGGAATTGCCAATGTTGGCATTGATTTTGGTTAAAAAATTGCGCCCGATAATCATCGGTTCCACTTCGGGATGATTGATATTGCAAGGCAAAATGGCGCGGCCTTGTGCAATTTCATTGCGAACAAATTCGGGCGTAATTTCTTTTAAATTTGCGCCAAAATCTTGTCCTGAATGTTGCTTTGTTAAAACTTTCAACAATTTGGGATTGTCTTTTAAAGAATCCAAATACGCCGCACGATTTTGATTTTCGCGTATGGCCACAAACTCCATTTCTGGGGTAACAATGCCCTTTTTGGCATAATGCATTTGGCTCACATTGTTGCCGTTTTTGGCGCGCCGCGGCATTTTTAAAACGGGAAAATTCTCTTCACTTGCCAACTTTTGCAAGGTGGTTTGGGATGAAAATGCCGCGAGTTCTTCGGTGTCGCTTCGCTCAATAATCCAAGGCGCACAAACGGCTGGCAAGCCTTTTTTGATATCAACATTTTGCGATTCATCGCCAAAAGCACCTAGCGTGTCATAAACAAAAACGGGTGGGTTGTTTTCTGCACCTGTTGGGGATTGCGTAATTTCGCGCATCGGCACGCGCAAGTCGGCGCGAGAACCGGCAACATAAATGCGGCGCGATTGTGGGAATGGTTGAATATTTTTCATTTTTCGTTTTTGGGTAAAATTTTCGCTATTTTAAAAAAAATTTTGGGTTCACCGTGGAAAATTCCAAAAATTTGCCAAACTTGCCGATTTTTGAAAAGGAATCGGCGATTGTTGCCGCATTAGAAAAAAATCAAGTCGTTATTGTTGCCGGCGCCACAGGTTCGGGCAAATCCACGCAACTTGCCAAAATTGTTTTAAAAGCAGGCTTGGGGCAGAAAATTGCCCACACGCAACCGCGCCGCTTGGCGGCAAGAACCTTAGCCGCTCGGGTTGCTGATGAATTAAATATGCCAATAGGCAGCGGCGTGGGTTTGGAATTGCGTTTTGTAAATGAAACAAGCGAGAATGATTGTATTACTTTTTTAACCGATGGTTTATTACTTTCTAAAATAACGCGCGATAAACTTTTAAATCAATACGATACCATTATTATTGACGAAGCGCACGAGCGGAGTTTGAATATTGATTTTCTCTTGGCGTATTTAAAAATTTTAATTCAAAAACGCAAAGATTTAAAAATAATTATTACCAGCGCCACGATTGATACCGATAAATTTTCAAAACATTTTAATAATGCACCGATTATTGAAGTATCAGGCAAGTTATTCCCCGTAAATATTCATTATTTAAATGAAGAAATGGCGAATGTGGATTTGTTAGAAAAAACAGCCGATATTGTAGAAAATTTAAATGGTAAAAAAGGCGATATTTTAATTTTTTTAGGGGGTGAAAAGGATATTGCAGAAACAATTAAAATATTGCGCAAACGCCCAAGTTTGAAAAACATGGAATTTTTGCCGCTTTATGCGCGATTAGCGCCACAAAAACAAGCGCGGGTTTTTGAATTATCAAAAACACAACGCGTGATTTTGGCAACCAACGTGGCCGAAACTTCGCTCACTGTGCCGAATATTCGCTTTGTGATTGATTGGGGTTTGGCAAGAATCAAACGTTACGCTTACCACCAAAGAATTGAACGCCTGCCGATTGAAAAAATTTCGCAAGCCTCGGCAAATCAACGCGCAGGGCGCTGCGGGCGACTTTCAAGCGGCGAATGTTTTCGGCTTTATACCCAAAGCGATTTTGAAACTCGCCCCGCTTTTACGCCGCCCGAGATTTTGCGCGCAAATTTGGCGAATGTGGTTTTAAAAATGCGGGCATTGCATTTTAATAATACGGATTTATTTTTGGAATCTCCGCCTCAAAAAGCGTGGAGCGATGCGGAAAAAACCTTAAAAGAATTGAATGCTTTAAATGAAAATAACGGTTTAACAAAAATAGGAAAACGTTTAGCCGATTTGCCCATTGACGCGCGGCTTGGACGCATTTTATTAGCAGCGGAACATTTAAATGTTTTAAATGAAATGCTAATTATTGTTGCTGCTATTTCTGTGCCTAATTTATTAGATGAAAATCCACGGTCAACTGAATATTTTTTTGAAAAAAATAATCCGTTTACCGTGGAAAAACAGCGTTCTGTTTTTATGGATTATTTATCATTATGGAATAAAAGAAAAAACAACCATTCGCCAAAGTTTAAAGAATGGAGTGAGATTTATTTTCAACTCAAAAAAATATTTCAACCGAAAAAATCTGTTTTAAAATCTGCCCCAGATTTTTATAAAAAAATACACGGCGCGATTTTAACCGGTTTTTTGGGTTTTATCGGCTTTAAAAGCGATGAAAAAGGTTTATACCAAGGCGTTAAAAATCTGCGTTTTTATTTGCACCCGAAATTAACAATTAAAAATCCACCGCGTTGGATTGTGGCAAACGAGTTGGTTGAAACAAGCCGACTTTTTGCCAGCGCCTTTGCGCAAATTGAACCCGAATGGATTGAATCAGCGGCTTATAACTTAATTCAAAAACAATTTTTGGAACCGCATTGGGAAAAAAAATCGCAAGCCGTCATTGCTTATGAAAAAATTACGCTTTGGGGTTTAACGATTATTCCCAAACGGCGTGTTTTGTTTGGAGAAAAAGATAAAGCATTGTCGCGCCAAATATTTATTCAAAATGCCTTGGTACAAATGGATTTGCCTGTGGCGTTTTTAAACCGATGGGCATTTATTCAAAATAATTTAAAAATTATTCAAAAAATAAAAGAAATGGAAATAAAACAACGGCGGCAAGATATTTTAATTGATGATAGTTTGATTTTTGATTTTTACAATGCGCATATTGATGCCAATGTTTATGATTTGAAAAGTTTTGAAGTGTGGTTGAAACATAACCCCAAAACGCTATTTTTATCGCAAAAAGATTTGATGAATCACCAAGCCAATGGCATAACCAATGAAAAATTTCCATCCTTTTTAAAAATTGGTGAAAAAGCATATCCCTTGATTTATAACTTTGCGCCCAATGATGCAATGGATGGCGTTACTATTCAAATACCGCTATTGGATTTAAAAAACATTCCCTCCAAATGTTTGGAATGGTTGGTGCCCGGACTCATTAAAAACAAAGTATTGTTTTTGCTCAAAAGCTTGCCGCAAAAATACCGCGTGAAGATTCAACCATTAGAAACTTTTACTGATGATTTTTTGGCAAAAGAAGATTTAAATTTAAACGATGGCATTGTTTTTAATCTTATTCAATTCATGCGCACAAAATACGCTTTTGAATCGCGAGGGTGGGCATTAAATGAACAACTTTTTCGCACAGAGAACCTGCCGCATTATTTTTTGATGAATGTTGAATTATTAGATGAAAATAAAAATCGCTTGGCACTCTCACGCAATATTGATGATTTAAAAACACAATTTAAAGAATCCGCCAAAAAAGTGTTTGTTGCGCATATTCCAAAAGAAGAAACACAAGATTTTAAAAATTGGGATTTTGGCGATTTGGATGATTTGATTGAGTTAACCATCGCTGGCGAAAATGTGATTGGTTATCCAGCTTTGTGTTTTGAAAAAAATCGTTTGTTTTTAAACGTTTTTGATGATTTGGATTCTGCTACTTTGAATCATAAAATCGGTTTGTTGGAATTATTTCAGCGCGTTTTGAATGTTTATAAAAAAAGTTTGGAAAAAAACTGTTCTAATAGCCTTTTAATGTTGTTTATGCCTTTGGGCACGGCAGAAGAATTTAAAAAACAATGGTTGGCGCAGGTTTTTACAGAATGTTGCTTAAATGAACCATTGCCCAAAACCAAGGCTGCTTTTTTAAAACGCGTGGATAAAGCCAAACCCCGCTTAAACCTTGTGGGGCAAGAGATGGCAAGGTTGCTCACAGAGATTTTGGAATTGTGGCGCAACCAAAAATTAAACAATGTTAAGGCTTTTCCAAACGCTTTGGAAGATTTGAATCGCCAACGTGATTTTTTAATCCACAAACATTTTATTATTCAAAACTCTTGGGCGCGTTTAAAACAATTTCCGCGTTATTTAAAAGCAATGGATTGGCGCATTGAAAAAATTCGGCAAAACCCCGCACGGGATTTTCAAAATCAAAAAGCGATTGCTTATTTTTTAAATCTTTATTTGAGAGAAATTAAAAAACACCCGCAAAATCTTGCTTTAAAAGATTTTTATTTTTTGATTGAAGAATTGCGGATTTCTTTATTTTCAGATGGCAAATTAAAAACGCCAATGCCAATTTCAATTAAACGATTAGAAAAAGTTTGGGCTTCTTTAAAATTTTAAATTGCAAAAAAAATCCACGGTCAACCGATTATTATTTTGATATTGTTAGTGTTTTTGTTCGTTGACCGTGGGAAAATATTAAATCATTTCGCGGATTTTTTCCAAAACAATGGGCATTTTGGAAAATACATTCAAACGTGCATTTTCATTTAAAGGGTCGCGTGCCAAAATATTCACCGCTTTTTCTAATTGTCGCGCAGCACCAGCCACATCGTTTAATTCAATTTGCATGGCTTCTTGCACCAACCAATCGGTGCTCAACTGCAAGGTTTCCATATTCGGCGGCAATTCGTTCAAAGCGCTGTGGATTAGTTCCAATTGTTCGGCGGCTTCGTCCAAAAAGAGTTGGTCAATAATTTCTGAGCGCCCATCGTAATTCAAGGATTCTGCCGATTGCGTCAAACGTTTGGTGAAGTAGGTCAAGCGTGCGTTTAATTCGGGATGCTCCAAATCGGTGTCGCTCATCACTTCAAAAGTGCTGCAAAGCGCTGCTTTTAAAGAAAAAGCCTGCGGCAAGGTTGCCACGCTTTCATAGCGCCCAACGGCGTTCACCAAGGCTTCGGCAAAAGGCAGGCAATAAGGATCATTGGTTTTCAAAAGCAAGCGGTAGGTTTGCCATGCCAAATGGTGCAAGGCGTTTAAGCTTTCGTCTTCTTCCACCACCAAATTGCGCCATTGAATAAGCAAACGCCGCATGCACACTTGCCACGCATCGTTGACCGTTGGGTCAAAACGGCGCTGTGCTGCTTTTGCCAAAAGCGGCAAAATGGCATTCAACATATTGGGCAGTTGCACGCGAAAGTCAGAATCAAGAGAAAGAGCAGGTGTCATCGCAATTCCTTTAAAAAACAATAACTTATAGGAAGATATTATGAAATTGCGTGAAGTTTAACTAAAAAAATAAATAAAATCAAATATTATTTTAATTTTTTTAAAGTTTTTTATTATTTTCCACGGTAAACGATGATTTTTTTTGAAAATGGCAATAAGAAAATAGAATGAAGCCTATCAAAATCATTGGCAAAGATAACCATTGTCCCATTGAAATGAAATAAGATTTGCCAAAAATGCCATCGTCTGGTTCTCTAAAAAACTCGGTGATAAAACGGCAACAACCATAACCAATTAAGAAAATAGCCGAGATTTTGCCTTGTTGTTTGGGTTTATAAAACCACAACAAACAAAATAATAAAGCGCCTTCTAATAACATGTGGTAAATCTGTGATGGGTGGCGCGGCAACAAAGAACCCGATTGTGGAAAAACCATTGCCCACGGCAAATTGGCGTTTGTTATTCTGCCCCACAATTCGCCGTTAATAAAATTGCCTAATCGCCCAAACATTAAACCAAGCGGCACAAGTGGGGCGATAAAATCGGTGAGTTTTAACCACGCCATTTTGTTTTGATAAACAAAAATAGAAACGGCAAACAAAACGCCCAAAAAACCACCGTGAAAACTCATTCCGCCTTGCCAAATTTTGATGATTTCAAATGGTTGGTGAAAATAATAAATGGGATTATAAAAAAGCACTTCGCCCAAGCGCCCGCCCAAAATAATGCCGATAAAGGCGTAAAATAATAAATCGTCAAATTGTTGATGATTTAAAGGCGCTTGGTTTTGTTTGATTAAATAACGCCCCAAAAAGAGCGCTTGTAAATAAGCCAAAACATACATTAAACCATACCAATGAATTTTAAAAAATCCTAAATCAAGCGCCACGGGGTTGAAGTTGGGATGCGTTAACATTTTGTTTAAAAGGCATTAAAAAGTTTTGCATTATAAATAAGCAAGTTTGCTTTTAAAAGATTGTAAGCGTTAAAATTGCCGCATTCTATTGGGAGAAATAATATGCCAGCGTATCGCTCACAAACTTCAACACACGGCAGAAATATGGCAGGCGCGCGCGCGTTGTGGCGCGCCACGGGAATGAAGGATGAAGATTTTAATAAGCCCATTATTGCGGTGGTTAATTCTTTTACGCAATTTGTGCCCGGGCACGTGCATTTAAAAGATATTGGGCAAATGGTGGCGCGCGAAATTGAAAAAGCAGGCGGCGTTGCCAAGGAATTTAACACCATTGCCATTGATGATGGCATTGCCATGGGGCACGGCGGAATGTTGTATTCACTGCCCAGCCGTGATTTGATTGCCGATTCGGTGGAATATATGGTCAATGCGCATTGTGCCGATGCGATGATTTGCATTTCCAACTGCGACAAAATCACCCCCGGCATGTTAATGGCGGCGATGCGCTTGAACATTCCATGTGTGTTTGTGTCTGGTGGACCAATGGAAGCGGGCAAAGTGCATAACATCAAAGTGGATTTAATTGACGCGATGATTAAAGCGGGCGATTCCACCGTGAGTGAACAAGATGTTGAACATTACGAGCGCTCGGCTTGCCCCACGTGCGGTTCTTGTTCTGGAATGTTTACCGCCAATTCTATGAATTGCCTAACCGAAGCCTTGGGGTTGAGTTTGCCGGGCAATGGCACGTTGGTTGCAACGCATCAAAATCGCCAAAAACTTTTTTTAGAAGCGGCGCGTTTAATTGTTCAAAATGCCAAGCGTTATTACGAAAACGATGATGTTTCGGTTTTGCCGCGCGAAATTGCGCAAAAAGGCGCTTTTGAAAATGCGATGACTTTGGATGTGGCAATGGGCGGCTCCACCAACACGGTGTTGCATATTTTGGCGGTGGCGCAAGAAGCGGGCGTGGATTTTACAATGCGTGATATTGACCGCATTTCCAAAAAAACGCCGTGTTTGTGCAAAGTGGCGCCCGCCACGCAAAAATACCACGTGGAAGATGTGCATCGTGCAGGCGGTGTGATGGGCATTTTGGGCGAATTAGACCGTTTGCAGTTAATCAACCGCACAATGCCTAGCGTGTTGATGAAAACCATCGGTGAAGAAATTGATACTTTTGATGTGATGCGTGCGGTGGCAGTTGATGTGCATGATTTTTATAAAGCATCGCCCGGCGGCATTCCCAATACACAAGCTTTTTCGCAAAATCAATTTTTCAATGAATTGGATTTAGACCGCACACAAGGTTGCATTAGGAATGCCGAAAATGCGTATAGTTTGGACGGCGGCTTGGCGGTGCTTTACGGCAACATTGCCGAAGATGGTTGCATTGTGAAAACCGCTGGCGTGGATGAATCCATTTTGGTTTTTTCGGGCAAAGCGCAAGTTTTTGAAAGCCAAGAAGATGCGGTAGAAGCCATTTTGGGCGGCAAAATCAAAGCTGGCGATGTGGTGGTGATTCGTTATGAAGGCCCCAAAGGTGGTCCGGGTATGCAGGAAATGCTTTATCCCACTTCTTATTTGAAATCCATGGGTTTGGGCAAAGAATGCGCACTTTTAACCGATGGGCGTTTTTCGGGCGGCACTTCGGGCTTGTCTATTGGCCACGTCTCACCCGAGGCAGCCAATGGCGGCGCAATTGCTTTAATTGAAAACGGCGATACGATTAAAATTGATATTCCACAACGCCAAATTCACCTTGCGGTATCTGATTCCGAACTCGCCGAACGGCGGCAAAAAATGCAAGAAAAGGGGAATGCCGCTTGGCAACCTGAAAATCGCCAACGCTTTGTTTCCAATGCGTTAAAGGCTTATGCGGCAATGGCAACATCGGCGGACAAAGGCGCAGTGCGTGATATTCAAAAGTTATCGCATTTAATGCCGTAAAGGTTTACAATGCCGTTTGAATATTGTTTTTTTAACTTTTGGAGGGAACATGAAAAAGCTCAGCCTAGCCGTCGTTGCCGCCGCTCTTGTTTTGGCGCCGCAAGCTTATGCGGATGAAGCCTTGGCAAAAGCCAAGAATTGCCGCACTTGCCATGTGGATGACAAAAAATTGATCGGCCCAGCGTATAAAGAAGTCGCCGCCAAATACAAGGGCGACCCCAACGCCGTTAAAATGTTGGCAGAAAAAATGCGCAAAGGTGGCACGGGCGTGTGGGGCAAAGTGCCGATGCCGCCTAACCCATTGGTCAACGAACAAGAAGCCGAAACCTTGGCAAAATGGGTGTTGTCCAAATAAACGCATTGTTTTTTTACAAAAAAGCCTCTTTGGAGGCTTTTTTTGTGGTTGGAATCAAAAAATCCACGGTCAACTTGAAAAAAATTCAAAAAAAACAAAACAATGAACAAACATTTGGAAAAAATTGATGCCCTTTTGGCTGATTTAAAAAAAGCCAAACGCGTTTTGGTGATTACCGGCGCGGGCATTTCTGCTGATTCGGGCTTGCCCACGTATCGCGGCGTGGCAGGGCTTTATAACGAAGGTTTAACCGAAGAAGGCTTGCGCATTGAAGATTGTCTGTCGGGTGCGGTTTTTCAAAAATATCCAGAAATTACGTGGAAATATTTGTGGCAAATTGGGGAAAACTGCCGCAAAGCCAAACCGAATCGCGCGCATGAAATCATCAGTGCGTGGCAAAATCGTTTTGAGCGCTTGTTGGTTTTTACGCAAAACATTGACGATTTGCACCGCCGCGCGGGCTCCAAAGATTTAATAGAAGTGCACGGCAATTTCAAAACTTTGCATTGCACACGTTGTGCGTGGGCATCGCCTTTGGATTTAAACGAATTATCCCAAGATAAACTCCCTCCCAAATGCCCCAAATGCGGCGCTGTGGCACGTGTGCCGGTTGTTTTGTTTGGGGAAATGTTGCCAGAGGATGCCATTTATAATTTTTCAAAAGCGTGGGAAGAAGGCTTTGATATGGTTTTTGTAATCGGCACCACGTGCAGTTTTCCGTATATTGCGCAACCTGTTTTGATGGCGGCGCAAAGCGGCTTGCCCACTGTTGAAATCAATTTGGACTCCACACCTGTTACACCTTTTGTGCGCCACCACGTGGCAATTCCAGCGGCACAAGCGCTTGAAAAAATCAACGCATTGTTGTAAGAAAAAAGTTGCAAAAAAACAACGGCGCATTTTTTGTTGCACTGCAAAAAAATTTATCGCACTGCAAAATTTTTTTAAAATGCCTTCTTTTTTATTTAGCTTAACAAAGGAGTGTTTTATGTTTTTCACGACCACCCCACAAGAGTCCTTTAAGGAACAAACGAATTTGGCGGGCTATTGTATTAGCACCACTTTGGATGGCATTGAGCGTGTGGCGATGTTGAATTTATCCACCGCTCGCTCGACAGTGGAAATGGCGTTGTCTTCTATGAGCGGTTTAACGGGCGCCAAAGATTTGCGGGTAACCACTTATTTGCACAAACATTTAACGCCCGCTTTGGAACAAGGCGCACAATACACACGCAATTTTATTGAAATCAACAGCAACACACGCCACAAAATTGCCGAGCGTGTTGAAAATAAAATTGCCGAACAGCAAAATGAATTTCACCATTTGATTGAACGCTCACTTGACCAAGGACCTTTGGCGAGTCAAAAAGCGGTTTCTATGGTGAAAAGCGCCATCCGTGCCACCACCGATACTTTGGAAGGCATCAATGAAGCTGCCAAACGTGCTGGCGAAATGGTGGAAGCAAGCACTTCTGCGGTGGTCAATGCCACGGCAAAATCGGCATGCAAAATTTAATAACAAACATTGTTCAAAACGAAAAACGGCGTTTTTTGGAAAAACGCCGTTTTTTTGAATTGTTTCAAAAAAATTACACGTTTACCGTGGAAAATTTTATTTTTTTAGGCAAAATATAGTTTTTAAAATGTAGAATGTAGAAAAGCAACAGCGGGTTTTTGTTATGGAAATGGAAGACGTTCTCTTGGATAATCGCCCTGCGGTGCAGCGTTATGTGACTACAAACGCCAACATTACTGCGCAGGAATTGCGCCTGATTTTGAGTTTTCAGGGGCGCTACAAGCTTGCCCGCAATTTCAAATGTATTGTGGTGGAAGGTTACCGTGAACGCACTTTGGTGAGTTATAACCTTGGTTTTCAGCTTTTTTTAACTTATACCGCCTTGGAACGCTTATCAAAAATCGTGCGCAAACACCACCACATGGTGGAAATCAACAATCCCAAAGTTGCGCAAAGCCTGCGTTCTGTTTATGTGACTCAACAAAACGCCATTCGCACCGTTTTGGCAAAAACGCAATTTGCCCAAAGTTTTGACGACTTTATGAGCGGCAAAACCGACAACATTCGCATTATGGCAACGGCGTTAAGAATGCTTGTTTTTGCGGGGCATTTTTCATTTTCTAGCACATCAACTTTAATGCCTTTGCATATTCGTGCTTTGCAAGATTTAAACGAAGCCATTTTGAAATATTGCGTGCAAACCTTTGAGACGTGGTTCAAAAAACGCAAAAAAGGCGAAGTGCCGCCGCCAGAACCTGCCGCAGACAACAAAACGGACGATGAAGACGACCTTGCCGAAGACGATGCTTCCCCGCTGACCATCATTATGGAGCAGGGCGATTTAACCGAAACCGATGCCACCAGCAAATCTTTGCAGGAAAAAGATTTAACGCAAACCCAAGTGCGCCGCCGCCATCTTTTTGGGTTTTAATTTTTTGTTATTGTTTTTTTTGTGTTTTTTGAATAACCGTGGCTTGCCACGGTTTTTTTGTTGTTGTGAAAGAAGACGCAATATTGCCCTGATAAAATCAAAAAATCATATAGAATCAAAGAAAAATCCAAGGAGTTAAGCCATGTATGATTTATCCATCGCCGTGCCACAATCTTTCAAAACCACTTGCAGAAAAACCGAGTCAAAAGCAAAACCAAAAGATGAGCAAAAAACAGCTCAAAAAGTGGTGAAAAAAGTGGCAAAAAAAACCAAAACCCAACCCGAGCGGGTTTTTAAAGAAGAAGTTGCATCTGTTGCCACTTGGCGTGCGGTGGAAAAAGGCATGGCGGAAATTGCTCGTGGTGAGTTTTTCACCTTGGAAGAGTTGGAAGCGAAATATTTGAAATGACTTGGCGCATTGAAACTTCCAAGCGGTTTGAAAAATTTTTGGCAAAACACAACGATGCCGCCCCGCAAATTTTGAAAATATTGCGCATTTTAGCCAACGACCCTTATAGCAATTCTTTGGATATCAAAAAATTGGTTAATCACCCTGATGGTTTTTATCGTGTGCGTTTTGGCAAATACCGCATAATTTACACATTAGATGCTGCCAACAAAACCATTGCTTTTCCCGCTGCCGATGCCCGTGGCGGAATTTATAAAAACAAAAAATAGTTTTAAACCACCGAGATTTTCCACGGTAAACGTTTAAAAACTTTGAAAAAAAGAAATCGTTCACCGTGGAAAATTACCCAACAAAAGCAAAATAAAAAAAGAGTGGCACTGAAATTGCTTTTTTGCTTGCCGTTTTTGCGTTTGTTTGGCTTAAAAAAAGGGATTCAAGTTTTGATTTTGAGCGCCGTAAAAACACATAAGAAAGTCCAAAAGCGCAAAAGCGTGATGTAACAAGGTTATGCAAAGCCTGCAAAAGCAAAAGCAAAGGCAAAAAAAACGCAAAACCTTGGCGCAAGAAAGGCGGAATAAAGCGTTTTAAGGCGTTTTTGGATGCAAGTTTTTTGGAATTGTTTTTTTAGGAGAATTATCATGGCAATGGTTTTAAACACCAACATCCAGTCGTTGAATTCCCAACGGCATTTGTCCAACAGCCAATCTAGTTTGAACACGGCGTTGGAACGTTTGTCTTCTGGTTTGCGCATCAACAGCGCCAAGGATGACGCTGCTGGTTTGGCAATTTCTGACCGGATGACTGCCCAAATTCGTGGTTTAACCCAAGCACAACGCAACGCCAATGACGGCATTTCCATGGCGCAAACTGCCGAAGGCGCTTTGGGCAAAATGAGTGAAATTTTGCAACGGATTCGTGAATTAGCCGTGCAATCGGCAAACGCCACCAACAGCGCTTCTGATCGCAAAGCCTTGAATGATGAAGTGGGGCAATTGGTTTCCGAATTGCAACGCTTTGCCTCCACCACGCAATTCAACGGCACCACCTTGTTGGATGGAACAAACGCCACCAACACCTACCAAGTGGGCGCCAATGCTAACCAAACCATTATGGCAACCACCACCGACTTCCGCACGGACAAATACGGCGCTTATCAAATCGGGAATGTAGTTGCTACTGGTGGTGCTGGCGCTGGTGTTGCTGTGTCTAATGCCGTGTCTAGCTCCACAACGGGGCAACAAGTGACTGGTGCTTTTGTTAAATCTTCTGGCACAATGATTTTGAATGGTCCCAACGGCACGGCAAATATTACATGTGGCACGGGTGATTCTGCTTACGATATGGCGCAAAAAATCAATGCGCAATCGCAAACGGGGATTACTGCCGAAGCCCGCACGGAAACTCGCTTGACATTCGGTGCATCAGGTTCTTATAGCTTGCAAGTATTCACCACAACCGCTGCCAACGGCTCTGCGAAGGTGGATGCAAGTAACATTGCCACGGTTTCCTTTAAAATTGATGCCCACGAAACCAAAGATGGTTTGACCGCAGCAGCCAATGCTTTCAATGAAGTCTCTGCCAAATCTGGCGTTACGGCGAAAGTTACGGACGATGGCAAAGGCTTGATTTTGGTCAACGAAGAAGGCAAGAATATCAACGTTGGTTCGGATAGCAAAACTGACCCGGGTGTGATTTGTTTAGGGAACACGAGTGGTGGTGTAACCTGTGCGAGTATCGCTAGCAACTCTGCTGGTCTGCTTACCGCAGGTGGTCAAATCACCTTGGATGCGTCCCGTTCTTATTCGGTGCAACTTTCAGGCAACATGCAATTACAAGCGGGCGCTTTAACGCAAAGTTCTTTGACTTCCGCAACAGCCCAAGCCTCCGATTTGCAAAAAGTGGCAAGTTTGGATATTTCCACGGTGAAAGGCGCCACGCAAGCCCTGCGCACGGTTGACCAAGCTTTGGATGCGGTGTCAAGCCAACGTGCCAAATTCGGTGCTTTGCAAAGCCGCTTTGAATACACGGTTGCCAACCTTTCAACCACCATTGAAAACACCACTTCGGCAAGAAGCCGTATTCAAGACACCGACTTTGCCTCTGAAACGGCAAATATGACCAAAGCACAAGTGCTCCAACAAGCTGGCACGGCAATGCTGGCGCAAGCCAACAGCTTGCCGCAAAGTGTTTTGACCTTGTTGAACTAGCCACAACCCACTCAGCAAAAAGGGATTTTCAACAACCCTTTTTGCTGGGGGTTTTAAAAAGTTTAATTTTATTGATGACGTTTTTTTTTAATGTTTTTTCTGCAAAAAGGAGATGGCAATGATGAATATCTCTACCTTAACCAACACCACGCAAGCTTTGAATCAGGCGCAAACGCAACGCACGCCCTCGCCTGTTACCACCCAAAACACGGGCAATGCGCCCGTTGAACAACGCCCAAGTTCTGCGCCGCAACCGGTGAATCAAAGCCAACAAATTGCCAAAAATGTTTCAGCCACAGAAAACCAAGACGAATTGCAGGCTTTAAACGATGCGGCACAAAAAATCAGTGCGCATTTGAATTTAAAAAATTCTTCTTTGGAATTTTCCGTTGACCAAAATTCTGGCAAAAACGTGGTGAAAATTGTGGATAAAACAACCAAAGAAGTGGTGCGGCAAATTCCATCCGAAGAAGCCATTCACATTGCGCAAGCTTTGGATGAATTGGATGAAATCCGCCAAGGTTTGCTGCTATCAGAACAAGGTTAAAAGAAAAAAATCCACGGTCAACCGCAAATTTTTTTGAAAGTTTTGTTAAAAAAAGGACAAAGAAAATGGCATCCATCACCGCATTAGGCACAGGTTCCGGCATTGATTTGGAAAGTATGGTAACCAAACTCATGGATGTGGAACGCTTATCCATTACCCGAGTGCAAAACCGCCAAAAAAGCGTGGAGTCGGAAATTTCCGGTTTGGGGCAGTTGAGCAATGCTTTGTCTTCTATTCAAACGGCGGCAAAAGATTTGTTGCCTGCTTCTTCAACTGCTTCAATGAAAGATACTTTTACCACTTACAAAGCCAGCGTGGTCAATGAAAAAGTAGCCTCCGCCACTTTAAAATCGGGTGCCAAAAACACAGCCACCGGCGGCTATTCTTTGGAAGTGGAACAATTGGCATCATCCCATCGCTTGGTTACCAAAGCAGGTGAAAAAAACGAAGTAACAGAGAATGGCACTTTGAAAATTGAAATCGGTTCTTTGTCGGAAAAAGACGGCAAAAAAACCTTTTCTGCCAACGGTGCCAAAACCTTGGAAATTGATGTTAAAAAAGACGCTTCATTGTCAGACATTCGTGATGCAATTAACAAAGCAAACGGCGGCGTATCTGCAACCATTATTAAAGGTTCGGGCGGCGAGCAGTTGGTGCTTTCATCCAAAGATACGGGTTTGGACAATGTGATGAAAATCTCCGGCTTGAAAAATTTTGCTTTTGACCCTGCCGCCGCCGCCGATTCTGCAACCAACAAAATGAGCGATTCGGCAACTGATGGCGGAGCGGCGGCGCAAAATGCCAAATTGTCCATTAACGGCATTGCGGCAGAGAGTTCTTCCAACGTGGTGGAAAATGTTTTGGATGGCGTCTCTTTAACGCTTTATGGCACCAATAAAGGTGACCCAACCACCGTTTCCGTATCTGTGGATAATTCCACCAAAATTACTGAGAGTTTGGATGCTTTTGTAACTTCTTTTAATGCTTCTGCCACCATTATTTCCGACTTGGGCAAATACGAACAAGAAACGGGCGAAACTGGTTTGTTGCAAGGCAGAGCCATTTTGCGCAATTCCAAAACGCAACTGACCAAATTGATTTCCGGCAACAATGGCATTGCGGGTTCGGAATACCAAAATTTGGCATCCATTGGCGTTTCATTTAGCAAAACAGGCGAGTTGCAGTTGGATTCGTCCATGCTCAAAACCGCTTTAAGCAGGGATTATGACGGCGTGATGGGCTTGGTGCAAAACACTTTCAAAGGGCTTGATTCGGGCGTGGATAAAATGATTGCCACAGACGGCACGGTCACCAAATCCACAGAAAGCACCAACAAAATTTTGTCGCAATTAAAAGAGCAAGAATCAACTTTGAATACACGCTTGAATAACATTGAATCACGTTACAGAAAACAATTTACCAGTTTGGATTCTTTGGTTTCCAGTTGGAACAACATTTCTTCGTATATCTCGCAGTTGGTAGATAGTATGAATGCCAATTCCGGGGCACGCAAATAAACAAAAATAAAACAAAACAAGTAAAATAAAACCCTTCTTGTGAAGGGTTTTTTTATGTTTGGAACGTTTAACAAACCAACCGCCGCTTATGAACAAGTGGGCATTGCATCGGATGTGGCAAGTGCCGACCCGCATCGCTTGATTTTGTTGCTTTTTGAAGGTGCGGCAGCGGCTTTGAACCATGCGCTTTTTTGCATGGAAGAGGGCGATATTCCGGGCAAAGGGCAATCTATTTCCAAAGCTATTTCTATTATCAACGATGGTTTGTTGGCAAGTTTGGATGTGAAAGCGGGCGGCGAATTGGCTGAACGCCTTTATGCGCTTTATGAATATATGGTTAATCGCTTACTTTGGGCGAATTTAAAAAACGACAAAACCGTTTTGCAAGAAGTGCAATACCTTTTGGAAGAAATCCACAGCGCTTGGCGTGCCATCAAACCCAATGCGGATGGCACATTTCCGCCGCCACCCGAAGAATAAGGCGAGAAACAATGAAAATCCACGCCATTATTGAAAAGGACGAAAACGGCTATTTTGCCTACGTGCCGAGCTTGCAAGGTTGCGTAACCCAAGGCGAAACCTTGGAAGACACTCGGGAGAATATAAAAGAAGCGGTGGCGTTGTATTTGGAAAGTTTGGAAGCTGACGAGATTCAAAGTATTTTGTCTAAACAAGTTACCATCACACCAATTGAGGTTGCAGGTAGCCATCGCATTTATACGCATTTATAAAAAAGAAAGTTTGTGAATGGTTTTGCCACACCACGCAGGCAAAGTTTTACACCCAAAAATCATCAAAGATTTGTTTAATGTGTTGGAGCGTGCAAGGTTTTTGTAAAATTCCACGGTAAACCGATGTTTTTTTCAAAAAAATAATGCGTTTACCGTGGAAAATCGCTATTAAAATGAAAAAGTTTTAAAGAAAAAGGAGCGTAAAAATGTCCGCCGTTTTAAAACCTGTGGAAGAGCCGACTGATGAAATAACCATTCGCATTGCCAAAAAAATCAGCAATGCTTATGCCCGTTATGCCGACATTTTGAATATGCCCAAGGAAGAGTTGCTCGCCCGAGCGTTGGACGCTTTTGTGGAAGAAATGCACGATGCGGCGGCAATTTTGGAAGCCCGCAAAGCCACCGCCGCAGGCGAGAGAACTTACACTTGGGAAGAAGTGCAAAGAGAAAATGGGCTCATATAAAATCACCTACACGCCACACGCCCGCAAGCAATTCAAAAGTTTGGATAAATCGGTGCAACGCCGCATTCAAAAATTTTTAAGCGAAGTGGCAGCGCTTGGTGAAATTTATTAAACAATTTTTAAGAAAGATAACATTGTGAGCATTCCATTTTTCCAACCAAAAATTTTGAATAAAGCGTGGGTTTTGTCTGGTGTTTTGTGGCGAGATGATTTTACAGACGAAGCACGTCAAGGCGCCATTAATGCGGTTAAAGGCAAATATTTTGAATTGTGGGGTGCGGAATTTTTAAAAGATGTGTTGCCTTGTGGTTATTCTGCGGAATTAGCCGATTCCAAAGTTCAAAAAGGTTGGGATTTAAAGATTTTGAACGCCCACAAGAAAGCGACAGATTTTTTGCAAGCCAAGGCAACATCTTGCACGGCGTATGTTTATGAATCGCTTGTGCGTTATCCGCAATTTCGGGTTTTGACCACCCACGAAGTGGCGAAAAAAATGCGCCCTAAAAAGTTTAATAAAACGGAATTTGTTTGGGATTCTGGAATGTTAAACACCGATTTGGGCGAGTGGATTGCAGAAGAATTTTCTAAAAAATACTAATTTGTTTTTTAATTTTTAATTTTTTCCACGGTAAACAAAAAGTTTTTTTGAATTTTTTTTTTGATTGTTTAAGGCGCCAAGCCGACTTTTAAAAAAAATCTGCGTTTACCGTGGATTTTTATTTTAAAATTTTCCACAATTTTTGAGCTTGGGGGCGCTATGAAAGAAAGAATTTTGCTGGTGGAAGACGATGAACGCTTGGCTTCAATCACAGCGGAATATTTAACCAAAAATAATTTTGACGTGAAAATTGAAGGCCGTGGTGATGCAGCCGAAGAACGCATTGTGCGCGAAGCGCCTGATTTGGTGATTTTGGATGTGATGTTGCCCGGCAAAGATGGCTTTGAAGTTTGCAAAGCCGTGCGTGATAAATACGCCGGCATCATCTTAATGCTGACCGCGCGCGATGAAGATTATGACCAAATTTTGGGTTTGGAATTGGGCGCTGATGATTACATTGCTAAGCCCGCGCAGCCGCGCGTTTTATTAGCCCGAATCAAAGCCTTGTTGCGCCGCAACCATGCAAGCGATTGGGCAACGGATGCCGAAACCTTGCAATTTGGCGCTTTTAAAATCAGCCAGCAGACGCGAAGCGCCACTTTGAACCAAGAAAATATTGATTTGACCACGGCGGAATTTGATTTGTTGTGGTTAATGGCAACGCATGCGGGCAGTGTTTTGTCGCGCGATGATTTGTTGCAAGAGTTGCGCGGCATTGGTTTTGATGGTTTGGATCGCTCAATTGATGCGCGAATTTCACGCTTGCGCCGCAAGTTAAATGATGACCCGGACAATCCCAAACGCATCAAAACCGTGCGCGGCAAGGGTTATTTGTTCAGCAAATATGATTGGGATTAAACCTTTTGTGCGTTTATTTCAACGGCAGCGCCGTGGACCATATCGCTTATTGCGGCTTTTTTTGAATTTTTATGTGATTTTCATCGGCGCTTTTGTGGCGATTGCATTTAGCGCCGATTATGTGATTAGTCGCGCGCAACACGAGCGCATTGAAGAATACGCGCGCCGTTTTATGCAAGGCACCATTACGATGATAACAACCGATTTGGATCGTTATCCCGTTGTGCTTTGGAGCATTCGTCTGCAACAATTACAAGCGCATTTTTCTTACCGCCTGCGTATTTTTAAGCGTGAAGAAATCGCGCAACTCTTGCCACAAGTGCGTGATTTGGATGCCTTGGATGAAGGCGACATTGTGGTGAATTTTCCTGCCAAAATGATGTATCAGCGGCTTGGCAACACGCCTTTTATTTTGGCTATTGGCCCGTTTTCAAAAGATTTGCAAAGTCCAGAAGATAGCGCCTCTTTGCCTTTGGAAGCGCGAATGCGGCTTTTGACGTGGTCGCTAATGGCGTTTTTGTTTGCGGTGGTTTTGTATTTTTGGCTGCGCCCCATTGTGCGCGATTTGGAAAATATGCGCCAAGCCGCCGCCCTTTTTGGCACGCAACGCCGCGACATTCACACGCGGGTGAAAACAAATTTGTTTGCGCCGTTGTCTATTGCTTTTAATTCAATGATTCGCCGCATTGATGAGCTTTTGCAAACGCACAAGGAATTAACCAGCAGCATCTCGCACGAGTTAAGAACGCCGATGGCGCGCATTCGCTTTGCTTTGGAAATGTTGGGGGATAATCCAACAAAAGAAGAATCGCAGCGTTTTATCAACGACATTGCGCGGGATTTGGACGAACTGGATACCTTAATTGATGCGAATTTAACCTATTCCCGCATGGAGCGCGGCACCATTCAAGCACATTTTGAGCCAACGCCGTTGGCAACTTGGTTAACAAACGAAGTAGAAAAGTTGCGCGTGTTGGCGCACACTTTGGATTTTAAATTTGTGAATCACGTGGATTCAGGCGTTTTGGCTGATTTGGATTTGAAGTTGATTCCATACGCCATTCGCAATTTATTGCGCAATGCTTTTAAATACGCCAAATCGCAAGTTTTGGCAGAGTGCCGCATTGAAAATGACGAAGTGGTTTTTTCAGTGGATGATGACGGCATTGGCATTGCGCAGGCGGACAGAGAAAAAATTTTTGCGCCTTTCACACGTTTGGACCGCTCGCGCGACCGCGCCACGGGCGGCTATGGCTTGGGTTTGGCAATTACCAAACGCGCGGTGTATCAACACGCAGGCGCCGTTTTGGTAGAAGAATCACCATTGGGCGGCGCACGCTTTGTGTTGCGCTGGCCTTTGCATTTAAAAAAATAAAAAATAAAAATCCACGGTAAACCTTTAAAAATTTTCAAAAAAAATCGCCGTTTACCGTGGAAAATCGTTAAAAAACAATGTTTTATGGCGGGCACGCTTTTTGCATTTTAAAGGGCGCAGTTGAAGTTTTTCAACTTTTTGGTCGTAAAAAGTAAAAAGTGAGGACGAAAATGAGCATTGGTTTTTTGAACATTGGGATGACGGGCATTCATGCGGCGGCAATGGGTTTGAACACCACAAGCCACAACATTTCAAATGCCAACACCGCAGGTTATTCCCGCCAAAGCACAAGACAAGCCGCCGTGAATGCGCATTTCACGGGCAATGGTGCGCTCGGGCAAGGCACGGAAGTAACCACCGTTAAGCGTGCTTATGACCAATTCGTCAATCGCCAGCTCAACACGGCGCAAACAACGCATAGTTATTACAAAGCCTACAATTACGAAGTCTCGCAAATTGATAATCTTTTAGCGGATGAAACATCAGGGCTTGCCAATGTTTTGGAAAAATTCTTTGCCAGCGTGCAAGATTTGGCCAACAACCCTGCGGAGACGGCAAGTCGCCAAGCGATGGTTTCTTCCGCGCAAACAATGGTGTCGCAATACCAAATTTTGCAAGCGCGGGTGGATGAATTAAACGAAGAGGTCAATGGCAAAATTGAAGTGGCTGTCTCTGAGATTAATTCCATTACCGACCAAATCGCATCGGTTTCGCGCAAAATCCATTTAACCGAAGCTGCTTATGGCCAACCCGCCAACGATTTGCGCGACCAACGCGATGCCTTGGTGCGTGATTTGAACAAGATCATCAACGTGACGACAGTAAACGGCGCAGACGGCTCGTTTAACGTTTTTATGGGCAGTGGCCAACGCTTGGTTTCATCCTTTGGGGAAGTAACCAAACTCACAGCCACGCGCAGTGAAGAAAACACACAACGCGTGGTCATCGGTTTGGAAACTGTAAACGGCGGCAGTATGACTTTGCCCGAACGCTTGATTTCAGGCGGCGAGTTGGGCGGGTTGTTGGATTTTCGCTCAGAAACGATGGATACCACCACCAACGAACTTGGGCGCATTGCCGCTTCAATGGCTTTGGTTTTCAACGCCCAACACGCTCGCGGGCAAGATTTGATGGGCAATTCTTTGGGCAATGCGGGGTTTGAAGCCAACTTTTTTGATATGACCAACATGCAACCCTTGGTTACAAGTTACGGCACAAACACGGGAACAGGCGTTTTTGGTGCAACATTCACCGATGCTGAATTTGGTCCTGAAACAACGAATGGGAATTATTACACCATGTTGACCACAAGCGATTACCGAATCACTTGCGTCAACGGCAACAACGGCGTGGAATACCAATTGTCTCGTTTGAGCGATAACACCTTGATTTCCCAAGGCGATGTGGCAACTGTTTCTGCCGCCGCACAAAATGAGGGTTTTCGTTTAACCCTAACAGGCAATCCAAAAGCGGGCGACCAATTTTTAATCCGTCCAACCGCCAATGCCGTCAATAATTTAAAGGTAAACGCCAGCATTGCCGCTGACCCACGTTTAATTGCGGCGGCATTACCTTTTGGCGTATCGGCAAATACTGCCAACACAGGCACGGCAACGATTACCGATAGTGCGAGTGCGCCCTTGGCTGCCAATGGCAAGGTGACTTTGCCGATTGAGATGACTTACAACAACGGGCAATTAACAATTAAGGGGGCAAACGGCAATATTACTTACAAACCCGCAGGTGCAACAACGGAACAACAAGTTGCCGCAGGCACTGCATTGCCTTACACCCAAGGTATGCGCATTAGTATTGACGGGATGACTTTTACCATTTCCGGCCAACCCAACAACAACGACACATTCACTTTGAGTGCCAACACGGGCGCAACAACGGACTCCCGCAATGCTTTGGCATTGGGGCAGTTGCAAACCAAAAATACCGTGGCGGGGTCCGAACAAAACAAAAAAGGCACCACAACCTTGCAAGGTGCTTATGCGCAAATGGTTGCCTACGTTGGCATTAAAACCAACGAAGTTGCCTCAGGCGAAAAAGCGCAATCTGCCGTTTTGGAACAAGCAGAGGCGAATCAGCAATCTTTGGCGGGCGTGAATTTGGATGAAGAATACGTCAATTTGGTCAAATACCAACAGGCTTATCAAGCCAGCGCCCGCATTATTGAAGTAGCAGGCATTGTGTTTGATACCATCATCAATATGCGTGGTTAAAAAGGAGTAAGAAAATGTCCTTTCGTGTTTCTACGGCGCAAATTTTCAACAACGGCACCAACGGGATTGGCAAAAATCAATCTTCGCTCTACCGTTTGCAACAGCAAATGTCGTCTGGCCGCCGCGTGATGACTCCGTCTGATGACCCTATTGCGGCATCCCGTGCGGTTGTTTTGTCGCAAAGTCAATCCTTTAACAAACAATCCATCTCCAACCAAAAAAGTGCGAATGAAAAATTGTCTGAAATTGATTCGCAACTTTCTTATTTAAACGATCGCCTAACCGGCGCGCGCGATTTGTTATTGCAAGCGGGCAACACGCAGTTGACTGCGGAACAACGCAGTTATATTGCCACCGAATTAGAAGGCATTTTTAACGAAGTCTTGGCAATGGCAAACACGCAAGATAGTGCGGGCAACTATATTTTTTCTGGCTTTTTGGGCGATGTGCGCCCGTATAGCGCCACAGCCAATGGCGCAGCGTATGCAGGCGATCAAGGCAAACACTTGGTGCAAGCTTCCACTGGTCGGCAAATTGCTACCAACGTTACAGGCACGGAGGTTTTTAACTTCAAAACCGGCAATGGGTTATTTCAAACAAGCGCAGGTTCTAATATGTCGGGCGTTACTGTTACGGCACAAAATGATACTGGCGGGGCGGCAAAAATGTCCGTTTCATCGGTAGATTATGCCAAGCAACAAGCGGCAATCAATGCTGGCAACAGCAAAGTGCAAATTAGTTTTATCAATGCCACGACTTTCCAATACACAAAAGCAGACGGAACGCAAATTCAAGGCACTTACACGCCCGGACAACCCTTGGATTTGTCCAATGATTTGGGCGTTAAACTCAACATTACAGGAGACCTCAAAGCAGGAGACCGCTTTGATTTAAATATCAACACCAAAAACGCCGGCACGGGCATTATCAACCAAGGCAGTATCCAAAGCATTTCAAATTACAACGCTGCGGTAAATGCGGGGTTTAACAATATCGCCATCAAATTTACTGAAAACGTAAATAACGGAAAAACCTCGCTTTCTTACCAAATTTACGATATGAATAAAAACCCGCCCGCTGAACTAACCAACGGCGCACAAGCCTTTACAGACGGGCAATCCATTGCTTTAAGAAACTTAAACAGCACGCCCAGCGACTTTGGCATTTCCGTGACGATTAACGGCACGCCAGCGGGTGGCGATACGTTTACCATCCAAACCAGCAAAGAAGACAATGTTTTTGGAATGTTGCGTGATGCTGTGAATTTGCTTGACCACGATGACAATGTTTTGGAAGACAAATACAGCACCATTGAATTTTCAAACCGCTTGGCAGGCTTAATCCAAAACGTTGATCAATCTTTGGAAAATATCAACCAAGTGCGTGCAAGCGTTGGCTCGGATATGCAAGAGTTGGAATCGCTTAAAAACACCGCCGAAGACAAAGTGGTGGAATACGCCAGCGCCATTTCCGACTTGGTGGATTTGGACTACACCGAAGCGGTCTCCAATATGATGCAACAAACCTTGCAACTGCAAGCCGCCATTGCCGCTTTCCAACAAACAAGCAATTTAAGTTTGTTTAATTCTTAAAACAAAATGAAAAAGCAAACACTTCAATTTTTTGTTTGGTGCATTGGTGTCTCCTTGGGTGTGCCTGCCGCAGCGCAAGATATGGCAGGCACATTCGCCGATTCTCTGCCTGCTAGCGCCGCAAGCAGCGCACTTTCTTTGGTTTCTCCCGTGCCTTTACCCACTTCTGGCGGCAATGTTCCGTGGGAAGCGGCTAGGCCGCAAGGCAATCCAATTATTGATATGGCGCTTGATTTGGCGCCCAACCCTTTGGCAAAAAACTGGCTGATTCGGCAAACAAAAATTGACCAAAACCGTTATGCCATTTATTTAAAACTCAAACGCTTTCACACGGGCGGGGCAGGGGAGCCGCTTGCTATTTTTAAAACCCGTGCCGAAGCATTGCGGCGATCGGGCGGCTTTGCGCAATACCAAATTGAAGATTATAGCGAAGGGATTATTTCAGAAACTTTGGGCGCACGCCGCATTGCACACGGCATTGTGGCTTTCAGCAACCCTGAATCGGCGGCTGAAAAAATCGTCTGGCCTGAAATCAAACCAACGAAAAAAGCGCCTAAAAAACCAAAACTCCAACAAACAAAACCTGCCACGGTCACCACCAACAAAGTTCCCGTGCAAGAAATTGACGGTGTGCAACTGTGCTTAACGCCTTGCGCTGATTTGTTGGAAAAATAAAGCGCCAAACTTCCACGCCAAACGTTTTGTTTTTTTTGAAAATAAAACCGCCAAAACGCAGCGCCAATCGTTTTAAAAAAAATTTTTTGTTTACCGTGGAAAATCGCCAAACTTGCAAAAATCCACGGTGAACGTTTTATTTTTTTGAAAAATCATTCTTTGAGTTCCAAAATCATGCAGTCGCAACCTTTGGAAATGTTTAAATAAGCGGCAATTTTGCGTTTTAAAAAATTGTAGAAAAATCGGCGAAGCGTTTTGGGCAACAACAAAAACGGGCGGGAAATTAAAGCGTAAAAATAGCGCTCTTTTCGCCATTTTAAAAAAGCACAAGGTCCCGATTCCTTTAAAAATCGCACCCTTGCAATCGGGCATAAAATTGAAGCGCAACAAATTCCGCAACCGTTGCATTTGTTGCCCACAGGCGGTTTTGGCGGTGCGTTGTCAACCAAATCAATCTGCCATATAGTATTTTTTTGCATTGTGTTTTACACTTTTGCCCTTTATTTTGCAAAAAGGCTTTTCCTATGTTTTCCCAAAAAGATACGCTTGAAAAAACCGACTCCGAACTCTACCGTGCCATTGTGGCAGAAAACCTGCGCCAAGAAACGCACATTGAGTTGATTGCATCTGAAAACTACGTCAGCCACGCCGTGATGGCAGCGCAAGGTTCGCAACTGACCAACAAATACGCCGAAGGTTACCCGGGCAAACGTTATTACGGCGGCTGCGAACACGTGGATGTGGTGGAAACCTTGGCGATTGAACGCTTAAAAAAACTATTTGGCGCCGAAGCGGCCAATGTGCAACCGAATTCCGGCTCGCAAGCCAACCAAAGCGTGTTGATGGCTTTTGCCAAACCGGGCGATACCATTTTGGGAATGAGTTTGGCAGAAGGCGGCCATTTGACGCACGGAATGAAATTGAATTTAAGCGGTAAATGGTTTAACGCCATCTCTTATGGTTTAAACAATCAAGAAGAAATTGATTACGACCAAATGGCAAAACTCGCCCGTGAACATAAACCCAAAATTATCGTGGCAGGCGCTTCCGCTTATTCTTTGAAAATTGATTGGGCAAAATTTGCCGAAGTCGCAAAAGAAATTGGCGCTATTTTTTGGGTGGATATGGCGCATTATGCTGGCTTAATTGCCGCTGGCGTTTATCCAAACCCTGTGCCATTTGCCGATGTGGTGACCTCCACCACACACAAAACCTTGCGCGGCCCGCGCGGTGGCATTGTGTTGATGAAAAAAGAACATGAAAAAGCAATCAACTCGGCAATTTTCCCGGGGTTACAAGGCGGCCCTTTAATGCATGTGATTGCCGCCAAAGCCGTGGCGTTTAAAGAAGCGGCAACGCCGGAATTTAAAACCTACCAAGAACAAGTTTTAAAAAATGCCAATGTGATGGCACAAACGTTGAAAAATCGCGGTTTGCGCATTGTTTCTGGCAAAACCGAAAGCCATGTGTTTTTGGTGGATTTGCGCAGCAAAAACATCACCGGCAAAGCCGCAGAAGAAGCTTTGGGCAAAGCGCATATCACGGTGAATAAAAATGGCATTCCAAACGACCCAGAAAAACCGATGGTAACTTCTGGCATTCGTTTGGGGTCACCCGCGATGACCACGCGCGGTTTTAAGGAAAAAGAAGCAGAGCTTGTTGCCAACTTGATTGCAGACGTTTTGGATGCGCCTGAAAACAATGCCGTTTTAAACGCAACCCAATTAGCGGTAGAAAAACTCTGCCAAAACTTTCCGGTGTATGGGAGTTAAATAAAATGTTTTGCCCGTTTTGCGGCGGCAAGGAAACGCAAGTAACAGACACGCGCCCCAATTTGGAAACCGGCGCCATCCGCCGCCGCCGCAAATGTGCAAGTTGTGGCAGGCGTTTTAAAACCTTGGAAGCGCTTGATAGCTTGCCATTGCCGCGCGTGATTAAACACAACGGCGTGCGGGTTGATTTTTCGCGCGATAAATTAGAGCGCAGCGTGCAGTTGGCGCTAAAAAAACGCCGAATTGCAACCGATGATGTGGATAATCTTATCAACCGCGTGATAAAACGGGCGCTTCAAAAAAACGCGCGCGAAATTTCGTCCAAGCTCTTGGGCGATTGGGTGATGGAAGAATTGCGCACGCTTGATTTGGTCGCTTATGTGCGCTACGCCTCGGTGTATTGGGATTTTAAAACGCTGGATAATTTCACTGACACCATTCGCCGCTTGTCTTAAAAATGCCATCCGCAGAATTTTGGATGAAACGGGCGCTAGAACTTGCGCGGCGCGGTTTTTACACCGCGCATCCTAATCCGCGCGTGGGTTGTGTGATTGTTAAAAATAATCACGTTATTGCCGAAGGTTTTCATCTGCAAGCGGGCGCGCTGCACGCCGAGGCAATGGCGTTATCCAATTTAAAAGAATCGGCAGAAGGTGCAGATGTTTTCGTCACCCTTGAACCTTGTGCGCATTTTGGGCGCACGCCACCTTGCGCTGAGGCTTTGGTGCGCGCCAAGGTGAAAAAGGTTTTTATTGCCACGCTTGACCCAAACCCACTTGTTGCTGGGCGCGGCGTGCAAATCTTAAAAAATGAGGGCATTGATGTTGCCGTTGGAATTTTGGAATCGGATGCGCGCGCCTTAAATGTCGGTTTTTTAAAACGTTTTGAAATCGGGCGCGCTTTTATTCGCATTAAAACGGCGGCAAGTTTGGATGGCAAAACGGCACTATTAAACGGCAAAAGCAAATGGCTCACAAGTGATGCCGCACGGCTTGACGCAATGCGCTACCGTGCAAGCGCTTCGGCAATTTTAACGGGCATTGGCACGGTTTTGGCGGATAACCCACAAATGAATGTGCGGCAAAACTTTGGCAAAACCCAAAAAATCCGCCAACCCATTGTTTTTGTGATGGATTCTTTTTATCGCACGCCCTTGGAATCGCCAATTTTAAAAAATGAAAAAGTCGTTATCATCGGCAATGCGCCGGATTCTGATGCGCTTTTAAAACGGCAAAATCTTTTAAAAAACCATGCCGAAATTTTGGAAGTTGCCAACACGCAAAATTTAAAAAGCGTGGTTGAAAAAATCACCGCCGATTTTGCTTTGAACGAAATCCATGTGGAAGCGGGCAAAACCTTAAACGGTGCATTTTTGAAAGCAGGCTTGGTGGATGAACTTGTGCTATATGTTGCGCCTGTGGTTTTGGGTGAAAAAGCCCGCTCACTTTTTGCCTTGGCTGAACTGACTGATTTGTCGCAAAAATTGTGTTTTCAAATTGCCGCAATCAAACCATTGCCACCAGATTTTTGTGTGGTTGCAACATTCTGCGGTTAAGCCAAAATCGTTTGAAAAAAATTTGGGGTTTACCGTGGAAAAACGCAAAAAAAGCAAATAGAATCAAAGCCAACGCCGTTTTTTTTTAGAAAAATTTATCGTTCAAGGTTTGCCGCTATGAATACCAAATGTTTGTTTTCACTTGCAACGCTTTTGCTGTTTTTGGGGCAGATAAACACTGCGGCAGGGCTAACAAGTTTTGAATTGCACAATATCAACAAAGCACACAACCAAGGTTTCACAGGCAACGGCGTAAAAATTGGGATTGTTGATACGATTTTTACAGACCATCCTTTGTTGAATGGTCAATTTTTAGAAAAATTTAATAATGCTTACTCTGGGGACAAGGCTTACCACGGCAATCACGTGGCAGGCATTGCCGCCGCCAATCAAACGGATAAAGCAAATTATGGCATTGCTTATGGCGCAAAAATCATCGGTTTTGGCAATTTGGGCGTAGGAATCACCGATGAACAAGTAAAAAAGACCATTGAAAATGGTGTGAAAGTCATCAACAACTCGCACACGGGCAGTTTGCCAAGGCTTCAAAATATTGCAAAAAACAACGATATTTTGGTTGTTTATTCTGCTGGCAACAACGGAGAAATAAATACAGCATCCGAAAAATTGCACGGTATTGGTAGCAAAGGCAATGCTTATGGCGAATTTTATGATATCGGCGCTTGGTTGGTTGTTGGCAATGTGAATCAAGAAGATGTCACACGCAATGCGGACGGTTCATTCAAAGCGGGCGCAAAAGCATTTGGTGGCGGCATCACTTATTCTAATTTGTGCAATGGCGCTCAAGGTTATTGCGTTTTTGCGGCGGGCACAAAAATTTTGTCGGCAGAAACAACAGGTGAAGGAAAACACACCGGCACTTCAATGGCAGCGCCTGCTGTTACTGGCATTGCCGCACTTGTGGCACAAAAATATTCTTTTTTGGGTGGTAAACAATTAGCAGACGTTATTTTAAGCACCGCCAATAGCAACATTGAAATGCCTAATGTGATTTATAAAAAAATTGAAGGCGACAACGCCTATTATGTGATTTACATTGGTGATAAAGAAGGTGATGACAAAATCCCACGAGAAGCTACCGATGCCAGCAAATATGATAAAAATAAAATTTTGGAAGACTTAAAAAAAGTTTATGGCGATAGCCTTCCACAAGACGTTGTAAACAATACCATTTTCACCACAATGACCAAAGAACAAATTTTTGGTCAAGGCATTGTGGACGCTGAAAAAGCCTTAAAAGGTTTGGCGTTGTTGGATGTGAATCGCTTATCTACAAGCGATGTGATTGGCAACACGGTTTATTACACAATAGACACCAAGGGTGAAAATGCTGAATTTTCAAACAATATTGACCAACGACAATACGATAAAAAATACCACCAAAACAACGACCGAGCGAGTTTGGCAGGCAAAAACGCAGGTTTTAAAAAAACCGGACAAGGCACGTTATCTTTGGCTGGAAATTTAAATTATTTGGGCGATACCATTGTTGAACAAGGTGAAATCAATCTTACGGGAACTACCACAAAAACCATTGCAGGCGGTTTTCAAGTCAAAAATGGCGCAAAATTAAGCATCAACACGGAAAGCAACATTGCCCAAAACCTGACCAATGCTGGCACAACCGACATCAACAAAAAAACGACCATCGGGCAAACTTTAACCAACCAAAACAGTGGCACGCTCAACATCAATGCCGAAACATCGGCAAACAACTTGGTAAATTCGGGTGAAACCAACATTTTTGCGGGAACAACAATCACCAAGGATTTTCAAAACTTGGCAAACGGCACGGCAAACATTGGCGGGGCAACTACTATTGGCGCTACTTTGACCAACCAAAAGGATGGCACGCTCAACATCAATGCTGAAACAAAAACCAATGCGTTTGCCAACAGCGGTATTGCCAATATCAAAGGAACAACCAACATCACGCACGATTTGGACAATCAATCAGGCGGCATTTTGACCATTGGCGAAGCAAAAACGGCAACCACCACCACGCCGACCACACGCCGTGCGTTGTTGAGAAATAGCACACCGCTTGCCACCATCGGCAACGATTTGAACAACGCAGGTTTGGCAAATATCAATGCCCAAACATCGGTTGGGAAAAATTTAAATAACCAAAACGGCGGCACGCTCAACATCAATGCTGAAACCAACATTACCAACAACTTTGAAAACAAAGGCACGGCAAATATTGATGCAAACACCAAAATCACGCAAAACTTGAACAACCAAGGCACATTAAACCTTGGCATTTCCAAGCCACAAACGCTAACAGTCGGCGGTAAATATTCGCAAGGCAA
>CAKQRL010000002.1 GCA_934271525.1 uncultured Rhodocyclaceae bacterium
GCGGGAATAGCTCAGTTGGTAGAGCGCAACCTTGCCAAGGTTGAGGTCGCGAGTTCGAGACTCGTTTCCCGCTCCAATGCGGCGTGGTAGCAAAGCGGTTATGCACTGGATTGCAAATCCATGTAGGTCGGTTCGACTCCGGCCCACGCCTTAAAAAATCTCTATTTAAAACTACTTAAACCACTTCAAATCGCTTGAAGCTGCTTCTTCAAATTTCTTTTGAAATTTCTTAAAATCACGCACTTTAAATTGTTTTTTAATTGCTTTTTAATCGTTTTTTTAAGTTTATTCCCAGCACCTTCTCTCATTTTTGCAAGGTTTTTGAATTGTTCAAATCGCATTGTATTTTTTAAAGATTTTGGAACAATTTTCCACGGTCAACGCCAAAAAAATTTCAAAAAAATTTACCGCAAAATGCGATGCGCTTAAAATGCCGTTTTTTCTATTTTTTTAAACAATCATTATGCGCTATTCATCCACTCGTGGGCAAAGCCCGCAACGCTCTTTTTGTGAAATTGTTTTGGAAGGTTTGGCTCCCGATGGCGGGCTTTATCTGCCAATAGAATATCCCAAAATTAGCCTTGAAACCTTAAACGCTTGGCGCACTTTGCCTTATCCTTTGTTGGCTTTTGAAATTTTTAAATTGTTTGTTGATGATATTCCAAGCGAAGATTTGTTGCGCATTACCGAACAAACTTACACGCCAAAAATTTTTGCGCACAGCCGCAAAGCGCTAGATGCCAACAAAATCACGCCGCTAGTTTGTTTAGAAGATGGTTTATTTTTGCAGGAATTATCCAACGGCCCCACGCTTGCGTTTAAAGATATGGCAATGCAATTTTTGGGCAATTTGTTTTCGTATATTTTGGAAAAAGAAAACCGCGTTTTAAACATTGTGGGCGCCACATCGGGCGATACGGGTTCGGCGGCAGAATATGCGGTTAAAGGCAAAGAACGCATTAAAATTTTTATGCTCTCGCCACACGGCAAAATGAGCGATTTTCAACGTGCGCAAATGTATTCTTTAAACGAAGAAAACGTTTTCAATATTGCATTAGAAGGAATGTTTGACGATGCGCAAAACATTGTGAAAACGCTTTTAAACGATTCCGATTTTAAAGAAAAATACCATTTGGGCGCGGTCAATTCTATAAATTGGGCAAGGCTTTTGGCGCAAATTGTTTATTATTTTGCGGGTTATTTTCAAGCCAGCCAATCCAATGAAGAAAAAATTTCTTTTGCGGTGCCAACGGGCAATTTTGGCAACATTTGCGCCGGTCACATTGCCAAACAAATGGGTTTGCCCATTGACAATTTGATTTTGGCAACCAATGAAAACGATGTTTTGGATGAATTTTTTAGAACCGGCATTTATCGGCCGCGAAAACCCAATGAAACCTTTGTAACCAGCAGTCCTTCCATGGATATTTCCAAAGCATCTAATTTTGAGCGTTTTATTTTTGATTTTGTCGACCAAGACAAAACCGTGGTGCGCCAACTTTGGAATTGCGTAGAAAAAGGCGAATCTTTTGATTTATCCGGCACGGTGTTTTGGCAAAAACGCGCGCATTTTGGTTTTATTTCGGGCAGCAGCACGCATGAAGATCGCTTGGAAAATATTCGCTTGGCTTACCAAAAATACCGCATTTTGTTGGACCCGCACACCGCCGATGCCTTAAAAATCGCCCGAGCGCAAAAAACACCCAACAACAAAATTATTGTTTTAGAAACCGCACAAGCGGCAAAATTTGAAAAAACCGTGCGAAAAGCTTTGGGATTTCCGCCTGCGCGCCCAACGGCATTCAATTTTATTGAACAAAAACAACAATTTTTCAGCGTGTTGCCCAATGAAACCCAAGCGGTGAAAGAATTTTTAGAACAACACGCCGAATAAAAATCTCATTTTTAAACATTTAAAAAAATCCACGGTCAACGTTTATTTTTTTCAAAAAAAATTGGCGTTGACCGTGGATTTTTTTTCAAGTGAATGCGTTGATTTAAATTTAATACATTGATTTTTAACATAAAAATAATTTTAAACCCGCAACAACAAAAAGCATTGACAAGCCAAAACGAAACGATTATATTTTCGCCTTTCTTACCAATTAAGAATTGTTTTTATTTGCAAAATGCTGTTGTTAAAAAAATCGCCAAGAAAAGCTTCTTTTGAAGCGGGCGTGGCGTTGATGCAAGAATCCTTAAAAAAAGAAGGTTTGGCGCATTATTTTGCCAATGCAAAAGATCCTTTGCACGCGGCTTTTTTGGCAAAAGCGGCTTTGCACTCTGGCAGCAGCGGCAAGCCTTTGATGGGTGATTCTGCGCGCCAAGCGTTTTTGGCTTTAAAAGATGAAAATCGCACGGGCAAAGGTTTGGCGTATATTCACGTGCCGTTTTGCCAAACGCGCTGCCTTTATTGTATGTTTTACCAAAATCCTTTGGATGAAGAAGAAAGCCGTGTTTTCACCAAGGCTTTAATCAAAGATTTGGCAGCTTGGGAAAACGAAAATGCGCAAAAAAGCGGTTTAATTCACGCACTTTATTTTGGCGGCGGCACGCCAACAGCACTTTTGGCAGATGATTTAAAAGAAATTTTGCTTGCTTGCAAAAAATATTTGCCGCTTGCCAACGATTGCGAAATTACCTTGGAAGGCCGCATTTTTAATTTTGGTGATGACAAAATTGAAGCGGCATTAGAAGGCGGCGTGAATCGTTTTTCATTAGGCGTGCAAACCTTTGATTCAACCATTCGGCAATCGGTTTTGCGTGTGGATGGCAAGGATGAAATTATCCGCCGCTTATTCAAAATGCTCTCTTACGACAACGCCGCCGTGGTGATTGATTTGATTTACGGCTTTCCCGGTCAAACCATGGCGGTTTGGGAAGACGATGTAAAAACCGCGGCAGAATTGCCGTTGGATGGCGTGGATTGTTACCAGTTAAACGTTTTTAATCAATCGCCTATGGCGCGCTACATTGAAAACGGCAATATGCCAGCGGCAGCCAATACCGCGCAAAAAGCCGATATGTTTGCGCGTTCGGTTGAAATGTTAAGCCATGCCAACTGGCAACGAATCTCCAACAACCATTGGCGAAAAACGCATCGCGAACGCAATATTTATAACGAACTTGGCAAAAGCGCTTGCGATTGTTTGGCTTTTGGCGCTGGCGCTGGCGGGCGTTTAAAAGGACATGGTTCGATGATGGAGCGCCAACTTCAAACGTGGTTGAATTTGGTAGAACAAAATCAACGCCCAGTTGCTTTTGTGTCGCTGCCTGAGCAAAACGGCGTGTTGTTGAAGACGATTTCATCTCAAATGGAATTGGGTAGCATTTCTTTTTCAAAGTTAGAAAAAGAATTTGATGTGCCGCTAACGAAAATTTTTCAACCGATTACCCAACAATGGATTGAAGCGGGTTTATTCACCCAACAAGGCGAGTGGTTTTACCAAACAATCGCCGGACAATTTTGGCATGTGACGATGGCGCAACTTTTATTGGATTTTCTCAAAAAGCATTTATCCCAAGAAAACGCGCCGTGATTTTTTTTAAAAATCCACGGTCAACAGCCAAAAAATTTCAAAATCAAATGCTCACAGTTCTTAAAAAAAAGTTTTTTTAACCTTTTTGGAGAACAGCGATGAATACTTTTGAAAAAACTCTCTTGGCAAGCGCCATTGTGGCGGCGTTTGCGCCCGCAGTTGTTGCCGAAGAATTGCAAACGCAATCGGTGAAAGTGACCGCTTCTCGCGTGGAGCGGGAATTGATGGATGTGAATATGTCGGTGTCCGTTATCACGGCAGAAGATATCAAACGCCAAGGCGCTAGAACAGTTGGCGAAATTTTGCAAAATGTGCCGGGCGTGCGCATCAACAACGATGGCGGCCAA
Source organism: uncultured Rhodocyclaceae bacterium (assembly GCA_934271525.1). Classification (GTDB taxonomy): domain Bacteria; phylum Pseudomonadota; class Gammaproteobacteria; order Burkholderiales; family Rhodocyclaceae; genus SFHR01. The sequence continues at coordinate 3,887 of CAKQRL010000002.1, forward strand.
GGCATCAAACGCGCGATGATTCGCGGCAATGATGCTTTTCAAACCTTGGTTTTAATTGATGGGCAAAAAATCTCGGAACAAAAATCCATGTCCGGTTCGCCCTTTTTAATTGCGCCTGCGATGATTGAGCGCATTGAAGTGATTAAAGGCCCCGCTTCCGTTTTGTATGGTTCAGAAGCCTTGGGCGGCGTGATCAATATCATCACCAAAAAAGGCGGTGACAAAGCCTTGTCTGGCGATGTTTCTTTGGGTTACAACAGCGCTTCCAAAGGCAGAAGTGGCGCGGCATCGCTTTATGGCGCGCAAAATGGTTGGCATTATCGCGTGGGCGTTGCAGCAGATAAAAACAGCGCTTTGGATACGCCAGAAGGCAAAATGCCCAATTCTTATTTTCAATCGCAAGCCGCCAATTTCTTTTTGGCTTATGACCTGAGCGACACAACGCAACTTGGGGCAACGTTGGATTATTACAAACTCAAATTCGGCTCCGGGTCATTGGGTTATGAAGGTTTTGCCGTAGATGTGCCCAAGTGGGAGCGCTACAAAGTGGCGTTGTTTGGCGAAATGAAAAACATTTCACAAAACTTGGTGCGCGCGCGGGCAGACGTGTTTTATCAAGGCAATGATAAGGAAATGATCAACACCGTTCCAGCTGGGCACATGGGAACAGTTTTGCCTTTGGCGGATAATTCTATGGATCAATACGGTTTGTCTTTGCAAACCGACTGGCAGTTGGGCACGAATCATTACTTAATCGCTGGTTATGAATACAACCGCGACAATTTGAATGCCGACAGCATCACCAAAATGAAAATGACCAGCCGCGGACGACTGATTGAAAGCATTATTGGCAACCGCAATTATGATGGTTATCAATCCAAACACGGTTTGTATGCCAATATGGAAAGCCAGTTGCCAAAAAATTTTGCTTTGAATTACGGCGTGCGTTATACGCGGGTTTACTCCGACATGGATAACCTGAACCGCACGAACGGCAAAAAAACGCACGAAAAAACCAGCGATGGCAAAGCCGTTTTTAATGCGGGTTTGTCTTGGCACGGCATTGAAGATTTAACGCTTCGCGCGGCATTTTCTCAAGGTTATTTGTTTCCACTTTTGCAATTTTTGTATGTGGATACGGCAATGGGGCAATCGTCTGGCTCCACGCTTGCTAATCCCAATTTAAAACCGGAGACTTCCAACAATTTTGAAGTGGGTGCGCGTTTTCTGCGCGATGGTGTGTCGGTAGATGGCACGGTGTTTTATACCGATTCCAAAGATTTTATTAGCACGCGTCAAATTAGTCGCAATCAATCGCAATACCACAACGTTGCACAAGCCAAAACGCTGGGCTTGGAACTTGCCACATCGTGGGATATTCACCAAAGCGGCATTGAACCTTATATAACGGCAACCGTTTTAGACCGCCGCTACATTGTTAATGGCAAAACATCACGCAAAACGGGGCAACCCACCACTTATGGGCAATGCGGCGTGCGTTGGAATTATCTTTCAAATGGTGTGATTTGGCGCTTGGATGCGTATGGTTACAGCCAAAACCGCCTCAAATCAAGCGCTTATTCTTTGGGCGGCGCCACCACGTGGAATTTGTTGGCAGGTGTAACTTTTGGCAAAGGCGAACAATTTGATTTGGATTTGTCGCTTTATAACTTAGGCGATAAAAAATACCAATACGATGCTTCCATTTATGAAGCCGGGCGTTCCTTTGCTTTGAAATTCAATGCACGTTTTTAATCCAAAAGAATGAAACAGAAAAAAATACGCCATTGGGCAGCGCGCGAACTCGTTTTAATCGGCGTTTTTGCCGCTGCCACCAAACTTTCAAGCCTGTTGATTGCTTTGGCTGGTGGCGGGATGAATCCCATTTCACTCATTGCCAAAAATTTGGTGTTTTCAACACTTTTGATTGTGCTTTTAACCAAGGTTCCAAAAAGTTGGACGCTTTTTTTGTTCACCTTGGTGAGTTTGATTGTGAGCGTTTGCCTGATGGGTGGCAGTGTGGTTTTAATGCCTGCCGCACTTTTTGCCGCATTGCTTGCCGAATTGGCTGTTTTTTTATTGGGCGGCTTCAAACAAAAATGGAGCGTGATTTTTGCCGTTGCTGTTTATGATTTTTCAAGCAAAGCGGTCTCTTTATTTGTTTCCTATTTGTTTATGCGGGAAAGCCCAGCGCTCATTGCCATTGTGATTCCCATTGTGTTGTTGGGTTATTTGGGGTCCTTGTGTGGTTTGTGGTTTGGCTTTAAAACAGTGGGGGAATTAAAAAATGCCGGCTTTATTCGCTAATTCTGCGCAATTAGCCAACGCAACAAGTCTTTGGTGGCATTTGGATGCCCGCACCAAACTTGCCATCACCGTTTCTTGCGCCGTTTTAACCGTGGCTTGTTCGGGGTTTGTTGCCCAAATGGTGTTGTTTTTGTCGACCTTGATTTACGCCTTGTTGTTGCGCCGCCCGATTTTATTGATTGTGGTTTATGCCGCCATGGCGTTGATGATTGCCATTGCCACGCTTTGCGCAATTGGTATGGGTTATTTTTTGCCAAAATTGGGCGGGGTTTCTATGAAATCCTTGGTTATTCCATTTTTGCGCGCTTTAACGATGATGAACGTGGTTTTGGTGTTGGCGCTAACCACGCGTGTGGAACATTTGCTCATCACCTTGGAGCGCTTGCGCTTGCCTTTTTGTGTGTTTTTGCCAACTGCTGTGATGTTGCGCTTTATTCCAACTTTCACAAAAGACATTCAACAAGTTTGGGAAACTTTGAAAATCAAAGGTTATCCATTGGGAATCAAAATGCTCACATTGCGCCCGTTTTTGTCCGCCCGATTGGTGTTGATTCCCATTTTGTTTCGCGCCTTAAAAACTTCTGAATCGCTTGGCGTGGCGGCGGAATTAAAAGGCTTGGGTTATTTTGATTGTCCCATTCGCCAAGATTTCAAAACCCTAACAAGCTTGGATGCTAGGCTTTGGGCATTGTTGATTTTGCTTGCCCTTGCCACGATTTTCTCCGAAGTTTTCTTTAAAAACCTTTTTGTGTTAAGCGGCGTTGCAATGCCCTGAAAAAACAATGATTAGTTTTCAAAACGTTTCTTACCAATACGCCAACCAAAGCGAATTTTCCATAAAAAATTTTTCGTTTACCGTGGAAAATGGGCAAATGGTGTTGGTCACAGGCGCATCGGGTTGTGGCAAAAGCACTTTGATGCGCTTGGCAAATGGTTTGTGCCCGCAAGTTTATGGCGGCACAGTTGAAGGGGAAATTTTTGTTGACCAACACGCCTTAAAAAACACAACCATGGCAATGTTGTCTGATGTTATCGGCACCTTATTTCAAGACCCAGAAGAACAATTTTTTGCCTTGAATGTGGCAGATGAATTGGCTTTTGCGCTGCGCGCCCGCGGTTTGTCTTTTGTAGAAATTAAAGAACGCGTGGCAAAAGCTGCTGAAAAACTAGGCATCACCGAACTTTTAAAACAAGACATTCACGCTTTATCCGAAGGTCAAAAGCAAAAAGTGGGTTTGGCAAGCTTGTTGGCTTTGGGTGTGAAAAATTTTATTTTGGATGAACCCAGCGCCAATTTGGATGTTGAAGCCACAGAATCTTTGGCAATCGTTTTAAATGAACTCAAACAAGAAGGTGCGGCAATTTTGGTTGTTGACCATCGGCTTTATTGGTTAAAAGATGTTGCCGATTCGGTTTTGGTGATGAATCAAGGCGAAATTGTGGCGCAAGGCGATTTTTCTATTTTAGAAAACACAAAAAACACGCAACAATGGGGTTTGCGCAAAGCTTTGGTGGATGATTGCCGCCAAACCTTGCCGCGCATTACTTTTGAATTAAAAGAAAATGCGGATGCGCTTTTTTGCACCGCGCATTTGTCGTTTTCTTATTCGGTAGAAAAACCGCTTTTTGAAGACCTTTCATTTTCCATTCCCAAAGGCATTACGGCTTTAATTGGCGAAAACGGTTCGGGCAAAACCACGCTTGCGCGCATTTTAACGGGGTTAAATCAAGCAAGCGGCGAATTTTATATTCATCAGCAAAAGGTTAAGCATTTAATGCCCCGCACAGGTTTGGTTTTGCAAAATGCCGACCACCAGTTGCAAATGCAAAGCGTTTTCAAAGAAGTTGAAGCCGCCATGTTGGCAGGCAGTTTGTTTCAACATTCCAAACGTGCTTGGGTTTTGCAAAAGGACGAACAAGCCAATGTTTTGCAATTATTGGAAAATTTAAATTTGTTGCATTTAAAAAATCGCCACCCGCAAAGTTTATCGGGTGGGGAAAAACAACGTTTGGTGATTGCCTGCGCCTTGGCTAAAAAACCAGACATTTTGATTTTGGATGAACCCACCAGCGGCTTGGATGGCGCCAATTTAAACGCCATTGCCCAAATTTTAAAAACACAAGCAACGCGCGGCATTGCCGTTTTTTTGATTACCCACGATTTGGAATTGCTCAAAATTGCCAACCAAGTTTTGGATTTGAATTGTGTTCAAAAAAAACAAGGGTTGACCGTGGAAAATCGCAAAAATCCACGGTAAACCATATTTTTTTTTAAAAGGAGAAAATTTATGCAACACATCACCCCAACTTTGGAAGAAAAAGCCAAAATTGAATCGGTTTTAAACGCCAAATTCCCCGCAACTTTAAAAACCGTGGCGCAAATGCTTGGCACAACGGAATTAGAAGCCGCGCAAAAAATGCCGCCAGAAATGGTTGCGTTTTTGAAGGGCGACATCAAAACGCAATTTGCCAAGCTTTGGCAAGAGTTGGCAACTTGGCAAAAGGTAACACTTTTTATTGTTTGCGATGGGCATATTTTTGAAATCCAAGCGCCTTTGACCATTGGCAAAGAATCTCACGGGTTTTATAACATTTTGGACCACAATGCCACAATTGGCGGGCATTTGTTGCCATCTGCTTTGAAAACGCTTGCCTTTTTACAAATGCCGTTTATGGGGCGAGAATCGCTATCAGTGCAATTTTTTAATGAAAAAGATGCCGTTTCTTTTTCCATTTATGTGGGCAGAGAAAATCACCAGTTGATTGAAAGCGTGAAAGAAGCATTTTTTAAGGCAAAAGCACAATTTTGTTAAAGGATTGAAAAAAATGAAAATCGCTGTGGTTTGTTCTTCCAAAACGGGCAACACCAGAATGGTTGCGCATGCGCTGGCAGATGCTTTTGATGCGCCTTTATTTACGCCACAAAATGCGCCGCAAAATTTGGCAGATTTTGACACCTTGTTGCTTGGCTTTTGGTGCGACAAAGGTCGCGCGCCCGAAGATATGGAAAGTTTTGTTCAAAAAATCCACGGTAAACGCTTAGGTTTTTTTGCAACTTTGGGCGGGGATTCAGAATCAGAGCGGGCAAAAGAATGGTTTGCCAAAACCATTGATGAATTGTTAAATGCGGGCAAAGAAAATTCTCTTTTGGCGAGTTTTCTTTGCCGCGGCAGAATTGACTCTGAAATTTACCAAATGATGATTCAAATGATGGGCGGCACAGAAACAGACGAACAAAAAGCGCGCTGGCAGCAATCTAAAACGCATCCAGACCGCGAGGATTTAATCAATGCCGTTGGTGTTTTTTCCAAGGTTTTAAAAGGTTAAAAAATGCAGTGGAATAGTGCGAATTTTGCCAGCATTTACGCGATGATTGGCCCAGCCGGCGTGGCGCTGGTTGTGGTTGGGTTGTTTGCTTTGTATATTGCTGTTTGGCAGTTGATTTATGTCAATTGCGTTTGGCGCAATTTCAAGCGCGATTTTTTGGATTTAAAACAAGCCGGTGAGCGTTGCTTAAAAGACATTGACCCAAAACGCGCCAATCCTTTAATTCGCATTATTTACGAAATCATCAAAACCCACGCGGAACATTCAGATGATATTCGCGCGGAAGTGGGTTATTTGTTTTACCGCAATTTCAAGCGTGTTTCCAACGGACTTTGTTGGTTGAAGTTGATTGCCGTTATTTCGCCTTTGTTGGGGCTGCTTGGCACGGTTTGGGGAATGGTGGATGTTTTTCAAAGTATGAGCGACATTCGGCAGGCCAATGCGCAGATTTTGGCATCCGGCATTTGGTCGGCTTTAATCACTACCATTATGGGTTTGACCATCGCCATTCCCAGTTTGATGTGTTACTACTATTTGATGCTCAAATTCCGCTGGTTTCATATTGAAGCCATTGAACACAGTTACAGCGCGCTGGAAGTGGTGCGGCGTTTGAAAAAACAACAACAAGGGCAGCACAATGTTTAGCACGCACACCAATTTATTTGGCAATTTTGATGAAGAGCCGCAAATTGATTTAACGCCGTTAATTGATTGTTTGTTTATGCTCATCATCTTTTTTGTTTTAACGATGAGTTTTTCTCAACCTGTTTTGGAAATTTTGTTGCCCGAAGCCAATAGCGCCGAATCGGCAAATAACCGCAATGAAATTTTAATCAATATCAAAAAGGATGGCAGTTTGTGGTTTGATGAAAAAAATCCCGCAACCTTGAATGCGCTTTCGCAAAAATTGGATGCAGAACCTGAAAAAATGCTCAATATTTATATGGATAAAAACGCACCTTTTTTGTATTTTGTTGAAGTTTTGGATATTGCCAAACAAAAACGCGCTGGGCGCTTTGTGATTAGCACCGATGAATCTTAAAACAAGGGCAATGGCAGATCATCACCCAGAACGCTTTTTTGCCGAAGTTTTTGCGCGTGGCGTTTTGATTTTTTGCGTGTTGCTGTTGTGCGTTTTGAGCGGTTTGTCTTTTGTGAAAAAAAATTTTAGCGTGCCGTCTTTGGCGCCAAAATTGTTTAAAGAAAAAGTAGAAATCGCTTGGGTTCAAATTAAAAAGCCACAAAAAATAGAACACGTGGTTGAAAAAAGCGAATTTAAAATTCCAACACCGCCCAAAAAAATTCCGCCTAAAAAAGAAGCACCCAAACCCAAAGCCATTCCAAAAACAAAAAAGCAAATCCAAAAAGAAGAAATCTTGGATATTGCGCCAACCGTTGAAAACACCGATTTTGGCGGCGAAAAAGAAACCCCGCACGCTGATTTTGGCAATGCCGAAGATTTGAAAAATCAAGCGCTGGCTTTAATTATTCAAACCATTGAAAAAAACAAACATTACCCGCGCCGCGCACGGCAAATGGGGTTAAGCGGAAAAGTAATTTTAAAAATTACCATTCAACAAGGAATTATTCTTCACATTGATTTTCAACAAAAAAATAAAACCGAAATGCTCAATCAAGCCGCCATGTTGGCAGCAGAAAAATTAAAAGGAAAAACCTTGCCCTTTCAAGGCGATTTGGTGGTGAATGTGCCGGTGGAATTTTCATTAAAAGATTTTTGATAAAAATCCACGGTAAACGAGAATTTTTTTTCAAAAAAATTTGCCATCTACCGTGGAAAATCGCCTTTTTTAGCCTGCTTGGATTCGTTATAATGCGCCTTATTTTTATAGAAAGGCGTTTTGGAAAATGTCTTTAATTCCATCGTTTGAACCTGCCGTTTTGGCATTGTCAGATGGCACGATTTTTAAAGGTTATTCTATTGGCGCATCGGGTTTAAAAAGCGGGGAAGTGGTTTTTAATACCGCGATGACCGGTTATGAAGAAATTTTAACCGACCCTTCTTATTGCAGGCAGTTGGTCACTTTAACGTATCCGCATATTGGTAGCGTCGGTTGCAATGTTGAAGATGAAGAAGCTGTTAAGCCTTTTGCCGCCGGTTTAATTGTGAATCATTTGCCGCCCACATCCAACTGGCGCGCAAGCGAGACGTTAAGCGAATATTTGCAACGCAAAAATGTTGTGGCAATCGCTGGCATAGATACGCGCGCCTTAACACGGCATTTGCGTGAAAACGGCGCTATGGCGGGCGCCATTATGGCTGGCGATGTTGACGAACAAAAAGCCGTGGCGCTTGCGCGCTCTTTTCCGGGTTTGTCTGGTATGGATTTGGCAAAAGAAGTCTCCACCACCGAATCTTACGAATGGAAAGCGGGCATTTGGACTTTAAACGGCTTTGAACACAAACATTTAAAAGACAATGCGCCTTTGGTGGTGGCGTATGATTTTGGAATCAAACGCAACATTTTGCGGCTTTTAAAACATTTTGGCGCCAAAGTTTGGGTGGTGCCTGCCCAAACAAGCGCCGAAGACGTTTTAAAAATGAATCCTTCTGGCGTGTTTTTATCCAACGGCCCGGGCGACCCAGAACCTTGCACGTATGCCATTTCTGCCATTCAAACTTTTTTAGAGAAAAAAATTCCCATTTTTGGCATTTGTTTGGGGCATCAGTTGTTGGCGCTGGCAAGCGGTGCCAAAACCATCAAAATGAAGTTTGGGCACCACGGCGCTAATCATCCCGTCAAAGATTTAACAAGCGGCAAAGTGTGGATTACCAGCCAAAATCACGGTTTTGCTGTGGATTCTGAAACCTTGCCCAAGCATTTGAAAGCCACCCACATTTCGCTTTTTGATGGCTCATTGCAAGGCATTGAACGCACCGACTGCCCGGCGTTTTCTTTTCAAGGGCATCCGGAGGCAAGCCCGGGCCCGCACGATGCTTTGTGTTTGTTTGAACATTTTTTTGATTTGATGCGTCAACATTCAAAATAACCATTTTCCACGGTGAACCTTCAAAAATTTTCAAAAAAATGAACAGTTCACCGTGGATTTTCAAAAAAGGATTTTTTAAACCATGCACATTGCGCCTGAAATTTTCAAAGCCTATGATATTCGTGGCATTGTGGATAAAACCTTAACTTCTGATGCGGTTTTTGCTATCGGCAACATTTTGGGCAAAATGGCAAAAGAAAAAAATTCCCAAGCCATTGCCGTTGGGCGAGACGGCAGATTATCCGGTGAAAAACTGCAAAATGCTTTAATCAATGGCATTCTTCAAGCTGGCGTGGATGTTTTTTTATTGGGTCAAGTGCCAACGCCGATGGTTTATTTTGCGGCGCACCATTTGCAATGCGGCTCTGCGCTGGCGCTAACCGGTAGCCACAATCCGCCAGAATACAATGGTTTGAAAATGGTCATTGCCGGGGAAACCTTGGCAAGCGATTCTATTCAAGGCATTTTAAAAGACATTCAAAATGGCGCTTTTTTAACCGCAGAAAACCCCGGCAAAGTGCAAAACATCAACATTCAAAATGCTTATTTTGACCGCATTGCTTCTGACATTCATTTTGAAAAAAAAATGAAAATTGCCCTAGATTGCGGCAACGGCGTGGCGGGCGCTTTTGCGCCTGCATTATTAGAAAAATTAGGCGCTGAAATTACCCCGTTATTTTGCGAAGTTGACGGCAATTTTCCTCATCACCATCCCGACCCGTCCAAATTAGAAAACTTAAAAGATTTGCAAGAACATTTAAAAAACAGCGATTGCGAATTGGGTTTGGCTTTTGATGGTGATGGCGACCGCTTGGGCGTGGTTTTGAAAAACGGCAATGTGATTTTTCCAGACCGGCAGTTGATGCTTTTTGCCGCCGATATTTTAAAACGTGAAAAGGGCGCGACTATTTTGTTTGATGTCAAATGCACGCGGCTTTTAAACCATTGGATTATGGCGCACGGCGGCAAACCGTTGATGTGGAAAACCGGCCACGCCTTGATTAAACAAAAATTAAAAGAAACGGGCGCGGCTTTGGCAGGCGAGATGTCCGGGCATATTTTTTTCAAAGAGCGCTGGTTTGGTTTTGATGATGCGCTTTATTCTGCCGCGCGTTTAATTGAAATTTTAAGCGCTTTTGAAAACCCCAACGCCGTGTTGGACAATTTGCCCAATGCGCCTTCCACGCCAGAATTAAACATCGCCATGCAAGAAGGTGAACCGTTTTTGTTGATTGAACAATTAAGCGCCGCGGCAAAGAATTATTTTCAAAACGCTGAAAAAATCATCACCATTGATGGTTTACGCGTGGAATACAAAAACGGTTTTGGTTTAATTCGCGCAAGCAACACCACGCCTGTTGTGGTGCTTCGTTTTGAAGCCGATGATGAAAACGCGTTAAAAGCCATTCAAAAAGATTTTCGCCAAATTTTAAAAGACCTAGCGCCGCATTTGGATGTGCCGTTTTAAAAAAATCCACGGTCAACGTTAAATTTTTTTTAAAAAAGGAGAGTGAGAATGTCCATTTTGGAAGAATTTGCCAAAAAGGCAAAAACTTTGAATAAAACCATCGTTTTGCCAGAAGGCATGGATGCGCGCGTGGCAAACGCCACCGCCAAAATTTTAAAAGATGGCATTGCCAAACTCATTGTTTTGGCAACGCCGGATGAATGGCAACAATCCAGCGCCGGCGTGGTTTTTGAAAATACTGAAAATTTGGAAATTGTGGATTGGCAAAATTCGCCCTTACTTCAAGAATTTGCCGATTTATACGTTCAAGAGCGCGCCGCCAAAGGCAAAGCCATCACCAAAGAAGAAGCGCTTCATCAAATGAAAAATCGGCTTTATTTTGGCAATATGCTGGTGAAAACCGGCAAAGCAGCGGGGTTGGTGGCGGGTTCTATTGCTTCAACGGGCGATATGTTGCGCGCGGCGTTTCAAGTGGTGGGCACTGCGCCCGGCATCAATTTGGCAAGTTCTTCTTTTATTATGGAACTCAAAACGCCATCGCCTGCGGGGGATAAGGTGATGTTGTTTGCCGATTGCGCGGTTAATCCCAACCCCAATGCCGAGCAATTGTCTGATATTGCTTTATCCACCGTGAATACTTACAAAAACTTAATCGGCGGGCAAGCGCGCGTGGCGTTTTTGTCTTTTTCTTCCAAAGGTTCGGCAAAGCACGAATTGGTTGAAAAAGTGCAACAAGCGGTGGAATTGACCTTAAAACGCGCAAAAGAAATGAACATTTCCGAAGATGTGGCCATTTTTGATGGCGAAATGCAACTGGATGCCGCCTTGGTTGAAAGTGTAGGCAAAGCCAAATGCAAAGGCAGTTCTGTTGCCGGGCGTGCGAATGTGTTGATTTTCCCAGATTTGCAAGCGGGCAACATCGGCTACAAACTGGTGGAACGTTTGGCAGGTGCCACGGCAATTGGTCCTTTTATTCAAGGGGCGGCAAAACCGGTGAATGATTTGTCGCGCGGCTGCTCGGCGGATGATATCGCCAGCACCATTACGGTGACGTGTTGTATGTAAAAAAAGAAGCCGTTTACCGTGGATTTTCAAAAAAATCCACGGTCAACGCTTGATTTTTTTGAAAAAAGGGAGTCTAAAAATGTTGAAATTTTTAACAATCGCCACTTCGGCAATTTTTTTATCCGCCTGCGGTGTTGAAACTTTAACTGCCGCGGCAACCACAGGCGTTTTGAAAAAAGAAGAAATGCAAGAACGAAAAAAACAATATAACCGCGTGCAAGAACGCTTAAACGAAGCGCAAGAACAAATGGCAGCCAAAGACCGCGCCGCACGCGATGCGCTTGGAATGGTTGAAAAACCCAGCCGAGACGATTATTAAAACAAGGCAACACACGGCAACAACAATGCGGCGTTTTATTGCACATTTGGATATGGATGCGTTTTTTGTGTCTGTGGCAATCAAGCGCTTTCCATTTTTAAAAAATCAAGCGGTTGTGGTGGGCGGCGCAAAAGTAAGGCTCCCAAGTTTAAAAAACGCTTGGGCATTTGATACCCTTTTGAATTACCAAGGGCGCGGCGTAGTGTGCAGTGCAAGCTACAACGCTCGGCGTTTGGGTTTGCGCTCTGGAATGGCTTTGATGAGTGCGGCTGAAATTTTGCGCCAACAACAAAAAAACGCCGCTTTAATTCCCGTTTTAAAAGAAGATAACCAAAAATTTTCCAAGGCGTTTAAAGCGGCAGTTTTGGAAATCACGCCAGAAATTGAAGATGTGGGCATTGATGAGATTTATATGGATTTAAGCGCCTTTGCCAACCCCGTTTTAACGGCGCAAAAAATTCAACAAAATGTTTTTGAAAAAACGGGGCTAACTTGTTCCATTGGTTTGTCGGAAAACAAATTGATGGCAAAGTTAGCCAGCGCTTTGCAAAAACCGCGCGGTTTTACTTTTTTAAATATGCCGCAAGATTTGGAACAACGTGTTTGGCAATTGCCAGTCGGAAAAATCAACGGCATTGGCAAAAAAACGGCAGAAAAACTCGCAACGTTTAACATTTTAAGCATTGGCGATTTGGCAAAAGCCAACCCCGATTTTTTAAAAGAAAATTTTGGCATTCGCCTTGGCGCGTGGTTGTTTGATGCGGCGTGGGGAAAAGATTTTCGGGCTGTGAAAAGCCTTAAAAAACCGCACCAATCCATCGGCTTTGAAACCACGTTTACGCGGGATATGCTTTTGCCCAATGACCGCGCTTTTTTATCAAAAACCTTAGAAAGCTTGTGCGCGCGCGTGGCAGAGCGGCTTACAAAAGAAGGGTGCTCGGCAAAAAGCGTGTCGGTTAAAATCACCTTTGCAGATTTTCAAAAGGTTGAGCGCTCAATGCCTTTTTCTACGCCAACCAAAAATGCGCAAGAATTGTGCGCGGCAGCCCGCCGCACGCTAAAATATTTTGATTTTAAAAAACGCCTGCGGCTACTTGGCATCACCGCGCGCCGTTTGCAAACCGCGCCAACGGAAAATTGCGAATCTCTTTTACCAATGCTTTTTTAAAAGGTAAAATTCCCAAAAAAATTTTTTGTTTACCGTGGAAAAAGTCATGCAAAGTTTTGAGCGCAACTTGGCGGATTACACCCAAAATTATTTAAACGCCGATTATATGCAGTTTGAAAATGTGCTGGTTTTTATGCGGCGCAAAAAAGTGTTGGAAATTTTAAATCAATACCGCCCCAAAAATATTTTGGAAATTGGCGCTGGCACGCAATCGCTTTTTGATTTTTACCACGATTTTGAAAGTTTTACCGTGGTGGAACCAAGCCTTGAATTTTTTAAAAATATTCAACAATCATCTTTTTATAATCCACAAAAAATCACTTTAATTCATGATTTTTTAGAAAAACAAATAGAAAAATTAAAAACAAAATCTTTTGATTGCATTATTTTGTCTAGCCTTTTGCATGAAATTCCCGAGCCAATAGAATTTTTAAAATTGGTTCATTCTTTGTGCAACCCAAACACCATTTTGCATGTGAATGTGCCGAATAATCAAAGTTTGCATTTGCTCTGGGCAGTGGAAGCGGGCTTGTTGCCAAAGGTGGGCGATTTAACGCCAACGGCGCAAAAAATGCAACAATTTCAAACCTTCAATTTAAAAACCTTAACTATAACCCTTGATTCCGCAGGCTTTGCGCCGATTCGAGGGGGGGGGGGGAAGCTATTTTCTCAAACCCTTCAACCATCCCAAAATGCAGCAGTTGCTAGAAGAAAAAATCATAGACGAAGCGCTTTTGAACGCCCTTTATTCCTTAACGCGTTATTTCCCAGAAAACGGCGCGGAAGTTTATGTGAACTGCACCATCAAACAATAACTGATTTTCAAAAAAACAAACGGTTGACCGTGGATTTTCACGGTTAACCGTTTTTTTTTGTTTTTTTAAAGGACAAACAAAATGAAACGCGATATTGAACAATACGCCAAAGATTTTTTGCAACCGGATTATGCTTTTGAACATATTTTAAAAAAATACCGCTACCAAAATATTCTTGGTTTTTTAGAAAAATACAAACCACAACATATTTTGGAAATTGGTTGTGCCACACAATCTCTTTTTGATTTTTATCACGATTTTAAAACATGGACGGTGATTGAACCCGGGGAATTTTTTTGCCAAGCTATTCAACAATCGGCTTTTTATGATGAACAAAAAATAAAAATCATTCAAGGTTTAATTGAAGAAAAGGTGGATGTTTTAAAAAAACAATCTTTTGATTTTATTATTTTCTGCGGAATTTTACACGAAATCAAAAATCAAAATGAAGTTTTAGAATCAATTTATAAACTCTGCAATGAAAAAACATTCATTCACGTTTTAACATCTAACAATGAAAGTTTTCATTTGTTGTGGGCGCAAAAAGCGGGGTTAATTAAAAGCAATGTTGAATTAACAGAAACAGGCAAACGTTTTCAGCGTTTTTCAACATTTAATTTAAAAAGTTTAAAAGAAATTGTTGAAAAAAATGGGTTTGAAGTTTTGGATTCTGGCAGTTTTTTTATTAAACCATTTAACCACGCCAAAATGGTGCAGTTATTAGAATCAGGAATTTTGGATGAAAAACTGCTCAATGCTTTGAATATTTTAAGCGAGGATTTTCCAAATAACGGCGCGGAAATCTTTTTGCTTTGTAGGAAAAAGTAAAAAAATGCAAAAAGAAATCGGCGGTTTTATTGAATTAGAAATTCCAAAAAAGAATTTTTGGCATTCGGGCGGTGTTTATTTAAATTCCGCCCGCAATGCTTTGCGATTAGCCATTCGCCTTTATCATATTCAAAAAATACATTTGCCGTTTTATACTTGCCCAGTAATTTGGCAAGCCGTCAAAGCGGAAAATATTGAAATTGTGCCTTATGAAATTGATGAAAATTTTCTCCCAAAAAAAACATTTTTAAAAAACGATTGCATTTTTTATATTGATTATTTTGGCGTTTGTGAATCGCAAAGCAGAACATTAGCAAAAGATTATCCTTTTTTATTTTTGGATTGTGCCATGAGTTTTTATGCGCCATTTTTAACTTGTGCGCAATTTTATTCCCCTAGAAAATTTTTTGGCGTGGCGGATGGTGGAATTTTGTTGAGTGATAAAAAAAATCATTTTAAATTTAAACGTGATTTTTCATTTAACCGTTTTTCGCATTTAATCAAACGCATTGAAGGTGGTTCTAATTTTGCTTATAATGATTTTAATCATAATGACGACCAACTTTTAAATGCGCCAATTTTAACAATGAGCCGTTTAACAAAAAAAATGTTAGGCGGAATTGATTATCAAAACATTCAAACAAAACGATTAGAAAATTTTAATTTTTTTCATCAATATTTAAAAAAATACAATTATTTAAATTTGCAAAAACAAAATTATGCGCCAATGTATTATCCTTTTTGGAATGAAAAAACACCTTTGATTAGAAAAGAATTTTTAAAAAATAAAATCTATTGCCCGCAACCTTGGCGGGATTTGGAAGATTTAATGGGTTCTCAGCCATGTTTAACCGAGCGTGAATTTTATAAAAATTTATTACCTTTAATTATCGACCAACGCTATAACCAAAAAGATTTGCAAAAAATGCTCAATATTATTCAAGGTTTTATTTGAAAAATCAAAAAAACAAAGCGTTTACCGTGGATTTTTGCGTTTTTTTATAATTTACATTCTTTTTTAATTTGTGCAATAAATTCTAAACCATTTAAAAAATAATTGGGGTAAGCTTTTTTTAAAAGTTAGTGTTTGTCTAATGAAATAAATACCGCATCTTTTTCGCCTGTTTTTTGAAATTCTTGTTCAAAAAAATCATACAATTTTTGTGCATCCAAAAAGTCTTCTTTTTTAAATCCAAAAAGCCGAGATTTATTTTTTTTCAAATCTATTAAAATAATAAAATAATAATCCTTATCATCCGTGCGGTCGTCAATATTTTTGTTGGAAATTAATAATTTTAAAAGGTTTTCCAAAATTTTATTTTTGTCGTTTAAGTTTTTTATTTTTTCTATAATTTCTGTTTTTGAAAAATTTTTGTAATTATTTAAAATAGCTGTTCCTTCCACAAAAGAAAATAGAGCGCTTGATAATTCAAAAAATTCTTTTTCATCCGTTTTGCCATTTCCTTCTTTAATTTTATTGTCATTTTTCATTCCCAATACTTCCACAGCCGTTGCCCAATAATGTTGCAGTTGTGTGCGAATTTGTAATTCCAAAAACATTTTAAAATCATTTTAAAATCATTTTCGTTTTTGTATTTAAATATTTGGTGAATAGAACGGTAACCATCATTTTTTGGATTTTCAATATAATTTTTTTGATTGATATATTTAAATTGCCGATTATTTTTTTGATATTTTTCTGCCATTATTTTGGAAAATTTTTCAACATTTTTAATATTTTTAAAAACCACACGTATTCCTGCAATATCTTGCATGGTATTTAATTTCATATTGGGGAAACGTTGCAATTTGCAAAAAATAGAATAAAAACGTTTTAAGCGCCGCGCCACAATTTCTTCTTTTAAATGCGCTTCATTCAAATGTTTGCGAATGAGTGTTGCCATTTTTGCCATCATCGGCAAATGCGCATTGCGCCATAAAAATAAGAGTTCAGAATCAAAATCTTCTTTTTGGCGAATATGTTCACCGCATTGACGAATTTTATTTTTGCTAAGATTTGCCATTTTTTGCCCAAAAACCTTTATAATGCCCAAAATTTTTTGTTGTTGACCGTGGATTTTTATGATTTTAAACGAAATTGCCATTGCCGATTACCAAAAACTCTTGCCCAAAAATGTTTGCGCTTTTGAATCGGCAGAATTTTTAAAACTCAACGCCCACAAAGTGGATGCCTTAAAACTTTTTGTGTTGAAGGATGCCAGCAAAAATCGTTTTGTGTTGGCAATGGGTTTAAAAAACGGCGTTTTAAAATTGCCTTTTTCTGCCACTTTTGGAATGTTGAACGAATTGTCGGGCAAAACGTCCATTGCGTTTTTTCATCAAGCCATCACCGCCTTGTTGGAATGGGCAAAAACAAATGCCATCAAAGAAATTGTGATTCAAACCCCGCCAGCTATTTACCATCCGCTTGCCATTGCCAAACTGCAAAACGCCTTATTTTGCGCAGGTTTTGCGGTGAAACATTGGGATATTAATTACGAATTACCGCTGAACAAAAATATTACTTACGACACTTTTTTGAAAAGCAAAGCACGCAACCATTTGAAAACCGCGCATCGCGGCGCTCTGCGCGCTTTAAATAACGCGCATCGCGGCGCTCTGCGCGCTTTAAATAACGCGCATCGCGGCGAAGTTTATGAAATTATCGCCCAAAACCGCAAAGAGCGCGGTTTTCCCTTGCGTTTAACCGAAGAAGAAGTGCTGCAAACCGCGCAAATTGTGGCAAGCGACTTTTTTGCCGTGCAAAATAAAAACGGCACTGCCATTGCCGCCGCTTGGGTGCAACATTTAACGCCCAAAGTTGCCAATGTGGTTTATTGGGGACATTTGGAACAATACAAAGCGCTTTCCCCCATTAACTTTTTGGCGGAATACCTTTATAACTTTTATGCCGCGCGCGATTTTGATTTTTTATCCATCGGCACGGCAACGGAAAATTCTTTGCCCAATGTGGGTTTGTGCGATTTTAAAGAAAATATCGGCTGCTCTGCTTCATCCAAAATCACCTTTGCCATCGCTTTGAATTCGGGGGGGGGGGGGGGTAGACCACTTGATTCTGTTGCCGTTCTCATTGTTGTTCTTGGGGGCGGCAGATGATTCAAATTCGCCCTTATGCCGCCTGCGATTCTGCTTTGTGGAATGCTTTTATCGCCCAATCCAAAAACGGCACGTTTTTATTCAACCGTGCTTTTATGGATTACCACGCCCATCGTTTTATTGACCATTCCCTTTTGTTTTTTGAAAAAAACAATTTAATTGCGGTTTTGCCTTTAACCCAACACCAGCAAACTTTAATTTCCCACGGCGGGCTAACTTATGGCGGTTTGGTTGTTTCTTACAAAATCGGCCAAAAAAAGGTTTTGGAATGTTTTGAAGTGCTTTGGGATTATTTAAAACAACATCATTTTGAAAAATTAATTTACAAAAAAATCCCTTTTATTTACACCAGCCAACCTTGCGATGAAGACCTTTATGCCTTGTGGAAAATGGGCGCAAACCTAATGAAAAAAGAAGCCTCTTCTGCTATTTTTTTGCAAGAGCGCTTGCCTTTTTCTGAACTAAGAAGAAGAAGAAGAAGAAGCGAAAATTTAGGTGTTTTAATGGCAAAAAGTGATGATTTTGTTGCATTTCACGGCATTTTAAGCGAAGTTTTAAAAAAACACCAAGCCAAACCGGTGCACTCGCCAGAAGAAATGATGTTGTTGAAATCACGTTTTCCAGAAAATATAGAATTGTTTGTGGCACTTGAAAATCAACAAATGATTGCGGGGACGTTGTTGTTTATTTATCCGCAACTTATTCACACGCAATATTTGGCAGCCAATGATTCCGCCAGAAAAAACGGCGCTTTGGATTTTTTGCTTTGTTCTTTAATTGAACATTATCAAAATCAAAAAATTTATTTTGATTTTGGCATTTCCACCGAAAACAACGGCCAATTTTTAAATGAAGGTTTAATCCATCACAAAGAAGGTTTTGGCGCCCACACCGTGGCTTATGAAACGTGGGAATGGTTGATTTGAAAACAAAATCCACGGTCAACCGAAAATTTTTTTGAAAAAAAATATTGGTTGACCGTGGAAAATTATAATTTTTTAAACAAAACCTTTGATTTTCTTTGCAAATTGTAAATGCGGCGTTTGCATTGCGGAAGGTCTGATACTTCGCCTAACGCAAAACCGCGTTCCATAAACCAATGTTCGGTTTGTGTGGTTAAAACAAAAAGAAATTCAATTTTTTGTGCGCGGGCGCGCGATTCAATGCGGCGCAAAAGCGATTCGCCATAACCCCATTCGCGCTGGTCGGCGCGCACCGCCAAACAAGCCAGTTCTGCCATTTTTGGCTCATCTTCGGTTTGTTCTTGCACATAAAGCGCGGCGCAACCAACCACGATGTTGTCGTGCAACATAATAGAAAAGTGTTCAATTTCGCGCTCCAACAACTCCCGCGGGCGAGGCACCAAAACGCCTGCGGCTTCCAAAGGTTCAATAATGGCAATGAGCGCCGCAATATCATCCGATTTGGCTTCTCGCATATTTTCCAAAGATTCGCGCGTGATAACCGAACCCACGCCATCGTGCGTGAATAATTCTTTCAACAACGCGCCTTCTGTTTGCCACGGCACAAAATGCACGCGCCCAACTCCCGCGCGGCAAGCGGCGGCTGCGTGCGGCGCAAAGCGCGCCACATCGTCTGGCGTTTGACTTAAAGGCAAAGCGCTTAATTCATCACTGGTTAAAGCGTCCAAAAATTCGCCTTTTTCATCAAAAATGCCGCGCCCTTCGGTTAAAAAAATGAGTTTGTCGGCACGCAGTGCAACAGAAACCGCTTGCGCCACATCCGCCATTTCTAAATTAAAAATCTCGCCCGTGGGCGATAAACCTTCGGTATTGATTAAAACCAAATTGCCAAGTTTTAATTGCGCCAAAATGCCATCCGCATCAACTTTGCGCACTTTGCCGGTGTATTGCAAATCCACGCCCTCTAAAACGCCAATGGGTTGGGCTGTAATAAAATTGCCGCCAATAACGCGATTTTTGGCGTTGGCCATCGGCGTATTCGGCAAACCTTGGGAAAGCATTGCGCTGATTTCAATATGCACGCTGCCCACGGCATTCAACACGCATTCCAGCGTATCCGCATCGGTTACGCGGTAACCATTATGAAAGCGCGAAGGCAAATTGCGCGCTTTTAATAAATCTTCAATTTGTTCTCTGGCGCCATGCACCAACACCACGCGAATTCCAAGCGCCAACAACACGTTGATATCAAAGGTAATATTTTTCAAATGCGGCAGTGACAAAGCCCGCCCGCCCAAACTCATCACAAAAACCTTGTTTTGGTAGGCGTGAATGTAGGGTGTGACCAACCGAAACCATTGCACAAAAGCATCCATTTTTGGCGAATTGTTTTTGAAAAAAAAGCGATTTTATGCCTTTTTTCCACGGTAAACGCAATATTTTTTTCAATTTTCAATTTGCGTTAAATGAATCGGGGAATAAATTGCGGGCGTTTTATTTTTATAAATATGAAAAAGCAGATTATTATTTTCATAAGTGCTATTGGGAATATCAATTAAAACAGGTTTTCTGCCTTTATACGGCAAAAAATGCGTTAAGTTTTTTGGCAAAATATAATAATCCACGTGTTTTGTATTATAAAAACGTTCATCGTCATAGAAAAAATGCCACAACATTGGCAATTTAATTTCTGAAAAAGGCAAAGCTTTTGAAGGTGGATTATCCGACAATTTCCCAACATGAACTGTATAAACATTCGGGTAATTTAAAAAAGAATCCAATAAACCTTGCATTTTCACATCACCCCAAGTGGTGTTGCCGATGACAAAATTCTTTTGTGGGTTGGATTTTATTAAATCTTCAATTTGTTCAATGGCTTTAAAATGTTCTTTTTGAATAGAATAAAATCCTTTGAATTTGGAATAAACGTCAATATTGCTCACAAAATGTGTGGCAGAAAATAGAATTAAAAAAATCGCCGTAATAATTTTTTTATTTTGATGAAAAAATAAAGCAAAAATAATGCTGCCAATAAGAATGGCAATTTTAAAATTTAAAATAACAATAGGTTGTTTTAAATCCAAAAAATAAAGCATTGTGTGGTGAATGTTGGGATTTGCGCCTTTGTAGGCAATAAAAATTAAAATCGCTGGCATTAAAAAATAAAGAATGGCGCGAAAACTTGGTTTATTCAATGGTTTTTCTAATAAACTTAAAAATACGCTTAATAATGGAATCCAAATAAAAGAGAGATAGCGCAACAATGCGCGCGGGGTTGGTTCGTAAAAATCTTCTTTTAAATAAATGGTATAATTAATTACCAATGCGGATGTGAAAATTAAAATCAATAAAAAAACAATTGTTTTTTGGGCATTTTTATTTAAATGCTGCCAAAACAAAAATGGAATGGTTAAAGTAAAATAACCCGATGCGATTGCCACATGCATTAAAAAATAAAGAAAAGCATAAAAAAAGAAAAAAACATAACCCGGTTGTTTTAAAATTTCAAAACTTAAAATATTTGCTGAGTGACTGCTATAAGAATGCGATAAACCAGAAAAAAGAGTGAAATTCAAAATAAAAAATGGAATAAAAAAACCAAGTATTAAAAACGTTGCGTTTTTAAAAAAATTTTCTCTTTTTAAAAATAATAAATAAAGTAAAAATGACAATGGAAACACCGCGGCAATTTCTTTGCACAAATAAAGGGCATAAGACAAAACGCCTAAAAACAAAAAAAACTTCAAGGATTGTGAATGACTGTTAAGAATAAATTTTAAATAGGCATAAAACACCCAAAGCGAGAGTGGAATATAAAGATTTTCGCTCATAAAAGTGAGCGAATAATTTAAGTCCGGCAGAATTAAAAGAATGGCGCAAACAATGAAAATAGATGATTTTTTTTGTAATAATTCTTTGGCAATTAAAAAAGCGGGGAAAATAGCAGAGCAAACCAAAAAAGAATTGATAAACGCAAAAATATGTTGTTGAATTTCGCGGTTTTCAAATAAAAAAGCGGGGGATAAAAATAGCGGATACAAAATTTTTTGAAAATTAGTTTCTGTATTATAAATTAAAAGCCCGCGAAAATGTGCTATATTTTCTGCCAAATGGTAATAACGCAATTCATCGGGGTAAATTACAAAATGTTTTAAAAAATCGGCAAAATAAAATCGCAAAATTAAACCGATTAAAAACAACATAAAAACAATTAAAAAATCGCGTTTTTGGAGCATTTTCAAATAAAAAAATAAAAATCCACGGTAAACATGAATTTTTTTTCAAAAAAATAAAAGGTTTACCGTGGATTTATTCTTCCAACCATTTTAAAAGTTCGCTCCACTGTGCCACGTCTTTTTTGTTTGTGGCATTGGGCGGGTCAAAAATGGTGGCGCCTACCATGGCGGCATTGATGTAATTTTGCGTGGGGCGCAAGGTGGCGCGAATGTCAAAATGCAGTTCATCTGCAAAGGTTTCTAAACCTTGCCAAGCGCGGCGGCGAATGTCGGCACGCATGGCAACAAGCGCAATTTTGGAACGTGCCGAGAGCATTTCTTTTTTGACGATTTGCAAAAAATCCTCTGTGGCGTTCAAATCAAAAACCGAAGGCGAAAATGGCACAATGAGTTTTTGGCAAATGCGCAAATAATCGCTTAATTTGAAGCCCTGCAAGCCCGCGGGCGTGTCAATAACAATGTGGTCAAAGTCGCGCGGCAAGTGCGCGGTGAGTTGATTGCCTGCGTAAAAACCAGTGATGACAGGCAATTTTTCACTGCGCAAAGCAAGAAAGCGCAAGGAAGATTGCTGGCGATCCAAATCCACAAGCGCCACGCTTTTGTTTTGGCGGGCAAAATAACCGCACAAATTGGTGGCGATGGTTGTTTTTCCTGTGCCGCCCTTGGGGTTGGCTACCATGATGATTTGGGACACCGCACTCTCCTTTTTGAAACGCCGCTTAAAAAAACACTTAAAACGGCTGGTTTTTCTTTAACGCCGCACGCCGTTTGAGCAAATCATTGCCGCGTGTTTCTGCCATATCCAAGCCTGTTTTGGCTGTTTTTTTGCCCGCCCAAACGTCAGACAATTCTTCATCCACAATTTGCCGCAGTGCCGCAATTTTTGCCACGCGCAAGTTGTTGGTGGTTTTTAACGATTTTAACTCCAAATTCAACAAGGCTTTATCCACCGTTGGCAAATCCTTTAAAGCGAGTTTTTGCCCCGCCGCTGTAAAGGGCAGAGTGCCTGCGTTTTGGGTTAAATAAAGTTGCGTTTTGGGTTCCAACAAAAACTGCACAAATGCCGCGGCGGTTTTGTAATCCGATGCTTTTTTGCCTGATGAAACCCACAATGCCGCACCGCCTGTTAAGGTTGCGCCGCGCGGCCCTGCGTTGTGGTGCGGCAAAAAGGTGAAGTCAAGCGCCACGTTGCTTAATTTTAAAGTGGCGTAGGCGGAGGCATCCGCACTCAAAATGGAACAATGGCCGTTGTAAAATTCTTTGATGGCGTTGTTTTCATTGCCGAATGTTTTAAAAAACAAGGCTTGTTGCCATGTGGTCATCAAGGCAATATGGCGCATTTGCGACAAACCATTCATTTTGAGTTGGTTGGCGCTTGATGCAAATTCTTGGGAAACCGCGCTCACATTATCCATATGCACCCACGCCGGCCACGTGCTGGTGTATGGGCAACGCGAGCCTGAATCCTGCAACAATGCGAGCATATTTTGCATTTCTTGCCAAGTGGCAGGCGTTTGAATTTGCGGGATTAAAGCGTTGTTGAAATGCGCTTTATTATAAAAAAGCACGGGCGTGGAATAAAACAAAGGCAAGGCAACCATATTGCCGTTGCGGTCTGTGGTGCCGTGTTTCAAATGTTCAACCAAAGCCGTTTTCAAGGGGCGTTTGGCGTTTGCCATCATTTTGTAGAGCGGCGTGTATTGTTTGGGGTTCAACAAAACGGCATCGGGCGAAGACAACACGTTTAACACGCCCGCTTGCAAATTGTTGCCTTGCAAGCGCCGCATGCGAATTTGCGTTTTGTTTTTTTGGTTGTATTCAGAGACCAAATTTTGCAAAGTGCGCTCTTCGTTAAACGGCAAATCGTGTGCAATTTCAAAGGCAAAAAGAGGAGAGGCAATAGCTAGCGCGGCGGCTGCCGCACCGAATAATGAGATTTTATTTTTCATTTTTCTTCTTCCAAGGCTTTTAAAATGTTTTCAGTAATGGTTTTTAAATCGCCAACGCCGTGGACTTTATGCACGCGTGGCGCTTTTTTATCTTTTGTTTGATGCCAATCGGCATAAAAACTAACCAAGGGTTTGGTTTGGTCGTGGTAGACCTTTAAGCGTTTTTTCACCGTTTCTTCATGGTCATCTTCGCGGTGAATCAAATCTTCACCCGTGATGTCGTCTTTGCCTGCAACCTTGGGTGGATTGTGTTTGACGTGATACGTTCTGCCACTTGGCAAATGCACGCGTCTGCCGCTCATGCGTTCAATCACGGCTTCGTCTGGCACGTCAATTTCCAACACGTGCCACAAATCAACCCCTGCATCTTTTAAGGCTTGGGCTTGGGCAATGGTGCGCGGAAAGCCATCAAATAAATAACCATTTTGGCAATCGGATTCTTTTAAACGTTCTTTGACCATTGCAATAATTAAATCATCTGGAACCAATGCGCCTTTTTCCATATAACCTTTTGCTTTTTTGCCTAATTCGGTTTTATTTTTTACATGCGCGCGCAACATATCGCCTGTTGATATTTGTGGAATATTGAATTTTTTACAAATATGGGCAGATTGTGTGCCTTTGCCAGCGCCCGGTGCGCCTAATAAAATGAGTTTCATTGGTTGTTTTACCTCCCTTATAAAAGTTTTTGCTTATGATATTTAAAATACCAAAATAAAGCAAAATAATTATTGTTGGTTATAAAAGTTTTTCAACATCATTATGTTGTCGTTCATTATGCAAATGCCGCCATAAAATAAAGCACATTAAAATGCTGACAAATAAACCAAAACTTGTAATTACCGCATAAATAGAAACTTCATTTTGCAACATTAAATAATAAACAATGGTCATCACCAAAATAGAAAGATTTTCGTTGAAGTTTTGAACCGCAATGGATGAACCTGCGCCCATCAACATATGCCCGCGGTGTTGCAAAAGCGCATTCATCGGCACCACAAAAAAACCCGATAAAGCACCAATTAAAATTAAAAGCAAAATTGATAATGCCAATGATGAAACAAAATTCATTGTCATCACAACCAACCCCATCAAAATACCAAGTGGAATGACAGCAACGGAGCGTTTTAAACTAATAAGTTTGGCAGCAGCAACAGCGCCAATGGCAATGCCAATGGCAACAACACCTTGCAATTTAGATGATTGCGCCAAGCCCAAATTCAAAGCGGCATCAGCCCAGTTGATGACAATAAACTGCAAAACGGCGCCAGCCCCCCAAAAAAGCGTTGTAACCGCTAGCGAAATTTGCCCCAAACGGTCGCACCACAATTTTTTAAGGCATTCGCCAAAATCGCACGTCAAGCGTAACGGGTTGTTTTTTAAAGGAATAATCGGTGCGCCTGTTTTTGGCACAAAGCAGTTGAAAATAGCAGCGATGATATAAAGCAGTGTGATAATCACCAATGACAAAGCCGTTGCCGAATGCATGCCAAAAACATCAAAGGAAGAAAGGCTTGCCGCGTGTTTGGGGTCTATTAAAACGCCGCCGATAACCACGCCCAAAATAATTGCCGCAACCGTCAAACCTTCAATCCAACCGTTTGCAACAACCAATAATTTGTGTTCCAAATATTCCGTCAAAATGCCGTATTTGGCAGGCGAATAAGCCGCCGCGCCCAAGCCCACCACGGCATAAGCCAACAAGGGATGAATGGTGAAAAGCATTAACAAACAACCCACAATTTTGATGGTGTTGCTGATAAACATTACCCGCCCTTTGGGCATACAATCGGCAAAGGCGCCAACAAATGCCGCCAAGCAAACATAAGAAATCGTAAAAAAGGTTTTGAGCAAGGGTTCAAACGCGGCAGGTGCTTGCATGTCGCGCAAAATAGCAATGGCAACGATTAACAAAGCGTTGTCTGCCAAGGCAGAAAAAAACTGCGCCGCCATAATGATGTAAAAGCCAAAAGGCATAGTTGCGTTGACCCAAAAAAATGCGTATTTTGCCACGGTCAACCAAAATTTTTTTTGAAAAATGAAAACTTTGCGCCCAATTTCTTTGCATATTGATAGCGATGCTGTTTTAAACAATTTTAACATTGTTCAAAAAAATGCTTTTCAATCAAATATTTATGCCGTTATTAAAGCGAATGCTTATGGCAATGATGACGAATTTATTTTTAATATTTTAAAAAACAAAGCCAGCGGATTTTCCTTATTAGAGTTGCCGCGCGCTTTATTTTTTCGCGAAAAAACCGATCAACCGCTTTTGTTGTTGGAAGGTGTTTTTGGCAAAAGTGAAGCGTTAGAGGCGGCGGAAAATCAAATTACAACAGTTTGCCATTGCGAAGAACAGTTGGCGTGGGCTGCGCAAGCAGCCAAAAAAACGCCCAATTTGCGCCTTGCTTTAAAACTCAACACGGGGATGAATCGCTTGGGTTTTACCATAAAAACCTTGCCAAAGGCTTTGAAAATTGTTGAAAAATTAGCCAACGCTCAATGGATTTTGATGGCGCATTTTGCGCGGGCAGATGAAGAAAACGGCGTGGATTCGGCATTTTCAACATTTCAAAAAATGCGGGATTGGGCAATTTTGCACGCGCCTTTTTTAAAAAATGCCAAAATCTCATTAGCCAATTCCGCGGCAATTTTGGCAGAACCCAAAACGCATGGGGATATTGTGCGCCCGGGCATTATGCTCTACGGTGCTTCGCCTTTTGGAACAAGGCGCTCAGCGCAATCGCTTGGCTTAAAACCTGTGATGACTTTAAAAAGCCAAATCATCGCCATTCAACACGTGGAAAAAGGCGCGCAAGTTGGCTACGGCGGCAATTTTACAGCACCTGAATCAATGCCCATTGGCATTGTGGCTTGTGGTTATGCCGATGGCTACCCGCGCATAGCCCAAAATGCGCCTGTGTTGGTCAATGGCGTGAAAACCAAAACCATCGGCAAGGTTGCAATGGATATGTTGTGCGTGGATTTGCGCCCTATTCAAAACGCGACAATCGGCGCAGAAGTGGAATTGTTCGGCGAAAATATCAGTGCGGATTGCCTTGCCGAATCGGCACAAACCATTGCTTATGAAGTTTTTTGCGCCATCGCTGCCCGCGTGCCGCGGATTTATAAAAATCCACGCTAAACATTTCAAAATTTTCAAAAAAATTATTGGTTTACCGTGGAAAATTGCTAAAATTTGCTCGTTTTTTGCAAGGGAAAGAAAATGATAACGGATGAACTTTATTTTTTAAGAAATAATTTGTATACAAATATTTTGGTTGCCGATTTCCCCAAAAAAACAAACCAAGAAGAATCAAATATTGTTTTTGAAAACATTTTAAAATTATTTGATGGCAAAGATTTTAACGCCTTGAATGAAGACCAACTTCGCCAAGAATGGATTGAACCGATTTTTAAATTATTAGGTTTTTCGGTTTTAACCCAAGATACTTTTGAAGTGCAACAAAAATCGTATCGCTTGGATTTTTCTTTGTTTATTAATGAAGAAGAAAAGGAAGATTATATTCACAATTTTAAAAATAATAACGATATTCGCACACGCTTTAAAAAAGTTCCCGTTATTTCAGAATTTAAAGATTACACCAAACATTTGGATAAAAAAATCGGCAACACCTTGAGCCCGCACGACCAACTTGTGAATTATTTGATGAATACGGGCGTGAAATACGGCTTTTTAACAAATGGTAAATTATGGCGGTTTTATGACGGCACAAAAATTACCTCTGATAAAATATTTTACGAAGTTGATTTAATTGCCTTGTTGGGAAAAAAAGATTTCAAAAATTTTGTATATTTTTACCATATTTTTGAATCCAAAAATTTTGATAACCGTTTGGGAATTATGCAAACGGAAAAACGTTTTGAAGAAAATATCAAAACAAAAACACAATTAGAAGACAATTTAAAAAACATTATCTACGGCATTGAAGGCGAATTGAGTTTATTTGAAAAGGTCGGTGCGTGTTTTTATGCGGCAATTTTAAAAAATAAACAAAAATTTTCATTCCCACAAAAAAATGAATTAACACAAACCATTTATGAAAACGCTTTGTATTTTATTTTTCGTTTGCTTTTTATTGCGTATTTTGAAGACAAAAATCGCGATTTTTTAAAAGCTCACCTTTATTTTGAAGAAGAGATTAGCATCAAAAATATTTTGAAAAAATTGGAAAATATAGATTTTGAAAGTGGAAAAGACAAATACAATGCTTTCAAGCATTTATTGGATATTTTTAATATGTATAGCAGTGGAGATGCCAACATTGATATTCCACTTTTTAATGGCGGTTTGTTTGATGAAGAAAAGGCAATGCTTTTAAAATATTTGCCCAAGGTTTTTTCAAACAGCGATTTAAAAGAAATTTTAAGTAAATTATTTTATTTTGAAAAAGATGGCGTGCTTTTTGTGCGGGATTACAAAACATTGAGTGTGACACATTTGGGCAGTATTTATGAAGGGCTATTGAGTTACTTTTTTGAAATTGCAAGTGAAACCGTGCATTATGTGAAATTAAAAAGCAAAAAGAAAAATGAAAAAGCAACAGAATTTTATGTCAACGCCGATTCTTATGATTTTAATCTTTACAAAAAAGATTTTGAAATTTTAGGCACTATGCAAACCTACCAAAAAGGGCAGATTTATTTAAAAAATACTTCTAATTCTCGTAAAACAACGGCAAGTTATTACACGCCCGAAGTTTTCACTAATTTTTTGGTGCAATCGGCGTTGCAAAACAATTTGAATGATGAAAATATCTTAAAATTTAAAATTTTGGATAACTCTTGCGGCAGTGGTGCTTTTTTGATTGAAGCGCTTAACCAAATAACAGAAATTATTTATTTGGATTTGCAAGAAGGTTTTGTAAAATTCCCAAGTTTAAAAAATGTTTTTGAAAATGAAAAAGCCCGCATTTTAAATGCCGTGCAGCATTTTTTGCCAAATGTAGATGAAATTGCAGAGCGCGATATTTTAAAACGTTTGCTTTTAAAACGGGTGATTTATGGTGTGGATGTTAATCCTTTTAGCATTGAATTGACCAAACTCTCTTTGTGGATTGATAGTTTTATTTTTGGCACGCCGCTGAGTTTTATTGAACATCATATTCAATGCGGCAATGCCTTGATTGGTTCGCGCATTGAAGATTTTCATCAATATTACAAAGATTTAAATCAAGAAGCTGCTTGTGATGATTTATTTTATAATCAAATTTGCGTTCAATTAAAAAAATTAGAAAATGTTTTTAAAACCTTGGACGCTTTGAATGACACCACGGAATTGGAAGTATTAGAATCCAAGCGTATTTATAAAGAAGATATTTTGCCGCAATTAAATGAGTTGAATTTTTATTTAAATTTTTTAACAGCGCGACATTTTGCAGATGCGGCAATGAAAAATAAAATGTTGCAATTTTCTTGGGAAAAACAAGATGAAAAAGTTGTTGAATTTGTGGAAAAAACAGCCAAAAAATACCGTTTTTTGAATTATGAAATTGTATTCCCTGAAATTGTGGAAAATAGCATTTTTCAAGGTTTTGATGTTGTTGTGGGCAATCCGCCATGGGATAAAGTAAAATTTGCAGATTCTGATTTTTTCCCGCAATATATTAGCAATTACCGCACTTTGCCCAATAGCCGCAAAAAAGATGTGCAAAATAATTTATTAGAGCGCTGCGATGTTAAAGAAAAATACGAAGAAGAAAAAGCACAAACTGAAATTATTAATGCTTATTATAAAAACAATTTTCCGTTAAATCGTGGCTCGGGTGATACGAATTTGTTTCGTTTATTTGTGGAAAGAAATTTATCGCTTTTAAATGAAAATGCCTCTTTAAATTATGTTTTGCCAAGCGCTTTAATGTTAGAAGAAGGCAGTTTATCACTGCGCAAAAGTATTTTTGAAAACAATACTTTAAATTATTTTTACAGTTTTGAAAATAACAAAGGAATTTTTAAAGATATTCATCGCAGTTATAAATTTGCTTTGATTTCTGTGAAAAAGAAAAAGGGGAGAAAAAATCGCAAAATCAAAATGTTTTTTTATGAAACAGATGCTGGGAAATTAAAAACAGCCAAAAAAAATGAAAATTTTTTCACATTGACCGTGGAAGATATTCAAAAACTCAGCCCT
Source organism: uncultured Rhodocyclaceae bacterium (assembly GCA_934271525.1). Lineage (GTDB taxonomy): Bacteria > Pseudomonadota > Gammaproteobacteria > Burkholderiales > Rhodocyclaceae > SFHR01. The sequence continues at coordinate 33,569 of CAKQRL010000002.1, forward strand.
GAACAATGGGCATTGCAAGAAGTGCGTTCTAAAAAAGATATTGAATTATTAAAACAATGTTATGAAAAATTTCCGCCCCTAAATTGTAAATGGTTGGATTTTCGGCGGGAATTAGATATGACCAATGACAAAGATTTGTTTATTGAAACATATGCCCCACAATTATTACCGCTTTACCAAGGCAAAATGATTTGGCAATTTTCGGCGGAATTTTCATCAGCAGAATTATTTTTAGATGCCAATGCTTTTGATGCGCGTTTAAAATCCAAAGAATTGTCACGGATGAAAAGAGATTTAGCTAATTTAAAAGATTCGGCAAATGAAAATGCCATTGTTTTTGACCGCGAATTTATTCGTTTGGGTTTTAGAGATATTGCAGGCGATACCAACGAACGCACAGCAATTTTTAGTTTAATTCCAAAAAATTCTGCTGTTGGAGCAACAGTTTGGCATTCTTATTTTCAATATAAAATTAAAGAAAATAAAATTGTAAAAACGCCTGAATATTTAAAATTACTTTTTGTCTTGGGTATTTTTAATTCTTTAACAATAGATTTTATTGCGCGCGGAATGGTGCAAATACATTTGAATAAAACGTATTTGTTGCGTATTCCTTTACCGCAACCCGAAGAATCGGAGATTTTAAATAATGCGGATTATTATTTTATTGCCAAACGTGCTTTGGAATTGCAACGCTATTTTGATAAAAGCAATTATTTTGTGGAATTGGAATCGCTTTTCCCAACTATTCAAAAATTTTCCAATCAAAAAGCTATGGATCGCGCCCGCGCGGAATTGGATTTGAAAATAGCCAAACTTTATGGTTTGAGTTTTGATGATTTTCAATATTTAATTTCGCCTGCCAACTTCAAGGTTTTAAACGAAAAAACCGATAAAAACGGTTATTTGGTTTTTTTAAAAGACCAAAATTTTTGGCAAGCAACTTAAAAATCCACGGTCAACATATTATTTTTTTCAAAAAAATATTCTGTTTACCGTGGATTTTTTTATGAACGTTGTCTGGCGGCTTCGGCGTGGGCGTTTAAGCCTTCGCCTTCTGCCAATAGTTGGGCAATAGGGGCGAGTTTTTTTGCGGCATCGGGCGGCACATCAACGATGCTTGTGCGTTTTTGAAAATCATAAACACCCAAGGGCGATGAAAAGCGGGCGCTGCCAGCGGTGGGTAAGACGTGGTTGGGTCCTGCGCAATAGTCGCCCAAGGATTCGCAGGAATAATGCCCCACAAAAATGGCACCCGCGTTGGTGATTTCTTGCGCCACGTCTCGCGCGTTTTGTAGCGCCAACTCCAAGTGTTCAGGGGCGATGGTGTTTGCCAAATCAACCATTTCTTGCAAATTTTGCGCGTGAATCAAAGCGCCGCGAGCGCCGATGGATTTTTGAATAATATGGGCGCGCGGCAATTTGCTATAAAACTGGCGCATTGCATCCGCCACTTCTTTTAAAAACAGTTCTGATGTGGAAATCAAAATGGCTTGCGCCAAAGGGTCATGCTCGGCTTGGGCGAATAAATCCATTGCCAACCATTCGGGGTTGGCAAAGTCGTCTGCCAAAATCAAAATTTCGGATGGTCCCGCAACCATATCAATGCCAACCTGCCCAAAAACACGGCGTTTGGCCTCAGCCACATAGGCGTTGCCCGGCCCCACAATTTTATCCACACGTTTGAAGCTTTCTGTGCCAAAAGCAAGTGCCGCAATGGCTTGCGCACCGCCGATGGTGTAGATTTCATCCACCCCAGCGATATGCGCTGCTGCCAAAACGAGCGGGTTTTTTTCACCATTTGGCGTTGGCACGGTCATAATCAATTCCTTAACGCCCGCAACCTTGGCTGGCACGGCGTTCATCAAAACGGAAGAAGGGTAGGCGGCTTTGCCGCCCGGCACATACAAACCAACGCGCGATAACGGCGTGATATTTTGCCCCAAGCGCGCGCCAACAGAATCCACAAATTCCCAAGAATATTGCAACTGCCGTTCGTGAAAAAAGCGAATGCGTTGAGTGGCTACGCGCAGGGCTTCTTGGAGTTCGGAATCCAAGTGTTCATAAGCTGCGGCAGCTTCTTCCTTGCTGATTTTTAAGTCAATAAAGTTTTTGGCGCGCACGTTATCCAATTGGTCGGTGTAATCCAACACGGCGGCATCTCCCGTTAAACGCACGGCGGTTAAAATTTCGTCTACCGTTTGCATGATATTTTGGTTCTGCTCGGTGTTTTCAAAATGCAAAAGGTCGTGCAATTCTGTTTGAAAGCTTTGGTCTTTGGTGCTTAAAAAACGAATGGAGAGAGCCATTTTTTTATTCCTTTACTGCTGTTTGAAAACTTTTGATGAGATTTTGAATGGCGGCGTATTTGGTTTTGAGCGCGGCTTGGTTGATGATTAAACGCGCCGAAATAGCGGTGATAAATTCCACTTCTTTTAAGCGATTGGCGCGCAAGGTGTTGCCAGAAGACACCAAATCCACAATGGCATCCGCCAAACCTACGAGCGGTGCCAATTCCATAGAGCCGTAGAGTTTCACCAAATCCACATGCACGCCTTTTTGGGCAAAATGTTGGCGTGCGGTTTTTAAATATTTGGTGGCAACTTTTAAGCGCGCGCCCGGTTTTGCGGCGTTTTCATAATCAAAGGATTCGGGCACAGCGACCATCATCCGACATTGTGCGATTTTCAAATCAAGCGGGGCGTAAAGCGATTCGCCACCGTGTTCTAATAAAACGTCTTGACCTGCCACGCCCAAATCTGCCGCGCCGTGTTGAACGTAGGTTGGCACATCGCTTGCGCGAACGATGATGAGCGATACATTCGCCAAATTTGTGCTGATGATAAGTTTTCGCGATTTTTCGGGATTTTCAGAAGGAACAATGCCAGCCGAAGCTAATAACGGCAAGGTTTCGTCAAAAATTCTGCCTTTGGATAAGGCGATGGTTAAAGGCTCGGTGAACACGTTTTTGTTTTCAAAAAAAATCAAAAGCGCCATTTTAAAGTTTTATAGAAAAAATTGCGATTTTCCACGGTGAACGCTTTGTTTTTTTGAAAAAAATTTGGCGTTGACCGTGGATTTTTGTGTTTAAAATTAAATAAAAATGAATGGAGAAAATGATGACTTGGCAAAATTTGGCAATTTTGAATCGGCGACTAGCGCATTAAATCCCGCATTTTAGAAACCAATGGCGGCGTTGTGATTGCCGAGATTTTGGAAGTTTATAAAATCACTCATCGCCAAAGTGCTTATAAAGATTAAAAAAATCCACGGTAAACGTTAAAAAAATTTGAAAAAAATCAAAGGTTTACCGTGGAAAATCATTGTTTTTCAAGCGGTTTGAAAATTTTGATGGTTAAAATGCTTTTGTCTTCGGTGTGCACAATTTCAATGGGCACTTGATTGATTTTCAAACACACTTCGCCATCGGGAATTTCTTCCAAATATTCGGTGATTAAACCATTGATGGTTTTGGGACCATTTAAAGGAAAATTCAACTGCAATTTGCGGTTTAAATCACGCAAAGTGGTGGCGCCTTCCACCAAAATATCGTTGTTTTCCGACCATTTTAAAACGTTTAAACCTTGAATTTTGGCATCAAAATCGCCGATCAATTCTTCCACAATGCTAGACAAAGTGACAATGCCTAAAATCTCGCCGTATTCATCCACCACAAAACCCAAGCGGTGGTGATTTTTTTTAAAAAAAGAAAGTTGTGCGCCGATGGGCGTGCCAAGCGGCAAATAATACGGCGCGCGCATTTCTTGCACGATATTTTCCGTTTGAAAATGTTCACAACTTAAATTTTCCAAAATAGAACGCAGCGGCAAAACGCCCAATAAATTGTCCAAACTGCCTTGGCAAACCGGCAAAATGCTGTGTTGGCAAGTGCTGATTTGTCGGCGCAAATCGGCAATAGAATGCGTTAAATCCAAAAAATCAATAAAAGGGCGCGGCGTCATAATATCTTCAACTTTTAAATTTTGAATTTCAAACAACGCTGCCAACATATTGCGATGGTCAAGCGGCAAATGTTGGGAATTTTCCAAAATTAACGTGCGCAATTCTTCGTTGGTGAGTGTGCTTTTGGAATCATCGGTTTTGTTTAAGCGCAAACACCACAAAATGATTTTAGGAAACAAATTCACAAAATAAACCACTGGATAAAGCAGTTTTAAAAGCGGCATTAAAATATACGCCAAAAAAATCGCCAGATTTTCGGCATAACGCGCGCCGATGATTTTGGGCGTAATTTCTGAAAAAACCAAAATGGCAAAGGTAATGGCAAGTGTGGCAATAGAAAGCGCCCATTCGTTTTTGCCGAATAAATCAATGGCAATTACGCCAACCAGTGTGGCGGCGGCGGCATTGACCAAATTGTTGCCTAATAAAATCATTCCCAATAAGCGCTCGCTTTGGTTTAATAAATCCAATGCCCAAATGGCGCCTTGGTTGCCGTTTTTTGCCCAATGTTTTAAGCGAAAACGGTTGGATGCAATCATTGCCGTTTCGCTAATAGAAAAAAAAGCAGACAAAAAAAGCAAAACGCCCAAAATTAAAAATTGTTCCAAAAGAGAAAGTTGATTCATTTTTTCTTTTTTTCTTCAAAATGTTGGCAAATGATTCCCGAACTGCTTAAAACTTCAAGCGCGGGCATTTTGTTGGTTTGAAAACCCAAAATGGTGCAGGCATAAGGATGCGCAATTTGGTAGGTGATTTGATAAAACCGACAAGCTGGACAAAAAGGGCGAGCAGGGCGCAAAGCAGGCATTTTTTTTAAATTCCTTTTTTTAAACTGGCTTGAATGAACATATCTAAATCGCCATCCAAAACGGCTTGCGTGTTGCCGGTTTCCACATTGGTGCGCAAATCTTTAATGCGCGATTGGTCTAACACATAAGAGCGAATTTGATGCCCCCAAGCAATATCGGATTTTGATTCTTCAAGCGCTTGTTGTGCCGCGCGTTTTTTGCGCATTTCAAATTCATAAAGTCGCGCGCGAAGCATTTTCCATGCTTCATCGCGGTTGCGGTGTTGCGAGCGATCATTTTGGCATTGCACCACAATGTTGGTGGGAATATGCGTTAAGCGCACCGCAGAATCGGTTTTGTTAATGTGTTGGCCGCCCGCGCCCGATGCCCGAAAAGTATCCACGCGCACATCCGCTGGATTGATTTCAATTTCAATGGAATCATCAATTTCCGGATAAACAAAAACGGATGCAAAACTGGTGTGCCGCTTGGCATTGGCATCAAAAGGCGATTTTCTGACCAAACGATGAATGCCCGTTTCGGTTTTCAAAATGCCAAAAGCATAATCGCCGGAAAATTTCAACGTGGCGCTTTTAATGCCTGCCACATCGCCTTCGGATTCTTCTAAAATTTCCACATTAAAACTGCGCCGCTCGCCAAAACGCGCATACATACGCAACAACATTGCCGCCCAATCTTGTGCTTCGGTGCCGCCTGCGCCCGATTGTATTTCCAAAAAAGCGTTGAAAATATCTTCTTCTTGGGCAAACATTCGCCGAAATTCCAAAGCCGCCAATTCTTGTTCTATTTTTTGATTGTCTTCTTGCACGGCAAAAAGGGTGGCTTCATCGTTTTCTAATTTGCCTAATTCAAACAAATCTTTGCCATCTTCAATGGCGTGCGTGATTTTTTCCAACACCAAAACCACGTTTTCCAAACGTTTTTTTTCTTTGTTTAAATTTTGTGCGTGTTCGGGATTGTTCCAAATGTTGGCATCTTCCAATTCTTTGTTAATCAATTCCAAACGTTCTTTTTGCGCATCAAAGTCAAAGATACCTCCGCAATGATTGGGCGCGTGCTTCAAAATCATTCAACGCATTTTCAATTTGGTTTTCTTGTTCTTTGTCCATTTTTGGCATCCTTTAAAAAAATTTTAAAAAATTTTAAAAAATCCACGGTCAACCTTAAAAAATTTTGAAAAAAATTTTTGGTTTACCGTGGAAAATCATCGTTTAACAATTCTTGGGCGTGCGCCAAAGTAATTTCGGTTAAATCCACGCCGCCCAACATCCGCGCGATTTCTTGCTTGCGGGATTCGGCATCCAAAAGGGCAATGGAAGACAAAATTTCACCATTGACTTCGGCTTTTTTCACTTGCCATTGGTGGTGCGCGCGCGCGGCTACTTGCGGCAAATGCGTTACACACAAAATTTGCTTGTTTTCTGCAATTTTGCGCAAAAGCCGCCCGACAATTTCAGCAACAGCCCCGCCAATGCCCACATCCACTTCGTCAAAAATCAGCGTGGGAACCGTGGAAGCGGACGACAAAAACACTTGTATTGCCAAACTAATGCGGGACAATTCCCCGCCTGATGCAATTTTGGCAAGCGGTTTTAATTCGCCGCCTTTGTATCCAATTAAAAATTCCACATTTTCCAAACCAAAAGCGGCAGGCGATTCCAAAGGTTGAATTGCCACGCTAAATTCGGTGCCGCCCATTGCCAAATCTTTCAAACTTTGTGTGATGGCAAGGCTCATACGTTTGGCGGCGGATTTTCTTTTTTCCGTCAAGGCTTTTGCCGCTTGAAAATAAGCGGATTCGGATTCCAATACTTTTTTTTCCAAACTTTCTAAATCGCTCAACGCTTCCAAATTTTCCAATTCTTTTAAGGTGGCATTGTAAAATTCGGGCAAAGTTTCTGGCGCAATGCGGTATTTTCTAGCGGTTTGCAAAAAATCGGCAAGTCGGTTATTGACAATATTTAAGCGTTCGGGGTCTAAACTTGCGCGATTTTCCGCGCGCTCCAACTGCGTTTTAATTTCCCAAACTTCGTTTTCAATGGAAGAAAAAAGCGCTTCAATTTCCGCAAAAGTAGAGTCCAATTCTGCCAAACTTTCAAAGCGGTGATGAATTTGCCGCAAGGTTTTTTCCAAAGGATTTTCCGCTTCAAACAAAAGATTGCGCGCAAAATGAATGGTTTCCAAAAATTGCGCCGCGTGGCTTAACCGCTTTTCTTCATTTTCTAATTCTTCCCATTCTTTTGGTTTTGCCGCCAAAAGTTCCAAATCTTCTTTTTGCCAAGTTAAGCGTTCGCGCTCGCGGTCCAATAATTGCGCTTTGTTTTGGGCGGTTTGCAAGTTTTGGCGCGCCGTTTGCCACGTTTTGTAAAGGTTTTTAAGGTTCAAAACCTCTTCATTTAAAGCGGCTTCACTATCCAACAATTCCCGCTGAATTTGCGGTTTTAAAAGCGATTGGTGCGCGTGTTGACCGTGGATATCCACCAAAAACTCGCCGATATTTTTTAAAGTGGTAAGAGAAACATTGTTTTCATTCACATACGCGCGGGATTTGCCGTTTTTTTCAATGACGCGGCGAATAAGCAAGGTTTGCGCGTCATCTTTGTTTTCCAAATCGTTTTCATTTAAAAAATGTTGAAGCGATTGCGCAATAGAAAATTCGGCATTCAAAATGGTTTTGTTGCAACCTTGGCGAATAAAAGAAGTATCCGTTTTGGCGCCCAAAAGTAGCGCAATCGCATCAATTAAAATGGATTTGCCAGCGCCTGTTTCTCCCGTTAAAGCCGAAAAACCGCTTTGAAAATCCAAAGTCAAGTGGGAGACAATCACAAAATCGCGTAAATTTAATTGCAATAACATTTTTTTAATCGGGTAATGTTCCGCTCCAATTGAGTTTTTGGCGCAACATTGCAAAATAACTGTAAGCCGGCGGGTGCAAAAAGGAAATGGTGTAAGGCGCGCGCTGAATTTTAATCACATCGCCAGCGTTCAAAGGCATACTGATTTGCCCGTCAAAGTGAATGTCGGCACCTTCTTGATTGATGGGATTTTGAATGCAAATGCGCGCCGAATCCGAAACAATTAAAGGACGATTAGAAAGCGTGTGCGCACAAAGCGGCACCAAAGCAATCCCATTTAAGCCCGGGTGCAAAATCGGCCCGCCCGCCGCCAAGGCATAAGCGGTTGAACCAGTGGGCGTTGCAATAATCAAGCCATCGCCATTTTGGGTGGAGATGAATTCTTGGTCTATAAACAAAGACAATTCTATTAAACGCCCGCCGCCGCGGCTAATCACAATATCGTTTAAAGCAATGTTTTGCGCAAAAAGCGTTTCATTGCGCCAAATTTCACCTTTTAATAAAAAACGTTGTTTGGCAGAAAAACGCCCAGAGAGCAAATCATCCACCAAGGAAGGTAAAGCATTGCAGGCAATATCGGTCATAAAACCCAATTTGCCTTGATTCACACCAATTAAGGGCACGTGATGCGGCGCAAGCGTGCGTGCCGAAGAAAGCATAGTGCCATCGCCTCCTAAAACAATAGCCACATCCACATGCGCGCCAAATTCTTCTAGTGGCAAAGTTTCCCAAGGGATGACTTGCCCTTTTTGTTTGAGCGAATCGGCTGTATCTGAATCAATAATCACGCACACACCGCGCGATTCCAATAAAAAAGCCAATTCCAACAAAGCGCGCGAAACTTCTGGGCTTTTGTATTTGCCAATTAAGCCTAATGAATGCGGCCAGTTGGGAGATGTGGCAGGTGTTTTGGGCATAATGATTGATTAGCTTCTGTAATCGGCGTTGATGGAAACATAATCGTGCGACAAATCGCAAGTATAAAGCCGAAAATGCGCCTTGCCGCGATTCAATTCCACGCCAATGGTAATTTCACTTTTTGCCATCACGCGTTTGCCGTCTTCTTCTTGGTAATTTGAGGCTCTGCCGCCATTTTCAGCCACCAAAACATCGTCCAAATAAACTTTTAAAATAGCCACATTTAAATCATCAATGCCGGCATAACCGATTGCCGCCAAAATGCGCCCCAAGTTTGGGTCGCTTGCAAAAAAAGCCGTTTTCACCAAAGGCGAATGTGCAATGGCGCGCGCAATTTTTTGGCATTCTGCTTCGTTGTTGCCGCCAGAAACATCAATGGTGATGAATTTGGTTGCGCCTTCGCCATCTTGAACAATGGCTTTGGCAAGTTGCAAAGAAACCGCATGAATGGCGTTTTTTAATTCTTGCCAACCATCTTCTTCGCCCGTTTCAAATTTTAAAGGAAGAGCACCTGTTGCCATTAAAATAAACGAATCGTTGGTGGAAGTATCACCATCCACGCTAATGGCGTTAAAAGATTGCGCGGCGGCTTCTTGGATTGTTTTTTGCAAAAGGGCAGGTGAGACCGCCGCATCCAATGCCACAAAACCCAACATCGTTGCCATATTGGGATGAATCATCCCCGCGCCTTTGGCTATGCCGGTGATGTGAATTTTTTGCCCGTTGATTGCAACTTCTTGTGAGGCAATTTTTGCGCGCGTATCCGTTGTCATAATGGCGTGCGCGGCGTTTTCCCAGTTTTGCGCGTTTAAATTTTCTTTTGCATTAGGCAATGCGGCAATTAAGCGTTCAACGGGCAAATGTTCCAAAATCACGCCGGTGGAAAAGGGCAACACTTCGGATTCTTGAATGTTTAACAATTGAGCCGCCGCCGCACAAGTTTTTTTTGCAGCTTGTAAACCGATTTCGCCGGTGCCGGCATTGGCAATGCCGGTGTTAATCACCAATGCGCGGATTTTGCCGTTGGTTTTTTTTAGATGTTTTTTGCACACTTGAACGGGCGCGGCGCAAAAGCGATTTTGCGTAAAAACGCCCGCCACCGTTGCTGTTTCTGGCAAGGTGATGAGCGTTAAATCTTGGTGATTTTTTTTGCGGATTCCAGCCGCCGCCGTGCCCAAGCACAATTTTAAAACGTGAAAAATAGTTGGCATAGTTGAACTTTTGGGAAAAAAGTTTAAAGAAAGAAAGCGTTATTGTAGAGTTTTTTTCTTTTTTTCCACGGTCAACGCCATTATTTTTTCAAAAAAAATCCACGTTGACCGTGGATTTTTTTAAATCTCCCACAACACGCCGCTTTGTTGCAAAAATTGCACCACGCGGTCTTTGTCTTTTTCAGCGATGTTAATCACAAAATGCCCCAAGGCAATATCGTTTAAGCGTTCAATGCGCCCCCAAACAATATTAAAATCAATGTTCAACTGCCTTGCCATTTGCGTAATCACGCTGTGTTGCGCCACTTCTTTGGGATAATAAAGTTTGACATTCACGCCTGTTGTTGGCAGCGATTCATTGATTTCATTCTCGCCCAAAAATGCCAACATTTTTTCATCGGGTTTTAAAAAAAGTTCTTGCGTTTGCCCCGCGCCGATAATTTTGCCGTGTTCCAATAAAACCGCTTTTTGCGCAATGTGTTTGACCACTTCCATTTGGTGCGTTACCAAAACAATGGCAATGCCCAATTCTTGATTGATTTCACGCAACAAATCCAAAATGTTTTTGGTGATGTGCGGGTCTAGCGCCGAAGTGGCTTCATCGCTTAACAAAATTTTGGGTTTTAAGGTTAAGGCGCGCGCAATTGCCACGCGCTGCTTTTGTCCGCCGGATAATTCCACCGGATACGCTTTGGCTTTGTGCGCCAAACCAACCCAATTTAATAATTCTGAAACGCGTTGTTGAATTTCATCTTCTTCAAATTGATGAATGCGCAAAGGCATTGCGATATTTTCAAAAACATTTTTGCGACTCATCAAGGCAAAATGCTGAAAAATCATACCAATATTGCGGCGCAACTGGCGCAATTTTTGGTGATTTTGCGCCACCTCGCTGATTTCTTCGCCAAACACTTTTAAACTGCCGCTTTGGTAAGTTTCAAGCGCATTGATGCAGCGCAAAAGCGTGGATTTTCCTGCGCCAGAATGTCCGACAATGGCAAAAATATCGCCAGCTTGAATGCTTAAACCAATATCATCCAAAACCTGTTCATTGCCGTAAAATTTTTGTAAATGCGCAATTTCAATCATTTGTTTTTGAAAAAAATTTCAAGTTGACCGTGGATTTTTAATTGTTTTTTTATTCCACTTTAATTCCCATTTTCATCGGGAATCAGCGTAAATAATTCTTTGGAAAGTTTGGTCATTTCAGAGGTTAATTTCAAACGCTCAATAAAATCTTGGCAAGTTTTTTCATCCAATTCGTTTTGTTTGATTTCTTGCAAAATTTCCAAAGATTTTAAAGAATGCGCACGCTCCAAATCCATGAGTTTGATTTGCCAAGCGTAAAGATCTTTTTTCATTTGCGTTTTGTTTTCCATTTGTTCTTGCAAACGCAACATTTCTTGGAGATTTTTTAAAGAATCGGCACGCAAAGTAGAAAATTGCGCAAAGCATTTTGCCGAACAATGCGCATTTTGCAAGTTTTGATTTTGCGCAAAAGCAGAAAAACTGCCGCATAACACGCACAAACAAAGGATTTTTTTGAACACTTTTTTGCTCCTTGTGGTGCTCTGGGCGGGACTTGAACCCGCACGACTTAAAGCCACTACCCCCTCAAGATAGCGTGTCTACCAATTCCACCACCAGAGCTTTTTGGTGCGTTCTGACGGGCTCGAACCGCCGACATCCAGCTTGTAAGGCTAGCGCTCTACCAACTGAGCTAAGAACGCAAAATGCGGAATTATAAAGATTTTTTAAAACTTTGCCACTTTTTCTCTTAAAAAATTTGCGATTTTTGAAATTTCCGCTTGCCAACATTGTGATTTTTCTTGCCGAATCAACGTGTGATTCGGATACCAAAAGGTTTTGTTTTGAGCAATTCCCCAACGCCAATCGGATCGGAATTGCGGCAAAAGCAAAAAAGTGGGCAGGTTTAAAGAACCAGCTAAGTGCGAAAGCGCCGAATCCACGCTAACCAAAAAATCCAATTCCAATAAACTTTGGCTGGTTTCTAAAAAGTTTTTAAAAGTTTTTTCAAAATTGATAATTTGCACGTTTTTTAAATTGTAGAGCGGTTTAAAAACCGATTCATCGTGAATGGAGCGCGCCGCATCGTTGGAATGTTTGGGGTTGCCGCGCGCCAAAATGCCGATTTTTAAAAAATTTTTTTCGTTTACCGTGGATTTTTGCGGTTTTTTAAAAAGTGGCATTTGAAAATCGTATTTTTCTGGCGAAAAATCCAAGATTTCAGGCAAATCCATCAAAAAACACCAAAAATCGTGTGGTTGCCAAAAAGTGTGCGCGCCGAATTGCAAGGTTTTTAAGCCTTCAAAAAAATCAATGTTGGGCAATTCGGTGAATAAATCAACCAAAGATTCTCGGCAAATCCAGTGGATTTTTTTAAAACCCAAACGTTCTTTTAAAATCGGCACAAAGCGCGAAAAATGAATTTCATCGCCCAAACCTTGTTCAGGAATAATGAGTAAATCTTTGTTTTTAAAAGAATTTTTATTTTTTTCAAAGGGCGCATAAATGCCACGCGGAAAAAGCGCGTAGGGCGGCATTTGCCGAAAAGCGTTGGAATAAGCGCGCCGCCCGATTTTAAAACCTTTTTGGTAGTCGCCCATTTTCAACAAAAGTTGTGCCAAATTCATGCGGGAAGGCGCGTGTAAGTTGTTGATTTTTAAAGCTTTTTCAAAAAAAGCGATGGCTTTTTCATTTTCATTTTTGTCCGCATAAAAAACGCCCAGCGCATTGAAATAAATGGCGTTTTGCGAATCGTTTTTTAAAGCTATTTCCAAATGCGGCAAGGCTTCATTGTGGCGCAGTCCGCAAAAATGTTTCATCAAAAACGCGGCGTAATTGGTGCGCAACACGGCATTTTGCAATGAATCTTTTTCCAAAAAAACGCTTTCTAAAAAAGCGTTTTCCGCGGCATTAAAATCCTTCAAATCTTCCAAAACCAGCGCCAAATTGCCCCAAAGTGCAGGGTTTTGGGGATTGTTTAAAACAAGCGATTCCAAAATTTTTTTTGCCGATTCAAAATCGCCATTTTTTTGCAATTCAAGTGCGCGCAAATTTTCGGAATCAAGTGTTGGCATTTTAAAAAATCTTTCCCGGATTCATTAAATTTTTGGGGTCAAAAAGTTTTTTGATTTGCAACATCAAATGGCGCTCCATCGGGCTTTGCGTGGTTTTTAAAAGATTTTTTTTCAAAACACCAATGCCGTGTTCGGCAGAAATTGAGCCGCCGCGTTTTAACACTTCGCCATAAACAATGGCGTTGGCGCTGGATTCTTGGTTTTTTAAATCGGGCAAAAAAAGGTTGTAGTGCAAATTGCCATCGCCAATATGTCCAAAAATCACACAATCAACTTGCGAAAAGGTTTGGCGTAATTTTGATTCAGCGGATTTTAAAAAATCGGGAATTTGGTCTATTGGCAGCGCAATATCGTGTTTTGCGCTCAAACCCATTTGGCGTTGCGCTTGTGAAATATTTTCCCGCAAGCGCCACAAATTTTGCGCTTCTTTTTGACTTTGCGCGATAACAATTCGCGCTTCGTTTAAAGACAATGCCCAATTTTCAATGTTTTCCACGGTCAACGCCGAATTTTTTTCAAAAATATCAATGTTTAAGATGATTTGCCACGGCGCATCAAAGGGAATTTTGGCATTGGGAATGTGCGCGGCAACCTTTTGCAAGGCGCTCCAATTCATCACTTCAAAGGCGCTCAAACGTGCGCCAAAATTTTCACGGGCGCGGCAAAAAATCGGCAAAACGGCTTCAAAATTGGATGTGGCAATCCACAAGGTTGCAACATCAGCGGGGCGCGCAAAAAGCCGCAAGCTTGCCGCGGTGATTATTCCCAAAGTGCCTTCTGAACCCAAAAAAAGCGATTTTAAATCGTAACCCACGTTGTTTTTTCTTAAATTTTTGTTTAAATTCAACAACTTACCATTTGGCAAGACGACTTCTAACCCCAAGGTTAAATCGCGCATGGTGCCGTAATTCAATACGTGCACGCCGCCCGCATTGGTTGCCAAATTGCCGCCAATTTGGCACGAACCTTCACTTGCCAAAGACAATGGAAAAAGCCGATTTTTTTCTGCCGCCGCGTTTTGCGCTTGTAATAACGTGGCGCCCGCTTCAATTTCCATTGAAAAGTTAAGCGGGTTTACGCTTTTGATTTTGTTTAAATTTTTTAAAAGAATCAAAACGGCTTTGCCCGATTCATCGGGCGTTGCCGCGCCGCACAAGCTGGTGTTGCCGCCTTGCGGCACCATCGCAATGTTGTTTTCATAGCAATATGCCATTAACTTTGCCAAATCTTGTGGATTTTCTGGCGCCAAAACGGCGCAGGTTTTGCCTAAAAAGCGATTGCGTTGGTCGTTTAAAAACGGCGACAAATCGCCTTTTAAAACATTTTTTTCGCCAACAATTTGCGCAAAATGGTGCATTTTTCAAAAAAAAATCAGCGTTGACCGTGGAAAATCACGATTTTTCAGCTTCATTATTTTCGTGATGCCACAAATCTTGTGCGGAAAAATATTTTTTGCGCAACACCGTGTTGCGTGCGCGCGGCAAGGTGTTGGGAAAATCTTTGGAATAATGCAAACCGCGGCTCTCATTTCGTTGCAAGGCGCATTGAATGATTAAATCCGCAGTTACCGCCAAATTGCGCAATTCTAACAAATTGTAAGAAATGCGGAAGTTGCTGTAAAAATCATGAATTTCCGCATTCAAAAGTGCAATGCGGTTGCGCGCGCGCATCAAGCGTTTGGTGGTGCGCACAATGCCAACGTAATCCCACATTGTGCGGCGCAATTCTTCCCAGTTGTGTGAAATCACTACTTCTTCATCGGAATCGGTCACTTGGCTTTCATCCCATTCGGGCAAATCGTGGCGCAAAACGGGCAAATCTTGGTGTTCAATCATATCGCGGGCAGCCGCTTCTGAAAAAACAATACATTCCAACAAAGAATTGGATGCCAAACGATTGGCGCCGTGCAAACCGGTGCAAGAAGCTTCGCCCGCAACATAAAGCCCAGCAACATCGGTTCTGCCGTTTAAGTCGCTGACCACGCCGCCGCAAGTGTAGTGCGCTGCCGGCACCACGGGAATAGGTTCTTTGGCAATATCAATGCCCAAATCTTTGCAGGTTTTGTAAATGTTTGGAAAATGTTCTTCAATAAACGCTCTGCCTTTGTAAGCGATATCCAAATAAACACATGGAATGCCGCGTTTTTTCATTTCAAAGTCAATGGCGCGCGCCACAATATCGCGCGGCGCCAACTCGGCGCGTTCATCGTGTTCGGGCATAAAACGCGTGCCATCGGGCAGTTTTAACAATCCACCTTCGCCGCGCACGGCTTCTGATATTAAAAAAGATTTGCCATGCGGGTGATACAAACAGGTTGGGTGAAATTGTATAAATTCCATATTCGCAATGCGGCAACCGGCGCGATACGCCATGGCAATGCCATCGCCAGTGGAGGTCTCAGGGCTGGTGGTATAAAGATAAACGCGCCCGGAGCCGCCCGTTGCCAAAAGCGTCCAGCGCGAAGAAATGGTTAAAACCGCACCATTTTGGGGATTAAAAATATAAGCGCCGTGGCAACGATTATGCAAAAGCGAGCCGTCTGGTTTTTCGCCCAATTTTTCGCTGGTGATAATATCCACCGCAATGTGGTTTTCAAAAATCGTAATGTTGGGATTTTCTTTGACTTTGCGGGTTAAAGTTTCTTGCACGGCGCGCCCGGTGGCATCCGCCACGTGAATAATGCGCCGCGCGGAATGGCCGCCTTCACGCGTTAAATGGTAGCCCGAAGAATCTTTGGTAAAAGGCACACCTTGGTCAATGAGCCATTCAATGGCGCGCTTGCCGTTTTCCACCACAAAGCGCGTGGCTTTGGGGTCGTTTAATTGTGCGCCCGCAATAAAGGTATCTTTGATGTGTGCTTCAATGGAATCGTGGTCATCCAAAACGGCGGCAATGCCGCCTTGCGCGCGCGAGGATGCGGTTTCTTCCAAACCGCGTTTGGCAACCATAGCCACTTTAAAATGTTTGGCAAGCCGCAATGCCGCCGATTGTCCTGCCAAGCCGCTACCGATAATTAACACATCAAAGGTTTGCATAATTTTGCTTTCTGACAAGAAAAACGCAACTATAACAAAGCCCGCCTGCATTTGCCGTATACTTCGCAGTTTTTAAATATTTTTTTGCTTTTATGCCGACAAATTCTTCCGATTTGGATTTGGTGCGCCGCACACAACAAGGCGACTGCGAAGCCTTCAATTTGTTGGTGAAAAAATACCAATCCAAAGTGCGCCGTTTGATTGGGCGATTTGTTGCGGATTCTGCCGAAGTTGAAGATTTAAGCCAAGAAAGTTTTATCAAAGCCTACCGCGCCATTGGTCAATTTCAAGGCAAAAGCGCTTTTTATACGTGGCTCTACAAAATTGCTGCCAACACCGCCAAAAATCATTTGATAACGCGCCGCAAAAAACGCCACGGCACAATTGATTTGCCCTTGGAATCAGAAGTGTTTGAAAGCGAACACCCAACCGCTTTTGTGGCGGATTATCAAAGCCCCGAGGCGCTTTTAATTTCACAAGAAATTGCCCAAAGCGTGCAAAAAGCCTTAAACCGATTATCTGATGAATTGCGAACAGCCATTGAATTGCGGGAGTTTGAAGGCTTGGCGTATGAAGACATTGCCAAAAAAATGAATGTGCCAATAGGCACAGTGCGCTCGCGCATTTTCCGCGCCAGAGAAGCCATTGCCGCCGAATTAAACAAAATTTTGCCAACCAACGGCAAAAAGCGGTGGTGATTTTTGGCAATTTTCCACGGTAAACTTTTTGTTTTTTTGAAAATTTTTTAAGGTTTACCGTGGAAAATCGTTTTTTTAATAAATATTTTCCCGTTCCCAAAGCAACAAACCCGATTCTACTAATTGGCGATTGATTTTTTTTGCCAAAATGTCGCGGGCATTAAAAAAGTTTTCAAAAATCGGCAAATATTCACTGCCGACCACATATTTAATCGTATTGCGCCCAAAACCACGCGTGCCTTTGGTGGTTTTTGTTTTGGTAATTCGGGAGTCGTTTTCCGTTTCAAAATTTTTAAAAACAACATTTTCTTTGCCCATAATGGCGTTGGTAATATCATAAAAAGAATCATTCCAGTCTTTATTTTCATACCATTTGTTTTGATGATAAAAATGAAATATTTTTAAAGCCGCTGAAAAAATATTTTTCGCTTCGGTTGAAAATTCAAATTGTTGTAAAAAAATTCTAAAATCAAAAGGTGGTTCGTTAATTAATATTCCGCTATTTTCATCAGAGAATAAAACATTCAAATCATTTTTGCGACAACCTAATTGTTCAGACGTAAATGGCATTATAAAATTTTGCCGTCCTTTATTGGTAAATGCCATTCGCAAATAAAACAAAGAAAAGGCAATGGAATCGTTAAATAATTCTGGCGAAATATCCTTTATTTTTCCACGGTAAACGTGGCGATTGCGCTCAAAATATTCGTGATGCGTATTAAAATTAATACCTTTTGAAAGTAAGCAATATTTTAAATTGTAAGTGGTTATCGGACACAATGTGCTTTTTTTATTAGAGGCTTTCTTTTTGGATTCTTTGTTGGTTAAATTAATCACATCTTCTAAATAACTCACCGTGCCCAAAACAAAACCGCTTTTATTCTTGCGGATTTCCTTATCAATTTCACGAATTAAATTCGGGCGGTAATTGTCATAAACGTATTTTTTTACAAATTTGAGTTTATCTGTTTTTGGATCAAATTCATAGCGCTCCGCAGGAATGGCTTTGCGATTGATTCTCTTACCTTTTTCTTTATCAAAAATAATTTGTGAAATCGGCCATTGTGAAAGTTGAAAAGTGGTTTTGGCATTGGAAAAAATATGCGAGACAATTTTATAACCCGAATCAATATAATTCTCAATTTCATCGCGCAAAAAACTCTCTGTCATATAATAAAAAACAATCACGTCTGGTTCTAGTTTTAAAACCTTATTAAAAAATTCAATTGCCAAATTATTTTCTCTGCCTTTGTGCTTTTTGTAAGGAGGATTCATCACAACCATTAGTTTTTTCTTTTCCATAGCACAAATGCCTGAAACGGTATTATTTTGTTTGCCTTTGTATTTAAAAACGGGTTCTTTGTCGTTTTTCAAATAATCAAACTTCACTACATTTTCAAAACCTTTGATTAAACACGTATCCACGTCCATTTGTTCCAAGGTGGATAAATAACAAAATTCTTTAAAATCCCGCCCAAATTGATTTTCCAAATTCCCAACACCTGCGCAAGGGTCAAAAACAATAAATTCGTTTAAATCATAGTGTTTTCTTAAAATATCATTTTGTTTTTCTACAAAACACGTGGGCGTGTATTCTCCGCCCGTATCGCGCCGATATTTGTCGGTGTAAAGTGTGGCACTGCGTTCTAATATTTTTAAAAACTCTTCTTTTTCAGGCGGGCGTTTGTATTTTTTCCAAAAAAAATCGTGTTTTTCAATATTTTTAAAAAGATAAATAAATGGTGATAAAGAAGTGTCGGAATAATACATAATTCCGTTCTTGCCATTTAAAACACATAATTCATAAGCATTTAAATTTGTGCCTTCACGAATTAAAGCATTTGTTGGCAGTTCACCTAAAACAAATTCGCCACGCACGCTTCTTTCATATTTTGTTCCTTTTAAAACATCAATTAAAAAAAGATTGATTAAATCTTGCTCATCTAAAACAGGTTTTTCAAAATCAACGGCGTTTTTCCATTCGTTATAAACCACATTAAAATTTTGCGCAGTGATTTGAATTTGCGTGCCATTGCCCGTTTTTAAATTTTTATAAAACTCTTTGATTTCATTATTTTTATAACGGGTGATTTTGTTGTGCAGACGGTCGTTAATGCGATTGATGGCATCCGCCGTTGGCATACTTGCTTTTTCTGCTTGCCAATTAAAATCATTATTAAACATCACGGAATCATCAGAACAATCTAATAATTCTAAAATATCGTTATTTTCTAAATCTTGGTAAATTAACGCCACGCGAGATAAAATCTTTTTTTGTTTTTTATTGGTTAAAATCACTTGCGCCAAAGCGGTGCGGTGCGCATTTTCATTTTCAATTTTAAATTTGGATTCAATATAAAGCAAAGCATCGCCGTTTTTATCTTTTAATAAAACATCCACTTGATTTAAAACGTCCAAATCCCACGTGTTTTTGTCAAAATATTTTTCACAAAACTTGGTTTTAAAATCAACTTCGGGCATGGTTTTTTCCTTTCTTCAACAAATGCAAAAACCCACGGTAAACAACAAAACTATCAAAATTTTACAATGTTTACCGTGGATTTTAATGATTTTTGGCATGCCAAGGAGCCACTTTCAACAGCAAAAGCATGCCCGGGGTGGCAAGGATGGTGCATAAAATAAAAAAAGAAAACCATCCCAAATGCTCAACCAAAACACCCGCAAAGGCATTGATGAATGTGCGTGGCACGGCGGCAAAACTGGTAAAAAGCGCCATTTGCGTTGCCGTATAAGCGGGGTTGGTTTCCCTTGCAATAAAAGCGACAAACGCCGCTGTGCCAAGCCCTACGCCCAAATATTCCAAGGCGATAATCATTGCCAAAATGCTGCGTTCATAAAAACCGATTGAATCAAAGGGCGCAATGCTTGCCAAAAAAACAAAACCCAAAATGGTGACCCATTGCACCGCGCCAAAAATCCACAAGGCGCGGTTAATGCCGAGTTTAATCATCCACAAGCCGCCCAGCATCGCGCCGAAAACACTTGGCCAAAGTGCGGCGTGTTTGGCAATTAAGCCGATGTCCGTTTTGGAAAAACCCATATCCAAATAAAATGGCGTGATGATGGAAGTTGCCAAACTATCGCCCAATTTGTATAAAAAAATGAACCCCAAAATTAAAAAAACGCCGCGCCAACCTTTGCGTGTTAAAAATTCTTTAAAAGGCATTTTTAGTGCCGCTTTCAAGGTTCGCGGGGCGTTTTGGTGTGGTGGTTCAGCCACAAAAAATGGCATTAAAACGCCCGGAATCATAAAAGCTGCCGTTGCCCAAAAAACCAGATTCCACGGCAAAACGTCCGCCAAAATCAGCGAGAGCGAACCCGGGACCAAACCCGCCACGCGGTAAGCATTCACATGGATGGCATTGCCTAAACCGAGTTCTTCATCCGTTAAGATTTCGCGCCGAAAGGCATCAATGGCAATATCCAAAGTGGCAGAGATAAAAGCGATGGTGCCGCACAACGTGGCAATTAAAAGAATATTTTCTTGCGGGTTGGCACCGCCCAAAAAGCCGATGATAAAAAAAAGCAACAGTTGGCAAATGAAAATCCAACCGCGGCGGCGCCCCAAAAATGGCGCAAAACGGTCTAAAAAAGGTGACCACAAAAATTTCCACGTGTAAGGAAATTGAATGAGTGCAAAAAAACCGATGGTTTTTAAATCTACCGATTCACTTCTTAACCAAGCGGGCACAAGCGAAACAAGCAACAAAAACGGTAATCCCGATGAAAATCCGGTGATGATGCAAATGAGCATTTTTTTGGAAAAAAGCGTTTGCAAATAGGATTTTTTGGCATTTTCCACGGTGAACTCAATATTTTTTTAGTTTTTAAAACGCCCTAGGCGACAAACAACCAGCGAGGTTAAAAAATTCACATCGTCCGTTGAAAATTCAGGCGGGGTGGCAACGTTTGAGCCGTCTTCATTCAACAAATGTTTTTCCAGAATTTGAATGTTTAAATCGGCGCAAAGCGCTTCAAAATCGGCAAGGGTAAAAAAGCGTACGTTGGGTGAATCGTGCCAAGAGTAGGGCAAATCTTCAGAAACAGGCATTTTGCCTTTTAAAACCGACTTTAAATTTTTCCAATAAGCAAAATTGGGAAAAGACACAATGGCTTCATCCGCCACGCGCAACATTTCAGACAAAACCACTTCAACTTGCCGAATGGTTTGCAAAGTGCGGGATAAAATCACTTTGTCAAAGGAATGTGTGGCGAAGTCTTGTAAGCCGTTTTCCAAGTCGCTTTGAATAACGGGAATGTTGTTGGCAATGGCTTCTAACACGGCGTGTTCATCCAATTCCACGCCGCAACATTCAATGGGGCGGTTTTCGCGCAACCATTTTAATAAAGCGCCGTCTCCGCAACCCAAGTCCAACACGCGATTATTCGGTTCAATCCAGCGCGCGATGATTTCAAAATCTGGGCGAATTTTCGAGAGTTGCGCTTTGCTCATTTGTCATTCTCCAAAAGCCAAGCGGTGTAACGGCTAACGCCTTCATAAACGCTTAAAAAATCAGCAGTGTATTTGCCGTTTTGGCGCAAGTTGTTGAGATTAGCTTCGGTAAAGCTTTGGTATTTGCCTTTTAAAGAATCTGGAAAAGGTTTAAAACGCAACAATTTTTCATTTTGCATTGCTTCCAAAGACAATTCGGGTAGATTTTGTGATTGCCTAATGGTGTTGATAACGGCGCGCGAGATTTCGGTAAAAGATTGCGCTTTGCCCGTGCCAAGATTGAAAACCCCCGAGATTTCTGGATGTTCCAAAAAATGCAAATTCACGCGAACCACATCTTCCACAAAAATAAAATCGCGCAAAAAATGTTCTGAACCTTCAAACAATTCCACAAAACCATTTTGTTTGAATTCAAAAAAATTGTGCATGGCAACGCTTGCCATTTTGCCTTTGTGGAATTCGTTGTAACCATAAACATTAAAATAACGGCAACCGACAATTTGCGAACAAGGCATTTCATTTAAAATTCGCCGCACTTTTTGGTCAAACAAATATTTGGAATAGCCATAAATGTTGAGCGGTGCTTCGTTTTCAAAGGATTCCACAAAAACATTGTTGGCGCCGTATGTTGCGGCAGAAGAAGCGTAAATGAATGGAATTTCTTGTTCCACGCAATAATCCAACAAAAAGGAAGAATAGCGGAAATTGTTTTCCATCATATAAGCGCCATCGGTTTCCATGGTGTTGGAACAAGCGCCTTCGTGGAAAATTGCCGCAATATCGCCATCCAATGCTCCGGTGTTTAAATAATCCAAAAATTCGTGTTTGTCCAAATAATCGGCAATATCCAAACCCACCAAATTTTTAAATTTTTCGGCTTGTTTCAAATGGTCTACCGCAATAATTTTGTTGATTCCTTTTTGATTTAAAGCGCGCACCAAATTAGAACCGATAAAGCCTGCCGCGCCGGTTACAATCGTATACATTTTGCTTTCCCCTTAATTGATTAAAGTTTGCAATTCCTGCGGGGTGATAACCGCCGTGCCGAGTTTGCCGATGACCACACCGGCTGCCAAAGTTGCCCAATGCAATGCATTTTGCCAAGTAGCGCCTGCCGCGCGGGTGGCAGCGATGGTGGCAATTACCGTGTCGCCTGCGCCAGAGACATCAAAAACTTCGCGCACTTCTTGGGCTTTTTGGTGCAAAACGCCGTTTTTTGTAAAAAGACTCATGCCTTCTTCCGACCTGGTCACCAAAAGCGCTTCAATTTCTAATGATTCGCGCAGTTTTTGTGCGCGTTGTTCCAAATCAGATTCAGAATGCCATTTGCCAACCACGCTTTCTAATTCTTGGCGATTCGGCGTAATTAAGGTGGCGCCGCGGTATTTTTCATAATCATCGCCTTTGGGGTCAATAAAAATGGCTTTGCCTTTTTCTTTGCAAATGGCAATCATTTCGGGCGCGTAAAGCAGTGCGCCTTTGCCGTAGTCGGATAGCACGATTAAATCGTTTTTGCTGACTTCTTTTTTAAAATTGGCAAACTTGGCAGAAAGTGTTTCTTGGGATGGCGAGGTTTCAAAATCAATGCGCAACAACTGCTGACCGCGCCCAATAACGCGCAATTTCACAATGGTGGCAAGCATTTTATCCGTGTGCAACAAGGTTTGAATGCCTGCTTTTTGGGCTAATTTTTGAATGTTGCAAGCGGCTTCGTCTGTTCCCAAAATAGAAAGCAAGGAAGTTTGAACACCGAGCGCCGCCAAATTGGCTGCCACATTGGCCGCGCCGCCCAAGCGAATTTCGCTTTTGTTGATTTTGCAAATCGGCACAGGCGCCTCAGGCGAAATGCGGGCAACATCGCCGAACCAATATTGGTCCAGCATCACATCGCCAGTGACCAAAATTTTTAAATTGGAGAATTTTTCAAACATTTTTCAAAAAAATTTGCGGTTGACCGTGGAATTTTAAAAGTTTTAAAAAGTGAATGCCGTTTTTTCAGGCGTTTGGTCTAGTTTTTTTAAAATTTGCAAAAGCGGCGACAATTCGGCATAACGCCCTGCAACTTTTAAAGCGTAATTCAAAAAGCGCGGAAAATCGGCAATGTAGTGCGTTTTGCCATCGCGGTAATTGAGCCGACAAAAAATGCCCAAAACCTTCAAATGCCGCTGCAAACCCATCCATTCGTATTCTTGCCAAAAGCGCGCAAAATCAGCGCGCACGGGCAGATTTGCCGCACGCGCTTTTTCCCAATAGCGAATGACCCAATCCAACTCTTGTTCTTCTTCCCAAGAAATAAACGCATCGCGAAAAAGCGAGACCACATCGTAAGTGATGGGGCCATAAACCGCATCTTGAAAATCAATTAAAGCGGGCGCGATTGCATCGCCTTGTTCAGGCAACATCAAATTGCGCGGCATAAAATCGCGATGCGCAAAAACCTTGGGTTGATTGAGCGCAGCATTGCTCAAAAAATGAAAAACGTTTTTTAAGGCGGCTTCTTCTGTTTCGGATAAAGCAAAATTCAAATGGCGTTTTAAAAACCAATCTATAAAAAGTTGCATTTCATTCATCAACAACGTGTGGCTATACGGCGGCAAAACGCCCGCGCGGCTGATTTTTTGAAAATCAATTAAAACCGAACACGCGGCTTGCATCAAATGGTCGGCGGATTCAGGCGCGGCTTTTAAAGCTTCTAAATAAACAATGCGACCCAAATCAGAGACGATGAGAATGCCGTTTTTTTCATCCGTTTTTAAAATTTTGGGTGCGGCAATGTTGCCCGCATTTAAAATGTGCGCCACTTTCAAAAATGCTGCGGCGCTTTCTTTTTCGGGCGGAATGTCCATCAAAATTTGCGTGGTGCCGTTGGATAAAAATAAGCGGAAAAATCGGCGAAAACTCGCATCAGATGAAGCGGGTTCAAATTTTTCAACGTTTGGCAGATTTTCGGCAATCCAAGTTTTAATAAGATGATCGCGTGGCATAGTGGCGTGCGGTGTTATAAAATGCGCAATTTTACACCAGCGCCTGCCCGCAATGCTTGTTGGGAATCACCAAACCTTCACAAAACTTTCTTTTGCGCCTGCCGCAGTTGGCACGCTTGCGTTGTGCTTGTTGTCGCAATTTTCGCAAAATGCCGCCGCGCAAAATATGATTGCCAATGACTTTCCGCAGTTGAATATTCGCCAGCAAAATAGCAATTCTCCACGGTCAACGCCTAAAAAATTTGAAAATCGCAAACGGCGTGGCGCGTTTAAAAATTTTGAAAACGCTTTAACTTTTGAAAAAACAATTATTTCGCGCAATTTGTCATCAAAAAAAATGCCTTATGGCATTCCTTACCCAAGCCATATTCAAAACGCTGCCACTTTTTTAACGGCAGATGAAATAGAAGGCAACACAGACGAAGTGATGCACGCGCGCGGCAATGTGGAATTACGAAAACCCGATGCGTGGTTGTATGGCGATGCGCTGGATTATTATTTGATTGACGAGCATTTGGATGCCCAAGGCAATGTGAAATTAATGCGCTACGGCGTGGAAGTGCATGCGCCAAAAATGTCGCTTGGCTTTGCGGATGAAACCGGCAACATTCAAAATGCACAATATTTTTTGGCGCGGGAAGTCGCCACGCGTTTTTACCGAAACGACAATATTGTGATGTCGACTTTGGATAGTTTGTCTTCAACCGATGAAAACTATATGACTTCATCTTCTGCCGCGATGTTGGTGAATGTGGCGCATAGTTATGGTTTACCCACCAAACAACCCACGCCCACGCGCATTTCCAAAGCGCGCGGTGCGGCAGAAGAAATCAATATTTTGTCCAATGACCACTACCAACTCAAAAACGCCCGCTATTCCACTTGCACGGCGGATGACCCCGATTGGTATGTTGCAATGAGCGACTTGGATTTGGATTTTGGCAATGAAACAGGTTCTGCCAAACACACATCTTTGTGGTTTCGCGGCGTGCCGTTTTTGTATGCGCCGTATTTTTCTTTTCCTTTATCCGATAAGCGCAAAAGTGGTTTTTTAACGCCAACCTACCGCACTTCAACCCGCACGGGTTTGGATATTGTGGTGCCTTATTATTTAAACATTGCGCCGAATTACGATGCCACACTTTACCCGCGTTGGATGTTCAAACGCGGCATGCAAATTGGCGCAGAAGGGCGCTATTTGTTTGACAAAGCAAGCGGTTATTTGCGCGGGGAATATTTGAACGACCGCGAATTTGGCGACAAACGCTACGCTTGGCAAATAACGCACACCCAACAATTTTTGCCGAATTTAACGGGTTATGTGCAGTGGAATAATGTTTCCGATGATTTGTATTGGCAAGATTTGTCTTCCCAACTTTTGCAAACGTCCCAAGTGCATTTGTTGCGCCAAGTGCATTTTGCTTATACGCCTTTTTCATGGCTTACCACAAGCATGCAAACTGTGCGCTACCAAACCTTGCAAACGGACCCTGAAAATCCGGTAACCGAACCTTATTTTTTAGAACCACAATTCAATATCAGCGTTTTTAAGCCGAATGTGGCAAACGCTTTGGATTTTTCAGCAACTGGGCAATTTACCCGTTTTAAACACCAAACCCGCACCAATGCAGACCGCTGGTTTTTGTATCCGCAGGCGAGCATTCCGGTTATTTATCCAGCCTTTCAACTCACAAGCAAAGTCGGTTTGCATATGACGCATTACCGCATGCGGCAAAATTCGCCAATTGTTCGCCAAGGCAAAAACGCGCATTATTCCCGTGCTTTGCCAACGTTCACGGTGGATGGCAATGTTGCTTTTGAGCGCCCTGTGGAATTGCGTGCGCAAAGTTTTGTGCAAACCTTAGAGCCGCATTTGTATTACGTTTATATTCCTTACCGCCGCCAAAATCATTTGCCCGTTTTTGATACCGCCTTAAAAGATTTCACCTTCGCGCAAATGTTCACTGAAAATGTTTATAGCGGCATTGACCGCATCAACGATGCGAATCAATTAACCTTGGCGCTGGCGACGCGATTTTTAGGTAAAAACAACGGGGTTGAATATTTCAAGGCGCAAGTGGGCGAACGGCTTTATTTTCGCCCGCAGCGCGTGCAGTTAACGGCATCTGATTCAAACGACACGCGGCGCAATTTTTCAAATTTGGTGGGTTCGGTTACAGGTTTGGTTTGGGAAAAAACCTATGCGGAAATGGAATTGGAATACAACCACCGTGATTCAAAAACCGAGCGTTTTTCTATTGGCGCGCGGCATCAACCCGATTTTGGCAAGGTGATGTCCGCAAGTTATCGCTATGTTAAAAATCCCTTGACGAATCAACGCACAGTTGACCAATTTGACCTTTCAGCGCAATGGCCTTTGAAAGCGATATCCGATTCGTTTAAAAATTGGTATGGCGTTGGGCGCTACAATTATTCCTTGCGCGATGGTCGCTTGTTGGAAGGCATTCTTGGCGTAGAATACAACGCGGATTGTTGGGCGCTGCGCTTTGTGGCGCAAAGGGTTGGCGCTTTATCCGGTGCGGCGAATACGTCTTTTTTTGTGCAGTTTGAGTTAAACGATTTCACATCAGTTGGCACAAGTCCGATGGAACTTTTGCGCCGCAGCGTGCCGGGTTATGGCAAAACCAACGAATGGTCGCCATAGTTTTCAAAAAAAATTAACGTTTACCGTGGAAAATTACGATGAAAAAACTTCTTTTGACCTTTTGCTTTTTGAGTTGCAGTGTTTTTGCAGCGCCCGTTGAACTTGACCGCATTGTTGCAGTAGTTGGCAATGACGTTATCACCAATCTTGAATTGCAAGAACGCCTAAAAACCGCCAAAGAACAATTAAAACGCCAAAAAACGCCATTTCCACCTGATTCAGAACTCGCGCCACAAATTTTGGAACGTTTGGTAATGGACAAAGTGCAGTTGCAACGCGCCAAAGAAATCGGTTTGGAAGTCAACGACAACGCGCTTGAAGCGGGTTTAAAACGTTTGGCAGAAAACAACAAAATGTCGCCTGAAAAATTCCAAGCAGAAATTGTAAAAGAAGGTGTGAATTGGGATTATTTTAAAGAAGAAATCCGAGACGAAATGGTCATTGCCCGATTGCGTGAAACCGAAGTGGATTCCCGCATTCAAATCTCCGATGCAGAAATAGACAATTATTTAAAACTGCGTGAAAACCAAAATAAAACGCAGTTGGAACTTGCACACATTGTGATTCGTTTGCCTGAAAATCCATCGCCACAAGATTTAGAACGCATTGAAGAACGCGCCAATAACGTTCGTCTGCGTTTATTAAAAGGCGAAAATTTTTCACAAATGGCTGCGGCTTTTTCCGATTCTCAAGATGCTTTGCAAGGCGGCAAAATGGGGCTGCGGCCTGTTTCACAACTACCAGAACTCTATGTTAACGCTGCGGCAAATTTGGATGTGGGCGGCATTAGCGGCGTGTTGCGCTCGCCCGGCGGCTTTCACATTATTCAACTTTTAAACCGCCTAGGCAATAATCAAACCGAAGAATTCCACGTGATTGAACAAACGCATGCACGGCACATTTTGTTACGCGTAACAGAAATTGTCTCCGAATCCCAAGCGCGCCAAACATTAGAAGAAGTTTTGCGACAACTCTCCATCGGCGAATCTTTTGAAACCTTAGCCAAACGCTATTCGCAAGATGCATCCGCTGCCAACGGCGGAGATTTGGGTTGGGTGAATCCGGGCGACACCGTGCCGCAATTTGAAAACGCCATGAACGCTTTGAAAGTCGGAGAAATCAGCGAAATCATCAAAACACCCTTTGGCTTGCATTTAATTAAAGTAGAAGAAAGACGCTCCAAAGATGTTACAGATGAGCGCGAACGCGGATTAGCCCGCCGAGATTTGCACTTGCGCCGCTTGGAAGAAGTCTATCAAGATTGGCTGCGCCAACTGCGCGACAACACCTATGTGGAAATGCGTTTGAATGACGACAAATTTTAAAAACTTCTTTTTTTGAAAGGATTGCACCATGGAAAAAACTTTTACCGAACAAAATATTGAAAAGAAAACGCAAAAATTTTTGCCCGTTTTAAAAGAAATGGCAAAGGCGTATCTGCACAATAAATATAAAAAAAATATTCAAAATGAACGCATGGCAGAATATTGTCAATGTTTAGCGATTGATGAAAAAGAAACGCCAGAAAATAATGAAAAACGAAAACAAGTCAAAGATATTCTTTACACAGAATATAATCAAGATTTAGATAAAAGTTTTCACGATTATTTCATTCAAAATAAGGAAAATATTATTCACAAATGGTTTGCTTATTTTGATGAATATGAAAAACATTTTTCACGTTTTCGTGGTAAAGACGTGAATATTTTGGAAATTGGTGTATCACATGGCGGTTCCACCAAAATGTGGAAGCATTATTTTTCAAAAAACAATGCCAAAGTAAATATTTACGGAGTAGATATTAACCCCGATTGCAAAAAATTAGAGGAAGAGGGTATTCAAATATTCATCGGTTCTCAAGAAGACCGTGAATTTTTGCGTCAATTAAAAACACAAATTCCACCCGTGGATATTTTAATTGATGACGGCGGCCACACCATGCAACAGCAAATTGTTACCTTTGAAGAAATGTTTGACCACGTGAAAGACAATGGCGTTTATTGGGTTGAAGACCTCCACACTTCTTACTGGGAAGAATTCGGGGGGGGGGGGGGTAGAACTCTCTTTTGTGGATTACACCAAAAATTTAATTGATGAATTAAATGCGGTTTATAATAAAAACAAATATACCGCAGGCATTCCTCCAATTACCAATTTTACAAAAACCGCTTATTCCATTACTTATTACGACAGCGTGGTGGTTTTTGAAAAACGCCTCCGACCAGAACAATATTTAAAAATCGCCGCCCAAGCCATAATCGGCAAAAAAGCATTTTAAATTTTCAAAAAAAATTTTGGTTTACCGTGGAAACATATCTTTCCACGGTAAACTTTTTATTTTTTTAAGAATTTGAATGTTGATTCAAAACCGTTTGCATCATTATTTTATCTACCCAAGCCAGAGCCAAGGCGGAGATTAAAAAAAGCAGATGAATAATCACTTGCCATTTTAAATAATGTTCCGTTTGATTATTCGGGTTAATAAAACTTTTTAAAAGGTGAATGGATGAAATACTAATTATGGCAGTAGAAAGTTTTATTTTCAAAACTCCTGCATTAATATGCGACAACCATTCGGGTTGGTCGGGATGTTTTGCAATTTCTTCTAATTTTGAAACAAAGGTTTGATAACCGCCGATAATCACCATAATTAAAAGGTTGGCAATCATCACAATATCAACCAAACCAAGAACGGTTAACATAACGTCCGTTTCATTAATATGTCCTGTGCCAAAAATGCGCACAATCAAGTGGAATAATTCCACCAAAAATAACCAACAATAAACTATTTGTGCAACTATTAAGCCAACATACATGGGCGCTTGCACCCAACGGCTAAAAAATACAAGGCGTTCAAGCGGTTGTTGAATATTCATTTTTTTCCACGACAAAATTAAAAGTTGAGAGTATAAAAGCATTTTTAAAATTCTTTTTAAAAAAAATGAAAATTATTACCGAAGCCGACTTTGTGCAATCCATTGCAAACGCTTTTCAATGGATAAGCGCGCACCATTCGCCCGATTTTTTAAACGCCATGCACGCGGCATGGCAAAAAGAAAGCCACGCGCTTGCCAAAAATGCCATCGCGCAAATTTTGGAAAATTCTAAGCGCGCCAGCGCGCGATTTCGCCCAATTTGCCAAGATACCGGCATTGCTGTGGTTTTTGTGGAAATGGGAATGAATGTGCGAATTGATACGCAAAAAAGCCTGCAAGCCTTGGTAGATGCGGGCGTGCGCCGTGCGTATTTGGATAAAAAAAATCCCTTGCGACTTTCCGTTGTAAAAAATCCCGCAACCACGCGCGAAAACACAAAAGACAACACGCCCGCCATTGTTCATGTTGAAATGGTGGAAGGTCAGACCATCTCTATTCGTTGCGCCGCAAAGGGCGGTGGCTCGGAAGCCAAAACTCGCTTTGCAATGTTAAACCCTTCTGACGACTGGCAGGCGTGGGTGTTGGCGCAAATCAAAACAATGGGTGCGGGTTGGTGCCCGCCCGGAATTATCGGGCTTGGAATTGGTGGCACGCCTGAAAAAGCAATGCTCTTGGCAAAAAAATCGCTGCTTTATCCGCTTGATATGCCTGAACTTTTAAAACGCGGGGCAAAAACGGAAATTGAGCGTTTGCGTATAGAATTGTTCAATAAAATCAATGCGTTAAAAATCGGCGCACAAGGCTTAATGGGTGATATCACTGTGTTGGATGTGAAACTTTTGGATTTCCCCACACATGCGGCGAATTTTCCCATCGCTTTGATGCCCAACTGCGCAGCCACGCGGCACTGCCATTTTGAATTAAAAGAAAATGGCGGTGCAGCAACATTTTTTGGCGAATTTCCTTTTAAAAATCAGCATTTTTTAGAAAATAATTCATTGCAGAGTTTTAAAAGAATAAACGCCGATGATTTAAATATTGAAGAATTAAAAAAATTAAAAACAGGCGATTTGGTTTTAATAAGCGGAAAAATTTTAACCGCGCGCGATGCCGCACACAAAAAACTCTGCGATTTATTAAAAACAGGTAAAAAATTGCCCGTGGATTTAAAAAATCGCATTTTATATTACGTGGGTCCAGTCAAAGCCGCAGCAGGCGAAGTGGTAGGACCTGCTGGTCCCACAACTGCCACGCGGATGGACAAATTCACTCCCTTGTTGTTAGAAAAAACCGGTTTGAAAATGATGATTGGCAAAGCGGAGCGTGGTGAAGCTGCGCGGCAAGCTATGCGCCAATTCGGCGCCATTTACGCCATTGCCGTGGGCGGCGCTGCGGTGTTGGTCTCCGAAACCATTCAATCTTCGCGCGTGGTGGCATTTGCAGAATTGGGCATGGAAGCCATTTATGAATTTGAAGTGCGCGATATGCCGCTCATCATCGCTTTTGATTGGAATGGTGAGAATTTGTATCAGTTTTAAAAAATCCACGGTAAACAACAAAAAAATTTTAAAATTCCACACGAATTTTTGGCAAAATTTGCGGATTTTGCATTTGGTAAATTTCAAATAATTCGTGCTTTTGCAAAAGCTGTGAATTTTTAATTGTTATAAAATATTTCGGTTTTTTATTATTGGCAAAATGAATATCAATTTTTTTGGGTAAAATTACAAAATCTATTTTATCAGTTTGGTAGGTTTTATTCAAATCATTAGAATATAACCACAACAATGGAATATTATAATCTTTCACCAAAATATCCGAATCATCCATACGCAAAAAATATTCTATGTTTGTGGTATAAACATTTTTATAATTTAAAAAGGTGTCCGCTAATGGTTGGTAAAGATTATACCACCATTGATTATTCGCAATCAAAAAGTTTTTATCAGGGTTGTTTTTTATAAATTTTTCAATTTCAAGCATTTCTATTTTTTTGTTTTCAGAAACCGCATAAAACGGGCGCATTTCGGTGATATTTTTATAATTGTTAAAAACAAAACCGAGCATCATCAAAGTAAATAAAAACAAAATGATTTTGTTTTGGTTTTGATGAAAAAACAAAGCAACCACACAAACCAAAATAATCAATAAAATTTTAAAATTGATAATATATTCTACTGGAAAACGTGCATCAATAAAATGCAGCATCATACTATCCACTGTAAAAATACCATAAGAACCTTTGAAAATAAAAAATATAAGAAAAGCAGGGAGCATGGCAATAAATAAAAATGAAATATTTTTTTTAGGTAGTTTGTATTCCAAAAAAGCTAAAAACAAACAAAAAAGCGGAATCCACAAATAACACAAATAACGCAACAAAGAACGTGGAGCAGGCAAATAAAAATCCATTTCACGAACATAAATAGAATAAGAAAGCGTTAAAGCAGTGCCAAAAACTAAAAGAATTATAAAAATAAAAAGGCGTTGGTGTTGAGTATTTAAACTTTTCCAAAAAACAATCGGTAAAATAAAAGGAAAAAATCCCCCAGCAATAAGTGCGCATAACAGATAATTAATCAAACAAAAAAATATAAATTGAAAATAATATTCTTCAGGTAAATTGCCAATATTGCTGATTTGTGCAGAATAAAAATTGCCATGTTGTTGAAAAAGAAATAATTTAAAAATAGCATAACAAATAAAAAAACCAGAACAAATAAAAAATAGGTCTTTGATTTGCCAAATTATTTTTTTGTTATTTATTCTAAAAAAATATATAACAAAAATCATTGCGAAAAAAGCCAAAATAAAAAACAATGTAATTTCTTTGCTTAAATAACAAATATAACAAAAAACGCCCAAAAGAAAAGTATAAATAATTTTAATATTATTTTTTGATTCAAAAAGACGCATAAAGAAATAAAAAAGCCAAAGCGATAATGGCAAAAATATATTTTCAATCATAAAAGTTATATTAAAACATAAATCAGGTAATAATAGAGCAACAATAAGAATTAGCAAAATAGAAAAGTTGTTTTTTAATAAACGACAAGCGATAAAATAAGCAGGAAAAATGCTAGAACAAATGCAAAAAGTATTGATGAAAGCAATTAAAAGTTGTTGTATTTCTCGTGACTCAAATAAAAAAACAGGTGAAATAATAAATGAATATAGAATTTTTTGCAGTCCTGTGGAATGGTTATAAACCAACCAACCATTCCCTTTGCCAAAACTTTCTGCCATTTGGTAATAAAACAATTCATCGGGGTAACTTGCAATATGTTTGAAAAAAAATGCCATGCAAAAGCGGAAAATAAAACTCGCTGCAAATAAAACAAAAAGCAATGTTATATTGCCACGTTTGGTTTGGATAAGA
Source organism: uncultured Rhodocyclaceae bacterium (assembly GCA_934271525.1). Classification (GTDB taxonomy): domain Bacteria; phylum Pseudomonadota; class Gammaproteobacteria; order Burkholderiales; family Rhodocyclaceae; genus SFHR01. The sequence goes on from CAKQRL010000002.1 coordinate 66,537, forward strand.
TGATGGAAAAGTGTTTTCATTTTTTCAAAAAAATATACCGTTGACCGTGGATTTTAATCCTTAAATTCTATTTTTGGAAAATATTTGGCATTTTTATTATAAAAAACTTCAAATGCACCGTAGTTTTCATTTTTGGCGTTGGGGATTGTTAAATTTAAATTTTGTGGTAGTACAATAAAATCCACCGCATTTAATGAAAAAGGCGGGTTCAAATTGTAATAATTTTTTGCCCAAAAAAGTGGAAATATTTTTTCACTCACTGGTTTTTCTAAACCGGCCATCAATTCGCTAATATGCACCACGTAAAAATTCGGGTAATTTAAAAACGCATCCACCAAACCTTGATTGCGGTCCCACGTGGTGTTGGCAAATAAAAATGTTTTGTTAGGATTGTTTTTTACAAAATCTTCTAGGCGGAAAATAGCCGTTTTTTCTTCATCCATCACACCATAATGTTTGTGGTAAAGTGCGCTAACTTCAAAATGGCAGAATAAATAAATCGCAGCGAGAATAAAAAAGAAAAGGTTAGTTATTTTTTTCGTATATTTTTGAAAAAAGAATAAAAAAACAATAAAAAATATTACCAAACTGTATTTTAAAAATGGAATGAAAGTTGGTTCACGGCGAATATCTAAAAGTGCAAGAATGTTATAATCCATAAAACCGCTTAACGACCCGCGGAAAATTGTTAATATAATAATTAAAGGAATAGCGACCAAAAACCACAAGGATTTTTGTGGCGTTTGTTTTAATTTGTTTTCTGATAGCGATAAAAAAACAATTAACGTTGGCAGCCAAATATAAGTAAGATAGCGAATTAAAGTGCGTGGAATAAGGTTATCCAAATCTTCACGTATGTAAATGGTATAAGATACCACAATAGCGGTGTTTAAAATCAAGAGTAAAATAAATAAAAAAGTGCTTTTGTTTTGTTTGTTTAAATTATTCCAAAACACCATTGGCATAAAAAGCGGGAAGAATAATAAAGCGATTGTAATATAAATAAAATAATAAACCATTCCATAAAAAAAATAAAAAATATGTTCCGTTGATAAAAGATTTGGACTTGTAAATTGGTTATAAGAATTGCCCATTTGTTGAAAAACGAAGCATTTCATCAATAAAAATGGAATAATAAAACCTGCCGAAATAATTAGGCAATTTTTAATTTGATTTATTCGGTTTTGTTTCAAAATTAAAATTAATATAAAAAAAGACAAAGGAAAAACAAGGGCAATTTCTTTGCATAAATAAAGCAAATAACAAAAAACACCGATAGTTATATTAAAAAAAATGGAGGGTTTTTCTATAAATAAATATTTTAAAAATAAATAAAAAAGACATAATGCCAATGGCAAAAAAAGAACTTCACTCATCCAGCTCAAAGAAAAACTCAAATCTGGCAAAATTGTGGATAAAAGCGTGATGCCCCAAATGTTGCGGGGTTTGCTAAGCAATAAGCGCGCGATGAAAAAGCAGGGAAATACCGTGCAACATACCCAAAAAGCGTTGATAAAAGCGAGCGCATGTTGTTGTAAGGCGCGTGTTTCTAAGAAAAAAGCAGGGGCGATTGTTAGCGGATACAAGATTTTTTGGTAGTCGGTGGCTTGGTTGTAAAGCAAAAAGCCGCGGCCATAGGCAAAGTTTTCAGCAAGTTGGGCGTAGCGCAATTCGTCTGGGTAGAGCAAAATGAGTTTGGTGTAATCGGAAATATAAAAACGAATTAAAAAACTGATAGTGAAAATAATCAGTAGCAAAAATAATTCGCGTTTTTGAAGTTTTATTGCCATTTTTTCAAAAAAATATGTTGTTTACCGTGGAAAATTATTATAAAAATCGCCATATATTTCAAAAGCAAGTTTTTGAAAATCCGCATTATAAAAATCATCAAAATCGGCAAAGGCAAAACTTAATGCGGGTGTTTGTTCGCATTCCTTTAAAAATATTTTGCGGGTGTCAGTCCATTCTTTATTATTTTTTTTATTTTTAGCGTCTAAAAAAGCGAGTGCTGTTTTTAGTGTGATAGGCAAGGGTTCTTTTAAAGAATTTGCGGAAAAATTATTTAATTTTTTTAAGATTGTTAACGCTTGATTTTGTTCAATAGGTTCAAATGTTTTTGAGATAACATTATTTTCTTTTAAACCAATAATTGAAGTTTTTATTTTAAACCCCGCAGCGTTTGCCAAAATATGTTGCAAAAATGGTTGTAAATATTTACTTGATTCTAATTGACTGGCGCTTAAAATCAACTGCTTTTCTTCATATTCATTTGAAAATAATTCAATTTCTCCTGCAATATTTTCAATAGTGATTATTTCACGCCGAACAGAATGAAAATGTGATAATTCTTGTAAAAAAGCATTGCCAAAATTTTTTAATTCTTTATTTTTTAAAACACCAACGCCACCCCAAGGTAAAAAATCAGTTTTTTGAATGTTGGTTAAAACTTCATTTAATGCGGTAGCGCGGTCTCTTTTTTGGTAAAAAGCATTGTGTAAAATCTCCACAATATTACAACGCGCTTTATAAAATTCTAGCGATTCGGTTCCAAAATTTTCTGTTTCTTCAAAACAAAAATGTTCAGGATTTGAAAATTTTGCATCTAATGTTTGTTGGAAAAAAGAAAGCGCTGGGTTTTTTAACAAAACAATTAAATCATTTAAATATTTTGATTGTTCAACATAATCAATTTTAGAATTTTCTTTTAAATCTACTGTTTTGTATTCAAACCATTCTTTTGAATAAGTAAATAGTTGATTATTTTGATTGTATTTTTTGCTAAACGCTTGCAAGGGATGTGAGGTTGTTAAATGTTTAATAATTGACTCGCCATTTTTAGTGGCAAAATGCGCGGTAATATAACTTTGTAATTGTGCTAATAAAATAGAGGGTTGGCGAGCGGAATTGTCGTGAATATTTTGGGCAACGTAGCTGAAAGTGATTTTTTCTTGCGCTGCCAGCAAAGTTTCCAACAACATATAGCGGTCGTCATCTGTGCGTGAGCGGTCGCCTCGGCGGTGGTTTTGGGCAATTAAATCAAAGTCTAGCGGTAGATTGCTGCGCGGAAAATCTTCATCGTTTAATCCCAAGATATAGATTTGGCGGTGCGGAATGGCGCGCATCGGCATAAAGGTTGCAAAAATCAATTTGCCGTCCAAAAAGGGTTGTTTTAAGCCGGGTTCTTCCAACAAATTGAGAAAATCCTCGCGCAAGGTGGCTAAGGAAAAAACAGGCGCTGTTTCTGATTTTAAGAGCTCGCGCGCGCGGCGTTCCTTTTCAACAAGTGTGTTGCAGTTGTTTAAAAATTGTTGGATTTCGGCATCCTCCTCATTTGCGGCAAAAAAGTCGGCAATGCAGGCGGATAAACGCGCCTGCCATTCTTTTAAGGTTGCGCTTTGGCTAAATTGGGCGCGCCAAAAGTCTAATTTTTTAATCAATAAAAAGAGTTTGCCCAAGGGTTCGGCATTCAATCCTTGGGCTGCGGGCAGTGGCAAATAAGCCTGCCATTCGGACGATTCGCCCATGGCAAAGCCCAAAATCAAGCGGGATAAGCCTTTTTGCCACGTGTTTTGAAGGGATGATGCCGCATTTTGATACAAATCGTGGCGTTGTTTTTCGGTTAAACCCCAACGGATTTCGGCATTTTTAATCCACATTTTTAATTGTGCAATTTCTTTTTCATTTAAATTAAATTTATGGCGCACAAAATGTGATTCTAATAAGCCAAATATTTGATTGGGATTAAATTCTAATTCATCCAAGGATAATAAATCTTTTAAAGCGCGTAGAAATAAACTTGTTGTGCGTTTTTTGCGGTCGGCAATGGAATAGGGAATATAGCGCTCATCATTTTTTGAATAAGCGCCAAAAACGGCATCAATAAAAGGGCTGTATTTTTCAATATCAGGGGCTAAAACCAAAATATCGCGGGGATTTAAAGTTTTATCATTATCTAATTCATTTAAAATTAAATTATTTAAAACTTCCACTTCCCGAAAGGCGCTGTGGCATTGATGAAAAGAAATAGAAAAATCATTATCAGTAATTGTATCAAATGGCGCGTTGAGATGATAAATGGCGTTTTGTAGTTTATTTAAAAGGGTTTTATTTTGTGGTTCGGAAAAAGGTTCTTCAAAATGCAAAACTTTATTTTCGCTTAATTCGTAAAATAAATTTAAAGCATCGCGACCTTGTGCGCCTAATAAAGCCAAAAGATTATCTTCATGCGGCGGTGTTTGAAGCATTTTTTTGTTTTTCCAAGCGATTTTGATTTCATCCTTGGCGTGAATTAAATCGCCCCAATAAAGTTCGGTTGGGTTATGAATAAAAAAGTAAATATCGCAAATTTGAGAATAAAGAATAAAAAATTCCAAGCTTTGTTGGGATAATCCTGTTAAGCCGAAAATAAATAAGCGTTTTTCCACGGTAAACGCAGAATTTTTTTCAAGTTTTTCTTTGTATTTTTTAAATAATGCAACACGACTCGGCTCCGAATTTAAATGTTGCCACAAATGCCCTTGCCACAAATCTTTTTCTTTTAATTGTTTGCCATTGTCTAAAACAAATTTTCCTTTTTGCCATTGTTCCAACCAATCGGCACGGTAGCTTTGATAATTTTCAAATAATCCTGCAAGTGTTTTTGAAAGTAGGCGTTTTTTAATGTCCTTTTCATCATTTTTAAAATAATTCAACAAGGGAGAAAACACTTTTTCTTTAATTTGTTCGCTATTTAAAATATTAAATATTTGCCAAGATAATAATTCTTGGTCAAAGGGTGCTTCAAAAGGATTATTTTCTGCCCAAGTTTTAAAATCATCTGCCAAGATTTTTTGGTAGGTTTGGAAAATAAATTTGGTGGGCAAGGGAAACTCAATGTTGGCACAAATGCCCAAATCTTGGGCAATGCCTTGGCTTAACCATTGGCGCATACCGTTGCTGTGCACCAAAATGGTTTCTTTTTCAAAAGGCGAGCTTGGGTTTTCTTTTAAATGGCGAATTAAAACATCGCGCATATTTTTTAAAAGATTGCTTTGAATGCTAAACAGTGCCATTTGCGTTAAATCCTTTAAAATTCTAGCGTTTCAATCGCGAATTTTAAACGCCATTCTTTTTCCTTGTGGAATTGAATGTGGGTGAGTTTTCTTTCTTCATAAAAATAAGAAGTGTCTATATTTTTTTCTTTTAAAAATAAATTTTCTTCACCTTTAAAAACGTTTTTAAAGTTTTGGGATAAAATAAAATCAAAGTTTTTTAATTTTTGTTGGGCTTTATAACCACATATTTTTTCTTTTTTTTGCAAAATACAAAATAAATTATTTTCTTTAACAATTTGAAAAAATGGAATATTAAGTGGTCCCAAAATTTGAATGGAAAACTGGTTTTTATTTTCTATCCAAACTAATTTTCCTGTAAAATATTTTTGATTTTTAAAATCGGTTAAAGAAAATCGCGTATTTAAATAAAAATCTGTTTGTTCCGTGCGTGGTGTGATGGTACTGCACGCGCACAAGAATAAAAGCAAAAAATAGCAAAAAAATTGTTTTTTCACGGCTTACATACCTTTGTAAGACAAAAACGCCATTAGGGCGAGCAACCCCAAAAACAAAAAGCGCGAGAGCAAGCGCTTGGTTTGATCATCCCACTTCATTGTCGGCTCCAACTTTTGAAAAAAAAGAATTGCTATTTTGGCACGCTTTGCGCTTAAAATGCGCTCTTTTTTTTGCAATAGCCGCATGGATTTTTTGGGATTTACCTTGCCGAACAATTTATTTGTGGCGCCGATGGCAGGGGTAACCGATCGGCCATTTCGCATATTGTGCAAAAAAATGGGCGCAGGGCTTGCCGTATCAGAAATGGTTACTTCCAATTCGCTGCTTTATGGCTCGGAAAAAACAAAGCGAAGAGCCGACCACACCAATGAACCCGCGCCGATTGTGGTGCAAATTGCGGGCGCCGACCCAAAAATGTTGGCAGAGGCGGCGCGCTACAATGTGGATTGCGGCGCTCAAATTATTGATATTAATATGGGCTGCCCAGCCAAAAAAATCTGCAATGTGATGGCGGGCTCAGCTTTGATGAAGGATGAAAAACTTGTTGGCAAAATTTGCGAAATGGTTGTTGCCACCGTGCCAAATACGCCTGTTACCTTGAAATGCCGCACAGGTTGGGATTTTGAAAATAAAAATGCCCTATCTGTTGCAAAAATTGCGCAAAACGCCGGCATTCGGGCAATTGCCATTCACGGCAGAACAAGATGCCAGCAATACAAAGGGCAGGCGGAGTTTGAGACGATTAAAATTGTCAAAGAAAACGTGAAAATTCCCGTGATTGCTAATGGCGACATTGATTCGCCCCAAAAAGCGCTTGATGTTTTGAATTTTACTGCGGCGGATGCCTTGATGATTGGGCGCGCCGCGCAGGGCAGACCGTGGATTTTCCGCGAAATTGCGCATTTTTTGAAAACGGGTGAAATTTTGGAATCGCCCACACGCGCAGAAATCGGTAAAATTCTGCTTTCACATTTAGCGAATTTGTATGATTTTTATGGTGAAAAAACCGGGCTTTTTGTGGCACGCAAGCACATTCACTGGTACACCAAAGGCATTGCGTATGCCGCTGAATTTCGCAAAAAAATCAATAGTTTAGAGACAACTCTTCAACAAATGCGTGAAGTTGAATTGTTTTTTATAAAGGGATAAGCGATGCGCTTTAAAAATCTTGAACTAGAACGCCATTTGGAAGAGTTTTGTGCGCATTTTGGCGAAAAAAAGCCGGAAAATCTCTACGAAGTTTTTTTTCGCGAATGGGAAAAACAAATTTTGGAGTTTGCCTTGACAAAATCGCAAGGCAGGCAAACGCAAGCCGCGCAACTGTTGGGCATTAACCGCAACACGTTGCGCAAAAAACTTTTGGAATATCAACTTTTATGAAAATCAAAACTGCTTTAATTTCCGTCTCTGATAAAACGGGAATCCTTGATTTTGCAAAGGGATTATGCGATTCGGGCGTGAAGATTTTATCCACCGGCGGCACGGCGAAATTGTTAAAGGAAAACGCAATTGCCGTGCAGAATGTGGAAGATTACACGGGTTTTCCTGAAATGCTGGACGGGCGGGTGAAAACCTTGCACCCCAAAATTCACGGCGGCATTTTGGCTGTGCGCGAGAATGCAACGCATATGGCAAAACTTGCCGAACACGGCATTGAAACCATTGATTTGGTTTGCGTGAATTTGTATCCATTTTTAAAAACCGTGGCAAAAGCGGACGTTACATTGTCAAAAGCCATTGAAAATATTGATATTGGCGGGCCTTCCATGGTGCGCGCCGCAGCAAAAAATTACAAGAGCGTTGCGGTGGTAACAGATCCTGCCGATTATTCGCTTTTGTTGGATAAAATTCAAAACAATCAAGCGTTTACCGTGGATTTTTTGTTTTCTTTGGCAAAAAAAGCCTTCACGCACACGGCGCAATACGATTCGGCAATTTCAAACTGGCTGACTTCTTTGGAAAATTCGCCGGCGGATTCTCCCGATTCGCCGGTTAGCAAAAACGATTTTCCGCAAAGTTTGTCGCTCAATTTCAAACGTGCGGCGTTATTGCGTTATGGCGAAAATCCGCACCAATCGGCGGCGTTTTATAAAAATATTTCAACAGAAGGTGTTGAAGCAGGCGGACTTGCGAACTTTGAGCAATTAAACGGCAAAGAATTGTCGTTTAATAATTTGGCAGATTCAGATGCCGCATGGCGCGCGGTCAACGCCTTTGATGCACCCGCTTGCGTGATTATTAAACACGCGAATCCTTGCGGTGTTGCCGTGGCTAATTCTTTAAAATCTGCTTATGAAAAGGCTTTTCAAACCGATAGCGTGTCGGCATTCGGCGGGATTTTGGCTTTTAACGGCAGGGTTGAAAAAGACGTGGCGCAGGCAATTGCCGAGCGCAAACATTTTGTGGAGGTTTTGCTGGCGCCCGATTTTTCGCCCGAGGCACTTGCCGCATTTTCTGAAAAAAAGAATTTGCGTTTATTAAAAATTAGCCAAAAAGCAGAGCCAAGCTTTGATTTCAAAAAAATAGAAGGCGGCTTGCTTGTGCAATCGGCAGATCGTTTTATTCCAACAGAATCGGATTTAACGTGCGTAACCAACATTGCGCCAACACAATCGCAAATCAAGGATTTGTTATTTGCCATGCGCGTGGCGAAGTTTGTGAAATCCAATGCCATTGTGTATTGCAAGGACGGCATGACTTTGGGCATTGGCGCAGGGCAGATGAGCCGTGTTGATTCTGCCAAAATTGCCGCCGAAAAAGCCCAAACCGCAGGGTTTTCCTTAAAAGGCAGTGTGGTTGCTTCTGATGCCTTTTTTCCATTTCGCGATGGTTTGGACGTTTTGGCGCGTGCAGGCGCTATTGCCGTTATTCAACCGGGCGGCTCCGTGCGCGATGCAGAAGTTATTGCCGCCGCAAACGAACACGGCATTGCGATGGTTTTCACAGGGCATCGCCATTTTTGGCATTAGTTTTTTCAAAAAAATAACGGTTTACCGTGGATTTTTGCCGTTTTTTCGGATTTTTATGTTTTTCCACGGTAAACCTTGAATTTTTTTGAAAATTATTTTTTGTTGACCGTGGATTTTTTATTTTTGATTTTTTTCTTCTCGTGCGTTTTGTTCTTTTTGTTTTTTCAGAAAATGCGCCAAATCATCCCGGTCTTTTTTTAAAATGATTTTTAAAGGCAAGGTTGCGCCCCACAACACGCCTGCGCAGAGTAAGAAAATCCAAAATCCAGTCATTTTTTGTGTTTTTTGCCAAAAAAAATGTGATTGTAAAACTTTTTGATAAAACGCTTGAAAATTCAAACAAAAGCGCTAAAATGCACGATTTTTTCTAGGCGGTTAGCTCAGTTGGTTAGAGCGCCACGTTGACATCGTGGAGGTCGTTGGTTCGATTCCAATACCGCCTACCATTTTGTTTCATTATTTTTTTATGAAGATTACTTTACCTGATGGTGCCAGTCGTGAATTTGCCGCGCCCGTATCCGTTCAAGATGTGGCGCAAGCAATTGGTGCCGGGCTTGCCCGCGCGGCGCTTGCAGGAAAAGTAGATGGCAAACTCGTTGATTTGAGTTTTGTCATTCAAAACGATTGCAACCTTGCTATTGTTACCGATAAAGACAAAGAAGGTTTGGAAATCATACGCCATTCCACCGCGCATTTGATGGCGTATGCCGTGCAAAATTTGTATCCCGAAGCGCAAGTTACCATTGGTCCGGTTATTGAAAACGGTTTTTATTACGATTTTGATTACAAACGCGCTTTTACGCCCGATGATTTAGAAAAAATTGAAAAAGAGATGGCGCGCTTAGCCAAAGCCGATATTCCTGTAACGCGTGAAGTATGCGTGCGCGATGAAGCGGTGCAGTTTTTTTTAAACAAAGGCGAAAAATACAAAGCGGAGTTGATTGCGGCAATACCTGAAAATGAAGTGGTTTCGCTTTATAAAGAAGGCGAATTTACCGATTTGTGCCGCGGTCCGCACGTGCCATCAACGGGCAAATTAAAAGCCTTTAAACTAATGAAAGTGGCTGGCGCTTATTGGCGTGGGGATTCTAAAAATCCAATGTTGCAACGCATTTATGGCACGGCTTGGGCAAATAAAGAAGATTTAAACAATTATTTAACGCAATTAGAAGAAGCGGAAAAACGCGACCACCGCAAACTTGGTCAACAATTGGATTTGTTTCATTTTGAAGAATACGCGCCCGGCGCTGTTTTTTGGCATCCAAAGGGTTGGCGCTTGTTTCAAACTTTAATTGAATATATGCGAAGCCGCCAAGAAGAAGCGGGTTATGTGGAAGTCAATACGCCGGACGTGATGGACCGCGCCTTGTGGGAAACTTCTGGGCATTGGTTGAATTACCGCGACAATATGTTCACAACAACTACGGAAGACGAGCGCGTTTTTGCCTTAAAACCAATGAATTGTCCGGGCGCTGTGGCGTTGTTTGGTTATGGCTTAAAAAGTTACCGCGATTTGCCTTTGCGAATGGCTGAATTTGGCAAGGTTCACCGTTATGAACCTTCGGGTGCGTTGTTGGGTTTGATGCGCGTGCGGCATTTTACGCAAGATGATGCGCATATTTTTTGCACCACCGAACAAATGGAAGATGAATGCAAACGCGTGGTGCAGTTGATTTTGGATATTTACAAAGATTTTGGTTTTGAAAATGTCAAAATCAAACTTTCCACACGGCCGGAAAATCGCATTGGTGATGATGCACTTTGGGATATTTTGGAAAATGCGTTGTCTACTGCGCTCAATCACATGCAAATGCCTTATGAAATCTTCCCTGGCGAAGGGGCATTTTATGGGCCAAAATTGGAATTTGTGTTGCGCGATGCCATCGGGCGCGATTGGCAATGCGGCACTTTGCAAGTGGATATGAATTTGCCCGAGCGCTTTGATATTGAATACGTGGCAGAAGACAATTCCCGAAAACGCCCCGTGATGTTGCATCGTGCTTTGTTTGGTTCTTTGGAGCGCTTTATCGGTATTTTAATTGAGCATTATGCTGGCGCTTTACCGGTTTGGTTATCGCCCATTCCAGTTGTGGTGATGAGCATTTCTCAAAAGCAAGCCGATTACGCAAAAAATGTGGCGCAAAGCCTACAAAATGCAGGCATTCAAGTGCATTTGGATTTGCGCGATGAAAAAATCGGCTATAAAATCCGCGAGCACAGCGCAAAGCGCTTGCCTTATCAAATTGTGGTAGGGGAAAAAGAAAAAGAAAACGCACAAATTGCCGTGCGTTTTCGTGGAAAAGATTTAGGGGGAATGGTTTTAGAAGATTTTATTCAACGCATTCAAGCGCAAATAAAACAGAAAAAAGACCTTTCAAATTAAATTGTTTTTTTAGGGGATTGAATCATCGCACAGAATAAGGCGCATCGCCTCAATGAAGAAATCACGGCACCACAAGTTCGCTTAATTGGTGCTAATGGAGAACAACTTGGAGTCGTCGACATTCGCACGGCGCTGCGCATGGCAGAAGATGCCGAGGTTGACTTGGTTGAAATTGCCCCCAATGCCACGCCGCCCGTTTGCCGCGTGATGGATTATGGCAAATTCAAATACCAAGAAGCCAAGCGTGCGCACGAATCGCGTCAAAAGCAAAAGCAGGTGCAATTAAAAGAGATTAAATTGCGCCCGGGCACAGATGAAAACGATTACCAAATCAAATTGCGCAATATGCTGCGTTTTTTGGAAGATGGCGATAAAGTGAAAGTAACCTTGCGTTTTCGTGGGCGCGAAATGGCGCACCAAGAATTTGGCGCACGGCAATTGGAACGCATCAAAGCCGATTTGGAAGAATTTGGCAATGTGGAACAAATGCCCAAAATGGAAGGTCGTCAAATGATTATGGTGGTGGCGCCTGCCAAGAAAAAAACCAGCAAATCGCAAAATAAAGCGAAATCTGAAAAAGCAGAAAAAGCGCAACAGCTTGATTCGGCAGAACAAACCGAAACGGCGAATGCTGTTGCAATGAATTAAACGGCACTTGGGGTTGAAAAAGTGTTGCCGTCGGCAACCACCTTGAAGGCTATTAAAATAGGAGCAAATTATGCCCAAAATGAAGAGCAAAAGCGGCGCCAAAAAACGTTTTTTGGCGCGTGCTGGCGGTTCTATCAAACGCGGTCAAGCGTTCAAACGCCATATTTTGACCAAGAAAACCACCAAACAAAAACGCCAATTGCGCGGTGCGGTGGAAGTGTGCGCATCGGATGTGAAAAGCGTGCGCGCGATGTTACCTTATGCTTAACAGGAGAAAATTATGCCAAGAGTCAAACGTGGGGTAACTGCGCATGCCCGTCATAAAAAAGTTTTAGAACAAGCCAAAGGTTACCGCGGCAGACGCAAAAACGTTTACCGCATTGCCAAAGAAGCGGTGATGAAAGCCGGGCAATATCAATACCGCGACCGCCGCCAAAGAAAACGCCAATTCCGTGCGTTGTGGATTGTGCGCATCAATGCGGCAGCGCGTGCATTGGGTTTGAAATACAGCGCTTTGATGGATGGCTTGAAAAAAGCCAACATTGAAATTGACCGCAAAGTTTTGGCAGATTTGGCGGTGAAAGATTCTCAGGCTTTTAATGCGATTGCTATTCAAGCCAAAAACGCTTTGAACATTTAGCCATTTGCTTTTGGACAAAACAGGCAGAAAAGGAAGGCGCTGCCTTCCTTTTTTTTTGAAAAAAATTTTGAGTTGACCGTGGAAAATTGAAAATGCACTCTTTGCAATCTTTGGAATCTTTAATTGAAAGTGCCAAAACTTTTTTTGCGCAAGCACAAATGCCCGAAGCTTTGGAAGACAAAAAAGCGCAATTTTTAGGCAAAAACGGCGCCATCACCCAACATTTGAAAACCTTGGCAAGTTTATCGGTTGAAGAAAAAAAAACCAAAGGCGCAAAAATTAACGCGGCAAAAAAAGAAATTGAACAAGCCTTGGAAAATCGGCGCTTGGCTTTAAAACAAGAAGCTTTGAACGCGCGATTGGCTGCTGAAAAATTAGATGTTACCTTGCCCGGCAGGCGTGAAAATCAAGGCGCTTTGCATCCGGTTTCACAAACTTTATTAAGAATTGAAGCGCTTTTTGGCGCCATGGGTTTTTCGGTTGCCGATGGCCCAGAAATTGAAGAAGATTTTTATAACTTTACCGCCTTAAACACGCCTGAAAATCATCCGGCGCGCTCCATGCACGATACTTTTTATTTAAAAGATGAAAAAGGCCAATTATTAAAAAAATACCTTTTGCGCACGCACACCAGCCCCATTCAAGCGCGTTTTATGGAAAAACACGTTCAACATTGCGCCAAAAATAAAAATGGGTTGGTTGAAGAAATGCCCGAAATTCGCATTATTGCGCCCGGGCGCGTTTATCGTGTGGATTCAGATGCCACGCATTCGCCGATGTTTCATCAAGTGGAAGGTTTGTGGATTGGCAAAAATATCAGCTTTGCGGATTTAAAAGGCGTGGTGGCGGATTTTTTGCGCAAGTTTTTTGAAACGGATGATTTGTTGGTGCGTTTTCGCCCGTCCTTTTTTCCTTTTACCGAACCTTCGGCGGAAATTGATGTGGCTTTTGAATCGGGTCCCAACAAAGACAAATGGTTGGAAATTGCTGGTTGCGGAATGGTGCATCCCAATGTTTTAAAAATTGCCAAAATTGACCCGGAACATTTCACGGGTTTTGCTTTTGGTTTTGGTCCTGATCGTTTAACGATGTTGCGCCACCACGTGGATGATTTGCGGCTATTTTTTGATGGCGATGTGCGGTTTTTGTCGCAATTTGTGCAGTAAAAGGATTGAATAAAAATGAAATTTTCACAATCGTGGTTGCGTTATTGGGTTGACACCAATTTGAGCGCGGATGCTTTATCCGAATCGCTAACAATGGCGGGCTTGGAAGTAGAAGAAATAGAAACCGCCGCGCCCTTTTTTAAAGGTGTGGTGATTGCCGAAATTTTGGAAGTTCAAAAACACCCAAACGCCGACAAATTGCACATTTGTTCTGTCAATATTGGTGAAGAAAACCCTTTGCAAATTGTTTGCGGCGCGCCAAACGCCAAAGCGGGCATTCGCGTACCGTGTGCGCTGATTGGCGCAGAATTGCCCGAAAAAATCAAAATCAAAGCCACCAAAATGCGCGGTGTGGAATCGCAAGGAATGCTTTGTTCTGCCAAAGAATTGGGCATTAACGCCGACCACTCGGGCTTATTCGTTTTGCCCGAAGAAGCGCCCATTGGCGCATCAATTCGCGAATATTTGGATTTGGACGATGTTTTATACACCATTAAACTCACGCCCAACCGCGCGGATTGTTTGTCTATTTTGGGTGTGGCGCGCGAAGTGCAAGCCTTAACTGGTGCGCCTTTGCAATGGCCGATGATTCCAGAAAAACCCGCGCAAATTCACGTGTCGCGCGCCATTTTTTTAGATTCGCCACAAGCTTGCCCGCGTTATTTGGGGCGTATTTTCAAAAATGTCAATGCCCAAGCCGCAACACCCGAATGGATGAAAAACCGTTTGGAGCGCTCGGGTTTGCGCAGCGTGAGCGTTTTGGTGGATATCACCAATTATGTGATGTTGGAATTAGGTCAACCGCTTCACGCTTTTGATAACGCCACGTTAAAGGGCGATATTCATGTTCGTTTTGGCGATTCGGGCGAGACTTTAAAACTTTTAAATGGCCAGACTATTGATTTAAACGGCGTTTTGACCATACGCGATGATTCGGACGCCATTGCCGCAGCAGGTTTGATGGGCGGAGAAAAAACCGCCATTACATTAAACACAACGGAAGTTTTTTTGGAATCCGCTTTTTTTACGCCTGCCGCCTTGGCTGGCAAAGCGCGGCAATTTAATTTAACTTCGGATGCGGCGTATCGCTTTGAGCGCGGCGTGGATTTTGAAGGCTGCATTGCCGCAATGCACCGCGCCAGCGATTTGATTTTGTCCATTTGCGGCGGCAAAGCGGGCGAAATTGTGGAAGCCTTGTCTTTTGACGATTTGCCCATTAAAGAACCCATCACCTTGCGCCATCAACGTTTGGAAAAAATTCTTGGCGTGAAATTTGACGTGGAAGATATTGAAGGCATTTTGGGGCGGCTCAATTTTGAATTTGAAACGGATTATGAAAACGCAAGCTACCAAGTGGAAGTGCCCAGTTTTCGTTTTGATTTGGAAATTGAAGAAGATTTAATTGAAGAGGTTGTGCGCATTTATGGTTATGAAGAAATCCCCGCTGATTCGCCTGTTGCGCCGCTTGTGATGCCAATTCATCAAGATTTTAATTTTGTGGATTTTTCAAAAAAATTTTTGGTTGACCGTGGATTTTTTGAAGTCATCAATTTTGCTTTTGTTCCCAAAGAAAATGAACAAAATTTTTGCAACAATGCCACGCCCATTGCGTTGATGAATCCAATTGCCAGCCATTTGTCGGTGTTGCGTTCTTCTTTAATTGGCGGTTTGCTTGAAAATTTATCCAAAAATTTAAAACAACAACAAAACCGCGTGCGGCTTTTTGAAGTTGGGCGCGTGTTTTATAAAAAAGAAGAAGAGGGCGAATCGGAAAATTTTGCACAACCTTGGCATTTGGCGGCATTAATGTATGGTTCGGCTTTGCCTGAAAATTGGGCGAATTCCAAACGCATGCTTGATTTTTTTGATATGAAGGGCGAAGTGGAATCGCTTTTAAATCAAATTCAAAATCTGCGTTTTGAGGCTTTGGAAAACCATCCCGCTTTGCATCCGGGGCGCGCTGCCCGCATTTTAATCAATGAAAAAAATGTGGGAATTTTGGGCGAATTGCATCCCAAACACGTGCAACATTACGATTTTCCAAATGCGCCGATGCTTTTTGAATTAGACCTTTCTCAAATTCCAAAAAGAACTTTGAACACTTTTGCGCCAATTTCCAAATTCCCCGCCGTTGTGCGTGATTTGGCTGTGGTGGTGGATAAAAACATTTCACTTGATTTTATGCGCAAAAACCTAGAAAATACTTTACCAAAACTGGTGAAAGATATTGTTTTATTTGATGTTTACACCGGTTCGGGCATTCCTGAAAATTGCAAAAGTTTGGCGTTTCGGGTGAGTTTGCAAGATACACAAAAAACATTAAGTGAGGCGGATGTGGAAAAAACTTTGTCGCACATTTTGAATGTTTGGGAAAAAACCTGTTCGGCACAACGCCGTGAGTAGTTGATTATGACAACCTTAACCAAAGCTGATTTGGCAGAACTTCTTTTTGACTCGGTCGGTTTAAACAAACGCGAAGCCAAGGATATGGTGGAAGCGTTTTTTGAAGAAATCAGCGCCGCTTTAATTGCGGGTGATGAGGTGAAGTTATCGGGTTTTGGCAATTTCAAATTGCGCGATAAACCGCAACGTCCGGGCAGAAATCCCAAAACGGGAGAAGCCATTCCCATTAGTGCGCGCCGCGTGGTCACTTTTCATGCCAGTCAAAAGTTAAAAGCCGATGTTGAAGAAAATAACCGCACAAGAGCGGCAGCCGAAATCTGAAGACGAGGTTGTTTTGCCGCCTATTCCCGCCAAGCGCTATTTTACAATTGGCGAGGTCAGCGAATTGTGCGGCGTTAAACCGCACGTTTTGCGCTATTGGGAACAAGAATTTGCCCAACTGCGGCAGGTGAAGCGCCGCGGCAATCGGCGTTATTACCAACACCACGAAGTTTTGCTTGTGCGGCGCATTCGCGAATTGCTTTATGCCAAAGGCTACACCATCCACGGCGCGCGCAATGTTTTAACAGGCAAAGTGGACGATAACGATTTGCCGCCGCCATCATCTGCGCCATCGCAAGAACTTTCACCGTTAAAATCCGCCGCGCTTATTTCAACGCCCGCTGTTGCTGCGCCTACAATTTCATCAGCACACAAAGCGCCCAAAACCATTGATGTGCCAACATTATCCAAAAACATCTCGCAAACCATTGCGCAAAACGTGGAATCGCTTTTCATTAAACAAATCCGCAAAGACTTAAAAAACTTGTTGAATTTTTTGCAAGAAGCAAGAAAATAAACGTTTTTGGTGCAAAAACAATTCCTTAATCACTGATTTAATTTTTTTAATTTGAATTTTGGCAGTTGTATTTTGTCGTTAAAAAATTTTACAAAGGCGGATGGAATGCGTATAATTGCGCATTCTTGTCGGGGCGTGGCGCAGTCTGGTAGCGCACTTGCATGGGGTGCAAGGGGTCGCGAGTTCGAATCCCGCCGCCCCGACCATTTTTTTTTTTGATAAGCCGTGAAAAAAACTAAAAATCCACGGTCAACCCAATATTTTTTTCAAAAAAAGAAACGGTTTACCGTGGAAAATCGTGCAAAACGGCATTGGCGCAATGTTTGCCGCTTAAAACAGCAGATTCAAGTGTGGAAGGGTAATCCAAAAAGGTGTAATCGCCGGCTAAATAAAGGTTGGGAATTTGGGTTTTGCCTGCCGCGGGACGATTGGGCAAGTAGGCGCGCGCAGATGTTGCGGCGTTTTGGATTTTGAGCGCTTTTTCAAACACAATGTTGCCTGCGGGCGCTTTTTGGCGTTTTTCAATAGACACTTTGAATTGTTCAGCAAGTGCGCTGCTTGAACGTTCCCACAATTTTTCCCACGCGCCGTG
The DNA here is from genome assembly GCA_934271525.1 of uncultured Rhodocyclaceae bacterium. Taxonomy (GTDB): domain Bacteria; phylum Pseudomonadota; class Gammaproteobacteria; order Burkholderiales; family Rhodocyclaceae; genus SFHR01. The sequence goes on from CAKQRL010000002.1 coordinate 83,725, forward strand.
GGCGCTCAAAACAATTGCCACGCCTTTTTCTCCTTGCGGCACCACCCAAGCGGGCGCGGGCGTATCAAAATAATGCAAGCCTTTTTTTAATAAAAGTGGGTATTGAAAATAAAGGTAAATGGTTGCAACTGGCTCGCTTGCTAATTCTGGAATCAAATCTTCTTGGTCAATGCTGGCAAGTAATTTTTTTGCAGCAGCGGGTGCTGTTGCCAACACCACGGCATCAAAATCAACATGCATGGCGCCATTTTTGTAGTGCAAAATCCACGTGTTGGCGGGCGTTTTTTCCATTTTTAAAATGCGACAACCCAAAAAAACAGGGGCGCGCTTTTTGCCAAACCACTGCAAAGCGGGCAAAGGCAAAATATCAGATAAACCGTTTGTTGCAATGTAGAGCCGCGAGGCTTTGAATGATGCCGACAAAAACGCATCGCACAACACGCGCTGAAAAAGCGCCGCATTGGCAATTTTTGAATCCGTGTTCAACGCCGCTTGGCATAAGGGTTTTAAAAATTCTTGGGCGAATAAATCATCCTTTTGGAATTGTCGCGATAACCACGTATCCACAGGTTCATCGACCGTTTGGCGTTTTTTTAAATGCAAAAACCAAAAAAACGCCGCTTTTTTTTGAAAGTCATTTAAACCTTGAGAATTTTTAATCAAGCGCAAATTCTGCCAAGGCTTGGCAAAAATCGCTGGCAAAAATCGCGGAGGAGGAGGCGATTCAAATGCCAAGTTTGGCGTAAAAATCGCCAATGGCAATTCGGTTAAAACATCCGCGGGGTTGATATTCAAGGTTTTCATCAACGCAAAGGTTTCAAAATACGCGCCGATGAATAAATGTTGCCCATTGTCCGCCGCCCAAGGCGGTGCGTTGTTGCTTGCCATCAAGGTTTTGGCTCTGCCGCCCAAGCTTTTGCCTGCTTCAAATAAAGTTACAGAAAAACCTTTTTGAATCAAATGAATAGCCGCAGAAATGCCTGCCCAACCGCCGCCAATCACAGCGATGCGTTTTTTCATCGCAACTGCCCAAAAACAAAAATTCGCAAAGCGGCGCAAAGTTTGGTAAATGCGCCCACGCGCACGCGTTTTTCCATCACGGGAAAACCTTGGCGTTTGATTTTTTGCAAAAGGGCGTAATAAATGGCGCCCAAAAATAAGCCGAATTTTTGGTTTTCTTGGTCTTCTTTGGGTAGGTTTTTATAAACACTTAATGCTGAATCAAAAAACCGCTCGGATTCTGATGATAAGGCCGCGCACATGGCTTTGAAGTCTTGGTGTTCTGCCAAAAAATTTAAGGGAATGTAGGAGCGGTGGCGCTCTTGGTCTTCTTTGACATCGCGCAAAATGTTGACAAGTTGCAAAGCAATGCCCAAATCGTAGGCATATTTTTCGGTTTTTTGGTCGGTGTAGCCCAAAATTTGCGCAATCAAAAGTCCAACCGCGCTTGCCACGTGGTAACAATAATTTTCAAGCGCTTTAAAATCTGGGAAATTCGGCGGGGTTAAATCCATTGCCACGCCTTTTAAAATATCGTTTAAATATTCTTTATTTAAAGAAAAATGCGAAATCGCCCAAAAAAGTTCTTTGCAAACGGGGTGTTCATCATTTTCTATATTTAAAAGCCGTTTATGCCAAACATTTAAATGTTCACGGGCGGAATCGGTATTGACGGCATTATCTACCGCATCATCAATCAAACGGCAAAAGGCATAAAGCGCGCAAATGGCGCGGCGTTTGTCTGCATTTAAAAAACGCAAACCCACAGAATTAAATGAACTTTTGCTTGTGTTTAAAATGTTGGCGCAGAATGTTTTGGCGTCCGAATATTCGGAATCGTTTTGAATGTTATTTTCAGTCATTTGATTTTAAAAAGGTGATTGTAATTCAAGGGCTAATAAAAAAACGCTCAACGCGTAAAAACGCGAGCGATTATAAAATGAAATCACTTCTAAATTATGCGCACCTAGCCAATATTCCACAGAATCGGGCGAATCAAAATTCAAAACAGAAACGCGCAAATTGTCTGGCGCTGTGGTTTTCACGCCCGCGGTTTTTAAATCTTTCACCAAAAAAGCAGGCGCAATGCCGCCTTCCAAAAAAGGTTTTAAGGCATTTTCTTTTAAGGCGCTAACATCCGCTGGAAAAGCGATTGGCGCATTTTTTTCCCAACCGTGTTTTTCCAAAAAAGCGGCAACACTGCCGATGGCGTCTATTTCGCTTTGCGACAAATTGATGTTGCCGTCACCATCAAAATCCACGGCATATTTGCGAATGCTTGAAGGCATAAATTGTGCAATGCCCAATGCGCCGGCGTAAGAACCCTTGATTTTTAAAGGTTCAAAATGGTTTTCCTTGCAAAAAAGCAAAAACTCTTTGAGTTCATTTTTGAAGAAATCGGCTCGGCGTTCATCGTAAAAACCCAATGTTGCCAAAACTTCAAAGGTAGAAAAACTGCCTTGGGTTTTGCCAAACTGCGTTTCAATGCCGATGATGGCGGTGATGATTTCCCGCGGCACGCCGTAGCGTTCTTCTGCCGTTTTAAAAGTTGCCGCGTGTTTTTTTAAAAATTGCGCGCCTTTTAAAACCAGCAAGGGATTAACAAAATTTTTGCGGTATTTTTCCCAGTTGCGCGGGGCATTTTTGGGGGCAACGAGTTCTAAAACGCGCTCGTTTTTTTGCGTTGCAACAAATAAGGATTTTAATTCTTCGTGGCTATGCGTGTTGGCAAGTTCTTTGATGAAGGCTTGAACCGCCGCTGATTCCCACAAGGCATCATCGGCGATGGCAACAGAAAAAGGCAAGAAGGACAAGCAAAAGAATAACAATCTGCGCACAGCGCCCTCCAAAGTTTTTTTTTGAAAACGCAATAATAACGCCAAATGCGTGAAAATCGGCGATTTTCCACGGTAAACGCAGAATTTTTTTGAAAAAAACGCGGGTTGACCGTGGAAAATCATTTACAATTCCGATTTTTTCAAACGCCTTTTTATAAAACTCGTTTTTTTCAAAAGAGAATATGTCTTATTTAACCCCCCCCCCCGCGAAAAGTGAGTCGGCAAGTAATACCGACAATCTTCAAAACACCCAAAATGTTTTAAACGCTTTATTACAAACGCCGCAATGGTTCAAATATTTCTTTGGCGTTTTAGATGTTGTTTTAGTAGTGTTTTTCATCACCGCCTTGGTGTTGCATTTTTCAGTAAAGGATGAGCATTTTGCGGGGGAGGTTGTTTTTAAGCAAAGTGAGGGGTTAACGCACAATGCGCAAATTGCTTTTACACGTTACGATTTGCCGCAACGCTCGCGAAATATTTCAACAATTACAATGGAATCTATTCTTTGGATTCCTCAAATCAATCCAGAGGAAATCAATGATTTTCAATTGATTAACCACAACATTTATTTCACTGGTTCCAAACATATCAACAAGGTTGTATCCCTTCAAAAAGACCAAAAAATAGGCGATATCACTTACAAAATCTCGTTTGCGCCATTAATCAAAAGACTTGCTGCTGCATTTTTGCTCGCCATTTTCGTTTTGTTTTATTCCCCAATTTTGCGGCGATTATTTGCCTTGTTGTCTGAAAAAACCTTGGCAACAATTAGCCTTAAACTTTTGCCAAAGGTGATTTTGAATAGTTACAAAGCCATCAATCCACTTTATCGCCATACGTTTTGGATTTTGTTTGTTGTGATGAATGTGGTTTTTGGTTTTCACACCGTGCAGTATTTGTGGGGCGGAGAATGCTGGCAAGCCATCTTTTGGCAGATGGACAAATGGGTAACCATTGCGCAAGGCAGATACACGCAAAATACCTTTAATTTATGGTTGCAAAATAATTATATTTTGCCTGTTTTAAACAATTTGATTTCCTTTGCAAGCTTGGCGCTGGCAAGCGTTTGGTTGAGTGTTTATTTCAATTTGCAAAAAAAACTTTGGGTTTGGGTGATTGTTGGTTTTGTTTTAACCCTGCAACCTTTTACGCTGGCGCGTTTGTATTACACCTACCAAGCCGCAGGCTTATTCATTGCTGTTGCCATTGGCATTTTGGGTTTTGTTTTGGCTAAAAAGGCTGGCGATGAAAATAAAAGCAAAAGTTCTGCTTATTGGCTTTGTTTCATTGCCACTTTTTGCATTCATTGGGGCATTGCAAGTTATCAACCGTTTATTGACACCGCTTTGATTTTGCTTTGCGGCGGAATTATTGTCATTTTAATTGATGAAAAATGTTCGGTTAAAACGGCAATTTTTAAGGCGCGTTTTGTCATCATTGCCACTTTGCTTGCAGCGCTTTCGTATAAATTAGCCTTGGATGCTTTAAAACTCATTGGCATAGCAGGGCAAGCATACAACAACCAAATGATTTCTATGGCTGAAATGCCTGCGCGATTTTTGCTGGCAATGCAACGCGGTTTTGCAACGCTATTTGCTTACAAAGTTCCGTTTATGGAACTCAATATTGCCTTTTTATTTTCTTTATTTGTTGTGTTTTTGTTTTTCTTATTTTGCAATGCAAAACTCAAAATCAGCGCAAAATTCGCCATTGTTTTGGCTGGAATCGGCGCGGTTTTCGCTTCCCAAACACACGTGGCGCTGGCAAGTTTTTTAAGCACAAACATTGTTACGGATTATTACGGCATTTTGTTTGTGCGCGTTTTGGTGGTGGTGTTGGTTTTTAAATTATGCGATTCGCTTATTCACACCAAAACCTTGGTTTATAACGCCGTTTTTGCATTGAGTGTTATCACGCTTTGGCAATGCATTGTGCAGGATTTGCAAATTCAAAAAGTGCAAAAACTCACCATGGAAAAAGATTTTGCCTATCTTAACCGCGTGATTGCAAGAATAGAAAATCACGAAAACTTTGATTACAACAAAAAATACACGGGCTTAATGTTTGGCAAGCCCATCAATAACTACACCCAACCCTTTATTGACAATATTCTTGCCATTGATGCCACGCCTTTTAACGTGATGATGGCAAAGGACGTTTTTTCGCGTTTTTTAAATGACAATTACACCAATGAAGACTTTGAAAATCTCATCAAACGCCTCTCATCCGCGGGCATTTTGGAAAAATTAGAACCCTTTCCGCACAAGAATTCTATTGTGGTTTTTGAAGATATGATTGTTTTTGTGGCATCCGAAGGCGATTTGCGCAAATGGCAAAATGAAGCCAAAAAATGGCAGGAGCAACCATAATGAATCAATCACCAAGCGCCTCGCCCGAATTTTCCGCCGAAACCTTACCCGAATTTTCCGCCAAAACTTCGCCCGAAGTTGCAATTCAAAAACGCCCAAAACTCGCCATTATTTTGCCGTGTTACAACGAAGAAGCAATCATTGAACAAAGCTGGAATGTCATCACCCAAAAATTGCAAGAATTGGTTTTCAAAAAGAAAATTGCGGCAGATAGTTTTTTGTGTTTTGTGGATGATGGCAGCTCTGACAACACGCTATCCTTTTTAATGCGTTTAAAAACCAAAGCGCCACAACACAAAATTGTGAAACTCGCCAAAAACTACGGGCATCAAAGCGCGCTTTTGGCAGGCTTATATTTTGTGAAAAACCAATGCGATTGCGCAGTTACCATGGATTGCGATTTACAAGACGATATCAACGCCATTGATGAAATGCTGGTGCGTTTTGATGACGGTTGCGAAGTTGTTTGCGGCGTGCGCAAAGCCCGCAAAACCGACACTACTTTTAAAAAATCCACCGCCTTGGCGTTTTATAAATTGATGCACGCAATGAACGTTAAAATTTTATACAACCACGCGGATTACCGCTTGTTAAGCGCACGCGCCATTGCCGCACTTTTGGAATTTAGCGAAGTCAATTTGTTTTTGCGCGGCATTGTGCCATTGCTTGGTTTTAAAAATGCCGTGGTTTATTACGAACGTTTGGCGCGCAGTGCAGGTAGAAGCAAATACCCATTTTCAAAAATGTTGGCATTTGCCCTAAATGGCATCACGAGTTTTTCCGTGGTGCCGCTGCGGCTTTTGACTTTTTTTGGCGTGTTGCTTTTTTTCTTTTGTTTTTGTTATGGCGCTTATGCTTTGTATGTGAAACTATTCACCAATGATGCGCTTTCCGGTTGGACTTCCACCGTTTTGATAGTGCTATTTTTGGGCGGCACGCAATTTTTGGGCTTGGGCATTATGGGCGAATATATCGGCAAAATTTATGCCGAAGTCAAACGCCGCCCGCGCTATTTTATTGACCAAGTTTTTTGATGATTTTCCACGGTCAACCGATTATTTTTTTGAAAAAAACAAAGCGTTTACCGTGGAAAAACGCTTAAAATCGCTTTTTTTTAAAACGACAAAACAAAAAATTGAAACGCATTTTTCAAAGCACCTTGATTCGCTATTTTTTTGCGGCATTTGTGGCGGTGTTGATTAACATCAGCACGCGTTTTTTTTATGAATTCTTTTTTAATTTTGGTTTGAGCGTGGTGTTGAGTTATATCAGCGGGCATTTTGTGAATTTTGCCATCAGCGCACGTTATATTTTTAAAAAAGATGAGTCGCAAAGTTTAAAAATCACTTTTTTTAAATTTTCATTGGTGGCGTGTTTTGGGTTAATGACGCAATTTGTTGTTGCAACTTCCGCCCTTTATTTTTTTGAAAATATCAATTTTTTAAGCGGACAATGGCAAAAATTATGCGCGCATTTGTGCGGCATTGGTTGCAGTTTTTTTGCAAACTTTTTGGGGCACCGATTTTTTAGTTTTCAAAATCGGCGAATTTTGGAGCGTATTTTGAGAAAGTTTGAAGAATGAAAATTTTAATCACCGGCGGCGCAGGATATATTGGTTCGGTTGCCAACGCCTTTTTAAACACTTTGGGTTTTGAAACCATTGTTTTGGATAATTTAATTTACGGGCACAAAGAAGCCACAGAATATTGCGTGATTAAAAACCCCAGCGAATTTTTAAAAAAAGCGAATTTATTAAACAATGCCGCGAATTTAAACATTCAAAATCCACAAAAAAACACCACGTTTATTCAAGCGGATTTGGCAAATAAAACGGCTTTAAAAAATATATTTGCGGAATATAAAATTGCTGCCGTTTTGCATTTTGCGGCATTTGCTTATGTTGGCGAAAGCATGGAAAACCCCGCCAAATATTACGCCAACAATGTGGCAAACACGCTCAATTTGTTAGATGTGATGCGTGAATTTCGGGTTTTTAACATTATTTTTTCATCCACTTGTGCAACTTATGGCGTGCCGCAAAAATTGCCCTTGGAAGAAAATCATCCGCAAAATCCAATCAATCCTTATGGCAAAACCAAATGGATGATGGAGCAAATTTTGGCAGATTATGCCGCGGCTTATGGTTTTAAATTTGTTATTTTGCGTTATTTCAACGCCGCTGGTGCCAGCCACTTTTTTGATATTGGCGAATCGCACAAGCCAGAGACGCACTTGTTGCCTTTGGTTTTGGAAGCGGCTTTAAAAAAACGCGCGGTTTTTCGTGTGTTTGGTGATGATTACGCAACGCCCGATGGTTCTTGCATTCGGGATTTTATCCACGTGGATGATTTGGCAAGTGCACACATTTTGGCTTTGCGTTTTTTGAACGATTCAAAAAATGATAGCACCGTTTTCAACCTAGGCAACGGCAAAGGTTTTTCGGTCAAAGAAGTGATTAAAGCGGCAGAAAAAATTGTGGGCGAAAAAATCCCTTGTGAAATATCAGCTAGACGCGCGGGCGACCCTGCCATTTTGGTTGGTAGTTCCCAAAAAGCCAAACAAATTTTGACTTGGAATCCGCAATTTTCAAACATTGCGGACATTTTAAAAAGTGCGCTGATTTGGCACAAAAACCAGCGGTATTAAAAAAGCAAAAATCCACGGTAAACGAATATTTTTTTCAAAATTTTTGAATGTTTACCGTGGAAAAATGTTTTTTTAAAAACATTTTGATTAAAGGAAAAACAAAAAATGGCAAAAAAAGTGGTCATCATCGGCGCAGGTCCAGCGGGTTTATCCGCCGCTTATGCCTTGTTAAAAGAGCATTCCGATTTTGAAGTTGCAATTTTTGAAGCCAGTTCTGCCATCGGCGGCATTTCGCAAACCATTGAATTAAACGGCAACCGCATGGATATTGGCGGGCATCGCTTTTTTAGCAAAAGCGATAAGGTCATGGATTTTTGGCAAAATATTTTGCCCATTCAAAATGAAACATTAAAACCTGAAAATACGGATAAAATTATTTTAATTCGTCAACGTTTGAGCCGCATTTATTTTTTAAAAAAATTGTTTAATTATCCGCTAACAATCAGTTTTGATTTAATTAAAAATTTAGGCATTATTCGCTGTTTTAAAATCGGTTATAGTTATTTAAAAGCATTATTATTTCCTTATAAAAAAGTTGATAATTTAGAAAAATTTTATATCAACCGTTTTGGGCAGGAATTGTATCACTTATTTTTTAAGGATTATACGCAAAAAGTCTGGGGCATTGCGCCTGCACAATTATCGCCTGACTGGGGCGCACAACGGGTAAAAGGTTTGTCTGTTTTAAAAGCTGTTTTATCTGCCTTAAAACCAAAAACAAAAGATTTTAAACAAAAGAATCTTGAAACAAGTTTGATTGAACAATTTTTATACCCAAAATTTGGTCCCGGGCAATTGTGGGAAAGCGTGGCAGAAGAAATAATTAAAATGGGAGGAAAAATTTATAAAAATTCTAAAATAAACAAAATCAATATCAACAACGGCAAAGTTGATTCTATTTTGACCGAATCGGAAAATAAAATAACTGCCGATTATTTTATTTCCACAATGCCGATTAAAGATTTGTTTTTGTCCTTTTCAAATGCGCCTGAAAATGTTTTGAATATTGCCAAACATTTGGAATACCGCGATTTCATCACCATGGGCGTGTTGGTTAAAGGCATTTGCTTGACAGAAGCTTTAAAAGACAACTGGATTTATATTCAAGAACCTAATGTTCGCGTGGCGCGCCTGCAATTTTTCCACAATTGGAGTGAATTTATGGTTGCCAACCGAAAAAACGCTTTCATCGGCATGGAATATATGTGCTTTGAAGGTGATGAATTGTGGAATAAAACGGATGCCGAATTTCGCGATTTTGCCTTGGCGGAATTGATGAAGTTGGGTTTTATTCATGAGGGGGGGGGGAGATGATATACTCGCCACTCACATTGCCCGCATTCCAAAGGCTTATCCATCGTATAGCGGCGTTTATAGTGAATTTGAGAAGGTGCGTGCATTTTTGGATTCTGTTTCAAACCTTTTTGTTTGCGGGCGCAACGGTATGCATCGCTACAACAATATGGACCATTCCATGCTTTCTGCCTTTGAAGTGGTGAATTGCATCACCCAAAACAAAGTCGACAAAAGCGCCATTTGGCAGGTGAATGCAGAAGAGCGTTACCACGAAGAAAAGGAAAATAACAAAAATCCACGGTAAACGAATATTTTTTTTCAAAATTTTTGAATGTTTACCGTGGAAAATTTTTTTTGAAACGTTTTGATTAAAGGAAAAACAAAAAATGGCAAAAAAAGTGGTCATCATCGGCGCAGGTCCAGCGGGTTTATCCGCCGCTCGCGTGTTGAGTGAAAAAGGGCTTGACGTTGCAATTTTTGAAACCGAATCGCGCGTGGGCGGCATGAGCAAAAGTCTTTCAATGTTTGAACAAATTGTGGATATTGGCCCACACCGCTTTTTTACCAAAGACAAACGCCTAAACGATTTTTGGCTTTCCCACACCGAAAACACGAGCGAAAAAGTGCAACGCTTAACCCGCATTTTTTATAACCAAAAATTTTTTTATTACCCTTTGCGCGGTTTTGATGCCTTATTCAAACTCGGTATTGTTGAATCTTTTTTATGCGTTTTGAGTTTTTTAAAAGCCAAAATCAAACCTTTTGTGGGCAATAGCTTTGAATCGTGGGTGGCAAATGCCTTTGGGTTTCGCTTATACAGCATTTTTTTTAAATCTTATACCCAAAAATTGTGGGGCATCCAATGCAATCAATTAGACAGCGACTTTGCGCGCCAACGCATCAAAGGCTTAAACCTTTATGAAGCCGCCAAAAGCGCTTTTTTGGGCGACAAAAACCAAAAACACAAAACCTTGGTGGATGAATTTAATTACCCCAAAAAAGGCTGCGGCGTGGTTTATGAAAATATGGCAAAAAAAATCATCCAAAATGGCGGCAAAATTTTTTATGGGGAAAATGTGACGGGAATCATCACCAAAAACAAAAAAGCCACGGGAATTAAAATCGGGGGGGGGGGGGCAAGGGTATTGCGAAATCCCTGCCGACATTGTGATTTCAACCGCGCCATTTAAAGATATGGTGTTGAGCTTGGACGAATTGGATTATGAAACCAAAACACTTGCGGCACAACTGCAATTTAGAAACACCATTTTGGTTTATGTGGAGATTGAAAGCAAAATGTTTGAAGACAATTGGATTTATGTCCATTCCAAAAATATTCAAACAGGCAGAATTACCAACTTTGCCAACTGGACAAAGGATTTACGCTGTGGTAGGGACACAAGCATTTTGTGCTTGGAATATTGGGCAAATGACAATGAATCGTTGTGGAATTTTGAAGATGAAAAACTCATCGCCATTGCCTGCCAAGATTTGCTTGATTCCGAGTTGGTGAAAAATGATAAGCAAATCAAGCAGGCAAAGGTGTATAAAATTCATAAATCTTATCCCGTCTACCAAAAAGGTTACAAAGAAGGTTTAAATAAAATTTACAACGCCTTGGATGAATTTAAAGATTTGTATTTTATCGGGAGAGGCGGCGCTTTCAAATACAATAATCAAGACCACAGTTTGTTGATGGGCTTACTTTGTGCCGATAAGATTTTGGGCGCTTCAAACCCAAATTTGTGGAACACCAACACCGATTACGACTACCAAGAAGGCGCAAAATCGGTTTAACTTTTTTTAAAAAAAGGAAAATGGAAAATGATTAGCAAAAAAGTTTTGGTTACTGGCGGCGCAGGTTTTTTGGGTTCGCATTTGTGCGACAAACTAATTGAAAGAGGCGATGAAGTGCTTTGCGTGGATAATCTTTTTACTGGCACAAAAGCCAACATTGCGCATTTGTTGCAACACCCGCGCTTTGAATTTATGCGCCACGACATCACCTTTCCGCTTTATGTAGAAGTGGATGAAATTTATAACTTGGCTTGCCCGGCAAGCCCCATTCATTACCAATTTGACCCAGTGCAAACCACCAAAACCTCTGTGATTGGCGCCATCAATATGTTGGGTTTGGCAAAACGCGTGAAAGCCAAAATTCTACAAGCCTCAACCAGCGAAGTTTATGGCGACCCAGAAGTGCATCCGCAAGTGGAAAGTTACAAAGGATCGGTTAATCCCATCGGCATTCGCGCTTGTTACGATGAAGGCAAACGCTGCGCGGAAACGCTCTTTTTTGATTACCACCGCCAACACCATTTGAACATCAAAATTATGCGGATTTTTAATACTTATGGCCCCAGAATGCACCCGAATGATGGCCGCGTGGTGAGCAATTTTATTTTGCAAGCCTTGAAAAATGAGAATATCAGCATTTATGGCGATGGCGCGCAGACACGCAGTTTTTGCTATGTGGATGATTTGATTCGCGGGATGATGGCGTTGATGGCATCAAAAGACGATTTCATCGGACCAGTAAATATCGGCAACCCCAGCGAATTTAGCATTTTGGAATTAGCCAACCAAATCATTGCGCAAACAAATTCAAAATCGCTTTTGGTTTTTCATCCCTTGCCAGAAGACGACCCCAAGCAACGCCGCCCCGACATCACACTTGCCCAAGAAAAATTGCAATGGCAACCGCAAATTCCTTTAAAAGAAGGCTTAAAACGCACCATTGATTATTTTGAAAAATTGTTATCCACGGTAAACCTTTAATTTTTTTGAAAAAAATATGCTGTTTACCGTGGAAAATCGCTTTTTTTAAAACTATGAAAACAACCGCCCTTGATTTTGCTTTGAGCATTCTTTTTTTCTTTGCCGTTTTGTGCATTGCTTTGGCGCAACTCACAGACGGGCACAATTTTATGGGCGGCGATTTTGCGCAATACATTGCAGAAGGCATTGCCTTGGCAAACGGCACATTGGAAGAACAAATTGCCGCCAACACGTGGATGATGCAAAACAGTTACCGCCCGCTTGCGCCTTACCATTATCCTTGGGGAATGGCGCTGTTGTTGGCGCCACTTGTTGCCTTTTTTGGTGTTAATTTTGTGGCGTTCAAATTCGTTGGCATTATTTGCTACGCATTGTTTGCGGCGGTTTTTTATCACTTTTGCGCCAAGGAATTGCCACGCATTGCCGCACTTGTTGCCGCCATTCTTTTTGTTTTCAATCCTTTTTTAACTTTTTATGCAAGCTGGCATGTTTTAAGTGATTTGCCATTTTTATTTTTCGCTTTTTCAAGTATTTTAATGATTAGTCAATTTTTTGATTTAAAAAATCCACCTAAAAATTTATATTGTTACGCTATTTTTTGTGGTGCATTCGTTGCTTTTGCAAGCCTAATTAGAAGCAATGGCATTGTGATTTTGTTCACATTATTTGCCGTGCATATTTTTTTAATCATTCGTTTTTTTATAAATAAAATATTTTCAAAAAATTTTAAAGAAAAACGTTTTTTTAAAATCCTGAATTTTCTTTTTGCAGATTTTAAACATTTAAAAATAGCTGGCAATATTTTTCAACACCTTTTGATTTATATTGTTTTTTTAATTATTTATTTCAGCGTTGATTTTTTACTTCCAAAAAGTGAAGGCAGTGTGCATTTGCACCGATTAGCCGATGAATTAACATTGGGCACTTTGTTGCACCATTTGGATTATTATATTTTAAAAGCCACGCTTTTTTTGGGAACAGAAAATAGCGGTATTTTAATGTTGTTTTTATTATGCACACCACTTTTTGGCGCTGGTATTGCCAAAAAGGTTGCAGAAAACCCCAAACATATTTTTTTGGTTCTTGCGCTTTTTTCGCAATTTTTATTAGTTGTATTTTGGCCGCCGATAGATGGTTTTCGTTTTGTCATCATTTTGTTGCCTTTTTTGGTTTTTTATACGGCGGCAGGAATTGTTTTATTTTGCAAACAAAAAAGAAAATACGGCGCATTTGTTTTAATTCCCATTGTTTTTTTGGCGCTTAATTTTTTGGGAGTTACTTATGTTAATTTAAAAATCTATTGGCCAGTGCCCAACAATGAAACTGCTCACAGCATAACTTCCAAAACTGCCCGAGAATTGTGGCATTTTATTCAACAAAACACGCCGCAAAATGCCATTATTCTTAGTTACAATCCACGCACGGTGTATTTGACCACCCGCCGACTTGGTTTTGCCTCAACCAACACTTACGACATTCGCCATGCAGATTTTGTGCTGACCACACACTTGGATAATATAGATATGATGCGCTCAGACACCGCAGAATTTCACAACCAAACCAAAAAAATCTTTGGCAATGAAAACTTTCAACTCTACCAAGTTTTAAAACCTGAAAATCCACGGTAAACTTAAAAAAAATTTGAAGTTTACCGTGGAAAATGATTAAAAAAGAAAATATGAACAACGAACCCAATGTGGATGCCTTGCTGTTTTATTTTAAACACCAAAATTGGCAATTATTATTGCAAGAATCGCAAAAAATTTTAAATAATTATCCTCATTATTATTTTGCGCACCACACATTAGGCATTGCGTATTTTTATTTGAATCAATTAGAAAAGGCCACCACGGCTTTTCAAAAAGCTTATCATTTAAACCCCAATGATTCTGATTTATTGAAAAATTATATCACCGCTTTATTAAAATTAAAACGTGAAAAAGAAGCCATTGTTTATTTGGAACAATTGATTTCTTTGATAAATAACACAGAAGAAAAAAAACATTATTTTATACAACTAGCCCAAATACAAAGCAAATGCAAAATGCCTTTTGCGGCAATGCTTAATTATGCCAATGCCGTTGCATTAGACCCAAAAAATTCATTACTTTTAAATGATTTTGCTTGTTCGTTATTGCATATTGGAGAAAATATTGAAGCCGAAAATGTTTTAAATGAATCTTTAAAATGCGCCAAAAATAAAGAAGAAGAAATCAAAGTTAAAACCTTAAAATTGATTGAAGCGCCATATTTTCACAATAGCACACCAAAAAAACTCAAACAAATTGCCCTAGATTATTACCAAATGCAAAAATACGAACCTTTATTTTCATTCAAAAAAGAAGAAAATATAAAAACATTAAAAATCGGTTTTGTCTCTGGTGATTTTAATTTTCATGTGGTTAGCTTTTTTGTTGAAGAATGGTTAAAAGAATCAAAAAATTTAAATTTAAATTTAGAATTTTATGCTTACAGCGCCCGCAATTTTGAAGATTTGATCACCGAAAAATTAAAACCCTTATTCAAAAAATTCACGCCGATTTTTCATTTGAATGATATGGATGCCGCACAAATCATTTTTAAAGACGGCATTCACATTTTGGGCGATTTGTCTGGGCACACTGCGTTTTCACGTTTGGGCATTTTCAAACACCGACCAGCGCCAGTTAGCTTTTCTGCCATTGGTTGGTTGGGTAGCTCCGCATCAGTTGGTGTGGATTATATTTTTGGCGATTCCATTGTTGAACCTTTTGATGAAAGCACGGAAAAAGTTTTTGTGTTGCCTTCGGTGTTTCAAGTGTTTTCAAAAAAAGTGGATTTTCCGCCTGTATCCATTTCGCCTTTTTTAAAAAATGCTTACTTCACTTTTGGCGCTTTTCAAGCGCCCATCAAAGTCAATCGGCAGGCAATTCTTTTGTGGTGTGAAGTTTTAAACAACATTCCCACAGCACGTTTTTTGTGGGCGCACGGCGAATTAAAAGAAGCGGCATTTTGCGCCCATATTTTGGGTATTTTTATGGAAAACGGCGTCAATCCTAACCGCGTGCGCTTAGTTGGCAACAAAAACCGAATGCAATATTTGCATTTGCACAACGAAGTGGATGTGATTTTGGACACACTGCCCGCAACAAGCGCCACAACCTTGGTTGAAGCCTTGTTGATGGGCGTGCCAACAATGAGCATTTTGGGCAAAACGCGGGCAGGGCGCTTTGCGGCAAGTTTTTTGCACGCCGCAGGTTTGGATGATTTTATTTGTGAAAACCAAACGCAATTTTTAAACCGCTTAAAAACACTCACAAACCTTGAACAATCAAAAGCGCATCCGCTTGCCATTTTGCGCCAAAAGTTGCGTTATCAAACCTTGCAATCGCCTTTGACCGATTCTGCCCTTTATGCACGCCAAATGGAAAAAGCCTTTTTTAAAATGTATGCAGATTTTTTAAAAGATGAAAATCCACGGTGAACGCTGAATTTTTTTCAAAAAAATAAAAGGTTTACCGTGGATTTTTACAAACGAAAAAGCCGACCAATGTCGGCTTTTGGCTTTTTTTAAGCGTGATTTCTTTTGGTTTATAAACCCAAGAGTGTGGCGGTGTGGTTGGCAATCATCCATTCTTCGTTGGTGGGAATGACCAACACATCCACCAAAGAATTGCCGGTGCTAATCACAATTTCATTGGCGGCGTTGGCGTCTTGGTCAATGCGCAAACCCATCCATTGCAGTTGTTCGCACACATTGCGGCGCACTTCGCGGCTGTTTTCCCCAATGCCGCCCGTGAAAACCAACGCGTCAATGCCGCCGGTTGCGGTCACTGTTGAACCAATTTCGCGCACAATGCGGTAGCAGAATAAATCCACCGCTTCGCGTGCTTCGGGCGTATCGCTTGCCAAAAGCGTGCGCATATCTTGCGAAATGCCCGATACGCCAAGCAAACCCGATTCTTTATAAAGCATTTTTTCAAGTGCGTCTGGCGTCATTTTTTCTGATTTCAACAAATGGATAATCACGCCAGCATCCAGAGTGCCGCAACGCGTGCCCATGACCAAACCATCAATGGTTGAAAAACCCATAGAGGTGCAAACGCAACGGCGATTGACCATTCCGGAAATGGATGCGCCGTTGCCCAAATGGCAAACAATCACACGACCTTTGGCGCGGTGCGAATATTGCGGCAGGGCTTGCGCAATAAATTCATAAGATAATCCGTGAAAGCCATAGCGTTTAATGCCTTTTGCCGTGATCGAACGCGGAAGCGCAAATTGTTGTGCCACATCGGGTTGCGTGCGGTGGAAAGCCGTATCAAAACAAGCCACTTGCGGCACATTCGGTTGCAAATGGCTAACGGCGTTGATGCCTGCGATATTGTGCGGCTCGTGCAAAGGCGCAAAGGGAATAAAATCTTGCAAATGTTTTAAAACATCGGGTTTGATGATGGTTGGGCTGGAATACAAATCGCCGCCATGCACCACGCGGTGGCCAACTGCCACAATTTCAAAATCTTTGTAAGCTTCGGTAAACCACACAAAAAGGTCGTTAAAAGCGGAATCGTGTGTAACGGAATCCCCATTCACACCCGATAAAGTGCGGTTAACAATTTTATTGCCGTGTGAATCTTTTGCAATAAGTTTGGTATCCGTAGCACCAATGCCATCAATTTGTCCGGAAACAAAAGCGCGTTGCGCAATGGGTTTGGTAAGAGGAAAAAGCGCAAACTTAATGGACGATGAACCGGCATTGACGGTTAATATAGCTTTGGACATCAAAATCTCCCGTATAAAAAAATTCCTTGCATTTTACCTTTTGTGTGTGTTTTTGTAACCAAAAAAGCGGTTTTCCACGGTAAACACCAAAAAAATTTCAAAAAAGCCTTGGCGTGATGCCGATTTTTTATCGCCTTTTTGAATTTTTTCCAATTCCTTTTCGGCGCTGCTAAACGCATAAAATCAATCAATCAAACCGCATTCTTTTAAAACTTCTTGGCGAATTTTTTAAACGCAAAAATCCACGGTAAACCCCAAAAAAATTTCAAAAAAATTTGGTGTTTACCGTGGAAAATTTTAAAAAAAACCTTAAAAATCAATCGGCAAGCGGCATTGTGGGTTGCGGTCGCCAAAAACATCGTCAATGCGTTTGACCGCAGGCCAATATTTTTCTGCACAATCGCCCGAAAATGCCGCCATTTCACGCGAATACGCGTGATTCCACGCATTTGCCGTGCATTCTTTTAAGGTATGCGGGGCGTTTTTGAGCGGATTGTCGGTTTTGTCCAAAGTGCCGTTTTCAACTTGCGCAATTTCCGCCTTGATGGCTTTCATCGCTTTTATAAAACGGTCAAGCTCTTCTAATGGCTCGGATTCGGTGGGTTCTACCATCAACGTGCCAGCCACAGGAAATGAGACAGTTGGTGCGTGAAAACCGTAATCCATCAAACGTTTGGCAATGTCAATTTCGGTAATTCCGCAAGATTTTTTAATTGGGCGCAAATCCACAATACATTCATGCGCCACGCGGGCATTTTTGCCAACATACAAAATCGGAAAATCGTCTTTTAATGCCGCCGCAATGTAATTCGCATTCAAAATGGCAGTTTGCGTAGCACGTTTTAAATTGCGCGCGCCCATTTGTTCCAAATAAAAAAGTGTTGCCACATTCAACAGCGCCGAACCAAAAGGGTAGGCGGCAACTGAATCCGCACGATTTTCGCCCGGCAAAAATCTTGCCAAATGCGCTTTGCAAGCAACAGCGCCAACACCCGGGCCGCCGCCGCCATGCGGCAAGGCAAAGGTTTTGTGCAAATTCATGTGTGCAATATCTGCGCCCAACAAACCCGGCGCCATCAAACCAACTTGGGCGTTTAAATTCGCACCATCCATATAAACCTGCCCGCCTTGTTGATGAACAATTTCGCAGATTTTGGGAATATTCTCTTCAAAAACGCCATGGGTAGAAGGGTAGGTGAGCATTAAGCACGCCAAGCGTGCGCTGTGTTTTTCCGCCTTTTCTTTAAAATCGGCAAAGTCAATGTTGCCCGCTATATCGCACAAAATCGTAACGATTTCAAAACCAGCCAAAGCGGCAGAAGCGGGGTTTGTGCCGTGCGCCGATTGCGGAATTAAGCAAACCTTGCGTGCTATTTGATTTTGGCTTTTCAAATAATTTTTAATGGTCAAAAGCCCTGTTAGCTCGCCTTGTGCGCCAGAGTTGGGCTGCAAGGTGATGGCATCCATTTTTGTGATTGTTTTCAAATATTCGCCTGTTTTTTGCAAAATTTGGCGCATACCTTTTGTTTGCGATTCGGGTGCAAAAGGGTGAATATTGCCTAATGTTTCCCACGACAAAGGCGATAAAATGCTTGCCGCATTCAACTTCATCGTGCAAGAACCCAAGGGAATCATCCCGCGGTTGAGAGCAAAATCTTTGTTTTCCAAAGCGTGAATGTAGCGCGTCAAGGCAACTTCGCTTTGAAAACGCGAAAAAATCGGGTGTTTTAAAGGCAAATCAGTGCGTTGAAAAGGATTAGCAGGCGCTGTGAAATCATCCAATGCAACATCCCAAGGTTTATTGCTCAAAAGCGTGAAGATTTTTTGAATATCCGATTGCGTTGTTGTTTCATCCACGGTCAACGTCAAAAAATTTTCATTTTCACACCAAAAAAGCATGCCATTTTCTTCGGCTTTTTGGGTTAAAGAACGAGCGGCGCATTGAATCTGCAAAGTATCAAAAAGATTTTTGTTACGCACCAAAACGCCTGATTTCAAAAGCGCATTTTTGAGTTTGCTTGCCAAAAAATAAATGCGATTGGCAATGGCACACAAACCTTTTTGCCCGTGATAAAGCGCAAAAAAAGTGCTTAAAATGGCGGTTAAAACCTGCGCCGTGCAAATGTTGGAATGCGCTTTTTCACGCCGAATGTGTTGCTCGCGGGTTTGCAATGCCATGCGAAAAGCAGGCGTGCCCGAAGCATCTTTTGATAAACCGATAATGCGCCCGGGAATGTGCCGCAAAAACTCTTTTTTTGCCGACAAAAACGCCGCGTGCGGACCGCCAAAGCCGGGCGGCAAACCAAAGCGTTGCGTGGAGCCGATGGCAATATCCGCGCCAAAATCAGCAGGGGATTTTAATAATAAAAGCGAGAACAAATCGGCGCAAAAAATCGTAACAATGCCTTGGGATTTCAGGCGTTCCACGTCTTCCTTAAAATCCACAATTTCGCCATTTTTTTGTGGATAAGCAAACAAAGCGCCGAAAAATTCGCCTGTTGCGATTTTGGGGTTACAAACCACCAACTCCACGCCAGCGCCCGCTGCGCGCGTTTTTAAAACAGCCAAAACGTGCGCAAAAACGCCCGAATCCACCAAAAATCGCGGTGTTTTGTTTTTGCTAATACGCCGCGCCATCAGCATGGCTTCGGCAGCGGCACTGGCTTCATCCAACAATGATGCGTTTGCGACATCTAAGCCAGTTAAATCCGCAATCATCTCTTGGAAAATCATCAAAACTTCCAAGCGACCTTGGGAAATTTCGGCTTGGTAAGGCGTATAAGCCGAATACCACGCGGGGTTTTCAAAAATTTGGCGGCGCAATAGGGCAGGGAAGAAAACATTGCCCACGCCTTGGCCAATAAAGGATTTTGCCGTGCCGTTTTGTGTGGCAACATCTTTCCAAAAGGTTTGAACTTCCGCTTCGGTTTTTGGCGCAAAATCAAAATTTTTAATCGGTGCAATATCGCTTGGCAAACATTGTTCAATGAGTGCTTCCAAAGAATTGCAACCAAGTGTTTTGAGCATTTTTTGGCAATCATCAGAAGAAATGCCAATATGCCGATTTGCAAAAGTATTCATTCGGAATCCGCCACGCCTTTGTATTTTTCAGGGGTTAAGAGCAATTCCAACTCGGATTCATCACTGGCTTTGATGCGCACCAGCCAAGCATCATAAGGGTTTGTGTTGATTTGCGCGGGATTGTCGTTTAGCGTTTCATTCACTTCTACAATTTCGCCTGCAATGGGCGCGTAAATGTCGGAAGCAGCTTTCACCGATTCCACCACGGCAAAAGCCTCATTCTTGGCAAGTTTTCTGCCAAGTTCGGGCAATTCCACAAAAACCACATCGCCCAAGGCATCCTGCGCGTGGTCGGTGATGCCAAGCAAAAAGGTGTTGCCATCGGCTTTGAGCCATTCGTGCGTGTCGGTGTATTTCAAATTGTTTGGAATGTTGGACATTGCGTTCCCCTTGCGTTTTTTTAAAAATCGCCATTGTGCCAAAAATAAAAGCAGGCTTGGGGGATTTTTTTAAAAATTAAACAAACACAAAGAATTCGCGTAAAAAAGCTAAAAAAACAAAGGGTTACCTTGGAAAATATTAAAAATGCAAAAATCCACGGTAAACAAAAATTTTTTTTCAAAAAAAACAGGTTCGTGCAAAAAGCAAAAATCCACGAAAAATCGTGGATTTTTTAATAAAAAAGAATCGGCAAACGGAGTATTTTTTCAAAAAAAATCAAAAGTTTACCGTGGAAAAATGGCTAAACTAAGAAGCTTGCGCGGTTTGCTCGGCTTGTTTGGCTTCTTGCTCGGCTTGGCGTTTTTGCAATTCTTCTTTGCGTTGCTTGATGCGTTCTGCCTGCTCTTTGGCTTTGGCTTCGCGTTCCTTGCGCACTTGATTGGTTTTTTCCTTTGACCAATATTTTGGCGTGTTGTATAAGCGATACAACACGTGGTCGGCGTTGAAACTGATGGTGTTGTTGCGGTTTTCGCGCAAAGTTTGGTGCTCATAAAAAGCCTGCAACAACTCGCCTTCGCAAGCAGATTTGGTAAATAGCTTGATGTTCGGGTCGCCTTTGCCGAAAGTGGCATCAGTTACATCCATGCAAATATTAACAAAATGCGTTTTGCCAGTTGTTACCAACACGGGCTCGCCTTTTTTGCGTTTTTTCTTTTTTGGAGCGGCAGCTGTTGGCTCGGAAGAAGCGGCGCTGTCAGAAGATTCTTCTTCCTCTTCGCCACCACCGCAAGCGACCAAGGCAAAAGGAATCAAAAACAACAAGGCAAGTTTTTTGAAATCGGTGCTCATAAGCGTTCTCAAAAAAAGTTTGGGGTTGTGTTGGGTGCGAATGGCGAATTTTAAATACAAAACAAAGGCTTGGCAAGATTAAAAAACAACTAAAAAATTTTGTTTTTTATCAATCAGTCAAGCAGAATAGGGATTTTTGCAATTCCATTAATGAAAGAATCGAGTGGTCGACTAGCTAAAAATGACAACAATATTCCCAAAAACTCATACCCCACCAAGCGAAGTTTTAAAAAGAGTTTTGTTTGATGATTATGGTTAACCATTGAACAAGCTGCCGAAATGCTTGATATGCCACTTACAACCCTTTCAAACTTTTTAAAAGGGAAAACAAAAATGAGCCTTGACTTTGCACGCCGTTTGGATTTGGCAGGCGTGCTCAATTTTGGTTAACTTTTCAAGCAAACTACGATATGGTAAAGCTCATCAATGCCGAAAATAAAAAACCAAAAGTAGCAGTTGCCGCCTTTGAAAAAATCCGCAACGAACTAAATAAACGCATTGAACAAGAACTTGATGAAAACGAAAAAGAAATTGACAAACTTTTAATGCGCAAACTGGAACGCTGCCTAACAAAACAACACGCCGAAAATGTTAAAAGCAGAAAAACGTAAAACGCATACGTGAACACGCACCAGCACGGGCGCACGCTCTCGCTTTAACTTAAAAACCTTCACGCGAATCGTCAAAGTTGGCGAAATATTCAAATTCTTTTGAAAATTGACATTACGAGATAAAATTACACGCTCAATGAGGATTTTTTTAAGACGAAGAGTGAAGTAACACAATAACCTTATAAAACACAACTTTACATAATATAAATTATCAGGCGTTG
Source organism: uncultured Rhodocyclaceae bacterium (assembly GCA_934271525.1). Lineage (GTDB taxonomy): Bacteria > Pseudomonadota > Gammaproteobacteria > Burkholderiales > Rhodocyclaceae > SFHR01. The sequence goes on from CAKQRL010000002.1 coordinate 105,555, forward strand.
CTTGTTTTTAGGAAGACTGAAAAGTTTAAAGCGATTTTCGCTCTTTCTTGAATACGCATTTGCATTGGTTCGAGCCATTCATCTTTAATATTAAATTGTGGATGTTTTTTAAACTCAAACTTCGTCAATTTTGCTAAATTTGGAGCGTGGCGTTCTCCTAGAAATAGTTTTAATTGCTCGTCAAATGTGAATCCCATTTCGCTTTTTTTGGTTACTTTATGATTTTCAATATCATTTAATTCATTAAGCGTTAAATAATTTAACAATGTTAAACAGAAATTGCAATTTAATAATTAAACGCCTTCATTGAAAATTTTGGTGTGGTTATAATAAAATCCACGGACAACCGATTCTTTTTTTGAAAAAAACTCCGTTCACCGTGGAAATTAAAATTCCGTCAACTCCCTTGCCTTATTCCTTAGTTTTGTTTTTAAAGCCAGCATATCATTTTGATTTTCTTCAATAATTTTCACAAAAACGCTACCAGCTACGATTTCATCAACAAACGGAGCGATGGTGCGAGCGGTTGCAGCGTTGGAGACGCCAAATCCGCCCAAAATTTTAGCCCCATTCTTTTTGAGTAACTTTAAAAAAGCAACCGTTTCATCGGTGATTTGCGTTTCAGAACCAGTGATTCCGCGCCGCAATGCCGCGTAAATCATCGGAAAATTTTCTTTTAATAAAAATTCAATGCGCGTTTTTGCCATTGATGGCGCCACCACGGGAATCATCATAATCTTTTGATTTTCCGCATTTTTTCGCAAATTTTCGTCACAATCAAAAGGCAAATCAGGCACAATCAAGGCATCCACGCCCGCCGCCTTTGCTTGCCTGCAAAAATTTTCAACGCCCGGGGTGAAAATTAGCGAGGCGTAGCTCATCAATGCCATTGACGTTTTTGGGTGTTGCGCCTTTAATTCTTTAATAAAATCAAAGGCTTGTGCCGTTTTGTAGCCATTTTGCAAAACGCGCGTGCAAGCGTTGGCAATAACCGCGCCATCCGCACTTGGGTCAGAAAATGGCAGTTGAATTTCAAGGGTTGTTGCCCCACCTTGAATTAAAGATTCTGCGGCGGCAAGCGCAATATTGCGATTGGGAAAATCCGCAATCAAATGACTCATCAATTTAATTTTTGGCATTATTTTCTCCGTTCAAATATTCAAAAATTATTCAAAAAATATTCTATTTTCTTTGAATATATTTTCCACGGTAAACGCCAAATTATTTTCAAAAAACATTCTATTTTCTCCGTTTTTTTTATTCTAATGCGGCAAGCTCATTTTTTAAAAACTCGCGCCATGCATCGCGCCGAAAATAAGGGCAAGTAATAAATAAATCTTTATCGCCCCGCCCGCTCATATTCAAAATAAGAATTTTATCTTTGGGCAAAGTCGGCGCCAATTTTAAAGCAAAGGCTGCCGCATGCGCGCTTTCTAATGCAAAAACAAGCCCTTCGTTTTGCGCAAAAAAGCGCACAGCAGCCAACACTTCTGAATCGCTAACGCTTTGAAATTCCACGCGTTTTTCGTCTCCCAAAAAGGCAAGCTGCGGCCCGATGCCGCAATAATCCAAACCTGCTGACACCGAATAGGTCGGCAGCGCCTGCCCGTCTTCGTCCAGCAAAAAACGCGATTTGTAGCCTTGCAAAATGCCTTCTCTTGCCACACCCGACATCCGCACGGCGTTTTCTCCCACGTTTTCCCCTATTCCGCCCGCTTCTACGCCAATCAAGCGCACGTTTTCCTTTAAAAAGGGCGAAAAAAAGCCGATGGCGTTGCTGCCACCGCCCACGCAAGCAATCATCGCGGCAACATCGTTTAACGATACGCCTTTTTCAGCGATTTGTTGCTTTGTTTCTTTGCCGATGACGCTTTGGAATTCCCGCACAATATCTGGGAACGGTGCGGGACCAAGCGCTGAACCAAAAACATAATGCGTGTTTTCAGGGTCGGCTGCCCAAGCGCGCATTGCGTCATTTACTGCGTCTTTTAAGGTTTGTGTGCCGCCCAAAACCGAAACCACGCGGGCACCAAAGAGTTCCATTGTTGCCACGTTCGGTTGCTGGCGTTTGACGTCAACTGCGCCCATAAAAATAGTGCACTCCAAACCCAACTTGGCGCATACAGCCGCAGTGGCCACGCCGTGTTGGCCTGCGCCAGTTTCGGCAATAATTTTCTTTTTGCCCATTTTTTTGGCAAGCAAACATTGCCCCAAGGCATTGTTGATTTTGTGTGCGCCTGTGTTGGCAAGCCCTTCTAATTTAATAAAAATTTGCGCACCGCCAAGTTTTTTAGAGGCGTTTTCCGCTTTTAAAAAAGGCGTGGGGCGACCCACAAAATCTTTTAAAAGATTTTCAAATTCTTTTTTAAATTGCGGATTCGCCCACGCTTTTTGAAATTCTATTTCCAAAGCGTCTAAAACACTGCGCAAAACTTCTGCCACGTATTTGCCGCCAAATCTGCCGAAAAAACCATTGTTGGACATAATCATTTTTTATTTAAAAGTTGAAAAAACTGCTTGATTTTAAAAAAATCTTTAATTCCGGGCGATTGTTCTAAACCGCTTGCCAAATCAATTAAATCGGGCGCATATTCTTTTAAAATAAAACCAATATTTTCATTATTCATTCCACCTGCCAAAAAAAGCGGCATTATTTTTTTTGCGCTGAGAATTAAATTTTGATGGATTGCTTTACCACTTCCTTCCCCAGAATCAATTAAAACTCGTGGAAATCCTTTTTTAAAAAAATCTTGAATTTTGTTTAAATCATTTTCATTTTTCATAATTACCACTGGAAAACGTGGAATATGATAAAAATCCGCATTATTTAATAAAGGAATTGAAATATTATGAAATTGAATGGCATCAATTAAATTTTCTTTTACACATTCAACTGCCAAGGGTATTTCATTTTCATCAGCAATCACGCCGATTCGTTTTGTATTTTTAAAATCTAATTTTTCAGCGCATTCTTTTAAAAAAGATTTTGTAATGATTCGTTTGGATTTTTTTGTCAAAACAAAGCCTAAAAAATCGGGGTTGTAATTCAAAATATTTTGGGTATCTTCAATATTGGTTAGACCGCAGATTTTAATTAAAGGCGCAGAATTACGTTTAATAAAATGCTGATAAAAATCCCCTACTTTGCTTTTTGGCGTGGTTTCAAATGTTTTGGTAAAAATGCGGGCGTTTTGGGGATTTTGTGCGGCGGCTTCGCCTAATAAAATGCCGTGAAAACCCAATAATGCAGGCAATGCGGCAGCCGATTCCGACAAAATGCCACTTTCAAAAACAATGGGCAACTGCGGAAAATCTTGGTGAATTTGCGATTTTATTTTTAAAGGATAAAGCAAATCCATCGCAAAGGTTTTTAAATCACGGGCATTAACACCCACTACAATATTTTTAAAATCGTTTTTATTTAAAACAAAACGCAGTTTATTTAAATCTTCATTTTCACGCACTTCAAATAAAACGGATAAACCAAAACTTTCTGCCGTTTTAAATAAATTTAAGATTTCATTTTCACTTAAAATACGGGCGATAATTAAAACCGCATCAGCGCCAGCGCGGTAGGCAATTTCAATATCTTCGGCATTGAATAAAAAATCTTTTCTTAAAATGGCAGGTTTTTGTTTTAAATTTAAAGTATCAACCGCGCGTGCCGCATCCATCAAATCAATTAAAGAACCGCCAAAAAAATGGCGCTCGGTTAAAACGGAAATGGCGCGCGCGTTATTTTCTGCGTAAACCTGTGCGGTTTCAAAAGCATTTAAATTGGGCGCAATGTTGCCTTTGCTTGGCGATTTTCTTTTGATTTCCAAAATAATGCCTTTTTCTTTTAAAAAAGGCGTTATCTCCCGCCGCCGTTCTTTGGGAATATCAAAACCGAATCCTGCTCCCAAAACATTTAAATCTTCTCTGCGTTTTTGAATAATTTTTTCTAAAATATCCATGTTAATTCTCATAAAAATAAGATTGTTCAATGCCTTTAAAAATGGCATTTAAATCATCGGTGTTTTTGGAAAGATTGGGTTGAATTAAGGATTTTAATTCTAAATCATTCACAGGGCTGCGCTCCATCGCTTGCAAATATTTGTGTTTATCAATATTTTGCCACGCCACAACAACGCCTAATTGTTGCTTTAAAATCAAATCCAACCAAATACGTGTTGCCCTGCCGTTGCCTTCCAAAAAAGGATGGGCAATATTCATTTCAGTATATTTGGCGATGATTTCTTCAAAATTATTTTGCGGCATAGAATCAATTGTTTTTAATACCGCATTTAAATACAAAACATTGGCAAAACGAAAATTGCTTTTTGAAATATTGTGGTTGCGAATTTCACCAGCAAAATCATAAAGACCGCCAAAAATATAACGATGAATTGCCTTTAAGCCCGCCGTGGTGCCGACTTCTATTTTTTGAATATCACCGCTTTGAAAAAGCCGCTTGGCATTTTCTAGGCTTTTTAAATCCAAATCATTCATTTTTTTGAAAATTTTTTTCAGTTCACCGTGGAAAATTGGATGATTTCTTGGAGTTTGGCTCTGGCAGTGCCGCTTCGGATGGTTTGGCGGGCAAGTTCAATGCCGCCTTCCAAAGTTTTTGCTTGTTGGGCAAGCCACAACAATGCTCCAGCATTAAGAGCCACAGCTTCAAAAATGGTGTGATTGCCTTGATTTTCCAAAACTTTTTTGGCGGCAATGGCATTTTGTGCGGCGTCACCTCCCAAAAGTTCGGATTCTCTGACGTTTTTAACGCCTAGTTTTTCGGGGAAAATCGTCAGCATCTGGGCTTTTTCATTGTCCAAATAAAAAGCGTGTGTGGGCGCAAAGGGCGAGATTTCATCAAAACCATCCTCAGATGCCACGGTTAAAACACGCTTTAAGCCGAGTTCAAAAGCCGCGCGGGCGTAAATTTCCAACAAATTTTTGTCATAAACGCCAAGCAAAGCGATTGTTGCGCCTGCGGGATTTAAAAGCGGGCCTAATAAATTCATAATGGTTTTAATGCCCAAAGCAGCGCGAACGGGTGCTGCAAAACGCATTGCCGCGTGGTAGATGGGCGCCATCAAAAAACAAAATCCGGTTTTTTCCAAAAGTTGCGCGGTTTGATTAGGATTGGCAAAAATAGGAATGCCCAAACTTTCAAAAAAATCCGCCGCGCCCGATTTGGAACTCACCGCGCGGTTGCCGTGTTTGGCAACTTGAACACCTGCCGATGCCGCCACAATGGCACTCAATGATGAAATATTAAACGAACCTTTTGCATCGCCGCCAGTGCCCACAATTTCGCACAAGTTTTCTTTTAAAGATTCGGGCACAACAAAAGGCGTTTGGCGTTTTAAAATGGCGCGCGCCGAACCCACCAATTCCGAAGTTGCCACACCTTTTGCCGCCATTGCCGTTAAAAGTGAAGCCATCACGCGCTCATCCATTGTGCCATCTGTAAGGTTGGTCATCAAATCAAAAGCGGTTTGTTCATCCAAATCTTTGTTTTTAAAGAGATTTTCCAAAATTTTGGCGTGCGGCAAATTGTCGCGGCGGTAATTTAAAAACGCCGCCAACAACGCCTTGCCCTTTTCGCTTTCAACACTTTCGGGGTGAAATTGCACGCCTTCCAAATCAAAAATTTTGTGGCGAATGCCCATTACTTCACCATCTTGCGCGCGTGCGGTAACTTCCAAACAATCGGGAATGGTTTTTTCCAAAACCGCCAATGAATGGTAACGCGTAAAGCGCGCGCGCTTGCCGATGTTGCGGAAAAGCCCACGCCCGTCTAATAAAATATCCTGCGCATCGCCATGGCAAATGGCTTTGGCGCGGGCAACTGTTGCGCCCAAGGTTTCGGCAATGACTTGATGCCCCAAACAAACGCCTAAAATCGGTTTTTTGCCCATAAAATGCCGCACAACATCGGCACAAATGCCAGAATCGCGCGGGGCGCCGGGGCCGGGCGACAAAACAATATGCGTTGGATTGAATGTTTCAATTTCTGCTAGGCTGATTTCATCGTTGCGTTTGACCACAATTGGCGCATCAGTTAGCGTTGCCAACAATTGCGTGATGTTGAATGTAAAAGAATCGTAATTGTCTATGACCAAAATCATTTTTGCGCCTCTTTATTTGGTTAAAACGTCCGCCATTGCGCCTAATTTGGCAACCGTTTCCAAAAATTCTTTTTCGGGGTCAGAATCCCAAACAATGCCGCCGCCCGCTTGCAAGGTGTAAATGCCGTTTTGAACAAGTGCCGCGCGGATGGTGATGCAAAAATCCAAGTCGCCACTGGTTGCCATATAACCCACGGCGCCGGCGTAAAAACGGCGTTTTTCTGTTTCCAACGTGCTTAAAATTTCAATGGCACTGATTTTGGGCGCACCGCTTACTGTTCCTGCTGGAAAAGCTGCCCGCAAAGCTTCTGCCGCCGAAATGCCGTTTTTGAGTTCGCCTTGCACAATGCTAACCAAATGAATCACGTGGCTGAAAAACTCACATTCGGCGTATTGCGTAAGTTGCACCGAACCCGCTTTGCACACGCGCCCCAAGTCATTTCTTGCCAAATCCACCAACATCAAATGCTCGGCGCGCTCTTTTTTGTCTGCCTTTAATTGCGCGCAAAGTAAGGCGTCTTTGGCTTCCGAGTCGCTGCGCGGGATGGTGCCGGCAATGGGGTGAATGCTTGCTTTTTTGCCGCGCACGCGAATCAAACTCTCGGGCGATGCGCCAAGTAGCGCAAAATCGCCAAAATCCACATAAAACAAATAAGGCGAAGGGTTGAGTTTTCTTAATTTGCCGTAAATTAAAAGCGGCGCGGCATCGCTTTTGATTTGCAATCGGCGGCTGGGCACCGCTTGAATAATATTGCCGCATTCAATATGCGTTTTTAATGTTTGAACTTTTTCAATATATTCGGCTTTGGAATTTTTTAAATCCGTTAAAATTTCAAAAGATGGATTTTCATTTTCTTCTTCAATATAAGAAAAATCCATGTCTTTTAAACGTTTTAATAATTTTTTAAGCGCCAATTCCAAATCAATTTCGTGTTCTTTATAATTTAAACCAAAAATATGAATGGTTTCGGTAAAATGGTCTAAAACAATATAAAAATGCCCAACCACAAACAAAGCATCGGGTAAATTTAAAGGATCATTTTGATTTTTTAAAATTACCTTGTCGCAATGCTGCACAAATTCATAACTTAAAAAACCAATGCCTGCGCCCGGCAAAGGAATATGCAGTTTTTGAATATCATCTGGAATTTGATTTTGTTGGGTAATATAAAGCAAGGCATCCAAAATATCCGCTTTTTTTTCTCTTAAAAGCGCATCGCGACTTTTAAAATTGCATTGAAATTCTTTTTCTTTTTTTTCTATTTTAAAAAATACTTTTTCTTTTTTTTGAATAATTTGAAAAGCTTCATCCACCATTAAAATAGAAAAACGCTCTCTGCCTTTTTGAAAACTAGCCGATTCCAAAATGGCGCGCGCTTGAATTTTTTTGGCTAATAAAAAAGGCGTGTAGCGCGTATTTTCAATTTGCGCATAAACAAAGTTTTTCATTTTTAAAAAATCCTTTTTTTCCACGGTCAACCCAAAAAAATTTTCAAATTTTTTTGCTGTTGACCGTGGATTTTTGTGTTTTTTTAATGTTCCAACAAAATTTTCAACATTCGGCGCAACGGTTCGGCAGCACCCCACAAAAGCTGGTCGCCACACGTGAAAGCCGCCAAATAATCTTCGCCCATCGCCATTTTGTGCAAGCGCCCAACCGGCACATTTAAAGTGCCGGTCACCTTGGCTGGCGTTAATTCTGCTTCGGTGATTTCGCGCTCGTTGGGAATGACTTTTGCCCATTGGTTGGCGTTTTGTATGGCGTTTTCAATATCAGGCAAAGGCACGTTTTTTTTGAGTTTGATGGTCAAGGCTTGGCTGTGGCAACGCATCGCGCCAACTCTTATGCAAAGTCCATCAATGGGAATGGCGCCTTGTGTGCGAAACGGCGGATTACCCAAAATTTTGTTGCATTCTGCGCCGCCCTTCCATTCTTCTTTGGATTGGCCGAATTCCACCGGCACATCAATCCACGGAATCAGCGAGCCAGCAAGCGCGGTGTTGCGAAAATTCTTTTTGGGGAATTCATCGCTGCGGATGGCGGCGGCAACTTTTTGATCAATTTCCAAAATGGCAGAAGATGGGTTTTCCAACAAATCCTTTACCGAATTGTGAATAAAACCCATTTGCGCAATCAATTCACGCATATTTTGTGCGCCCGCGCCCGATGCTGCTTGGTAAGTCATCGCGGAAATCCATTCCACCCAATCGTTTTGGAACAAACCGCCCAAACCCATCAACATTAAAGAAACGGTGCAGTTGCCGCCAATCCAATTGAGATTGCCTTTTGACAACGCATTGTGGATAACCTTTAAATTCACCGGGTCCAAAACAATGATGGCATCGTCTTTCATCCGCAAGGTGGAAGCCGCATCAATCCAATGCCCTTTCCAGCCTGCGTTGCGAATTTTGGGAAAAATTTCCTTGGTGTAATCACCGCCTTGGCAACTCAACAAAATATCGCATTCTTTTAAAGCGTGAATATCGTTGGCATCTTGCAAAGTTTTTTCTGCCAGAACGCCGCCAAATTGCGGCGCTTTTTGCCCTGCCGCCGAGGTTGAAAAATAAACAGGTTCAAAGGTTTTAAAATCGCCTTCTGCTTCCATTCTTTGCATCAAAACGGAACCAACCATTCCGCGCCAGCCGATTAAACCAACTTTTTTCATTTTTTAATCCTTTCATTTATAAATTGCGAATAACGGCATCCGCCATTTCCACTGTGCCAACCTTAACTCTGCCAGCTTCAAAAATATCCACGGTTCTAAAACCTTGTTGCAAAGTTTTTTGAACGGCGTTTTCAATGGCGCGCGCTTCGTTTTCCATAGAAAAACTATAACGCAACAACATTGCCGCCGATAAAATCGTAGCCAAGGGATTCGCCACGTTTTTTCCCGCAATATCGGGTGCCGAGCCGTGCGAAGGTTCAAACAAACCTTTGCCCGTTTCGTTTAAAGAAGCCGAGGGCAACATACCAATGGAACCAGTGAGCATTGCCGCTTCGTCCGACAAAATATCGCCAAAAATATTGCCCGTTAAAAGCACATCAAATTGTTTGGGGTAACGCACCAACTGCATGGCGGCGTTATCCACCAACATATGCGAAAGTTCCACGTCTGGATATTCTTTGGCAAGGTCGCTTACCACATCGCGCCAAAGTTGGGTGGTTTCCAGCACATTCATTTTGTCAATGGAACACACTTTTTTTGAGCGTTTTTGCGCGGCTTCAAAGGCAATTTTGGCAATGCGTTTGATTTCTGATTCGCTGTAAATCATGGTGTTGATGCCAACGCGCTCGCCGTTTTTGGTTTCAATGCCGCGCGGGTTGCCAAAATAAATATCGCCCGTTAATTCACGCACAATCAAAATATCCAAACCTGCCACAATTTCAGGTTTTAAAGTGGAAGCATTGGCAAGTTCTTCATACAAAATTGCCGGGCGCAAATTGGCAAACAAACCCAAATCTTTGCGGATTGCCAAAAGCCCTTTTTCTGGGCGTTTTTCACGCGGATAAGAATCCCATTTTGGGCCGCCCACCGCGCCCAACAAAACCGCGTCCGCTTCTTTTGCCAGTTTTTGCGTTGATTCAGGATAAGGCGAATCATAAGCATCAATTGCCGCGCCGCCCAACAATGCGTTTTCAAATTCAAGCCCGATTTTTAAGGCTTTTAACACGCGCACGGCGGCAGTGGTAATTTCAGCGCCAATGCCGTCTCCTTCCAATACACAAATTTTTTTTGCCATTTTTTGTCCTAAAAAAAGTTGCGGTTATGCCTGAAAAAGCCATGGTTTTTCTTGGCGGCGTTTGTTTTCAAAAGCCAAAATTTCATCTTGGTGGCGCAAAGTCAAACCGATATCATCCCAACCATTTAACAAACATTCACGCCGAAAATCATCTATTTCAAATGAAAATTTTTTGCCGTTGACCGTGGAAAAAATTTGTTTTTTCTCCAAATCCACGGTGAGCGTGAAATTTTTTTCATTTTTGGCTAAATCAAACAATTCGTTGATTTCGTTTTCTTTTAAAACAATGGGCAACAAGCCATTTTTAAAAGAATTGTTGTAAAAAATATCCGCAAAACTCTGCGCGATAATCACGCGAAAACCATAATCCATGAGCGCCCACGGCGCGTGTTCGCGCGATGAACCGCAACCAAAATTTTGGCGCGCAAGCAAAATTTCAGCGTGTTGGTATTGCGGAAAATTCAGCACAAAATCCATATTTTTTGGGCGAAGGGCGCAATCCATTCCGGGTTCGCCTTTGTCCAAATAACGCCATTCATCAAACAAATTGGCGCCAAAACCCGTGCGTTTGATGGATTTTAAAAATTGCTTGGGAATAATCGCATCGGTATCCACATTGTTGCGCTCCAATGGCACCACAATGCTACTTAAAGTTTTAAAAGGATTCATTTTTTTGCCTTTATAAAAAATCACGCACATCCACAAAATGCCCGCAAATTGCCGCGGCTGCCGCCATTTCTGGGCTTACCAAATGCGTTCTGCCTTGGGCACCTTGCCTGCCTTCAAAATTGCGGTTGGAAGTGGAGGCGCAACGCTCTTTGGGATTTAAACGGTCGGCATTCATTGCCAAACACATTGAACAACCCGGATTGCGCCATTCAAAACCCGATTCTTTAAAAATTTGATCCAAACCTTCTTTTTCCGCCTGCGCTTTCACCAAGCCTGAACCCGGCACAACCAAGGCTTCTTTAATGTTTTTGGCAATTTTTTTGCCTTTAACAATGTTGGCGGCGGCGCGCAAATCTTCAATGCGGGAATTGGTGCAAGAACCGATGAAAATTTTATCTACTGCAATTTCCACCATCGGCGTGTTGGCTTTTAAACCCATATAATCCAAAGCGCGCTGCATTCCCGCGCGTTTGGATTCGTCTTGTTCGTTATCGGGATTGGGCACTTTGTCGGTAATTGCCACAACCATTTCTGGCGAAGTGCCCCATGTGACTTGCGGCAAAATTTCATCAGCGTTTAATAAAATAGTTTTGTCAAACACCGCGCCCGCATCCGATTTTAAAGTTTTCCAAAATTCAACCGCGCGATTCCATAAATCACCTTTTGGAGAAAGCGGCAAATCTTTTAAATAAGCCAAGGTTTTTTCATCCACTGCCACAAACCCCATGCGTGCGCCCGCTTCAATGGCCATATTGCACAAACTCATTCGCCCTTCTACGCTTAAATTTTCAATGGAGGAGCCCGCAAATTCAATGGCATAACCCGTGCCGCCAGCGGTGCCGATTTTGCCAATCACTGCCAAGGCAATATCTTTGGCAGATACGCCTTTATGCAAAACGCCATCAATTTTAATCAACATGGTTTTGGATTTTTTTTGCAACAAACATTGTGTTGCCATCACGTGTTCCACTTCGGATGTGCCAATGCCAAACGCCAAACACGCCAATGCGCCGTGCGTTGCCGTGTGTGAATCGCCGCAAACCACCGTCATTCCGGGCAAAGTAGCGCCATTTTCTGGGCCTATCACATGCACAATGCCTTGATGCGAATCTTGAAATGGAAAATAACGCAAGGCACCAAATTCTTTAATGTTTTTATCCAAAGTTTCCAACTGCACACGGGAAATGGGGTCGGCAACATCGTTTAAACCATTCGGGCAAAATTCGGTTGGCGTGTTGTGGTCGGCGGTTGCCACAATAGAATCCGCGCGCCAGAGTTTTCTGCCCGCTATTTTCAAACCTTCAAAGGCTTGTGGGCTGGTGACTTCATGCACCAAATGGCGGTCAATATAAATTAAAGCGGTGCCGTCTTTTTCCGTGCGAACAACGTGGTCATTCCACAATTTTTCATAAAGTGTTTGTGGCATTTTTCAGCATCCAAAAACAAAAAGGTGAATTATCCACTTTTTGAAAAAAAATTTTTGTTTACCGTGGAAAAAATCCACGGTGAACGCCAAAAAATTTTTAAAATAGCAATTTTGCAAATTAAAAAAACGCAAATGCTTCAAAAAATTGAACAATGGCAAGCCGAAGGTTTTTTTAATCCCTTGGATTTTGCACTTGCCCACACCATTGCCACAATTGATGCCACAACGCCCGATGCCGTTTTGTTGGGTAGTAGCGTGGCTTCATTGGCGCTCTCGCGCGGCAATGTGGCGTGGGATTTATCACAAAACCCAAAGCGTTTGTTTTCTGAAAAACCGCAGGTTAATGAAAATCTTTTGGCTGAAATTGCCGCTTTAAAATCGGCTGATTTTAAAAACCAAAACGCCGTTTTTAATACGCAAAACGCCGATTCTAATTCGCCCAAACCTTTGGTATTTGACGGCAAACGGCTTTATTTGTGGCAGTATTTTCAAGCCGAGCGAAGAATTGAAAAAGATTTGTTAAAACGTTTAAACGTGCCCAAAAAATCGCTCAATTCAAATGCTTTGAATGCTTTATTTATTGATGAATCGGATCAAAAATCCGCCTGCGCCACGGCTTTTGAAGAAAATTTTTGCGTGATTTCAGGCGGACCGGGCACTGGCAAAACAACGACTGTAACCAAATTGTTGGCACTGATTTTACAAGCCGAACCTGAATCAAAAATTGCCCTTGCCGCACCAACTGGCAAAGCCGCGCAACGGCTAAAAGAATCCATTGAGTCGGCAATCAAAACCTTGCCCATTGATTTTCAATTCGCACAAAATTTTGAACCAACAACCATTCATCGGCTTTTAGAAAATCGCGGTAATGGCTTTCTCTACAACGAATCGCGCCAACTGCCTTTGGACGTTTTGATTTTGGATGAAGCCTCCATGATTGATTTGCTATTGATGCAATCGGTTTTAAAAGCCTTGCCTTTGACTTGCAAACTTGTGCTTTTGGGCGATGACAAACAGTTGGCATCCGTTGATGCAGGTTGTTTGTTAAATGAAATTTGCACGGCGGAAAACCCCGCCATTCAAAACGCCATTGCACGCTTAAAAACAAGCTACCGTTTTAATGCGCAAAGCGGCATCGGGCAGTTTGCATCCGCTGTTTTAAACCAAAAATCAGCAAAGGAAATCGGCAACATATTCAACCAATTCAATGATTTGGCATTGATTACAACACAAGAAGAATTTGAAAAAATCGTCTCTAATTTTTATGCAGAAAACCACGTTGAAAAATTGTCATCCTTAGCAAATTCAGACGAATACGCCGAACAATTATTAAATCGCGCAACAAAATTCCAAGTGCTTTGTGCCTTGCGCAAGGGCGAATTTGGCGTGGAAGGTTTTAACAAAAAAATGGAGGCGATTTTTTCAAAAAAATTAAACGTTGACCGTGGAAAATCAGAATTTTTTGAAGAATGCCCCGTGATGATGACAGAAAATATCGCGCATTTGGGGTTAAACAACGGCGACTTGGGCGTGTGCGTTTTTAACGAAAAGCGTTTGCGCTTTGTTTTTAAAGAAAACGAAACCTTGCGCTATTTTTCACCCGAGCGGCTCAAAAACCGCGCAGAAAAAATGTTTGCCTTAACCGTTCATAAATCACAAGGTTCAGAATTTCAACACGTGGTGTTGGTGTTGCCGCCCAAAGAATTGCCGATTTTAACGCGCGAATTGCTCTACACCGGCATTACACGCGCGCGAAAAAAACTCACCATTTTTATCCCCAACGCCACGCACCCTTTTGATTTAATTTATAAAATCATCCAAAATCCATTTTCACGCCAAGGCGGTTTATTTTCATCACCATGCAATTAGGAACACGCGAGCGCGCGCTTTTAAAAAGTTTGATTGAACACTACATTGCAGACGGGCAACCCGTAGGCTCGCGCACGCTTTCAAAACACAGCGGTTTGGATTTGTCGGCAGCCACCATTCGCAATGTGATGGCTGATTTGGAAGAAGCCGGATTCGTTACAAGCCCGCACACATCAGCCGGCAGAATTCCAACAACCCAAGGTTACCGCTTTTTTGTTGATAAATTGTTAAGCGTGCAACCCTTAGAAAAAGTGCAAAAAAACGAATTGCAAACGGCATTTGAAGGATTAGCCGCGCCGCAGTTGGTGGAAGAAGCCTCCAAAGTGTTGTCCAAACTGACGCACTTTGCAGGGCTTGTTGTGGTGCCGCACAACAAAAATACCAAAATCCGCCATATTGAATTTGTGCATTTGTCGGCTTGCCGCGTGTTGTTGATTATCGTAACAACCGAAGGCAACGTGCAAAACCGCTTGATTCACACGCAAAGCGATTACGATTTGATGCAGTTGGCACAAGCGGCAAATTTTTTAAACCAAAATTACGCAGGAATGGATTTTGCAACAATGCGCGAACTATTGGCGAGCGAGATTTCAGCCCTACGCCAAGAATTGCAACCCTTGATGGAAGCGGCATTGCAAGCGGGCGATGAACTATTGGCGCGCGATTCGCACGCTTACATTATTCGCGGAGAAAAAAATTTGTTGGATAGCGAAGATTTGTCTTCCAACATGCAAAATCTTCGGCAACTTTTTGATTTGTTTGAGCAAAAATCTCTTTTTATGAATTTGTTGAATTTGTCATCCGATGCCGAAGGCGTGCAGATTTTCATCGGTCAAGAATCGGGCATTGCGCCACTTGATGCGTGTAGCGTGGTTGCCGCGCCTTATTTTGTAGATGGCAAGGTTTTTGGCACGCTCGGCGTGATTGGTCCCACAAGGATGGCTTATGAACAAATTATTTCCATTGTGGATATCACGGCGCGTTTATTGTCTAATGCCTTAACACGCGCACTTTAAAGGATTAAAAGATTCAGCAATTTTCCACGGTCAACCCAACTTTTTTTGAAAAAAAATGAAAAACCAAAAAACTGCCATTTTAATTGTCAACTTGGGTTCGCCAAAAGCGCCCACAGCCTCGGCATTGAAGCCTTATTTGCGGCAATTTTTGAGCGACCCACGCATTGTTGAATCAGAAAACTTTTTCCAAAAAATATTATGGCAAACCATTTTAAACCTCATTATTTTGCAAAAACGCCCGCGCAACTCCGCCAAAAAATACCAAAGCGTGTGGATGAATAAAGAATCGCCCTTGTTGTTTTATACCAAGGCAATTTTTAACAAAATCCGTGAAAAATCAAAATGTTATGTTGATTTTGCAATGCGCTATGGCACCCCAAGCATTCCTTACAAACTTGCCGAATTGCAGCGGAATGGTTTTCACAAAATTTTAATTGTGCCGCTTTTTGCGCAATATTCGGCAACAACAATCGGCTCCATTATGGACGAAGTGGCGCGCTACTTGTTGCTCGTGCGCCAGCAACCCAAAATCCGCGCTGTGCAAGGCTGGTTTGATGATGCGGGTTATATTGAATCGCTTATCCAAACCATTGAATCGCAAAAAGATTGCCCCAAAGACATTTTGGTGAGTTTTCACGGCATTCCCAAAAAATACGCGGATGCGGGCGACCCATACCGCGCACAATGCGGCGCCACCTTTCAACTGTTATCCGAACGCTTGCCGCAAAAACGTTTTCACTTGGCTTTTCAATCGCGTTTTGGTCCTGCCGAATGGTTGGAGCCTTATGCCATTGATTGCTTTGAAAACTTCCCCAAAAAAGGCATTCACAATCTTGCAGTGATTTGCCCGGGCTTTTGCACCGATTGCTTGGAAACCTTGGAAGAAATAGAAATTGCCGGCAAAAAAGTGTTTTTGGAAAATGGTGGAAAAAACTTTGTTTATTTAAAAGCTTTAAATGATAGCGATTTTTGGATGGAAAATTTATGGCGAATTATTCAAAAAGAATTAGCAGGGTTTTAAAAAAAATTAAAAGTTTACCGTGGAAATTTTTTTAAAAATTTTTGAATCGCTGGGTGTTCGGGTTCTTTTTCTATGGCTTTTTGAATAATGGCGTTTGCTTCGTCTTTTTCATTCAAACGATACAAAACTTCGGTTAAATGCGTTGCAATTTCTGCATCTTCTTTAATTTGAAATGCTTTGCGCAAAATATTGAGCGATTCTTTTAATTTTCCTTGTTTAAAATATACCCAACCCAAGCTATCCAAAATATAAGGGTTTTCCTTTTCTAATTTTAAGGATTTTTGAATTAAACCTTGCGCTTCTTTTAAACGAATGCCACGATCCGCCAAGGCATAACCCAAAGCATTTAAAGCGTGTGCGTGGTCGGGTTTTATTTTTAAAATGGCTTTTAAATACCGCTCCATTGTTTTTAAATCATTCAAGCGATCAGCACTGATGGCAAGTTCATATTTTAAATCCAAATTTTTTGGGAATTTTCGTTCTACTTTTTTTAAAGTGGCAATCGCTTCTTTTTCCATGCCTTGATCGCGCAAAATCTGCACTTCAATCAATTTTAAATGCACAATTTCCGATTCAGAAAAAACATCAGAAGTAAATAACTTGGCGCGCGCTTGTGTCAGTTGCCCAGCATTTGCCAAGAGTTTGGCAAGCTGCGCGCGTGCGAGTAAATATTGTTGAATATTATTTTCCTGCCGAACGACTTTATTCAAATAAATAATCGCTTCATCATTTTTCTTTTCTTCAATGGCAACTTGTGCTTTTAAATAATAAATTTGGTTTAAATTTACATTTTCCACTTTTTCTAATGTATCTAAAAACAAACGCCCTTCTTTAAAATGGTTGCGTTGTAATAACAAAAGCGTAATGGTATATAGTGAATCCAAATGGTCTTTTTTGGGTTCAATTTGATTAAAAACTTCAACCGCATTTTTTAAATCTTCTTGAAGAATCAAAATGCGCAAATAGGTTAATTGAATACGCACTGAATTGCCATAACGTTTTAAATAATTTTTTAAAATATCAGCAGATTTTTGTTTATCCTTTTCAAAATAAAGAGCGGATTTTAAAATAATTCCTTCTTCATTTTTCGGGTCAATTTTTAATAAAATATCAATTTCACGCTCGGTTAAAACAAAATTTTCTGCCATTCCAGCCATTTGTGCGCGAACCAAATGTGTTGATATTAAATTCAAATACGGTTCAGTTAATTCAAAAACCATCGCCTGCAATTCTTTTTTCATATGATTATGATTTAATAACAATAAGGCGGGCAAGGTTTTAATAATGCGTTCGCGTTTTTCTGGGTAATTTTTTAATTCATCAGCTAATTGTTTTTTAAATTCTTTTAAATCTTTTTGGGCTAGCAAAACTTTTAAATGCACTTCCTTGGCTTTGTCCGAATCAGGGTGTTTGATTCGCCACAATTCCACAATTTTGCGAGCCAAGTCATTGTCTTGAAAGGCGATTGCCAAATCGGCGGCGCGTTGCAAGGCAACTTCGTTTTCAGTTTTGAATGCCAAGCGCGACCAAATTTCCAAAGCCAATGGAAAATTGCCCTGACCCAAGGCAATGTCGCCCAACAGCACGTGGAAAACGGTTTCTTCCAAAAAGGGATCAACCGCATCGTCTGCCGAATTACCAATGGCAGCGTTTGCAACAAACAACGAGAAAAGCAACAACCAAAAACGTCTCATTAAAAAATCCAAAAATCCACGGTCAACCCAAAGTTTTTTTAAAAAATTGCCTTGTTGCCGATATCGCGGCGAAATTGCACGCCATTCCAGCAAATTTGTGGCACAAAATCATACGCTCTTTTTTGCGCCTTTTGAATATTTTCACCCAAAGCCACCACGCACAACACGCGCCCGCCGTTGGTCAGAAGCGCATCACCCACTTTTTTTGTGCCTGCGTGAAAAACGTGAACATCATCGGCAAAGGCGTTTTTGGGCGGAATGCCAGAAATAACATCGTCCTTTTTGGGCGTATTAGGATAATTTTTTGCCGCCAAAACCACGCCAAGCGCGGCGCGTTCATCCCAGTGCGCTTGAACCGAATCCAATTGGGTGTTAAGAGCGGCGACAATCAAATCCGCAAAATCGCTTTTTAAGCGCATTAAAATCGGTTGAGTCTCGGGGTCGCCCAAGCGGCAGTTGAATTCTAGGGTTTTGACGTTGCCGTTTTTAATCATTAACCCCGCATACAAAAATCCCACAAATGGCGTGCCGTTTTTATTGAGCGCGGCAATAGTCGGTAAAATAATTTGGTTCATCGCTTTTTCATAAACCGCAGGCGTAACAACTGCTGCCGGCGAATAAGCGCCCATGCCGCCCGTGTTGGCGCCTTGGTCAGCGTCAAAAATGCGTTTGTGGTCTTGGCTAGTCGCCAAGGGTAAAACGTTTTTGCCGTCCGACATAACGATGAAACTCGCTTCTTCCCCGTCCAAAAATTCTTCAATCACAATTACTGAGTCGGGCGTTAAAAGAGAATCAACAGCCGAATGCGCTTCATCCAAGGTCATCGCCACAATTACGCCTTTGCCCGCCGCCAAGCCGTCCGCTTTGATAACCAAAGGTGCGCCTTTTTTATCAACATAAGCATGTGCCAAAAGTTTGTCAGTAAAACTCTCAAAATCCGCCGTGGGAATGTGGTTTTCTTTCATAAAATTTTTGGCAAATTCTTTGGAAGATTCCAAACGCGCGGCGGCGCGACTTGGGCCAAAAATCGGCAGATTCTCTTCTTTAAAAAAATCAACAATTCCTTCTGCCAAAGGTGCCTCAGGACCAACCACGGTAAAAGCAATATTGTTGTTTTTGGCAAAATCACGCCATTGGGGTAAAGAATTGGCAGCGATGTTTTCAAGTTTTTCTTCCATTGCAATGCCCGCATTGCCCGGCGCCACAAAAACGCGCGCAACCTTTGGCGATTGCGCCAACTTCCAAGCAATGGCGTGCTCACGCCCGCCCGAACCAATAACCAAAATATTCATCAAACAACTTTCAAAAAAAAATGCGGTTTACCGTGGAAAATCAAAATCAACGACTTTCTTTGACAATCCGCGCGTTATCCGTTTGCAAAGGGCGCGCATTGTCGGGATACAAAAAAGAAAAACTCTGCATTTGTTCAGAAGATGCCGTGCGATGCGCCTTCAAAATCACCCACTGCACGTTTTCCGTGCAAGGCGGCGCGGTAAGCGAGCCCATATAGGTGTAATAAGCAAGAGAGCTTGGCAAAAATTCTTTAAAATCAATGGATTGCGTTGTATTCACAGTTTCGTTGCGCTCCAAAGGTAGCGCATTCCAAAGGCTTTGGATGGCGCTATTTTCTGCGCCAACTTCAAGCGGCACGGCGAGAATCAAGGTTTGACCTGATGCGGCTTGGTGAATCAGATGTAAACTCATATCAGACCTTACACCTTGCACCATTTCTTCGCCCGGGCGGCGAAATTCCAAGGATTGCAAGCGCCATTCTTCGCCGTCCAATTCCAAATAGCCGCCGTTTTCCACCACCACGCGCAAGGTGTAGCCCGCGTCAACCAAGCGAAAAGGCGAAGTTTGATAATGCGGGACGATTTTTGGCAAATCGCCTTTGATAGAACCACGAATGTCAATGGGCGACTGCCGCAGACCATCGCGACAAATGCGGTATTCCGGGCGCAAATCTGCCCAATGCGATGGCCCCAAAGCGCCACCATAAGACCAATCGGTATGCGTTTTTTCCGAAATTGCCGCGCGGGATGGTTTTTTAGCGGTATTCGCCGAATTGTTAATCTTATCGCTTATCACTTTGGGCGCTTGTGGAATCTGCATTTTGGGCAATTCTTTCGCTTTCGGCAAAAAGGCAGATTTTGTTGGCATTGGCATCTTTTCTAATTTGGAACTTGCTGATTGCTTTTTGGCAACATTGTGGGCAACCTTTTTGTGCCACATATCATTTTTTACCGTAGCTTTTTGGGCAGTTGCAGGTTTTTGCGCACTCGCTTTTTTCACGGCGGGTTTGCGGGTGATTTTTTTCTGCCGCTCTTTTGCCAGCAATTTTTCATTGGCGGCTTTTAATTTGCCTGCCACCGTTTGCAATTCGGCAATGTCTTGCTGCGCTTGGGCTTGGCGTTGTTCTTCTAATTTTTTGCGCGCTGCCGCTTCACGCCGCGCTTGGGCGCGTGTGCGTTTTGGGTTGGCAAAATGCGGACGAATATCCTTGGCGGGCTCGGCGGTTTCATCCGTTTCCAAAGTCGGTTTTTCACGCAATTCTGAAACTTTTTCGGCGTTTACCGTGGCATTTGATGCGGCAGACGTAACTGTTACGGGCGGCGGCGGATTTTTTGGATTCTGCGGATTCTGATTTTGCGGAATCGCCGGTGTTGTTGAAGTTGCGGGCGTTTTTGGCGCTGTGGCCGCAGGTGTTTGCGCGGTTTTTTGCGCTGTTGCCACTTTGGGCGGGCGCGGGTCTTGGAATCGGCAGACTTCGGTTAAAACCTTATCATCCAATGTTCCTGTTCGCACGGGCAATTCCACAACATTGATGGCCTCTTCGCGCAAAATTTCATTTTCGTTTTTCTTATAGATTCGCTTTAAAGTGCTCGCACTTTTGCGGTCGCAATGGTAGCGCGTGGCGGCTTCAATAATGCGGTATTGCGCGCCTGTTTTGTGGTCAATCAAAGGGCGCGTTAAAATCACGCGGCCAGTTGCTTCCACACTCTCACCTTGGCGCAAAATGCTTGTGCTATCCAACTCAATGCGTTTATTAGCATCCGACAAAATTGTTTGCCAAACGGGCGCGGCGGCAACACTGCCCGCTAAAAAAACAAGAGAAAAGAAAAAAAATCGGCGCATAGTGGCAAACCTAATTCAAAACATTTTCGCCGATTAAATCCGCTTGCTGTGGCATTTGCGGGTGCAAAAATTCGCCTGAAAGCGTTGGGAACAAAGGCGAGCCGCAATCATCGCAAAATTCCAAGGGCAAGCGTTCGTTTAAAACATTAAAACCCAAAATGCGGTGTTTTTTGGCAATTTCTTGAATTTCGGATAACACTTCGCCTTCGTCATTTTCGCCCGGCAACATTGGCCAGACCACGCCGTAAAGAACGTGCCCATGGTGTGTGGCTAAGCTAATGCGGTATTCTTCACCTTGGCGGCTATAACAATAAGCCACAATCACGCGCATTTGCTCGGGCAAAATGTGCAACGATTCTTTTAAAAATTGAATGGCTGAATCAAGCGCATAACCGCGGGATTCCAAGTCGCTTTGCCTGCACGCCGCATTAAAACTTGCAGGCAACAACGGCTGATACATAGCGCCCACCAAAGCGGGTGCAAAAACTTTTCGGCTTTTTTCAGCCCAAATGGCTGCCACTATTTCGCGCGTGATTTTTGGGTCGTCTTGCCAAATAAAAAGCGGTTGACCTTTTTCTACAACCAACAAAGCCAGCACAAAACGCACATCGGATAAAAATTCATTCTTTGGCGAGTCTTTGATTTTTAAGTCAAAAATGGAGAATTTTTGCGAATCCTTCTTTTTATCGGCAAACTGATTAGACAAGGCATAAATTTGCGAAAAGCTCTGCGGCAATTCATCCGGACTTAATAAAAAATTGCCCAAAATCAAGTGGCGAACATTGGGAGATGCGATATTTTCCAAAAACACCGCGCCAAAATCGCGCAAAAATTCGCGCGATAACTTTCCGCCCGGCACGCTATAACGCGACCACGCCAAAACGGGGCAGGCAATCAACTGGCAATGCAGGTTTTTTAAAGCGGGTTTGGGCTTTGGAATTTCGGATGCCGCTTCCACAATATCCGCCAAAATGTCGTGTGCGTTGGGCGCTTCATCTGCTAAAAAGTTCAGCGCATCTTCAAGCGCCGCATCATCTGCGCGGTTTAAACGCAATTCCACTTTTTTCAAAAGCGAATCGATTAAAAATTGACGTTCCCAAAAGCCGCCCGCCTCCAAAATTTTGGCGGCCAACTGACACAAAGCGCTTGCATTGCGCGATAAATTTGTTTTTTTCATTCTTGGCATTTTACAAGGGCAAAATCCACGGTCAACCCACAATTTTTTTCAAAAAAAATTATCAATTACCGTGGCGATTATTCAAAAAAAGAACGGGCATTATAAAAAAGTTGCATCCATGGCGAAAAATCCGTTGTCCATGGCGAATATGAAAGTTGCACATTGCGAAAACAACGCTCTGGGTGCGGCATCATAATCATAAAGCGGCCATCTGGCGTGGTAAAAGCGGTTTTTCCGCCCGATGAACCGTTGGGATTTTGCGGATAAGGCAAATTTTTATGGCCTTCAAAATCGCAATAACAAAGCGAAACAATGGCATTTTGAGCATTTTCTGCTCTACCTTCGCCGTGGGAAACCACAATAGGCAAGCGCGCACCCGCCATTCCTTTTAAAAACACCGCGGGCGACTCCTGCACTTCCACAAGCGACAAGCGCGCTTCAAACTGCGCACTTTCATTATGCAAAAATGTTGGCCAATGTTGGGCACCGGGAATCATCGTTTTTAAGGCGCTCATCATTTGGCAACCGTTGCAAACGCCAAGCGCAAGCGTATTTTCGCGGTTGAAAAAAGCACTAAATTCATCAAAAGTCTTTGCGTTCATCAAAATGCTTTTTGCCCAACCCTGCCCTGCGCCCAAAACATCGCCAAAAGAAAAACCACCGCAAGTAGCCAAAACCTGAAAATCAGAAAGCCTCACGCGGGATTCCAAAATATCGCTCATCGTCACATCAAAAGCCGCAAAGCCTGCGGCGGTGAAAGCCGCCGCCATCTCATTTTGGCTGTTAATGCCTTGTTCGCGCAAAATGGCAACCTTGGGCGGCGTTTTTTTGAAAATTGCAGGCGCTTTAATTTCAAAATTCAAAAGCGGTTCTAAACCGCGATCGGAGCAATTTTCAATGCCATTAAACCATTCTTCTGCCGTTTTGGGATTGTCGCGCAGGCGTTGCATTTCAAAACTTGTGCGCGACCATTGTTTTTGCAAATTCAGGCGCGATTCTTCAAATAAGCCTTCAATTGTAATCACATCAGAATCGTTGGTCTCGCCCAGCAAATAAGCAAAAGCAAAGGATTGCAAAATTTTGTTGCGCGATTCGCGCGGGGTTTCAATCAAAAAACCAATTTCTTCATTCAACCAAAAATCAAGCGGTTCCACGTTTTCGGGGGTTTTAAGCGTTAAGCCGTAATGCGAAGTAAAAGCCATTTCCAACAAAGCGATTAAAGCGCCGCCATCGGAGCGGTCGTGTTGCGCCAAAATGAGGTGTTGTTTTTTGAGTTCAGAGAGCGTTTTCAACAACTTTTGAAAATCAACGGGCGAATCCACATCGGGCGGCTCAGCGCCCGTGGCGTTATAAACCTGCGCCAAAGATGAAGCGCCCAAACGATTTTTTGCGTTTAAAGCAATTAAAAAAAGGTCGGTTTTGAAATTTTTTTGCCGTTTACCGTGGAAAATCAGCGGTGTTTTTGTTTTTCGCACATCATCAACCTTTGCAAAGGCGCTTACCACAAGAGAAACGGGCGAAATCACTTGAAAATCAGCCCACGCGCTTTGCATGGAAAGGGAATCCTTGCCCACGGGAATTGAAATGCCCAATTCTTGGCAAAATTCGGATAGCGCCTGCACGGCAGAATAAAGCCGCGCGTCTTCGCCCGCAGCACCACAAGCCGCCATCCAGTTGGCAGAAAGTTTAACATTGGACAATTCAACATCTGCCGAAAATAAATTCGTCAAGCTCTCGGCTGCCGCCATGCGTGCGGCAGCCGCAGGGTTTAAAACGGCAATGGGCGATTTTTCACCCAAGGCAAAAGCAGCGCCGCCAAAACCTTTGAAATCATCACAAACCACCGCAACATCAGCCGTTGGCACTTGCCATGGACCAACCATTTGGTCGCGCGCGGTCAAACCGCCCACGGTGCGATCCCCAATGGTGATCAAAAAACTTTTATCAGCAATGCTGGGCAAAGCCAACAAACGTTTGACCGCATCCGAAAAAGTGATTTTTTCAAAAGGAATGGCAATGTTTTCAAACGCCTTACTCGTTACGTTTTTGCGCATTTTGGGCGGTTTGCCAAGCAAAGCTGGCAAGGCAATATCAACGGGTTTGTTTTTAAAATAAGAATCAAAAACGGTTAAGCGTTGCTCTTTTGTTGCATAACCAACAACGGCAAAAGGTGCGCGTTCGCGCGCACAAATTGCACGGAATTTTGGCAAATTCTCCGGCAAAATTGCCAAAACATAACGCTCTTGGGCTTCGTTTGACCAAATTTGCGCGGGCGACATTTTGCGCTCTAATGTTGGCACATCGCGCAATTCAAAGCTAGCGCCAACACCGCCGCCGTTTGCCAACTCTGGAAAAGCGTTAGAAAGCCCGCCTGCGCCAACGTCATGAATGGACAAAATCGGGTTGTTGTCGCCCAACTGCCAACAACGGTCAATAACCTCTTGTGCGCGGCGTTGCATTTCGGGATTGCCGCGCTGAACCGAAGCAAAATCCAAACTTTCCAAATTTTCGCCCGAATGCATGGACGATGCCGCACCGCCCCCCAAACCAATTAAAAGCCCGGGACCACCTAATTGAACAAACAATGTTCCAGCGGGCAATTGGGGCGTTTTAAAAGCATCGCGCGCGGCAATTTGCCCAATGCCGCCTGCAATCATAATTGGCTTCATATAACCGTAAGTGCATTGCGGCAACGCTTGCAAATAAGTGCGAAAAAAACCCGCCAAGTTTGGTCTGCCAAATTCGTTGTTAAACGATGCCGCGCCGATAGGCCCCTCAATCATAATTTGCAAAGCGCTTGCCAAGCGTTTGGGCGCTTCTTTAAAGGTTTCCCAAGGTTGGGCAAAGTTTGGCAAATTCAAATTAGAAACGCTAAAACCGCAAAGTCCAGCAACAGGTTTGGAGCCGCGCCCGGTTGCGCCTTCGTCCCGAATTTCACCGCCTGAACCTGTTGCAGCACCTGCAAAAGGAGAGATTGCCGTGGGGTGATTGTGCGTTTCCACTTTAATAAGCGGTAAGGTTTTTTCCGTGTGAAAAACGTATTCGCCGTTTTGGTTTGGATAAAGCCGCTCAATTGGTTTCCCCTCTAAAATTGCCGCATTGTCGGCATACGCCAACACGGTGCCTTGCGGGGCTTTTTCGTGCGTTTTTTGTATCCATTGAAAAAGCGTTTTTTCCTGCGCCACGCCGTCAATTACAAAATCGGCATTAAAAATTTTGTGCCGACAATGTTCAGAGTTCATCTGCGCAAACATCATCAATTCCGCATCAGACGGGTTGCGGTTTTCGGCTTTGAAAATATTGAGCAAATATTCTTTTTCTTCGGCATTTAATGCCAAACCCAAGCGCTGATTCGCCGCTTCCAAAGAATCGGCATTGTTTTCAATTTCAAAAAAAGGCGCAGGTTCAAGGTTTTCAAAAAGTTGTTGAATTTCGTCAAAACTGCTCAACACGCTTTCTGTCATTAAATCGTGCAGTTGGTCGGCGGCATCAAATTTTTTGCCTTCAAACAAAATTAACTTTTCAATGCGCCAAACTTTTAAACCCGAACGCTCGGCAATTTCTGTGGCTTTGGATGCCCACGGCGAAATGGTGCCGATTCGGGGCGCAATTAAAAAAAATTGTGGGTTGACCGTGGATTTTTGCAAAATCTCAGCATTTAAAAGATTTTTTAAAACGCCCAAGTCTTTTTGGGACAAATTTTCTGCCCAAACAACATACAAAAGCCGTGCGGAATCAATGTTTTTGGCTTTTAAAGCGTTTAGACGAAAGGCGGAAAAAGCCGCACCGCCCAAAAATAAGTTCATCATCATTGGATATGCCGACAAATAAAATCGCCATTATCGTTGAAAATGCGCAAATAAAGAATGGCATCGCGATTGGATGGCGAAAAAGCCAAGCGCGCAGCGCGCTGCCACGGCAACCATTGAAAAGCCACGTGCTCGGCAGGGTTCAAAAAAATGGGCGTTGCCTTGGGGATTTGCAGGCTAAACACATATTCCGTGTTTTCCAACACGCCCGGAGCATAACGTTTTTGGTAACAATCAAAAATGCGAAAACGATTGGTTTGATGCCACGCCTTCAAATGTTGCAATGGTGCGTGAAAACCAGTTTCTTCAAAAACTTCGCGAATGGCGCAATGTTCAGGCAATTCGTTTTCTTCAAGCGAACCCGTAACCGATTGCCAAAAACCACGCAGATTCTGCGTGCGTTCCAACAACAAAATTTCGCCCGCTTCATTGTGAATAATCACCAACACGGAAAAAGGATTTTTGTATTTTTCCACGGTCAACGCTTTATAATTTTCATTTTTTAAAAAAACGCAAATTGTATGCAAATTTTCTTTGATTTTCTGCCCATTGTTTTATTTTTTGCTGCTTTTTATTTTGCTAAAAATAATGGCGATTCAGCACAATCGCTTTTGGAATCGCTCGGATTTTCCGAACTTTCCGCAGAGCAAACACCCATTTTGCTGGCAACAATCGTTGTTATTCTTGCCACTTTTTTGCAAATTCTCTACCTTTTTATTCGCCAAAAACCAATTCCCAAAATGTTGTGGGCAAGTTTTGGCTTGCTTGTTATTTTTGGCGCGATGACCTTAATTTTTCAAAATCCCGCTTTTATCAAAGCCAAACCTTCCTTGCTTTATTTGTTGTTTGCGGGCGTGTTCGTTTTTGGAATCATCTTTAAAAAAGCGCCGTTGAAAGCGGTTTTGGGCAATCAAATAGAATTGCCAGAAAAAGTCTGGCAACAATTAAACGTGGCGTGGATTTTGTTCTTTGTTGTGATGGCGGTTTTAAATGCGCTGGTTGCTGTATTTTTTTCCACTGAAATTTGGGTTAATTTCAAACTTTTTGGGGCAATGGGTTTAACCTTTTTATTTATTATCGGTCAAGGTTTTTTTCTAATGCCTTTTTTAAAAAAATAATATAATGCAAAGCATTTTTTAACACTTTAAGGGATTTGACAATGTTTCCATCCAAAAAACTTTGCGCAGCACTTGTGGCGGCAAGCCTTTTAAGCGCCCCAACATTGGCAGAAAGCATCAAAGTCAACGGCAAAACCATTGACGCTTCACTCTTTGATGCCTTTATGGCGCAACAAAAACGCGAAGGCGTGGCGGATACGCCAGAATTGCGTATGGCAGTGCGCGAAGAATTGATTCGCCGCGAACTCTTGATGCAAGAAGCCCACAAGAAAAAATTTGACAAAAACCCAGACGTTGTGGCAGGCGCAGAATTAGCCCGCCAAGGCTTGGTCATTCAAGCATTTTTGAATGATTATGTGAAATCCAACACCATTGATGAGAAAAAACTGCGCGCCAATTACGAAAAAATCAACGCAGCAATGGGCAAAACCGAATACAAAGCGCAACACATTTTGGTTCAGGATGAAAAAACCGCAAAAGACATCATTGCGCAGCTCAAAAAAGGCAGCAAATTTGCGGATTTGGCAAAAAAACATTCCAGCGACCCGGGCTCCAAAGACCGCGGCGGAGAACTCGGTTGGGCGCCCGCCAATGCTTATGTGCCGGCTTTTTCGGATGCTTTGAAAAAACTCAAAAAAGGCACTTACACACAAACGCCAATCAAAACCGAGTTTGGCTACCACGTGGTGTTTTTGGAAGACACGCGCCCGTTGGTGCCGCCCGCCTTTGAACGCGTGAAACCCGAATTGCAAATGCGCGCACAAAATGAGTTGGTTGATGAATTAATCAAAGACTTGCGCAGCAAAGCCAAAGTGGAATAATCCTTTTTTTAACAATAAACAAGCCACAGTTTCTGTGGCTTTTTTCTTTTATTTTCTTTTCTTTAAAAAATCTTATGAAAACCCCAAAAACCGTTTATTTAAAAGATTACACGCCAAGCGCTTTTTTAATTGATGAAACTTTTTTAAAAGTGGAATTGTTTGATGAAGCAACAATTGTTACGGCAAAGCTCAAAATTCGCCGAAATCCCAAGGTTTTGCAATTTTCCACGGTAAACGCTGAAAAATTTTTAAAACTCAATGGCAAAAATTTAAACACATTAAAAATTTTAAAAAACGGCACACCGATTGATTATGAAATTGAAAATGTTTTAGACGAATCGCTTTTAAAAATTGAATTTTTGGAAGATTCTGCCGAAATTGAAACGGTTGTGAAAATTTTTCCGCAAAAAAACACTGCCCTTTTGGGTTTTTACAAAAGCAAAAACGGCTATTTTACGCAGTGCGAAGCGCAGAGTTTTCGCGCAATCACGTGGTTTTTAGATCGCCCAGACGTGATGAGCCTTTACACCGTTCGGCTTGAAGCCGAGAAAAAACGTTTTCCTATTTTGCTTTCCAACGGCAACTTAGAAAATTCGGGCGATTTAGAACATTCGCGCCATTTTGCCTTGTGGCGCGACCCATTCAAAAAGCCAAGCTATTTGTTTGCAATGGTTTTTGCGGATTTGGGCGTGTTGCAAGATTCTTATACAACAAAAGACGGCAAAAACGTAGCGCTCTACATTTACGCCGAAGAAGGCCGCCAAGCGCAATTGCAGCGCGCCATGGCAGCTTTGAAAAAAGCAATGGCGTGGGATGAAAAACGCTTCAATTTGTCTTGCGATTTGGCGCGCTATTCTATTGTGGCGGTTGACGACTTCAACATGGGCGCCATGGAAAATAAAGGTTTGAACATTTTTAACAGCAAATATGTTTTGGCGGATGAAAAAACAGCAACGGATGCGGATTTTGAAGCCATTGATGATGTAATTGCCCACGAATATTTTCACAACTGGACGGGCAATCGCATCACCTGCCGCGACTGGTTTCAGTTGTCCTTAAAAGAAGGTTTGACGGTTTACCGCGAACAACTTTTTTCTGCCGATACGCATGATAAAAACCTCGCGCGCATTAAAGAAGCGCGCTTAATTCGCAGTGCACAATTTGTTGAAGATGCTGGTCCTATGGCGCATCCTGTGCGACCAGATCATTATATGGAAATCAACAATTTTTATACTGTGACGGTTTATGAAAAAGGCGCAGAGTTGATTCGTATGATGGCGAGCATCATCGGTGATGCGGCTTTTAATGACGGCATGGCGGAATATTTCCGCCGCTACGATGGCACAGCGGCAACCATTGAAGATTTTGTTAGCGCGTTGGAATCAGCCAGCGGTTTTGATTTTAAAGAATTTATGCCGTGGTACCACACCGCAGGCACGCCCAGCTTAAAAATCGCGACGGATTTTTCAAAGGAAAATCAACGCTTGACGATAAAAATCACGCAAGAAAATCCCAAAAACCCAGCGCCCGTTTTAATGCCTATTGCCATTGCGCTATTTTCAAAATCGGGCAAAAAAATTATAGAAAAAACGCTTTTGTTCAAAGAAAAATCTCAAGATTTTGTTTTTGAAAACATTGAATCTGAACCGATTGCATCCTTTTTGCGCCGTTTTTCAGCACCAGTAAAAGTGGAATTGCCATTTTCCACGGTCAACGCCATATTTCTTTTAAAAAACGAAGACGACCCATTCGCCGCTTTTGACGCGGCGAAAAGTTTATTCCAACACTTTATTTTGGCAGGCGAAAATCTTCCCGAATCCTTTATTGCGGCACTTTCTCACCTTTTGCAAAATGTAAAATCGCGCGGTGCGGGCTTTGTTTCTGAAATATTTTTGTTGCCATCCTTGGCGTCCCTTGCCACGCATTTGGAAAAGGTCGACATTTTGCAACTTTTCAAATCTCGGGAATCAATAATTCACCAAATTGCCAAAGCTTTAAATGCTGATTTTTTGAATGTTTTCAATGCGTTATCAAACAAAACAAATTTAACCAAAGGCGAGCGCGCGTTAAAAAACCGTGCTTTGCAATTTTTAACGGAAATTGAAACGCCTGAAAACGTGGCAAGAACCTTTCAATCTTTCCAAAACGCCACCAATATGACCGATGAATTTGCGGCACTCAACATTTTGGCGAATTTAAACGGCAATTTTGATGAACGCACCAACGCATTAGAATCCTTTTATAAACGTTACCAAAACGAAGATTTGGTGTTGTGCAAATGGTTGCAATGCCAAGCCACATCGCGCCGCGCGGATTGTTTATCCAATGTTCAAAATTTAACAAAACACGCGGCGTTTTCTATGGATAATCCTAACAAGGTTTATGCCTTGATTCGTGCATTTGCAAGCAACTTATTGCATTTTCATAGCACAATCGGCGCTTATGAATTTGTTATCGCGCAAATTCGCTATTTGAACGAAAAAAACCCATCCGTTGCCGCTCGGCTTTTGCGCGCCTTTGATGATTTTCAAAAATTCGGCAATGAATCCCGCGCGCGCGCGGCACTTGATTCTTTAAAATCCGCCCAACTCTCCCGCGATGTATTTGAAATTTTGAAAAAAATAAAAGGTTGACCGTGGAAAATGGAAAATTACCAACATCTAACCCCCCCCCCCGCCAAAGCCATGGAATTTTTTTGATAAATTCATCGCTTATTTGCGCTACAAGGAAGTGAATCCTTATGTGCCAAAAAACGGCGTAATCGTTGATGTTGGTTGCGGGCGCGAAGCGGCGTTTTTGATGCAACACCGCACCAACATTCAAAAAGGAATCGGCTTGGATTTTCGCATTAAAGATGCCACTTTTGAAAACATTGAACTTTTCCATCACCAAAATGCAAAAACCATTGCCTTGCCCGACTCATCAGTGGATGCGGTTTTTTTGAATGCCGTTTTGGAACATATTCCCGACCCCTTGCCGATTTTGAGCGACTGCCGCCGCATTTTAAAACCCCAAGCGCCTTTGGTGATGACCACGCCCACGCGGGCAGCCAAACCGATTTTGGAATTTTTGGCTTTTCGCCTGCACCTTATCAATGAAGATGAAATCCGTGAACATTGCCACTATTACTCCCGAAAAGATGTGGAATTGCTTGCCCAAAGTTTGATGATGACTCTCGAGCGCTACACCTTATTTGAATTCGGGTTGAATAGTTTGATTGTTTTAAAAAAATAAATAACTATACAAATCCACGGTAAACAACAAAAAATTTTCATTAAATCCGCATTAAAATGCGTTTTTTTTCCTTTACAAAAAAACGCCATGCAATGTTATTTGGATTTGCTCGCCCACATTTTGAAAAACGGCGTGGACCGATCGGATCGCACTGGAGTCGGCACGCGCTCGGTTTTTGGCCATCAAATGCGTTTTAATTTAAACGATGGCTTTCCCCTTTTAACAACAAAAAAAGTTCATTTAAAATCAATTATTTATGAGCTTTTGTGGTTTTTATCTGGCAGCACCAACATTCATTTTTTAAAAGAAAATGGCGTGTCCATCTGGGATGAATGGGCAGATGAAAATGGCGATTTGGGTCCCGTTTATGGCAAACAATGGCGGCATTGGGAAGGAAAAAATGCAGAGATTGATCAAATTTCTCTTTTAATTCAACGGCTTAAAAATGACCCATTTTCGCGGCGGCACATTGTTTGCGCTTGGAATGTGGCGGATGTGGAAAAAATGGCTTTGCCGCCTTGCCATTGTTTGTTTCAGTTTTATGTGGCTGGCGGCGCGCTTTCCTGCCAACTTTATCAGCGCAGTGCGGATGTGTTTTTGGGTGTGCCCTTCAACATTGCAAGTTACGCCCTTTTAACGCAAATGCTCGCGCAAGTTTGCGGCTTCAAATTGGGCGATTTGGTGCATACCTTGGGCGATGCGCATCTTTACCATAATCATTTTGAACAGGCAAAAACGCAACTATTAAGAACACCTCAAACCTTGCCAAAAATGCTTATCAATCAAAAAGTTACAAATATTTTTGATTTTCAATTCTCCGATTTTGCACTGCAAAATTACAACCCCTACCCTGCAATTCCCGCACCAATTGCGGTTTGAGGTTTTAAGAAAATGAGTTACCAAGATTTACGTGAATTTATTGCCGATTTAAAACAACGCCAATTATTAAAACACGTGCCTTTTGCCGTTTCGCCCAAATTAGAAATCACCGCTTTGTGCGATGCCGTTTTGAAAAAAAATGGTCCTGCGCTGTTGTTTGAAAATCCCAATAACCACAAAATTCCCTTGCTTGCCAATTTGTTTGGCTCTGTTGAGCGCGTGGCGTTGGGCATGGGCAAACAATCCCTTGAAGATTTGCGCGAGTTGGGCAAAACCTTGTCCGCCTTAAAAGAACCTAGTCCGCCAGAAAATTTAAAAGAGGCGTTTTCGCAATTTCCTTTATACAAACAAGCGCTCAATATGCGCGCCAAAATCATCAACAATGCGCCTTGCCACGAAGTGGTTTTGGAAGGCGATGCAGTTGATTTAAACCAATTTCCCATTCAACATTGTTGGCCAGAAGATGCCGCGCCGTTAATTACTTGGGGAATGGTGGCAACCAAAGGACCTTACAAAAAACGGCAAAATTTGGGCATTTACCGCCAACAAGTGATTGCCAAAAATCGCGTGATTATGCGCTGGCTCTCGCACCGCGGCGGCGCTTTGGATTATGCGGATTTTCAAAAAGAATACCCCGGCGAAAAATTCCCCGTTAGTGTGGTGATTGGTTGCGATCCGGCAACAATGTTGTCGGCTGTTACGCCCATTCCCGATTCTTTGGGCGAATACCAATTTGCAGGATTGTTGCGCGGCGCGCCCACCGAATTAACCCAATGTTTCACCAACAATTTAACCGTGCCTGCGCGCGCGGAAATTGTTTTGGAAGGCTTTATTTACCCCGATGACCAAGCCATTGAAGGCCCTTTTGGCGACCATACCGGTTATTACAACGAACAAGCCACTTTTCCGGTTTTGACCATTGAAAAAATCACGCACCGCAAAAATCCCATTTATTTATCCACTTACACCGGCAAACCGCCCGATGAACCTTCTGTTTTGGGCGCCGCCTTAAATGAAGTTTTTGTGCCGCTGTTGCAAAAACAATTCCCCGAAATTACCGATTTTTATTTGCCGCCCGAAGGTTGTTCGTATCGTTTGGCAATTGTTTCTATCAAAAAACAATATCCCGGGCACGCCAAACGCGTGATGTTTGGCATTTGGAGTTTTTTGCGGCAGTTTATGTATACGAAATTCATTATCGTCACCGATGATGATGTGAATATCCGTTCTTGGCACGATGTGATTTGGGCGCTCACCACGCGCGTGGATGCCGCGCGGGATACGGTGACGGTTGAAAATACGCCCATTGATTATTTGGATTTTGCCTCGCCTGTGGCAGGTTTGGGCGCCAAAATGGGCATTGATGCCACCAACAAATGGACGGGGGAGACCAACCGAGAATGGGGGCGCATTATTCTTCAAAAAGAAGAAATCACCAATAAAATTCAACAATTTTTAAAGGATTTGAATCTTTAAATTAAAAAAATTTAAAAAATTTCAAAAAAATAATGCGTTGACCGTGGAAAAATTTAAAAATTAAAAAAATCTACGGTCAACTTCAAAAAATTTTTAAAATTTTTAAAAAATTTAATTTTTTTGATTTTTTTAAGTTTTTAAAAACAAAAAAATGAGTCCAAACAATGTTTGAAATTTTAAATACTGAAAATTTTGCCCGCCGTGGCGTTTTAAAAACTTTGCACGGCAACATTCAAACGCCTGCTTTTATGCCCGTTGGCACTTATGGTTCGGTGAAAGCGCTCACGCCTTTTGCTTTAAATGAAACAAAAGCGCAAATTTGTTTGGGCAACACTTTTCATTTGTGGTTACGCCCAGGGTTGGAAGTGATTCAACAACACAAAGGTTTGCACCATTTTATGCAATGGCACAAACCTATTTTGACGGATTCGGGCGGTTTTCAAGTTTTTTCGCTGGGCAAATTGCGCAAAATTAAGCCAGAAGGCGTTTATTTTGCTTCCCCCATTGATGGCGCCAAATGTTTTTTGTCGCCTGAAAAATCCATGCACATCCAAAAGGTTTTAAATTCCGACATTGTGATGATTTTTGACGAATGCACGCCTTACCCAGCCACAGAAAAAGAAGCGGCGCAGTCCATGCGGCTTTCAATAGAATGGGCAAAACGCTCCAAAGCAGAATTTTTAAACTTGGAAAACCCCAACTTGCTTTTTGGCATTGTGCAAGGTTCTATGTTTGAACATTTGCGTGAAGAATCTTTAAACGCTTTAAAGGAAATCAATTTTGATGGCTTTGCCATTGGCGGTTTATCAGTTGGCGAACCCAAAGAGGAAATGTTTCGCATTTTGGATTTTTTAAAAGACAAAATGCCACAAAACAAACCGCACTATTTAATGGGCGTTGGCACGCCCGAAGATTTGATTGTGGGCGTTGGTTTGGGCATTGATATGTTTGATTGCGTCATGCCCACACGCAATGCCCGAAATGGTCATTTGTTTACCTCAAAAGGCGATATTAAAATCAAAAACGCCCGCTACAAAACGGACACGCGCACCTTGGATGAACACTGCAATTGTTATACTTGTCAAAACTTTTCACGCGCTTATTTGCACCATTTGTTCCGCTCAAAAGAAATTTTAAGCAGTATTTTAAATTCCATTCACAACGTGCATTTTTACCAAAATATGATGCAAGAAATACGCACACAAATTGAAAATCACAATTTTGAAAATTGGCGCCAAGATTTTTTAAATCAACGCCAAAGTGGAGATTTTTAAATGTTGATTTTGGGCATTGAAACTTCATGCGATGAAACCGGTTTGGCGCTCTACGATTCGGAGCGCGGCTTGCTTGGCGACGTATTGCATTCACAAATTGCACATCACGCGGAATACGGCGGCGTGGTGCCAGAACTCGCCTCGCGCGACCATATTCAACACATCACGCCGCTTTTCAAACAACTTTTAAACAAAACGCAATGCCAACTTTCACAAATTGATTGTTTTGCTTATACCGCCGGGCCCGGTTTGGCAGGCGCTTTGCTTGTTGGCGCGGCATTTGCACAAAGTTTGGCATTTGCCCTCAAAAAACCGGTTTTGCCCATTCACCATTTGGAAGGACATTTGCTCTCGGCGTTGATGAATCAAAACGCCCTTGATTTTCCATTTTTGGCGTTGTTGGTATCTGGCGGACACACGCAACTGATGCGAATCAATGGCGTTGGGCAATACCACATTTTGGGTGAAACCTTGGACGATGCCGCCGGCGAAGCCTTTGACAAAACCGCCAAATTGTTGGGTTTGCCTTATCCGGGCGGCGCTTTGCTTTCTCAACTGGCGCAAAACGGCAAAGACGATGTTTTTAAACTGCCGCGCCCAATGCTTCATTCGGGCGATTTGAATTTTAGTTTTTCCGGTTTAAAAACTGCCGTTTTAACCAAAATCAAAGAAAATCAAACCATTACCAATGAATTGAAAGCCAATCTGGCGCGCGCTTTTGAAGAAGCCATCACAGAGGTTTTGCTAAACAAAACCTTAAAAGCCTTGGAACAAGAAAAATTAAAAAACGTGGTTGTGGCTGGCGGCGTTGGCGCCAACACACGCTTGCGTTTTAAACTCAACCAAAAAGCAAAAGAAAAGCATTTTCAGGTTTATTACCCGCCGATTTCCCTTTGCACCGATAACGGTGTGATGATTGCATTTGCCGCCTATTTGCGCATTAAAAATGGTTTTTTGCCGCAAAATGCTGGCAGTTTTAATGTTTTTCCGCGTTTTCAACTCGGCGAAGATTTTCCACGGTCAACCGCAAAAAAATTTTAAAATAGCGCTTCTTTTCGCTTTTTTTGACTGCCACCACAATGCTGAGTTACCGCCATTTTTTCCACGCTGGCAATCACGCCGATTTATTAAAACATTTTGTTTATGCAAAATGTTTGGAATTATTATTAAAAAAAGAAAAAGCGCTTTTAATAATAGATACGCACGCCGGCGCAGGTTTTTATTCTTTGGAAAATAACAAAGAATGGCAAAATGGCGTGGGGAAAATATACAACCAAGAACTGCCAAAAACGGCGCAACATTATAAAAATTTTATTCAAAAATATTTGCCAAAATATTATATTGGCTCGCCTTTCATTGCCCAAGATTTTTTAAGAGAACAAGATAAACTTTATTTGTTTGAAAAACACCCAACCGATTTTGAAATTTTAAAAAAAAATACAAAAAAACAAAACAATATTTTTATTTTAAAAGAAAATGGTTTTGATGCCTTAAAAAAATTATTACCACCGCCATCACGCCGCGGAATCATTTTAATTGACCCACCTTATGAAACTTTAAGCGATTATGAAAATATTATCACCGCTTTGAAAGAAGGTTTAAAACGTTTTCAAACAGGTGTTTATCTATTATGGTATCCAATACTTAATAAAAAAGAATCCGCACAATTGCCCAAACGTTTATTAAAACTTTCTCAACAAAATTATTTAAATATACAATTTAAAACCAAAGAAAAAAATGATGGTTTTGGATTATTCGGCAGTGGCGTTTTTATTATCAATCCGCCCTTTCAATTATTTGAAACCACCCAAGAAATTTTACCCATTTTTTCAAATTATTGTGCGATGGATTTTGAAATCAACGCACATATTCTTTAAAAGGAGATGACCATGGCCATTTTTATTTTGGATGATTTTCAACCCATTTTTGATTCTTCCGTTTGGATTGCTGAAAGTGCAGAACTCATTGGTAAAATTATTTTAAAAGAAAATTCTTCTGTTTGGCCAAAATGTGTTATTCGTGGTGACGGCGAAGAATATATTGAAATTGGCGCAGGCACAAACATTCAAGATAATTCGGTGTTGCATTATGATTTAAATTTTCCTTTAATTATTGGCGAAAATGTAACCGTTGGGCATCAATGTTTATTACACGGTTGCCAAATCGGCAATAATTCTTTAATTGGAATGGGGGCAACTATTTTAAATGGTGCCAAAATCGGTAAAAATTCAATGGTTGGTGCGCGTTCTTTAATTACAGAAAATAAAACATTCCCCGATGGTGTTTTAATTAAAGGCAGCCCAGCCAAAGTGGCGCGAGAATTAACAGCGAATGAAATTGCCTATATTGCAACCATTGCCACACATTACCAACAAAATGCGGCACGTTTTAAACGTGGTTTAAAACAAATTTCCACGGTCAACCTAAAATAATTTTGAAAAACAATGGAAAATTTTGAGCCAGCCTTTCAAAAAACACAAACATACAGCCTTTATTTTAAAAATCTTTTAATTCGCAAACCCGAATTAAAAGATTTTTTAAAGGCAAATTTTTCAAATTCTTTGAATGTTTCGGCATTATTTATAAAAACAGATTTTCAAAATGATTTGGAAATAAAATCTTATTTGCGCCAAATTCGCCAACAAACAATGGCGCATTTAATACTTCGGGATTTAAATAATTTAGCACCTTTAAATGAAGTTTTTGAAACAATGACAAGTTTGGCGGAATATTCTATTCAAACCGCTTTAAATTATGCAAAAAATAAATTATCCGAAAAATACGGCAAACCGCAAAGCGATTTTAAAGATTTAATTGTGATTGGAATGGGAAAATTAGGCGGAAAAGAATTAAATGTTTCCTCCGATATTGATTTAATTTTTCTTTATTCTAATGAAGGTGAAACAAGTGGAAATAATGGAAAAAACAAAATAGAACATTTTGAATATTTTAATAAAATTGGCAAATTACTCATTCAATTATTAAACGATATCACAGACGATGGGCAGGTTTTTAGAGTGGATATGCGCTTGCGCCCAAACGGCGAATCGGGCGCACTGGTGATGTCTTTTTTGGCTTTGGAACATTATTTTATTAAAGAAGGCAGAGAATGGGAGCGTTATGCGTGGATTAAAGCGCGGATTTTAAATCAAAACACCAATGAAAAAATAAAACAAGAATTAAAAAATATTGTTCAACCTTTTGTTTTTAGAAAATATTTGGATTTTGGCGCCATCAATGCCATGCGCGATTTGCACGCACAAATTCGCCGTGAAGTTTTAAAAAAAGACCGCATAGACGATATTAAATTAGGCGCAGGAGGTATTCGCGAAGTTGAATTTATTGCGCAAGTATTTCAGCTTATTCGTGGTGGGCGTTATACCGATTTGCAAACCCGCGCCACATTAAATGTTTTGCCACAAATTAAAAAACACGATTTTTTATCTAAAAAAGCCGTGGATGATTTAATTTCTGCTTATTGTTTTTTAAGAAAATTAGAACATTTTTTGCAATATACCAACGACCAACAAACGCATCGGTTACCCACCGATTTAAAAGAAAAAAATAATCTTGCACATTATTTAAATTTTAATTCTTATGATAATTTTTTAAATGTTTTGAATCACCACAGGGAGATTGTTAAAAAACATTTTGATTCTATTTTCAAAGCACCAGAATCAGAATCTGGCGGATTATTAGAATTGTGGTTTTCGCCCGAAGAACATATTGAAACATTTAAATCATTGGGTTTTCAAAACACCAATGAAGTTATTCGGCAAATTCAAGAAATTCGGCATTCCAAACGTTTTTTATCTTTATTGGATTCTAACCGCGCGCGTTTTGAAGCCGTGGTGCCGCTTTTAATTGAACAAGCCGCAAACACGCCCTGCCCCGAGCAAAGTTTTTCGCGCGCCCTTTTCTTTTTGGACAATATCGCCAAAAAAGGCGCGTATTTGGCGCTGTTGCAACAATTCCCACTTGCCTTGCAACGCGTTGTAACCTTGCTTGGCGCATCCAGTTGGGCAGCAGATTATTTGAATCGTTATCCTTTGTTGTTGGATGAATTGATTGACCCGCGCTTGTATGAAGCTAGCCTGAATTGGGCAGAATTTCAAGAAGAATTAAACGAAGGCTTAACCGCCGCAAAAGGCGATGCGGCAAGAGAAATGGACATTTTGCGCGAAGCGCACCACGCCGAGCTTTTTCGCATTTTGGCAAAGGATTTGGCAGGGCTTTACACCATTGAACGCGTTTCCGATTTTTTAAGTGAATTGTCGGATAGATTATTACAAACCACTTTAAAATGCGTCTGGCAAACAATAAAAAATCGGCACTGCGATAGCCCACACTTTGCCATTATCAGTTATGGAAAATTGGGCGGCAAAGAATTGGGTTATGCCTCCGATTTGGATTTGGTTTTTTTGTTTGATGATGCACATCCCGATGCTTTTGAACATTATGCGCGCTTGGCGCAACGCTTGACCACTTGGCTTTCTTCGCGCACCAATGCGGGCGGTTTGTTTCAAATTGATTTGCGCCTTCGCCCCAATGGCGAATCGGGCTTGATTGTGTTGCCTTTTTCCGCTTTTCAAAAATACCAAAATGAAAACGCTTGGGTGTGGGAACACCAAGCGCTAACACGTGCGCGTTTTTCAGCGGGCGACTTTGAACTTGGCAACAAGTTTGAAAATTTGCGCATTGCCATTTTGCAAAAAAAACGCAATGCCGTTGTTTTAAAAGAAGAAATTTTAAAAATGCGGCAAAAAATTTCCGCACACAAAGCGCAAAAAAATCCTGATTTTTTTGATTTAAAACACGATTCGGGCGGCTTAATTGATGTGGAATTTATGGTGCAATATCTTGTTTTAAAACACGCACACCAACACGCCGAACTAACCCAAAACGCTGGCAACATTGCGCTTTTGATGCGTTTGGGCGATGCGGGCATTATTGAGCCGAACGCCGCCAGCCTTGCTGCCAACGCTTACCGCGATTACCGCCGTCGCCAACATTTTTTGCGCTTAAATGATATTCAAAACAGCATTGTGCCTTTTTGCGAGGAATTAAAAAATCACGCCGCCGCAGTTGGGCAATTATTTCAAGCGGTTTTTGAATAACACTTTGATAAAAAATTGCAAAAAAATTAAAAAAATCCACGGTAAACATCTTATTTTTTTGAAAATAATTTTAGGTTTACCGTGGATTTTCACAAAAAATGATCTTTGCCTTCTCCATTTAAAGCCGAATCAATAATGTGCATGGTTAAATGTGGGGCAAAGAGTTGAATAAAAGAATAATCCGGACGTCTTAAAAATGCGCCGCGCCGAATTAAAATGCGCGCTTGCAGTTTGGGGAAAATGGCAGAAATATTAATAATTTTAAATTTTTCCTTTTCATATTCATTTAAAACATTTTCTGGCACAATGGCAACGCCTAAATGTTCTAAAACCCAAACTTTCATTGTTTCTGTATTTAAAGCATCCAAAACAACTTTTGGTTTTAAATCATAATATTGAAAAACTTTATTTATTTTATCGCGCAAATCCAAACTAATATGCGGCAAAATTAAAGGTAGGTTAGAAAGATTTTCAATTTTAAAATTATCCTTTTGAATACCTTTAAAATCCGCCGCCGCAATTAAAATTAAAGGAATTTCCAAAAAAGGCAATGCAACCAAACCCGACACATCCAATGTGGGTGTTGCCAAAATGCCAAAATCCACTTCGCCCGATAACACCCACGGCGCAATTTGGTTGGCTGTGCCTTCTTGCAAAATCAGCTCAACTTGGTGTTGCGCTGTTTTAAACCGATGAAAAACTTTTGGCAAAAAATTCACCAATTCAAAATGCGTGGCAGCAAGGCGAATGGCGCCTGAATCGCCCGAAAATTCCCGCGCGGCGCGCTCAATGTTGTGGGCGTTGTCCATCAAATCGCCTGCCATTTTGAGTAATTTTTGCCCAGCGCGCGTGATGCCAACAAAACGTTTGCCCGAACGCTCAAAAATTTGCACGCCAAGCTCGGCTTCCAATGCACGAATTTGCTTAGAAATAACCGATTGCGAGACGAACAAATGTTTGGCTGATTCGGTTACATTCAAATTTTGGCGAGAGACTTCCAAGGCGGCGCGCCAGTGTGAAAATTTCATAAAAAAAGCTCTTTAAAAAAACGCTTTATTATAAAGTGCCTTGTGTTAGAATGCGCCCCGAGCCGAAAACGCGCTAATTTTCGGTAATTTTTGAGTATTTATTTTTACGGGAGAAAAACCGATGTTTAACTTGAATGGTAAAGTAGGCTTGGTGGTAGGCATTGCCAACGACCAAAGCATTGCTTACGGTTGCGCCAGAACTTTCAAAATGTGCGGCGCCGAAGTGGCTGTAACGTATTTGAACGAAAAAGCAGAAAAATACGTGCGCCCTTTGGCAGAATTGATTTCCTCACCCATCATTATGCCCTTGGATGTGCAACACGATGACCAGTTGGATGCCGTTTTTGCCGAAATTGACAAACAATGGGGACGCTTGGACTTTTTGGTGCATTCCATCGCTTTTGCGCCTAAGGAAGATTTGCACGGACGCGTGACCGATTGCAGCCGCGATGGCTTTATGAAAGCCATGGATATTTCTTGCCATTCCTTTGCGCGTATGGCAAGAAAAGCCGAACCTTTAATGAAAAACGGCGGCACGCTTTTAACTATGACTTATTTGGGCGCAGACGAAGTGGTGGACAATTACGGCGTGATGGGCCCCGTTAAAGCCGCTTTGCAATCCGTTTCGCGTTATTTGGCAGCAGAATTAGGCCCCAAAGATATCCGCGTGCATGCCATCTCTCCGGGACCTTTGGCAACACGCGCTTCTTCTGGCATTAAAGAATTTGACAAACTCTTGCAAGAAGCCGAAGACCGCGCACCGCTTCACCGTTTGGTTTCCCCAAGCGATGTGGGCGCTTTGGCTGCTTATTTGGTCTCCGATGTGGCAAAATCCATCACCGGCGGCACCATTTACATTGACGGCGGCTACCACATCGTGGGTTCGTAATTTTTATTTGTTTTTCAATAACAAAAACGCACTTTTTCAAGTGCGTTTTTTTATTTTTAAATTAAATT
This sequence comes from uncultured Rhodocyclaceae bacterium, assembly GCA_934271525.1. Classification (GTDB taxonomy): domain Bacteria; phylum Pseudomonadota; class Gammaproteobacteria; order Burkholderiales; family Rhodocyclaceae; genus SFHR01. The sequence continues at coordinate 147,129 of CAKQRL010000002.1, forward strand.
AAAAAAATCCACGGTCAACAAAATTTTTTTTCAAAAAAAATTTTCGTTGACCGTGGATTTTCATTTTTATTTAAAAAAAATTGAAAACTTTTTTATTTGTTGTTAAAATAAAAAATCAATTATACTATTTTTTTATGAGGTATAAAATGATAAACAAAAAACTCTCCAAAAAATTCTCTTTTTCCGCCTTTTTGAAACCTTCTATAAATAACGGGGGGGGGGGTAGGAGTGCCTTTGCCCGACTGTTGCGTTATGGCATTGAAATTATAATTGCTGCTTTTAATGTTTTAAAACGTTATCGCCCGTATTTTTTAAGTCGCACTCGTTTAAAAATAATTATTTTTACTTTGCTTGGCAAAACAGAAAAAACCATACAATTAAAAACATATATTTCTAAAACTTGCGATGAACATTTAAAATATGCCATTTGCGAATTTAAAAATTCTTGTCAATCATTTTTATACTTTATAAAAATTTATAAGCAATGCCAAGCATGGCTCAATTCAACAGAATTTAAGGAAAAATACAACAAGCACCCTTTTCCACCCTATTTGAATCCAAAAACATTAGATTATTCAAAAACCAATCCATATTTGGCTTGGGATTTGAATTTGCCTTTACCAAACAATTATAAATTTATATTTTTAAGCACTCACGGATGCGGCAGAGCCGCAACAGGAAGTTATTTAAAACTTTGTGGCGTGTATTATGATAATTCTAAACAATCATTGAACAATAAAGCAAGGTATATAAATTATTACAACGAATTATTAAATCCGATTTATCCAAATCACATTGTGCATATTTCAGAATATTGTGATTTTCAAAATAAATTTATTGCATTGCTTGAAAAAAAACCAATGCTAATGTTATTGCGAGATCCTGTTTCAAATTTAAAATCTCTTTTAAATTATCCATTGCCACACGTTGAACTGAAAAAAGATTTTTTCACGTTGAATGATAAAGATTTTTTGTATTTTAGCCGATATTTAACACACAAAAATTTGGATGAAAAATGGTTTTTAGATAGTATGAAATGGGTTTTAGAACCTTTTGTTGCAAAAAGTTTGGTTTACAATTTGCTTGAAGGAGATGCGATTATTTTGCAAACAAATGATGTTAGACCAAACCTAGCTTTTGAAACATTTAAAACATTAGCCAAAACATTAAATTTTGATACGCCAAAAGAAAGTGATAAAAGAATTTTTGAAACAAATTTGGTTCAAGGAATGCTTGATATGTGCTTGCCAATTACTTTAAAAATTTATGGTAGTGATTTCAATTCAAAAATGGAAGGTGAAAATTTTGATATTTGTATATTTACAAATATTGTTTTTAATCTTATTTTAAAAGAAAAGAAAGACCTGATAAATATAATAGAATTTTTGGAACTTAAAAATAATGCACTCAGTGCTGATTTGGTTATTATGATAGAAAAACAACATTTTGAGATTTTGCAAAAAGATGCGGTTTTGCTTAATAGAATAAAAGATTATTTAAAAAAATTGATAGAATCACTGGCGCAACAAAATGAAAATTATAAAAAATTGGCTTTGAGCGAAAACGATATTTTAAATTTTCTTTCAAATTCAAAAAATTGTAGAAAAATATTTAAAGCGTATTTGGAAGATAGAGTAATTTGGTTTAAAGAAAACCGCCCCGACATTCTCGCTTCATGGAAATATTATTTGGAATTTGAAAACATTTGCCAAGCATTGGATTAAAAATAAAGCCAAACACAATTCACGCCAAACGTTTTTTTCAAAATTTCAAAATTTTTAAACGTTGACCGTGGATTTTTAGCGAATTCGGGTGATTTTAGCGCCCAAGGCGTTGAGTTTTTGCTCCATTTGTTCATAGCCGCGGTCAAGGTGATAAATGCGCTCAATGGTGCTTTCCCCTTGTGCTGCCAAAGCCGCCAAAACAAGCGAGGCGGAAGCGCGCAAATCCGTTGCCATCACCGTTGCGCCCGTTAAAGTCGGCACGCCGCGCACAATGGCGTTTGCCCCATCAATGCGAATGTCTGCGCCCATGCGCATCAATTCCACCGCGTGCATAAAACGATTTTCAAAAATAGTCTCGCGAATGGTTGCAACGCCCGAAGCAATCGCGTTTAAAGCCATAAATTGTGCCTGCATATCCGTGGGAAAAGCAGGATACGGCGCGGTGCGCAAATTCACCGCTTGCAGTTTTTTGGGCGCTTTTAAGCGGATGCCGCCCGAATCAAAAATAATCTCGCAACCCGTATCCAACAATTTGTCCAACACAATATCCAGCGTTGCGGGTAGCGCCCCGCGCAAAAAAACCTCACCGCCAGTCAATGCCGCAGCGCACAAATACGTGCCCGTTTCAATGCGGTCGGGCATCACGCAATGTTGTGCGCCGTTTAAAGATTCCACGCCAACAATGCGGATAACATCCGTGCCTGCGCCGTTAATTTTGGCACCCATTTTGTTCAAAAGTTGTGCCAAATCCACAATTTCCGGCTCGCGCGCGGCGTTTTCAATCACCGTCTCGCCTTGTGCCAAGGTGGCTGCCATCATCAAATTTTCGGTGCCGGTGACGGTAACCATATCGGTGAAAATCCGCGCACCTTTGAGCCGCGCCGCCTGCGCCACAATGTAGCCTTCTTCCAAGGTGATTTTGGCGCCCATTGCTTCCAAACCTTTGATGTGTTGGTCGACCGGCCGCGCGCCAATGGCGCAACCGCCCGGCAACGACACCTTAGCCTGCCCGCCGCGCGCCAAAAGCGGCCCCAAGGTTAAAATGGAAGCGCGCATGGTTTTAACCAAATGGTAAGCGGCATAAGGATGATTCAATCCTTTTGCATTGATTTGCAGGTTTTGCCCTTGGCGATGGCACAACACGCCCATGTGTTCCAAAACGTGCAACATCGTTTCCACATCCTGCAAATGCGGCACGTTGTCTAATTCCAAAGGTTCAGCGGTTAATAAACCTGCGCACAAAATCGGCAAAGCGGCGTTTTTGGCACCAGAGATTTTCACTTCGCCTTTTAAAGGAATGCCGCCGATGATTTTTAATTTGTCCATTTTTTAAAATTTTTCAAAAAAATTAGGCGTTGACCGTGGATTTTTTTAAAATGATTTTGTTTTTTTCATTTTAAATAATCCTTTTATTTTATTTTCATCCCTTTTTTTGTATTTTGTTCGGCTTGAATTAAAAATAAATTGTCTTCATCGGATGCCGCCAAAATCATCCCTTCCGATAAACCAAATTTCATTTTGCGCGGTTTTAAATTGGCAATCACCACCACTTTTTTGCCGATTAAATCTTGTGGAGAATAATGTTTTTTAATGCCTGAAAAAACTTGATGCGTTTTTCCATCGCCCCAATCCACAATCAAACGCAATAATTTATCCGCATTGTCAACATTTTCAGCTTGAATAATTTCTGCCACGCGCAAATCTATTTTTTCAAAATCCGCCATTGTGCATTCGTTTTGATTTTCTTCTTGTTTTTTTTCTTGTGCTTTTGCTGGTTTTGTTTCTTCTATTTTATTGGCGGCAATTAAATTTTCCAATTGATTTAATTCCATTCTTGCCATCAAATGTTGGAATTTTTTAATTGTGTGATTTTCTTTTAAATGATTGTCAACATCATTCCATTTTAAAGGTTTGATATTCAAAAAAGTTTCCACATTTTGGCTTAATTTTGGCAAAACAGGTTTTAAATAAATCATTAAAATGCGGAATAATTCCAAAGCATTGCTAACACATTGATGCAAAATTAAATCATTTTGATTATTTTTTGCCAATTCCCAAGGTTTTAATTGGTCAATATATTGATTCACTTTTTCTGCTAAAAACATAATCTCACGCATGGCTTTGGAATATTCGCGTTCGCAATACAATTTTTCAATTTTATTTTGCGCATTTTTTAATTCATTTAAAACGGGCAAATGGTTTTCAATTTTTAAAACTTTGCCTTCAAATTTTTTGAAAATAAAACCAGAACAACGGCTGGCTATATTTACCAATTTTCCGATTAAATCGGCATTCACGCGCAAAACAAAATCTTTTAAATTTAAATCAATATCTTCAAAAGAAGAATTTAATTTTGCAGCGTAATAATAACGCAACCATTCGGGATTTAAACCGCAATCAATATAACTTTCAGCCGTAATAAACGTGCCGCGGGATTTGGACATTTTCTCGCCATTGACCGTTAAAAAACCATGCGCAAAAATACCATTGGGCGTTCTAAAACCCGCATATTTTAATTCGGCTGGCCAAAACAATGCGTGAAAATACAAAATATCTTTGCCAATAAAATGATAAAGTTGGGTGGTTGAATCTGGATTAAACCATTCCTCAAAATTTAAACCTTTTTTATTGCAAAGATTTTTAAATGCGCCCATATAACCAACGGGTGCATCCATCCAAACATAAAAATATTTGTTTTCTGTGCCCGGAATTTTAAAACCAAAATAAGGCGCATCGCGCGAAATATCCCAATCGTGTAATTTATTTTCCCCTTTTTCGCCTAACCATTCGCGCATTTTGTTGGCGGCTTCGGTTTGTAATATTTTATTTTCAGCACTCGTATATTCCCTTAAAAATGCTTCACAACGCGGGTCGGATAATTTAAAAAAATAATGTTCCGAATTTTTTAATTCTGGTTTGGCGCCCGTAATTGCCGAATAAGGATTTTTTAAATCAGTTGGCGAATATGCCGCGCCGCATTTTTCGCAATTATCACCATATTGGTCAAGCGCGCCACATTTTGGACATTCGCCTTTAATATAACGGTCGGGCAAAAACATTTGCGCTTGATTGTCATAATATTGTGCAACATTTTTTATTTCAATTAAATCTTCTTTTTTTAAACGATTGTAAATTAAACAAGATAATTCTTCGGTTTCTTGGCTGTGCGTGGAATAATAATGGTCAAAACCAATTAAAAAAGAATTAAAATCACGCGTATGTTCTTTTTGCACGCGAGCAATTAAATCTTCTGGCGTCATATTTTCTTTTTGGGCGCGCAACATCACCGGCGTGCCGTGCGTATCATCGGCGCAAACATACCAACATTCTGTGTTTTCTTGCATTTTTTGAAAACGCACCCAAATATCGGCATAAACATATTCCACCAAATGCCCCAAATGTATAGAACCATTGGCATAAGGCAGGGCGGATGTAATTAAAATTTTGCGCATTTTGTGATAATCCTTTTATTTAAAACTTAATTTTAAAATAATAATAATTTAATAATTAAATAAATTTTAAAAAAATAATAAGTTGACCGTGGAAAATTAAAATCGATTTAAAAAATCCACGGTCAACTTTAAATTTTTTTGAAAAATTAGTTTTTGCTTTGGTCGACCAATTTGTTTTTCATAATCCACGGCATCATCGCGCGCAGTTGTGCGCCGATTTTTTCAACCGGATGCTCCGCAGTCAAGCGGCGGCGCGCCGTCAAAGTTGGGTAATTCATATGCCCTTCCAAAACAAAATCTTTGGCGTATTCGCCATTTTGAATGCGTTTTAAAGCGGCACGCATAGCGGCGCGGCTTTCATCATTGACCACTTTGGGACCCGTCACGTATTCGCCAAATTCCGCATTGTTGGAAATGGAATAATTCATATTGGCAATGCCGCCTTCATAAATCAAATCCACAATGAGTTTGGTTTCATGCAAACATTCAAAATAAGCCATTTCAGGCGCGTAACCCGCTTCCACCAAGGTTTCAAAGCCATTTTTGATGAGTTCCACAATGCCGCCGCAAAGCACCGCTTGTTCGCCAAACAAATCGGTTTCGGTTTCTTCACGGAATGTGGTTTCAATCACGCCGCCTTTGGTGCCGCCGTTGGCTGCGGCATAAGACAAAGCCAAATCACGCGCTTTGCCAGATTGGTCTTGATGCACCGCAATTAAAGAAGGCACGCCGCCGCCTTTTAAATATTCCGAGCGCACGGTGTGACCGGGACCTTTGGGCGCAATCATAATCACGTCAATATCGGTTTTGGGAACCACTTGGTTGTAGTGAATATTAAAACCGTGCGCAAATGCCAGCGCCGCACCTGCTTTGATATTGGGTGCGACTTCTTTTTTGTAGACCGCGGGAATGGATTCGTCTGGCAACAACATCATCACCACATCGGCACCTTTGGTGGCTTCATCAATGCGCGCAACTTTTAAACCCGCCGCTTCGGCTTTTTTCCAAGAAGCACCGCCTTCGCGCAAACCCACCACCACATCTACACCAGAATCTTTTAAGTTTTGAGCATGCGCGTGCCCTTGTGAGCCGTAGCCGATAATCGCCACTTTTTTGCCTTTGATGAGCGATAAATCCGCATCTTTGTCGTAAAACACTTTCATAAAAAACCTCGTTTTCAAAAAGTTTCAAAAAAAAAATCAAACCCTTAAAATGCGCTCGGCGCGCCCAATGCCGCAAACGCCGGTGCGCACCGTCTCCAAAATCAAAGCGGAATCAATGGCGGCAATAAAGGCATCCAATTTTTCAGAAGTGCCTGTTAATTCCACCACATAAGAATTGTCGGTCACATCAATAATGCGGCCGCGGAAAATATCGTTTAAGCGCTTAATTTCCTCACGATCTTTGCCCGATGCGCGCAGTTTAATCAACATCAATTCGCGTTCCACATGCGCGGATTCGGACAAATCCACCACTTTGACCACATCAATTAGTTTGTTTAATTGTTTGGTGATTTGCTCCAAAACCGCTTCATTGGCAAAAGTTAAAATGGTCATGCGCGAAAGTGAAGAATCTTCGGTTGGTGCCACCGTTAAACTTTCAATGTTGTAACCGCGCGCGGAAAATAATCCTGCCACGCGCGAGAGCGCGCCAGCTTCGTTTTCAATCAAAATGGAGAGAATGTGTTTTTGCATTTTTTATTCCTTTTCCCCTTGCGCCAAAATCATCTCGGTTAAACCTTTGCCGGCGGCAACCATCGGCAACACATTGGCTTCTGGTGTAATCATAAAATCCATAAAAACCAAATCGTCTTTGTATCGGGTAAAGGCTTCTTTTAAAGCCGGTTCCACTTCTTCCACTTTTTCAATGCGCATACCAATATGCCCATAAGCGCGTGCCAAATCTTGAAAATTCGGCAAAGAAGTCATATAGGTTTGGGAATAACGTTTGGAATAAAACATTTCTTGCCATTGGCGCACCATTCCCAACATCCCATTATTCAAATTGATGATTTTAATGGGCAAGCCAAATTGCTTGCAGGTGGAAAGTTCTTGAATGTTCATTTGTATGGAACCTTCACCGGTTACGCACACCACCGTGTCTTTGGGATTGGCAAAACAAGCACCCATGGCATAAGGCAAACCCACGCCCATGGTGCCCAAGCCACCAGAATTGATCCAGCGGCGCGGTTCATCAAATTTATAATACTGTGCGGCAAACATTTGGTGTTGCCCCACATCAGAGCAAACAATGGCTTTGCCTTGTGTGATTTCATAGAGTTTTTGAATGACGAACTGCGGCATAATTTGGTCTGCCATTGGATACGCCAAAGAATTTCTTTGCCGCCAAATGTTGATTTGTTGCCACCAAGGCGCAAAATCTGGGACGGTAAAATTTTGTTCTTCTGCAATTAAACGCTGCAATTCGTTTAAAACATCGGCAATATCGCCCACAATTGGCAAATCGGTTTTGATGCGTTTGGCAATAGAAGAAGGGTCAATATCAATGTGAATCACATGGCGGTCACGCATTTGTTGAAAATGCGCCACATTGCCAATCACGCGGTCATCAAAACGTGCACCCACTGCCAAGACCACATCGGCATAATGCATGGCATTGTTGGCTTCATAAGTGCCGTGCATGCCAACCATACCCAAAAAATGCTTGTTGTTGGCAGGAAAACCGCCCAAGCCCATCAACGTGCTTACCACAGGCAAATTGAAAGATTCAACCAATTTTTTCAATGGTTGGCTGGCATTGGCCAACACCACACCGCCGCCCATGTAAAGCACGGGTTGTTTGGCACGTTTTAACAGTTGAAAGGCTTTTTTGATTTGCCCCAAATGCCCTTTGGTGATTGGGTTATAAGAACGCATGGTAACCGTTTGCGGGTAATCAAATTCTGCCACTTGCGCCGTTACGTCTTTGGGCACATCAACAACCACGGGGCCTGGGCGCCCCGTTTGGGCGATATAAAAGGCTTTTTTGATGGTCAGCGCCAAATCTTTGACGTTTTTAACCAAAAAATTGTGCTTCACACACGGCCGTGTGATGCCCACGGCATCGCATTCTTGAAAAGCGTCTTGCCCGATATAATCCGTATTCACCTGCCCGCTAATCACCACCATTGGAATGGAATCCATATAAGCGGTTGCAATGCCTGTTATTGTATTGGTTAGCCCGGGGCCAGATGTTACCAATGCCACGCCCACTTTATGAGAAGAACGAGAATAAGCATCGGCAGCGTGTGCGGCGGCTTGTTCGTGGCGCACCAAAACGTGTTTAATTTTGTTTTGTTTAAACAATGCGTCATAAATATGCAAAACAGCGCCGCCCGGATAACCAAAAACGTATTCCACATTTTCCGCTTGGAGCGCTTGAATTAAAATTTCTGCACCAGTGAGCTTCATAAAAAAAACGCCAAGAAAAAAAGGATTTTATGCTAACGATTCCTAATGAAAAATCAAGTGGCGTAGCCTTGAAAATTGTTGAATTTGTAAAGAAAAAGGGTGCGTTTCGGATAATCCAAGCGATTTTCCACGGTAAACCGCATATTTTTTTCAAAACCACCAAAAAATCGGGCGATATTTTGCAAGTTGTCATCGTTTAAAGGCGAGCTACTGATGAAAAACACGTCTGCATTTTTAAAATTATTCAAATCCGTTGCCATTTGGTAATAATTGTTTTTGGTTTTGTTTGGATTCCAAGCGATGATTTTAAGCGTTTTCAAATCCCGCAATTCGTAGCGCAAATGCGCAATGATTGTGCGGTTGTTGGCAACCAAAATCCGTTGTGATTCGGCTTTTAAAAGCGGGCGCAAATTATCTGCCAATTCTTTAAAACCTTCTGCCCGAACAAATGGCGCATGGATGATTTTGGGTGAATCGGTAAAAATTTTGGCAAAAAAAATCCAATGGTAAGCCAAAACCGCAATCACCATTTCAAGCGCAAAAGTCCATATTAAAAGCTTGCGGCGATTTTCTAAAAAAAACATTGTCGCCAAACTTGCGGTTAAAAAAGCAGGCGCTGCCCAGTTGGCATTGGCATTGTTTAAAAAAGCTTGTGCGCCAACAATTGCCCAAAACGGAATTGCAAAAGCGGCGCAGAGTCTGAATTTTTGGTTTTTCCACAACGATTTTTTGCAACATAAAAACGCAAAAATGCCAAAGATGATGCCGCCAGAAATTAGCCATTGTTCAATAAAAAATTGCAAACATTTTAAGAATCCGCCTGCTGCGGCTTTTTGAATCGTAATATCCGCCGTGTGTTTAAAGGTTGGAAAGTCGTTGGCAACATTCCACAAAATATTGGGCAAAACAATTAAAAAAGCCAGCAAAACGGCGCACCACGGCGCTATGGATTTCAACAATTTTGGGCGATAACAAAGTGCACTTACCAAAAAAACCGCCATGGAATATTTGGAAAGCAAACCCAAACCCACGGCTAAGCCAACCAATAACCAATCGCCAAAACGATTTTCATTGCTTGCTTGAATAAAAAAATAAAAAGCCAATGCCCAAAAAAAAGAAAGCAGCGCATCGGTTGATGCCACCAACCCCAACCATGCAAAAATTGGCATCATTAAAACGATTGCGCCCGCCCAAAATGCTGATTGTTCTGAAAATTTTAAACGCCGAGCAGCAGAAAAAATCAACAAACTTGTTGCGGGATAACACAACATTGCCAAAAATTTGACGCCGATTAAACCATCGCCAAAGAAAGCAGTTGAACAAAAAATTAAAACGCCAACCAATGGCGGTTTGGAAAAATAGCCAAAATCCAAATTTTGTGCCCAAGTCCAATATTGCGCTTCATCCACATAAAGTGAAATGGGCAGATTTTGCAGTGCCACAATGCGCCACAAAATCACCAAAAAAGCCAAAATCAACAAAGAAAAACGATTTTCCACGGTCAACCACCAATTTTTTTCAAAAAAAATACACGCCCTTTGATTAAAATGCGATTTTTTTCATCATTTTAAAAAAGAAGGACGAATCAAATGAACGCTTTGTGCGCTATTTCGCCGTTGGATGGCAGATACCAAGAAAAAACCGCCGAATTGTGCAACTTTTTTTCCGAATACGCACTGATTAAATTCCGTTTGATGGTGGAATTGGCGTGGTGGAAAGCATTGTCCCAAAACGCCGAAATCCCTGAAATTGCGCCATTTTCCGCAGAATCGCTCGCCTTTTTAGAAGCCATTGAAAAAAACTTTTCAGCAAATGATGCCGCCAAAGTGAAAGATTTAGAAAAAACAACCAACCACGATGTGAAAGCATTGGAATATTGGATTCGCCAAAAAGTCGCATCCATTGCCGAATTAAAAGCCGCCGGGGAATTCATCCATTTTGCTTGCACATCGGAAGATATCAACAATGTGGCGCACGCTTTAATGTTGCAAGGCGCAAGAAATGAAATTTTGTTGCCGCAAATTAACACGATTTTAAAAGTCTTCAAACAAATGGCATTGGATTTTTCTGATGTGCCGATGATGAGCCGCACGCACGGCCAGCCTGCCACACCCACAACAATGGGCAAAGAAATGGCGAATATTGCTTGCCGCATTGATTACGCCAAACAAGCGATTGAACAAATTAGCCTTTACGCCAAAATGAACGGCGCTGTTGGCAACTTCAATGCGCATTTGATTGCTTATCCAAACGTGGATTGGGAGTCTTTTGCTAATGCCATCTTAAAAAACTTTGGCTTAACGCAAAACCGCTACACCATTCAAATTGAACCGCACGATTCTTTTGCGGCTTTGTTTGACGCATTGGCACGGCTTAACACCATTTTTACCGATGCCTGCCGCGATATTTGGGGTTATATTTCGCTAGGCTATTTCCGCCAAAAATTGAAAGCGGGCGAGATTGGCTCATCCACTATGCCGCACAAGGTCAACCCCATTGATTTTGAAAATGCCGAAGGCAATTTTGGAATGGCAAATGCGATGTTGCGGCATTTTTCAAGCAAATTGCCGATTTCGCGTTTTCAGCGTGATTTAAGCGATTCCACCGTTTTGCGCAATATGGGCGTGGCGCTGGGTTATACGCTATTAGCCTTAAAATCATTAGAAAAGGGTTTGAATAAACTAGAAATTGCCCCCAATGCCATGCTGGCAGATTTGGAACAAAACCCTGCGCTTTTGGCAGAAGCCGTGCAAACGGTGATGCGCCGCTTTAACGTGCCCAATGCTTATGAATCCTTAAAAGCGCTCACCCGTGGGGAAGAAATAGACTTAACCACTTTGCGACAATTTATACAAAATTTAAACCTTCCCCAATCACCACAAGCCGATTCTGCCAAAACAGCGCTTTTAAATCTTACCGCTGCCACCTACCTTGGCAAAGCCAGTGCTTTGGCAAAAGCCTTTGGGGAGAAATAAACGATTTTCCACGGTAAACAAAGATTTTTTTTGAAAAAGAACAAATTTTTTGATTGTTGCCGTGTATTTTTCTTTATAAAACAATGAACACCAATTTTATTCACCCCAAAGACGTGCCAGAATTACTTGCCGCATCGCAACAATCTTTTTTGGCAGAAGGCATTCAACTGCAAGTGGCAAGTTTTGAAAATGCCGACCTTTACCCAGCAGACCAACACGGCGCACTTTATGTTAAAAACCAAGCGGTTTTTGATTCACATCAAATGTTAACCCCCCCCCCCAACAATCTACCGCAATGAAGAAGTGGTTTGTTTGGGCGCTTTCACGGTTTGCTGGGGGCACGAAATTACCGACCATTTGCGCGGCTTGTGGTTTTATTTTGACAAGCGCTTTGCGCATTTGAAAAAACTCAAAATTGCCTTTGTGCTGAGTTTTTGGACAGCGCAAACCCCGCCTTCTCAAAATTTTTGGCAGTTGCTTGAAAGCCTTGGTATTCCACGCGAAAAATTTCTTTTAATTGACAAACCCACGCGTTTTGCCCGCGTTTTTGTGCCGGATGCTTGTTTTGGCATGGTTGATAAAAAATATTGCTACACCCAAGAATTTGTCAATTTAATCAATCGGTTACCAAACCTTCAACCGCCTGAAAATGTAAATATTGAAAAGGTCTATTTTTCCCGCTTGGCGTTTCAATCGCCCAAGGATTTCAACGAAATTGAATTAGAAAATCTTTTTTATAATCAAGGATTTAGCATTATTTACCCAGAACAACTTGATTTTTTAAGCCAGCTTGCCATTTTGCAAAACTGCACGATTTTTGCTGCCACAGACGGCTCCATTGCGCACAATTCGTTATTTTTAAAACCCGGCACACGCACGATTATTTGCCGAAAAACGCGGCATTTCACAGCGCACCAAATCATCATCAATCACTTGAAAAATCTGGATGTGACCTACATTGACGCGGCATTTTCGCCTTTTGCCCAATGGCGAAAAGTCTGGGAGGCAGGGCCATTCTTTTTGTATGAAACAAAAGCGTTGCGCCGTTTTTTTGGTTTGCCGCCAAAACACTTTCCATTTTTAAAATTTTTAAAATATTTCTGCGTGAATTTGCCCGCTTTTTTAAACAACGAACTTTTGGTGTGGACGCATCCCATCCGCGGAAAACTCAAACTTGGCACGCACTTGCGGCATTTTTTGAAAATTTTCAAGCGTTGACCGTGGAAAAATTTATAAAATGCGCAAATGCAAAACATCAACACCCATTTTATCAATCCCAACGATGCGCCAAATATCAAAACAGCGCACGAAAAATCTTTGTTGTCAAAAGAGCTTGGCGTTTGCAGTTTTCAAAACGCCACCATCGCCCCGCACGCCAAGGCAGGCGTTTGGTTGGATGGCAAACGCTTGCCACAAACCTTGCGCCACCAAATGCCACAAGACAAAGAAAAACCGCCAAAACCCGATATTTTTTGCGATGAAACGGTGATTTTCATCGGCGCTTTTGTGCCAGTTTGGGGGCACGAAATCACCGACAATTTAAAACATTTGTGGTTTTATTTTGATAAAAAGTTTAACCACTTAAAAAACCACAAATTCGCTTATGTGGATTTTATAGACGGCAAAAAATCATCCCAAAATTTTTGGGAATTATTAAAAACTTTGGAATTGCCACTTTCGCAATTTTTGTGTGTGGAAAAACCCACACAATTTGCCAAAGTGCTTGTGCCGGATGAATGTTTTTTGTGCGATTTAAATATTCCCGCCTGCCCAAGTTTAGCCAACGATAATATGGATGTGATGAAGTTTCAGCGGCGTTTTACAAAAGAATATTTAAATGTATTAAACCATTTTCCAATTATTTCATCCGAAAAAAATATTCAAAAAGTTTATTTTTCCCGAGCGGCTTTTTATTCTCAAAAAGATTTTAATGAAAAAGAAATTGAAATCTTTTTTAAAAATCAAGGTTTTAATATTATTTACCCTGAAAAAAATACCTTTTTGGAAAACTTGGCAATTTTGCAAAATTGCGAAATATTTGCTTCTACCGATGGTTCTATTGCCCACAATGCTTTGTTTTGCAAAAAAGCCAAGCAAATTATTATTTTGCGCAAATGCCGTTATTTTTCAACCTACCAATGCGCTGCCAACATTATTGCCCAACAAAATAATCCACAAACAGAAATTGTTTATATTGACGCCGCATTTTCGCCTTTGGCAAATATCAGCAAAAGTTGGTGGAGTGGACCGTTTTTTTTATATGTGAGCAATAATTTGCGGCATTTTTTTAATTTGCCGCCCAAAAGTTTTCCTATTTTGCAATTTTGCAAATGCTTGATGATGGATTGGCCAAAATCTTTGCCATTTTATATTGACCACAAGTTTTTGGCTTGCACGCATCCGCTGCGTGCAAAATGGCAACTCGGCACCAAACTGCGCCGATTTTTCAAACATTAAAATCCACGGTCAACGTGAAATTTTTTTGAATTTTTTTTACAATTTGGCTTTTTTTGGACTATACACTATGAACGAACGAACGAACGAACGAACGAACGAACGAACGAACGAACGAACGAACGAACGAACGAACGAACGAACGAACG
>CAKQRL010000003.1 GCA_934271525.1 uncultured Rhodocyclaceae bacterium
TATTTTAAAAACAAATTTGTTGCGTTATCCGCTCCGCATCAAAAAACTTAAAACACCGATTGTGGCAGAATTTCAACTTTGCCTAATCGCCCAAACCAAGCCCGCCATTTTATGTTTTAAAAATCCACGGTAAACCCAAAGTTTTTCAAAAAAATTTTTTGTCTACCGTGGACAATTATTTTTCTAGGACAATTTTGGGAAGTTTGGAAGCGTAGTCTCGGGGGAGTTGGGCGGTTTTTATGGCCGTGCGGCGGGCAATGTGTTGGTAAATTTTGGCTTCAACGGAATTGGGAGCGGCAACAACGCTTGGTTTGCCACCATCTGCCATTTGACGAATATCAATGGACAAAGGCAGTTGCCCCAAAATTTCAACACCGTAGCTTTTGTGCAGTTTTTCTGCACCGCCCGCACCAAAAATTTCGTGCTTGCTTTGGCAATTCGGGCAGAGAAAATAACTCATATTTTCCACAACACCCAAAATTGGCACATTCACCTTTTCAAACATTTTCAAGCCTTTTTGGGCATCTATCAAGGCAATATCTTGCGGCGTGGTAACAATCACAGCGCCTGCAACAGGGATTTTTTGCGCAAGGGTTAGTTGCGCATCACCTGTGCCGGGCGGCAAATCCACAATCAAATAATCCAATTCGCCCCATTCGGTTTGATTCAAAATTTGTTCTAGCGTAGAACTGACCATCGGGCCACGCCAAATCATCGGCGTATCGTTCGTTTGAATCAAAAAGCCAATGGACATTACTTTTAAGCCGTAATTTGTTGGCGGCTGCATTTTTTCATTGGGCAACACGCGCGGCGGCGTTTGCGGCAAACCCAACATGGTGGGCTGCGATGGTCCGTATAAATCCGCATCCAAAAGCCCCACTGCCGCGCCTTCTTTGATGAGCGCCAGCGCCAGGTTCACCGCCGTTGTGCTTTTGCCAACGCCGCCTTTGCCCGATGCAACCGCAATGATATTTTTAATGCCCGCCAAAGGTTTTAAGTGCATTTGCACTTTGTGTGCGATGATTTTCGTGCGGATTTCCAATTCAAAAAAAACTTGCGGGAATTCGGCTTTCAGCGCCGATTCCAACTGCGCACGAATTTCGGCAAAGCGCGTTTGCGCGGGGTAATTCAAGGTTAAAACAGCGGCAATTCTGCCCGATTCTTCTTGGATGGAATCAAAAGAAAAAGGCGCTTGGGTATCCGCATTGATTGCCGAGTTTAAAATTTCTTCAATTCTTTTGAGCATATTTTTTTAAGAAGCGTTGGCGCGGGTGCAAAGGCGAATCAAATTCAACTGCACGTGGTCAGAAGCGCGGCGCAAATCACGCCGCAAGCGTTGTGTGGCTTGTTCAAACTCACCATCGCGCACCAAAATTAAAATTTCGCCCGCCAACATATGAAAATCCGCGTGGCTTTGGCGCAAAGTCTCATATTCTTGGAGTGCGGCAAATTTTTTGGCTTCTTTATAAATCCAGCTGCCCAGTGCGCAGTTGTTATCCGCCGCAACGTTGCGAATTTCATAGCCCGCCGCGCTTTTGTCCGCAATGGCGCGCTCCAATTTTTTATACCACGCCAAGTGTGCGTCAATGGCATCTTTCATATTCAGCCCTTCAAAAGCTGTAATAAAACCTGCCGTGTTATTTTCTGATCCTTGGGATTTGTTTTTGGAAGCGGTTGTTTTGCCGCCTTTCATTTTATCAATCCAGTCAAACATTCCCATATGCTACTCTCCAAAAAAGACGCAAGTTTAATGATTTTCCACGGTGAACGCCATTTTTTTTTCAAAAGCAATGCGGCGCAAACCTTCCAAAGGCAAGTTATCAATTTGCTGATGCGGAAAATCCACAAATTTGGACAAAAAGCGCGAATTGCCGCCAGAAATCAACAGCCGCGCGTGGGGCGATTTTTCCTTCAAGCGCATAAAAGCGCGGCAAATGGCGCCCAAGTGCGCTTCAATGGAACCGGTGACGATGGCATCGTTGGTTGCCTTGGGCAATAAATCATAATCGCCTTTGCCAAAAGAAAGTTTGGCGGTTTCGCGCGCCAAAGCGCGCCGCATCAAGCCCAAACCCGGCATAATCATTCCGCCTAAAAAAACGCCGTCTTCACGCAAAGTGTCAATGGTTGTTGCCGTGCCGCACATAACCACCACGCAGGCTTTTCTGGTTCTGCCCCAAGCGCCGATTAAAGCGCACCAGCGGTCAGCGCCTAGTTTTTCAGGCGTGTTGTAACCATTGATCACGCCGCACGCCGCTGCTTCGGCATGGATTTTTTCAATGCGATTTTGCCAATGCGGAATGCATTCTTCAATGCGCAAGGCGCGGGATTCTGTGGCAACTTGCGCCAACAAAATGCGCGAAGGCGTTTTCCAACGCGAACCTAATTCTGCCAAGGTTTGGGTGTCAGAATAATTAAGTGAGCCTTGCTCACGCCAGCCTCGCAACCACACGCCCCATTTCATTCGGGTGTTGCCGCAATCTAAACAGACGATGGGCATCGCAGGCTACCTGAAAAAAAAGCTTGTTTGAAATTGGACAAGCGCAATGCACCTTGAAAATCCACGCCTTCAAAAATGCCTGAAAAAACGCCCGCCTCTGTTTCCAAGCGCACCATTTTGCCGCGCCACAACGCGTGAGATTCCCACGTGCTTTTGTTTTTTAAAAAACCTTCTTCGCGGCGTTTTTCAAATTCTTGCAAAATGCTGGTGATGATTTTTTCTATTGGCGGCATATTTTCAAAAACCTCGGCAAGTGCGCTAATTGGATAATCAGCGTTTTCAACTTGTGGTGTTTTGAGATTTAATCCAATGCCCACAACGTTTTTTTCAACCAAAATCCCGCCGATTTTGCTTGTTTTATAAAAAATATCGTTTGGCCATTTTAAAAACAAATTGCAAGCGCCAAGGTTTTGCAAAGCGCCAAGAATGGCAAGGCTTGTTAAAAGCGGCAAGGTTGAATCAATTTTGCCATCTAAAAGCATAGAAAAATAAATGCCTTCGCCTTTTTTGGATTGCCAAGTATGCCCGCGCCGCCCGCGCCCGGCGGTTTGGCAATCCGCCCATAAAACCGTGTTTGGCGGGTAATTCAAAATGGCGCGATTCGTCGAATCGCAAACGGCAATATGTTGCAAATCAAAAGGCATAGCGTTGGTTTTTTCAAAAAAAATGCAAGTTTACCGTGGAAAATTGTTTTTAAAACATTTTTTAAAATATTAACGAAGGCTATACCGCAAAAAATTGGCACCGCGTTCGGCAAGTTGCGTTGGCGTGATTTGTTGCAAAGAAAAACCCGAGACCACGTATTCTTGTTGCAATGTTAAAGGCGTATCAAAAGGAACAAGCAAAAAATGTTGCGCATTTTCTTGCAACAAAAAGGCGGGAGCAGCTTTTGAATCCAACAACACGCGGCCGGCTTCAACGTGTTGAACAAACCAAGAGACCGTGCCGAATAGCCCGCCAAAGTCGTCTTCACACAAGGCAGATATAATGCCCAGCCTTGCGGGCGAATCGCTTGCCACCAAATGTGGCGACAAATGCCGCGCACCTTGGGTTTTGACATCGCGCCAAAAAAACGTGCCAAACTGCGTCCATTCTTCGGCTGGCGCGCAAGAAATGCGCGGGTGGTTGTTGTTGTTCAGAAAAATGGGGTAAGCGTTAAAGGAATCAAAATACAAATCGCAAAGTTGGGCGCGCGGATCTTGCGGCGGCACTTGCGGCACGCTCACCATTTGTTGGTAGCGTTTTTTTAAGATTTTTAAAAGTTGTTTGGTGCCGGGCGTGTCTAATTCCGTGCCAAGTTTTAATTGCATGGGCGTTTGCCCGCGGTTTAAGGCGGCGTAGCGTTGTTCAATTTTGCGCAACACGCCTGAAAAATCCAACCACGACAAAACCGCCGCCGTTGGCGCTTGCGGATAAAGCGTGCCAAATGAAATGCTATCCAAACCAACTTTTTGGGTTAAAAAATGCACCATTTCACGCCAGCGGTCGCAAATGCGTTGAGTCATCAACAGTTGTGCCAAATTCAAACGCACAGGGCGCGCGGCAATAAGCATTAACGCCCAAGCAATTTGCCCGCCCACGCTGGATTTGCTTTGGCGGTGCGATGCGCGGTCGACCTTTTCAAAAGCCATCAAATCGTTTTGGTGCGCAAATTCTAATAAACCCAACAACCAATCGACGCTGGTCATTGACGGCGTGCGCCCTGCCAACCACGATTGCCATTGCCAATAACGCACAACAATGGCGGCGCGATGCACGCAAAGCCCCAAACGCTCGTGCCTTTGGCGCGCCAAAGGCAAAATGGCACGCAAAAAAACCAGCGCCAAGTGTTTTAAAACACTGCTGTTTAAAACGAATAAGGCGTATTCCACATCGCTTTGCGGCACGGGTTTGCGGGTGAAAAAAGGGGACAAACGCTCCACCAACGGCGTGATTGCCACGCGCAACACTTCCGCTTGGTCAACCTTTTGCGCGGCGGATAAACGTTGCTTGGTGTCCAAAATCATCACCTTGTGTTTTAAGGTTAAAAGAGCACAAATATCTGCTTGGATGCTCTCGTCCAAATCGCGAATCCAGTCGGTTTCAAAAATCGGCACGGGAAAAATCGGCTCGGGCAAGCGTAAGGTTTGCATTAAAAAATCCTTTGTTGTGCAGGTTTTTGGTAAGGCGTGGGGTCGGCAATGTTGGCATCCACAAAACCTTGGCGGCGCAAGCGGCAAGAATCGCAAACGCCGCAGGCAAAGCCGTCTTTATCCGCTTGGTAACAAGAAACGCTCAACGCATAATCCACGCCAAGCCTTGTGCCTGTTTGAATAATTTGAGCTTTGGAAAAATTCAAAAGCGGAGCGTGTATTTGAATTGGAAAATCTGTTGCCACATTGGCCAAGTTTTGAAACGCTTCTAAAAAAACCGGCCGACAATCGGGATAACCGGAAAAATCCACCGCATTGATGCCAATAAAAATGTTTGGAATTTTCTGCGCTTCCGCACAAGCCAAAGCAACTGCCAAAAAAACCGTGTTGCGTGCGGGAACATATGTGTTGGGAATGCCGTTTTTTTCAAAATTAAAATCGCCATCAGTTGGCACCTTCAAATGGCAATCGGTTAAGGAAGAAGCGCCAAATTGATTCAAAGGAAACGCAAAAATTTCTTGCGGAATTTGGTAATGTTGGGCGATTTTTTTTGCCGCATTCAATTCAGCCAAATGGCGCTGGCCATAATCAAAAGACAAAGCGTGGCAAGAATAACCTTTGTTTTGGGCAATTGCCAAAACAGTTAAAGAATCCAAACCGCCCGAGAGCAAAATCAAGGCTTTTGGAGAATTTTCCACGGTCAACTCCCATTTTTTTTGAAAAATTTACTGCAAAAACGGATTATGCCGCTTTTCTTCACCCAAAGAAGAGCATTCACCATGACCTGAAACAAAAACAAAATCATCGCCCAAAGGCAAAAGTTTGTTGTTGATGGAAGCGATTAAATCATCAAAATTGCCACGCGGAAAATCCGTTCTGCCGATGGAACCTTGAAAAAGCACATCGCCCACTTGCATGATTTTGTCTTTTTGATTCACAAAAACCACGTGCCCGGGCGTGTGGCCGGGGCAATGCAACACATTTAATTTTTCTTTGCCAAATGTAATTTCATCGCCTTCGTTTAGCCATTTTTCAGGTTCAAAAGGCAAAACATCAGGAAAACCAAAAGTGCGCGCTTGTTGCGGCATTGCATTGAGCCAAAAAGAATCGTCTTTGTGTGGCCCCCAAATGGCAACATTTAAATTTTTGGCAAGCTCAAAGGCGCCGCCCGCGTGGTCAATGTGGCCGTGGGTGAGCAAAATTTTTTCAACATTTAATTTGTTTTTGGTGATGGCTTTTTGAATTTCATCCACATCGCCGCCCGGGTCAATCACCACGGCTTGTTGCGTTTCTTCACACCAAAAAAGCGTGCAATTTTGCATAAAAGGCGTAACAACCACAATTTCGTAGCGCATAAACTCCCCCGATTTGATAAAATCGCCGATTTTTAAATAACAGGATTTTAACCGATGATTTCTCTTGCGTATGCGCAAACTGCTGCCGCCGCCGCACCACAAGGCGATGCAATCGGCTCTTTTTTGCCGATGATTGTGATTTTAATCATCTTTTGGATTTTTATGATTCGCCCGCAAATGAAGCGCGCCAAAGAACACAAAAACTTATTAGCCCAACTGCAAAAAGGCGATGAAGTTGTTACACAAGGCGGCGTGGTTGGGCGCGTGCAAAAGGTGGATGAAAATTATGTGGTGATTGTTGTATCCAACAACACCAAAATGATGGTGCAAAAACCTGCCATCACTATGGTTTTGCCCAAAGGCACGTTGAAATCGCAAGGCATAGAAGTGGAAAATTAAAAAAATCCACGGTCAACGCAAAATTTTTTTGAAAACGGCACGTTTATGAATCGTTATCCCTTGTGGAAATATGCGGTGTTGTTGGTGGCGATTGTGGTCGGCACCATTTACACCTTACCCAATTTTTTTGGCGAATCGCCCGCGGTGCAAATTTCATCGGCAAAAGTAAGCGTTAAAATCACCGAAGAAGATTTAAACAAAGCGCTTCAAACATTAGAAAAAGCGCAAATTCCCGTTGAAGGCGCGCAAATTGATTCCGTTGGCGTTAAAGTGCGCTTTGCCAACACGGATACGCAATTAAAAGCCAAAGATTTATTAGAAAAAACTTTCAACAATACCTCCGAAAATTACGTTGTGGCGTTGAATTTGCTTTCCTCTTCGCCCGATTGGCTCACTTCCCTTGGCGCTTTGCCGATGTATTTGGGTTTGGATTTGCGCGGCGGCGTGCATTTTTTGTTGGAAATTGATATGGCTGGCGCCATTCAAACGCGATTGGATTCACTTTCTGCCGACCTGCGCTCTTATTTGCGGGAGGCAAAAATTCGGCATTCGGGCATCAAACGTGAAAATCAACGTTTGGTTTTGTCCTTTAAAGACGCCAAAATGCGCACCGCCGCAGAAAATCTTTTAACCCAAAAAGAATTGGATTTGTTCTTTCAAGAAGCAGGCGAAGGCGAAAATTTGCGCTTGATTGCGCAATTAAAACCCGAAGCAGCCAAAAAAATTAGCGAATCGGCAGTCAAACAAAATATGGGCACGCTCAACAACCGCATCAACGAATTGGGCGTTTCCGAACCCGTTATTCAACAACAAGGCGCCAATCGCATTGTGGTGCAGTTGCCCGGCGTGCAAGATACCGCCAAAGCCAAAGATATTTTGGGCAGAACCGCAACCTTGGAAATTCGCTTGGTGGATGATACGCCCGGCCTTTTGGACGATGCCTTAAAAGGCAATGTGCCTTATGGTTTGGAACTTTATACCGAGCGCGGCGGTTATCCTTTGCTGGTTAAAAAACAAGTTGTTTTAACGGGTGAGCGCTTAACCGATGCGCAAGCGGGTTTTGATAGTCAAACGCACGAACCCGCCGTGCATTTGACTTTGGATGCTTCGGGCGCGCGGATTTTCAAAGAAATCACGCGGGATAATATCGGCAAACGCATGGCCATTTTGCTTTTTGAAAAAGGTCAAGGCGAAGTGGTGACTGCCCCGGTGATTCGCACGGAAATTGGCGGCGGCAGAGTGCAAATCTCCGGCAGAATGACCACCACGGAAGCCAACGATGTGGCGCTGTTGCTGCGCGCAGGTTCTTTGGCAGCGCCTATGGAAATTGTTGAAGAGCGCACCATCGGCCCTTCTTTGGGCGCAGCCAACATTGAAAAAGGTTTTCATTCCACGCTTTGGGGTTTTGTTGCCATTGCCGTTTTTATGATTTTGTATTACCGCGTGATGGGCATCATTTCCGTTATCGCGCTTTCTGCCAATTTGCTTTTTTTAATCGCTTTGCTTTCTATGTTGCAGGCAACCTTAACGTTGCCGGGCATTGCCGCCATTGCCTTAACGTTGGGGATGGCAATTGATGCCAACGTGTTGATTAACGAGCGCATTCGCGAAGAATTGCGCCGCGGCGTATCGCCACAAATGGCGTTGTCTGAGGGTTATTCCCGCGCTTTTGACACGATTTTGGATTCCAACATCACCTCGCTAATCGCTGGTTTGGCATTGCTGATTTTTGGCTCGGGCCCCGTGCGCGGTTTTGCCGTGGTGCATTGTTTGGGCATTTTAACTTCCATTTTTTCCGCCGTGATGGTCTCGCGCGCCTTGGTGAATTTGATTTACGGCAGAAAGAAAAAACTATTGAACATCTCCATTGGGCAAGTTTGGAAACCAACAACTTCAACGCCTTGATTTTTCAAAAAAATAAGGCGTTGACCGTGGATTTTTAGAAAGCAAAACTATGGAATTTTTCCGCATACAAAAAGACATTCCTTTTATGCGCCACGCATTGAAATTCAACATTATTTCAATCGTAACTTTTCTTTTGGCGGTGTTTTTTCTTATTACCAAAGGTCTGCATTTTTCCGTGGAATTTACCGGCGGCACGCTGGTGGAAGTGCGTTATGAAGAAAGCGCACCGCTGGATAAAATCCGCAGCGCTTTGGCAGATGCGCAGTTTAAAGATTTTGTGGTGCAAAATTTTGGCTCTTCGCACGATGTGATGATTCGCTTGCCTTTATTGGAATTAGAAGAATCGCCAGAGGCACCCAATGACGCCAACGCAGCGCAAAACAAAATTGCCGATAGCGTGATGCGCGCTTTGAATGCCGCTACCGAAGGCGCGCATTTGCAACGCATTGAATTTGTTGGCCCGCAAGTTGGCAAAGAATTAACCGAAAACGGCGCTTTGGCGCTGTTGGTGGTGTTGGCAGGCATTATGATTTACTTGGCTTTGCGCTTTGAATGGCGTTTTGCCTTGGCAACCATTATTGCCAACTTTCACGATGTGGTGATTATTTTGGGATTTTTTGCATTTTGCCAATGGGAGTTTTCCTTATCCGTTTTGGCGGCGGTGCTTTCTGTTTTGGGTTATTCGGTCAATGAATCCGTTGTGGTGTTTGACCGCGTGCGCGAAACCTTTCGCAAAGCACGGCAACTTTCAACCACGCAAGTGGTGGACCACGCCATCACGCAAAACATTTCGCGCACCATTATCACGCACGGTTCCACGCAAATGATGGTTTTGTCTATGTTCTTTTTTGGCGGCGAAACTTTGCATTATTTTTCGCTGGCTTTAACCGTTGGCATTTGCTTTGGGATTTATTCTTCCGTTTTTGTGGCTTCCCCTGTTGCCGTGTGGTTGGGTGTTACCAGAGCGCAATTTATTGTTAAACCCAAAAAGGATGATCCTTTTGATGGCGCTTGCGTTTAATATTGTGCTTAAAAAATGAAAATCTTTTTGATAACCATCGCTGTTTTTTTGATTGCCGTTTTGTTAATGGCAATCGGCGTTTTGTTGGGCAGAAAACCTTTGCGTGGCAGTTGTGCCGCCGCCAGAGAGAATTTGGGCTTGGAATGCGCAGGCGGTTGCAAAAAACCGTGTTTCAAACGCCGCATGCGTGATTTTTTAAAATCCCATTCATCCCATTCTTAAATCAAAAAAATAAAAATCCACGGTCAACGCAAAATTTTTTTCAAAATTTTGCGCTCACCGTGGATTTTTGCCATTTTAATTGCCCGTTTTGGATGAACATTGAAAAATTCGGCAAATCCAAACGCGGGGATTTTTGCGATTCCATCATTTGCCGCACAAATTCCAAAAATTGCGTTTGAGGCGGCATTGCAACGCCCGATTCTTCCAAAATAAAACGCAACAAATTTTTTAAACGACTAAAAGAAAGAGCGCGAATTTGCGCCACACTCAAAGCATTTTGACCAAGCGCAGCGCGGGCAAAATCCATTTTTGCCAAATCATTCAAAAGTGCCAATGCTTCGTTTGCAATTTCAGAACTTTGCGCAAAATGGGCAACCACCGCTGGAAAACGCTTTTGAAACGGCGCAATCACTTGATGGCGCAAAAAATTGCGCGAATAACGGCAGTCGGCATTGCTTTCATCTTCCACCCAATGCAAATTGTGCGCTTTTGCAAATGCCAAAATCGCACTTCGCGGCACGCTAATCCACGGGCGAATCATTGTTAAATTGTTGATTTTTTTGATTTTTTTAATTCCGCGAAACGCCGCCAAGCCGCCGCCGCGCGCCATTTTAAAAAGGATGGTTTCCATTTGGTCATTGGCGTGTTGCGCCAAAAAAAGCGGCGTTTCCCCAGCGATTTTTTCAAACACTTGAAAACGCGCCGCGCGCGCGGCATTTTCAGAAAAATTTGGCAAATGCACCTTTTCAAAAGCAAAATCAAAATGGCGCGCTTTGGCAAAATTTTGGGAAAATTCAAGCCACTTGTTGGCATTGGGTGAGATGCCGTGGTGAATGTGAATCGCCAAAACTTGCGAGGGTTTTAACAAAAAAAGCGCATGCGCGAGCGCCACCGAATCCATTCCGCCCGACAAACCCACGGCAATTTTGTTAAAAGAATGTTGCGCAAAAATTTTTTGCAACAAAACAATTAAATCAGGATTCTTTAAATTGGCCATAGGCCATCAAGCGCGCATAACGTTTGGCAAGCAAATCCGCAGACGACAACGAAGACAACTGCCGCCAAGCATCTTCCAAAGATTTTTTTAAATTTTTGGCCATTGCTGGATGGTCACGATGCGCGCCGCCATTGGGTTCCAAAACGATTGAATCAATCAAATTGAATTTTTTTAAGCGCTCCGAAGTAATTGCCATAATCTCCGCTGCATCCGCTGCTTTTGCCGCACTTTTCCACAAAATGGAGGCGCAACCTTCTGGCGAAATCACGGAATAAGTGGCGTATTGCAACATTTGCAACACATCGCCCACGGCAATTGCCAAAGCGCCGCCCGAGCCGCCTTCGCCAATCACGGTTGCCACAATTGGCACGCCAATTTCCGCCATTTTATAAAGATTATGCCCGATGGCTTCCGACTGGCCGCGCTCTTCGGCATCAATGCCCGGATAAGCGCCCGGCGTATCAATAAACGTAAAAATAGGAATTTGGAATTTTTCAGCCAATTGCATCAAACGCAAGGCTTTGCGGTAACCTTCTGGGCGCGGCATACCAAAATTGCGAAAAATTTTCTCTTTGGTATCGCGCCCTTTTTGATGCCCAATCACCATCACGCTTTGGCCATTCAAACGCGCCAAACCGCCAACAATGGCTTTGTCATCGGCAAAATGCCTGTCGCCATGCAGTTCTTGAAAATCGGTGAAAATATGCGCCACATAATCCAAAGTGTAAGGCCGCTGCGGATGCCTTGCCACTTGCGCCACTTGCCAAGCGGAGAGTTTTTTATAAATATCCGCGGTCAGTTGCGCACTTTTCTTTTCCAGCCGCGCAATTTCTTCGGAAATATCCAAAGCGGAATCGCCGCCTTGCATAAAGCGCAATTCTTCAATTTTGCCTTCCAAAGCGGCAATGGGCGCTTCAAAATCTAAAAAAGTCGTTTTCATAAAAGGCATTTTAAATGAAAAAAATTTTGCGTTGACCGTGGATTTTTTAAAAAATCCACGGTCAACCTTCAATTTTTTTTATTTTTTGATTTTCAAAAAACGCCCCCGCCGGGAATCGAACCCAGATTTGATTCTTAGGAGGAACCCGTTCTATCCATTGAACTACGGAGACAAAACCTGCAATTCTAATGCCTTTTGGCAAAAAATTCGGCATCCAAACTTTTTAAAAATTCCATTTTTTCACGGATTTTAATTTCCAAACCGCGCAAAACAGGCTCATAAAAATGTTGCGGCGCAATATTTTCAGGGAAATAATTTTCCCCAGCCGCATAAGCATTGGGTTCATCGTGCGCGTAGCGGTAATTTTTGCCGTAACCCAATTTTGCCATTCCTTTGGTTGGCGCATTGCACAAATGCAGTGGCACTGCCGCATTGGGCGTATTTTTAACAAAAGCGCGCGCTTGGTTAAATGCTTTGTAGCCCGCATTACTTTTGGGCGCAATAGACAAATACAACACCGCTTGCCCCAGTGCCAATTCGCCTTCGGGCGAACCCAAACGCTCATACGTTTGCGCAGCATTGTTGGCAATTTCTATGGCGCGTGGGTCTGCCAAACCAATATCTTCCCACGCCATTCTTAAAATGCGGCGCGCCAAATATTTGGGGTCAGCACCGCCTTCTAACATTCTACAAAACCAATACAACGCGGCATTGGGCGAAGAACCGCGCACCGATTTGTGCAGGGCGGAAATTTGGTCATAAAAAGCATCGCCGTTTTTGTCCATCGCCATCGTTTTTTCTGCCAAAACTTGATTGAGCAAACTTTGTGTAATCAACGAAACTTTGTGCACATCAACAATGTTTTGGCATTGTGCAAGCGTATTCAACAAGCGGCGGGCATCGCCATCGGCATAATCAATTAAAAAATTTTCCGCTTCTTTATCCAACGTAAAATTCAAATGCGTGTAAGCGCGCGCAATAAGTTGCGCCAATTCTTCATGCAAAAGCGGTTTTAAAACAAACACTTGTGCGCGCGAAAGCAATGCGGCATTGACTTCAAAAAAAGGATTTTCGGTCGTAGCGCCAACAAAAAACACTTCGCCACTTTCCACAAACGGCAACAACGCATCTTGTTGGGCTTTGTTAAAACGGTGAATTTCATCCACAAACAAAATGGTTGCCAACCCCAAAGCGCGATTTTGTTGCGCTTGCTCAATGGCGGCGCGTATTTCTTTAACGCCTGCCAAAACCGCAGAAATGGCGATTAAATCGGCTTTGAAGGCTTGCACGCACAACTTGGCAATGGTGGTTTTGCCAACACCCGGCGGCCCCCATAAAATCATAGAAAGCGGTTTTTTAGCCGCAAATGCCATTTGCAAGGGTTTGCCCTCACCCAACAAATGGCGCTGACCAATCACCTCGCGCAGACTTTCCGGGCGCATCGATTCTGCCAAGGGAACATTATTCATTGTTTTTCCTGTGTGCGCGCGGATGCGCAGAATCATAAACCTTTGCCAAATGCTGAAAATCCAAATGCGTATAAATTTGCGTGGAAGCCAAGCTAGAATGGCCTAATAATTCCTGCACGGCGCGCAAATCGCCAGAAGATTGCAACAAATGCGAAGCAAAGGAATGCCGCAACATATGCGGATGCAAATTGCGCTGCAAGCTTGCATTGCCGCAACTATCCAAGCGGCGCGCCACACCGCGCGCTTGCAAACGCTCGCCCAAACGCCCAACAAAAACCGCGGGTTCATCAACATTGGCAATATTGGCGCGGATTTTTAACCATTGGGCAAGCGCCATTTTGGCTTTTTGCCCGACTGGCACAATGCGCGTTTTTTGGCGTTTACCCAAAACCCGCAACGTGCCGTCATCAAAAATGGTTGATAAATCGCCAAGGTTTAAAGCAACAAGTTCAGAGACTCGCAACCCGCTGGAATAAAACAATTCAAAAATCGCTTGGTCGCGAATGTTTAACCATTCTTTCACAGCAGAATGCGGCGAATCCAACAAAACCATTGTTTCATCCACGCTTAACGATTCAGGCAATAATTTTGCGGATTTTGGCGCGTGTAGCCCCAAAGCAGGATTCGCTTTTAAAACGCCGTTTTCAAGCAAATACCGAAAAAACGCGCGCCAAGCAGAAAGTGTGCGTGCAATAGAATGCGCCGACAAACCTTGGCGGCGCAAAGATGCCAGCGCCGCGCGAATGTGCAAACTTTGGATATTTTCCACGGTCAACGTGGAATTTTTTTCAAAAAGCAATGCCTTTAAAACGCACAAATCCTTTGTATAAGCGCGCAAAGTGTGGGGCGATTGCCGCCGCTGGCTTTTTAAAGTATTTAAAAAAGCGGCGGCGAGCGATTCAAAATCACCAGCAGGCATTGTTTTTTTTAATTATGCGGGACGAAACAAAGCGGCGGAAATCAACTCCGCCAAGCGCGACAAATAAAGCGTGCCTTGCGCGGCGTAAAAACGCCCCAAATCATCACTTGCCAAAACCAACACGCCAACCACATCGCCATCGTTTTTTAAGGGAATAAGCGCTTCTGATTTGACTTGCCGCGCGGATTCATCATCCCAAATGCTCAAACTCATTGCGGTTGGAAAACCGCAAGTTGGTTTTTCTAACCGCATAATCAAGCGTTTGAAGTTGTCTGAAACTTCTGTGAAAGCTGGCAAATGGTAAGCATCATCAGGCACTGACACGCCCCACAAACGCAACGCCACAAAAGGCACTTGGAACATTTCTTTTAAGTGAAAATCCACCAACTGCAAAATAGCGTGCCAATTTGCCGAACCCAAAAGCGCAACTGCCAAGCGATGCAGGCTATCGCTCGTGCGGTCGTTTTCTTCGCCATAATTCAACAACTCGTTCAATTTGCCTTCCAAATGGCGGTTTTGCGTTGAGACTTCCTGCATTTTTTCTTCCGCCATAGAAACCACGTTGCTGGCGCTTTGCGGCACCACGCGGTCTAAAAATTCAGCATAATGCGAAAAAAATTCAGGGTGTTCACGCAAATAAAACGCCACGTCCTCGGATTTGATCGCCATTTGAACTCCTTAAAAAATACCGTCCGCCAACATTAAAACGGCAATTAAAAACAAAACCAAAGCCGTTATCATATTTAAAATTTGCGCGGTTTGCGGTTTTTCCCGAAGTTGTTTGGCTACACGCGCCGCGCCAACGGCAACACCTGCCATTATAAAGAATGCTTGCACACAAAAGATAATACCCAAAATAAAAATGTTTTGCCCCGCATCAGGCGCTTCTAAATTCACAAATTGCGGAAAAAACGCCAAAAAGAAAATCATCAATTTGGGATTCAATAAACTCATCAACAAACCCGTGCGGTAAAGCGAAAAAAAAGATACACCGCCTTTTTGCGAACTGGGCAACACCATTAGTTTTCGCGATTGCCAAGCACGCCACGCCAAATAAAGCAAATACGCCGCGCCCAAATAACGCACCATTTCAAAAACAATTTTGGATGAACGCACCAACGCAAGCACACCCAAAGAAGCCAATAAACTATAAATAAACACGCCAGAAACAAGCCCGAACGCCACCAACACGCCGCTTTTTGCGCCTTGCGCCATACTTTTGGTTAACACGAACAAAATATCCGGGCCCGGTGCCAAGGTTAATAAAAGCGCCGCGCATAAAAACGCAAAAACCGTTGAAAAATCCATTGGTTTTTACTCATAAAAAGATGGCTCGCCTTCTGGGCGCGTTTTAAAGCGTTTGTGCAACCAAAAATATTGCTGCGGCATTTTTAAAACTTCTTCGGCAATATAAGCATTCATTCGCGCGGTATCTTGTTCTAAATTTTGCCCAAAATCTTCATCAAACGGCGCTTTGACTTGCACTTCATAACCATCTTTGACTTGCTTGGTAATGCAACTTAAAACCTTGGCGCCGGTTAAGCGACAAAGGCGAGAAAGCGCCGGAACAGTTGCCGTTGAAACATCAAAAAACGGCACAAAAATGGATTCTTTTCTGCCCAAATCCATATCGGGCAAATAATAAAAAGGAATGTTTTGTTTTAAGGTTTTGACAATGCGGCGCAAACCATCTTGGCGCGACACCAAAATCGGTTGATTAAAACGCATTCTGCCTTTTTTCAACACTTCATTAAAAACCGGATTTTTTTGATTGGAAAACATACTTGACATTTGCCGCAACTGCGCCATTGCCACGCCGCCCGCATCCAAACCCACAAAATGCGGCGCCAAAATAATAATTGGTTTGTTCGCATTTTCAACAATCAATTCTTCGCCTTTAACGCGAATCAAACGTTTTAAGCGTTTTTCGCTTGCCCACCAACACAGCGTTCGGTCCAAAACCGCGCAAGCAAAACATTCAAAATGTTTTAAGGCGGTTTTTTTAATCCATTCTTCTGATTGATTTGGAAAACATTTTTTTAAGTTAATCAAAGCAATTTTGCGCCGCTTGATAACAATCCAAAACAGCACGCGCCCCAAAAATCGCCCGATGGCGCGCAAAATTGGCAAAGGCAAAAAATGCAACAACCACAAAAGCAAAAGCAACAAATAACTCAAAATTTTCATAACGCGTATTTTGAGAATTTTCCACGGTCAACGCAAAATTTTTTTCAAAAAAATAAGCGGTTGACCGTGGAAAATCAAAAAAAGCGTGCAAAAATAATGTTCCTTTTTAACTTTTGGAGTAAATAAAATGTCAGCAATTCGTCTGGGCATTTTGGGTTACGGCAATTTGGGGCGCGGCGTAGAATTTGCCGCCAAAAACAACCCCGATGTGGCTTTAAAAGCCGTTTTTACCCGCCGCAATCCACAACATTTGAAAACCCAAGGCACGCCGGTTTTTAGTGTGGATGAAATTTTGAACCACCAAAAAAACTTGGATGTGTTGATTTTATGCGGCGGTTCTGCCACCGATTTGCCGCAACAAACGCCGCATTTTGCGCAATATTTCAACACCGTGGATAGTTTTGACACGCACGCCAAAATTCCCGAACACTTTGCCCAAGTTGATGCCGCAGGCAAAAAAGCCGGCACGGTCAACATTATTTCTACTGGTTGGGACCCGGGCTTGTTTTCTTTAAACCGATTGTATGGCGAGAGTTTTTTGCCGCAAGGCCAAACTTACACTTTTTGGGGCAAAGGCATTAGCCAAGGGCATTCGGATGCCATTCGCCGCATTGAAGGCGTTTTGGATGCGCGGCAATACACCATTCCTATTGAAGAAGCGCTGGATTCGGTGCGCTCTGGCAAAAATCCCAACCTTTCCACGCGCCAAAAACACTTGCGCGAATGTTTTGTGGTTGCCGCAGAAACTGCCGACAAAGCCGCCATTGAAAAGGCGATTGTGACGATGCCGAATTATTTTGATGAATACGACACCGTGGTGCATTTCATCAGCCAAGAAACCTTGAATGCCGAACACGCGGGAATGCCGCATGGTGGTTTTGTGTTAAGAAGCGGCAGCACCAGTGAAAAAATCAATCACATCATTGAATTTTCTTTAAAACTGGATTCCAATCCGGAATTTACATCCAGTGTTTTGGTGGCGTATGCCAGAGCCGCACACCGTTTGGCGCAAAAAGGTGAAAAAGGCGCTTTCACGGTTTTTGATATTCCGCCGGCATTTTTGTCTCCCAAAACGCCTGAAACCTTGCGAAAGGAATATTTATGAAAGGAATTGATTTTCTTTGCCTTTCCAACAACCAACACCAAAAGCGACCTTCTCGGTCGCTTTTTTTTTAAACCCAATCCAAATAAATATTGTGCAAATCTTTTTCTTTGATTTTGTTTTCAAGCGCTGTGATTTTGACAGTGGGATTTTCAAAAAATCGCTCGTGCGTCTCCACCATCACGTATTCCACATCAGCAAGCAGATTTTGCGCTAACAACGCCTCCATCACGTCAAATTCCGCACCTTCAATGTCTAATTTAATGAAATTCACACGAGATTTTGCCTGCAATTCCTTTAAAAATTGTGGAAAATCAACGGCTTTTACATCGTAATGCGAATTTTGTTTAACAAGTTTTTCAAATTCTCCGCCAAAATGCACAATGCTGCCGCCAGCTGAATCCACGCAATCACCACAATCTAAAAAAGAAAGCGTGCTGTTTTTTGTGGCAATGGCGGATTCGTAAAAGTGAAAACAAGGATTATTTTGGTAGAGCGTGCGCAAAAAACTTGCCAAATAACGATTGGGTTCAAAGCCATAAACTTCTGCCCCGCAAAAAAGCGCCAAATCGCTAAACACGCCTTGATGCACGCCGCCGTCTATCATCACAAGCGGCTCGCCTTTTTGGTGGCGGCGGTAAAAATCGTAAAAAACCTTGTGGTAGCGTGGCGCCACATAAGCACGGGCAAGCAACATTTGAAAATGCTCGGCACTGGGTTTTAAAACGCCAGAATGGTGCAACAAACCAAGCATGTGCAAAAAATGCGCATCCAACGCGCTGATTTGGGTTTGCAAATCTGATACTTTGCGATCGCCGCGCAGCCGCTTAAACCATTCTACAAACGGCTTTAAAAGAGAAGCTCTCTCTCTCTCTCTCTCTCTCTCTCTCTCTCTCTCTGCATAAACTGTGCCACTTTCTTTAAAGATTAAAAAAAAGCATTTTATGCCTTTTTTCCACGGTCAACCTGAAATTTTTTTGGCGTTTACCGTGGAAAATCAAAACGTCAAGTTGTTGCTCAATACTTCCCAAGGCAAAAGCGACACACCAAAAACTTTGGATACAAAATAAGCCATATTCACTGGCAACAGGGAAATACGTGGGGTTATATAAAACCACACACAAGGCATTAAAACCCAAACCAAAAATAAAAGGCGCAATGTTTTTTTGGAAATACTTGCCAAAAATTCAGCATTCAAAAAAACGTATTGCAATAACAATGGAAATGTTGCAATGGCAACTACCCGTGTGTAATCCATTGCAACAACTGGCAAAAAAACAAGCGGCAACAACGTTATCAAAAATACAAAGGCAATATTTTTAAATTTGAAAATATTAAAAACAACAAGCCAACCCAAACCCAACCCAGACCAAAGCGCCCATTGAAAATTTAAAAAGAAATCTTGCAAACGGGCGATAAAATCCAAAACCGAAAAACGCCCCAAAGCTTGAATACCGCAATATTCAAAAATGGCAATTAAAATAATTTTTCCGAATAAAATACCAATTAAAAATAAAAAACAAAACAAACAAGAAAACGGTAATTTTATTTTTTTGCGATGACAAAACGTAGCAAAGTTTAAAGCGGCAACACCCAAAAACGCTTGCTCAAAATGTTGCATTCCCAAAAAAACGCCGAAAATCAGCGGGATGAATACCCCCCCCCATTTGTGATAAAGCGCAAAAGGTGCAAGCATTAAAAATAGCGTCAAAGAATCCATAAACACCCAAAAATATGCGGTGTGGGCAACGGGAAACAAAAAGAAAACCACAATCGCTACTCGGGCGAT
Source organism: uncultured Rhodocyclaceae bacterium (assembly GCA_934271525.1). Taxonomy (GTDB): domain Bacteria; phylum Pseudomonadota; class Gammaproteobacteria; order Burkholderiales; family Rhodocyclaceae; genus SFHR01. Next base: position 18,935 of record CAKQRL010000003.1, read on the forward strand.
TGCATCAGGCAACAAACGCCAAACGGTGTAAAAAAACAAAGCAGAAAATAAAAGCGAAAAAGCAAAATAAAACAAAAAAATCCCAATATTTTGAGAGATGCCCAAACACCACATCAAAAAGGGACCAAGCCAATTCCAAAGCAAATATTGCGCATTGGGCGTATCCAAAAATGGATTTTCAAAAGGATTTTGGGTTAAAGGGAAAATCGCCGCCCAATTGCCCGGCATACCGATGCCGGTTTTAATCAGCATCAGCGCCATTAAAACTGCCAACAAATAACGCTTGCGGATTTTGAAAATTAAAGTTTCCATTGGATTTTAATAGAAAAAAACAGCGTCATTTTAGCCTTGCCACTTTTTAAAAAAAACGATTTTCCACGGTAAACCTTTTGTTTTTTTCAAAAAAATATTTTGTTTACCGTGGATTTTTTTATTTTTGGACAGGAAAATCTGCGGGCAACAAAAAAACATTTTGAAAAAACTTTTATTCTGTGTTTTCTTCGCTCGTATTGTTGAGTTTATTTAAATTGTCTGGCAAGGTGATGGTGAAAGTGGTGCCGTGGTTTGGCGTGCTTTCAAAGCGAATGTCGCCATTGTGGTGTTGAATAATTTCATAAGACAAAGACATTCCAAGCCCTGTGCCTTTGCCCGCAGGTTTGGTGGTAAAAAAAGGTTCAAAAACGTGCGGTTGAATGTCAAGCGCCATTCCTCTGCCGTTGTCCGCAATGATAACTTCCACGGTTTTGGAATCCTTCGTGCGTGTGGTGATTCTAATTTCACCGTTTTCGCTAGATACCGCTTGGGTTGCATTGACCAAAATATTCATAAACACTTGGCTCAACTGCGCAGGCAAACACACAATGCTGGGCAAATGCGCATCAAAATTGCGAATCAGCTTGGCTTTGTATTTGATTTCGTGCCACACCAAATTGATGGTGCTCTCCAAAACGGCATTGACGTTTTCCATTTGCCATTGCCCTTGGTCAACGTGCGAAAACACCTTCATATCCTGCACAATTTTTTTTACGCGGTTTAAACCATCCGTTGATTCTTTTAACAAATCAAGCACATCCTCGCGCAAAAATTCGTAATCCATTGATTTTTTTAGTTTTTGAATTTCCGAGTCGGGTTTTGAATTTTTAGAATCAAATGCGTCTAAAAGTTTTAAAAGATTCTGCACATATTGCGAAAGCGTATTTAAATTAGAACTCACAAAACCCACAGGATTGTTGATTTCGTGCGCCACGCCCGCTGCCAACTGCCCAATGGCAGACATTTTTTCCGATTGCAACAAGCGCTTTTTGGTTGCCTTGACTTCGTTTAAGGTTTCAGCATTGCGCGCGAGCATATTTTGGTAGTCGGAATCCAACGAATCCGCCAAGGCGGAAATGGCGGCAATGTCCTTTTTGGGTAATTTTTTTTTGAGTTTATTTAAAAGTGCTGCGAGGTTTTCGTGATTTTCCTTAAAACGCAATTCCAACTTTTTGCAAGGCATTTTATTTTCCTTTTAAAGAGCGGGCGCATCAGGCGAAGCGGACGATTCGGCAGGCGATTCTTCTGCGAGCGGTTCATAAATTTGCACGGTTTTGGGTTTGCCGCGGTGTTGTGCAACAAAGTCTAAGAGTTTGTCAATTAAGCCGTTATCCAAGGTGAAATCGGCGGCTAAAAGCATTACGCCGTCTTCTGAAAACAAATCGTGCGCAAGTTTCATCCCGGGTTTTAAAGCTTGGATGGCAATGGTGATTTCTTTGGCTTTGCCTTGTTGCAAGGCTAGCGCGCGTTTTTCGTTTTCTGCCAAATCGTAGGCAACAGGCGAAGGCGAACTTGCTGCTGGCCACATCACTTCAAAAAATGCCGCCACAACTTTGGGGTCGTAGCGTTTGCCGCCGTCTTTTTGAATGTATTCGCGCACTTCCAAAATGGTTTGTTTTTTGCCCGTTAAAAAACCTTCGGTTAGCCCATCAAATTCGTTGGCAAGCGCCAAAATGCGCGAACCAATCGGAATTTGTTCGCCTGCCAAACCTTCTGGGTAACCTGTTCCTGCAAAATGTTCGTGGTGGTGGCGAATCAGTTTTGCCGCATTGTGCAAATCTTCCAAAGGCATTAAAAGCTGTTCGCCTTTGACTGGGTGTTGGCAATAAATACTGCGTTCATCAGCACTCATTTTGATTGGCGGTTTGTTCAAAAGCATATCGCTAAACCCAATTTTGCCGATATCGTGCAATAACCCCGCCAAAAAAATATCGTTCAAAACCTTGTGTTCCACGCCCATTTTGACGCCAATTTTATGCGCCAAATCGGCAACTCTGCGCGAATGCCCTGCCACATTACCGCCACGCAATTCTATTAAATTAGAAAAAATCTTAATGGTCGTCATAAACGCCTTTTTGAGCCGCTCGTGTGCTGTGCGCAACTCCGCTGTGCGCTCAGTAACCTTGGCTTCTAAATTAGCGTTTAAATCTTTTAATTCTTCATTTTGCTTTAAGGTTAAGGCTTCCAAGCGTTCTTTTTCTGCTTCCACTTCTTGCAAATGCAAGGCGGATTTCACCGTGTGGAGCAATTCTTCTTCATTCCAAGGTTTGGAAACATAGCGGTAAATATGCGCTTCATTGATGGCGTTGACGGTTGAATCCATATCGGAATAACCAGTTAATAAAATGCGAATAATTTTGGGGTAACGTTTATAGACTTCGGTTAAAAAAGTAGCGCCATCCATTGTTGGCATACGCATATCCGAAATAACCAAATTAATTTCGCCCTTGCTGGCTTCTAATTCTTGCAGGCCTTCTTCACCACTTTCAGCAATTAAAACTCGGTAACCCGCCGGACGAAATAATCGGCGCATGGCGGATAAAATATTGACTTCGTCATCAACGCACAAAATCGTTATTGTTGGGTTTTCGCTCATTGTTATTTTCCTTCTCTTTTTAATTGTGAATTATGGCGCAAAATTCCACGGTAAACTGCTAATTTTTTTGAAAAAAATTTTGCGTTTACCGTGGAAAATATCCAAAATAAAAAAATGCAAGATTATTTCGCCATCCCTTTTAAACGAAACCGCGCCACGCTTCTTTTGGTTGATGAAGAAGAAGGCGTGTTGTCGGCTTTAAAACGCTTATTGCGCAAGGATTACGATTTGCTCTTGGCAACCAACGGCGAAGATGCTCTGCACTTATTAGAAAAAAACCACGTAGATTTGATTATGGCTGGTCAACGTATGCCAGCGGGAATGACGGGCGTGGAATTTTTAAAACGCGCCAAGGTTTTAAAACCCGAAGTGGTGCGCATTGTGCTATCCGGTTATATGGATGCCGAATCAATGGCGAATGCGGTCAACGAAGGCGCTATTTACAAATTCTTTTTAAAACCTTGGGACGATGAACAATTAAAAGAATCGCTCAAAGACGCTTGCCGCTACAAAGCCTTGATTGACGACAATTTGATGCTCACCCAAGCACTGCAAGAAAAAAACCAAGAACTTGCCGCTGCCAACGCTTTGTTAGAAAAAGGTTTGGCAAAAAACCAAAAAGCCTTGCATTTGTTGCACGAAGTTTTTGCACTTTTGCCGTGGCCGCTGGTCGGCGTGGATGAAAACCTGATGATTGCTTCCACCAACGAAGCCGCCGAAGCATTGTTTTCAAAAAATGGCATTTTTTTATTAGGCGAATCGGCAGCGGTGTTGCCTTTTGATATTTTTTCTGCCTTAAAAAACAAAGAAGAAAAACGGCTTTATTTAAAGATAAACAATAAAAACTTTGCCTTGGATATTAAAAAAATTGACGACCACGCGGGCGCGCGCGGATTTTTACTGCTTTTTTTGGAAAAACCGCAATGAAAACGATGGATGCGTTAAAAGCAGAGTTGGCGCATCTTTTTCGCCACGCGGGCAACAACGTGGCGCGCTATGAATTAGAAGAAATAATGTTCAATTATTACCAAGCACAAAACGCGGCACGCACCATTGAAATGGTGGACGATTCTGATGATGCGCAATCAAAAGAGGCAATGCAAGAAAATGATGAAACTCAACAATCTTAATTTTGCCGACATCACGCAACGCTTAGAATCGCAAATGTTGCTGCCCAAACTCACAGAGCAAATCATCCAAAGTATGTTGGATGAAGATATCAACATTGCGCAGTTGGCAGCGCAAATTGCCCAAGAACAAGCCATTGTTGTGCGCACGTTGCGTGTTGCAAATTCGCCTTTTTATGGGCTTTCACGCCAAGTTGATAATTTGGAGAGCGCCATTATTATTTTGGGTTTTCGCACCATCCGCAATATTGCTTTCGGTGTGAGTTTGACGCACGCCTTTAAAAAAACAAGCACTTTTAACCAACACACTTTTTGGCAACATGCCATTGCGGTGGGTTCAGCCGCGCGGCATTTGGCACGTTTAAAAAAACAAAACACCGAAATGGCTTTTACTGCGGGACTTTTGCACAATATCGGCAAACTCGCATTGGGTAGCGTTTTTTCCGAAGAATACAAAGCCGTTATGGCTTACCAAGAAACGCACGATGTGCCGCTTTTAACGGCGGAAAAAACAATTTTGGGTTTAGACCACACGGAAATTGGCGCCCACTTGACCAAAACGTGGAATTTGCCGCCTTCGCTCATTGATGTTGTGGCTTTTTGCCACCATCCTTCACAAACGAATGCAAAAACGGCAGATTATGCAGAAAAAGCGGATTTTGCAGAATGTGCGGATTCGGCACGCATTCCTAATACCACAACGGATATTATTCACATTGCGCGCGCCATTGCGCCGGCTTTGCATTTGGCAGAAAAAGACCCCAAACACACCGCCATTCCACCTTTGGACGATGGCGCTTGGCGCAGACTATCCTTTAACCCTGATACGCTTAGCGCCACCTTTGCCAACATCATCAACGATTACACCGATTTATCCTTGGCATTGTTGGAATAGTAGAAAAAGCGTTTTTTGGAAAAAATCCACGGTAAACAAAAAGTTTTTTTGAAAAAAATTTGGCGTTGACCGTGGATTTTTATTCCACTTGCCAAAAGGAATCATACATTTTGTTGCCTCGGCGGATTTCATTATTCAACGTGTTTTTGTCAAAAGGCGATTCCAATAAACTTTGATGATAAAAAGGATTGCGCCCCAAGCCAAAAGATTCACTTTTGATTCCAACCGATTCAAGCAACACCGGCGCCATATCAAAATGAGTTACAAAACGGTATTTGCTTTTTTCTTTATCCACGTTTTTTTCAAAAGGCGTGTTGATAAAAGCATTAAAAATGCCATATTCCACCACCCGTTTTTGAAACAAACCACCGTGCGGCAAATGGTCGCCCAAAATCACAATGCTTGTGTTTTTGCCCAATTCGCTTTTTTCCACAAAATCCACAAAATCGGCAATTAAAAGGTCTTCGCATTTGTAAAAATCAAGCAATGATCTGGGCATTTCCGGGCAAGAATGCGTGCCAACGGCTAAATTTTCGCCGTGCGTGTCAATGGTTGAAATATACAAAGCAAAAGGTTTCCCTGCCTTTTCAAAACCTTGGATTTTCTTTTTGGCAAGTTTAAAGGTTTCTCTATCACTCAAACCCCAGCTGGTTACCGAAGTCATTGCTTTGGGCAAAGGATTCGGCACGATTTTTTGTTCTTGCAAATACTGCAAATCCAACAATTTAACGTTGTGTGCTTGAAACAATTCCGCTGCCCCCAATTTTTGCGGCGTTCCGGACAAATAAGCTTGCGTGTAGCCGAGTTTGTGCAACACGTCCGGCACACAAGTGGCGCCGTTTAAAAAATATTCAGGTTTAAAAGCATCGTTGGGCGGCACATTTAGCGGAACGCCGCACAAATAAGCCGCAATGCCCGCAACCGTCCAACCCGTGCCAAGCATTTGTTGCAAGCCGCCCATTTTGCTGTTGGTGGAAAAATTGATGTGGCGTGTGGCAAGCTCGCCAATTTTGGGCGCCACATCGCCCAAAGGCGCATAAGGGTCGTGATGACTCAACGCAGACGGCAAGCCTTCAACAAAAATCACAATCAAATTTTGAAAGGGTTTAAAGCCTTCCAACGCCGCAAAATCAAAGGGTTTGTAATGGGTTTCGTAAAAAGTAGAAATGTTTTTTTGTTCTTTAAAATAATCTTTGATTTCCCATTTATTGACCACAATGTTGACCGACAAACCCAACATCACAACCGCCAAAACAAGGCGTGTGCCGCTTGCGTGCTTTTGAAAAAAACACAACATCGGGCGAAAAAGAAAAACCAAAACTGCCCACGTTTGCCGTGAAAAAGTAATCAACAAAGCAATAAAAGTCGCAGGCAAAATGCTTTTTAAGAAAAAATCATGCACCAAACCGCTGCCACCCGCATTGGCTACGGGGAATTTCAAATGAAAAACAATTTGCGAGAAGTGCTCAATCTCAAAAGTCTTTTTTAACCAAGTTGAGGCAAACAACAAAGCAATGCCGATAAAAACAGCCGAAAATACAAATAAATTCAATAAAATACGTTTAAAACGGGGGGGGGGGGGATGGGTTAAAATCATAAGGCATTTTTTTTGGGCGAAATTAAAAAAGCGGCATTGTATAAAAATCCACGGTAAACGCCAAAAAAATTGGCGCCTACCGTGGAAAATCGTTTTTATTTAAGCGCTTTGGCGCTTGGGTTCGGTGTTTTGCAGTGCTGATTCGCAACGCAAACAAAGTGCGTTTTCGTTTAATTGTTCTACTCTGTGCCAGCAGCGCACGCATTTTTTTGTGCAAGCGTTTAAAGATTCCACGCTGATTTGCACCGCATCGTTCTCGCCCTTTGTTTTTTCATCAGCTTTTTGCAACGTTGTTTTGGAAGTTAAAAAAACGAATTTGATATCGTCTCCCAATGTTGCCAAGGTTTCAAAAATATGCACAGGCGCGGTGATGGCAACAGCCGCTTCTAATGAAGCGCCGATTTTGCCTGCCATTCGTGCGGCTTCAATTTCTTTGTTTGCCAAATCGCGAACCGTGCGGATGGTTTGCCATTTTTTGCAAAGTGCCGCCGCGTCAATGATTTTCGGCAATTCGTGCCACGTGTGCAACATCACCGAATCAGCCGAATTATCCGAATCCGCCGCGGCAACAAATTGCCAAACTTCTTCGGCAGTAAAAGGCGCAATTGGGGCAAGCCACATTGTTAAACTTTTTAAAATGTGAAAAAGCGCCGTTTGTGCCGAGCGGCGCGCTTTGGAATTGGCGGGCGCGGTGTAAAGTCGGTCTTTTAAAATATCCAAATAAAAACCGCCCAAATCTTCTGAACAAAAACTTTGCACGCTTTGCACCACCTTGTGAAATTCAAAGCGTTCATAAAACGCCAAAATTTCTTCTTGCGTTTTTTGGGTGAAAGCAAGCATATAGCGGTCAATTTCCAAAAGTTCATCCAGTGCAACGGCGTTTTTTGCAGGCGAAAAATCCACTGTGGCGTTTGCCAACAAAAAGCGCAAGGTGTTGCGCATACGGCGATAGCTTTCCACCACGCGTTTTAAAATTTCTTTGGAGATGGAGAGTTCGCCCGAATAATCCGTTGCCGCTACCCAAAGCCGCAAAATATCTGTGCCCATTTCATTGGATACTTCTTGCGGCGCCACCACATTGCCCAAAGATTTGGCCATTTTTTTGCCAAATTGATCTACCACAAAACCGTGCGTTAAAAGTGCTTTGTAAGGCGCTTTGCCATCCATCGCACAAGCGGTTAAAAGGGAAGATTGAAACCAGCCGCGGTGTTGATCCGATCCTTCTAAATAAAGGTCGGCAGGAAAATCGTGCCCTGCTTGGTGTGAACCGCGCATCACGTGAAAATGCGTGGTGCCTGAATCAAACCAAACATCCAAAGTGTCCTTCATTTTTTGGTAGTTTGCTGAATCATTGCCCAACAATTCTTCGGGTTTTAAGGCAAACCAAGCGTTGATGCCGTCTTTTTCAACACGTTGTGCAACTTCTTCCAACAATGCCAAGGTTTTGGGATGCAATTCGCCCGTTTCTTTGTGTAAAAAGAAAGGAATGGGCACGCCCCAGTTGCGTTGGCGCGAAATGCACCAATCGGGTCGGTTTTTAATCATCGCTTCCAGCCGTGCTCTGCCCCAAGATGGAAAAAACTGCGTTTCATCAACCGCATTTTCAGCAATTTCGCGCAAAGTTTTGCCCGCCTTGTTTTTTTGTTCCATCCCAATAAACCATTGCGTGGTGGCGCGGAAAATGGTCGGCGTTTTGTGCCGCCAACAATGCGGGTAGCTGTGTTCTATTTTTTCAAAAAACAATAGCGTGCCGTTTTCTTTCATGGCTGACACAATTTTTGGATTCGCCTGCCACACGTTCAAAGCTTTTAAAGCAACGCCGTTTGGTAAATCAGGGATATTGGGCAAAAAACAACCTTCATCATCAATGGGTTTGCTAATGGGTAAGTTATAACGTGTGCCAACGTTGTAATCGTCCAACCCATGCGCTGGGGCAGTGTGCACAATGCCTGTGCCGGCGTCCGTGGTCACATGTGTGCCCAAAATAATCGGCACGTTTTTGTTTTGGAAAGGATGATGAAATTCCAAACCTTCCAAACTCTTGCCATTTGCCGTGCCAAGTTGCGTGGCGTTTTCAAAACCGTAGCGTTTTAAGGCGGATTTTGACAAGTCAACTTGCAAGATTAAAGCGGAATCATCCGCAATTTTGTATAAGCCATAAACAAAATCCGGATGCACGCAAAGCGCTTCATTGGCAGGCAAAGTCCAAGGCGTAGTGGTCCAAATGACGGCGGAAATTTTCTTTAAATTTTCAAAAATTCCACGGTCAACGCCAAATTTTTTTGAAATTTTTTCAACGTTTACCATGGAAAATGCCACATCAATGGCTGGGGAAGTTTTGTTTTGGTATTCCACTTCGGCTTCTGCCAAAGCGGATGCGCAATCCAAACACCAATGCACGGGTTTTAAACCGCGGTATAAAAAACCTGCCTCCAAAATTTTGCCCAAAGCGCGAATTTCATTGGCTTCGGATAAAAAATTCATTGTTAAATAGGGATTTTCCCAATCGCCCAAAACCCCTAAGCGAATAAAATCCGCTTTTTGGCGTTCCAATTGTTCGCGCGCGTAAGCGCGGCATTTGGCGCGCGTTTCATCGGCGGGCAAATGTTTGCCAAATTCTTTTTCAATTTTGTGTTCAATGGGCAAACCGTGGCAATCCCAGCCCGGAACATAAGGCGCATCAAAGCCTGATAAAGTTTTGGAGCGCACGATGATATCTTTTAAAACCTTGTTGACCGCATGGCCGATGTGAATATCGCCATTGGCATAAGGCGGGCCATCGTGAAGAATAAAGCGTTTTCTGCCTTTTGAAAGCTTGCGAATTTGTTGGTAGAGCTTTTTTTCTTGCCATTCTTTTAACCAAGCGGGTTCGCGTTTGGGCAAATTGCCGCGCATTGGAAAATCCGTTTGCGGCAGATTCAAGGTTTTGCTGAAATCATCCATTGTTGCTGTCTCTCAATCAAAAAAATCACGCGCCGCGCGGGCATCTTGGGCAATTTGCGTTTTTAAATCATCCACATGCGCAAATTGCTTTTCGCGGCGCAAAAAGTGTTGAAAATACACGTGCAAACGCTTTTGGTAAATATTTTCTTTAAAATCAAGCAAATGCACTTCTAATAAAGGCATTGCCGTTTTATCCACGCTTGGGCGCGTGCCCACATTGGCAACGCCGCGCAAAATGCGGCAATCATTTTCAATTTTAACTTTCACGGCAAAAACGCCTTGCAGTGGCAAGGTTAAAAAAGGCAGGTTGAGATTTGCCGTTGCAAAACCAAGCGTGCGCCCCAAGGCTCTGCCGCGCTGCACGCGGCCACTAATGGCAAAATCGCGCCCCAATAATTTTTTGGCGGCGTTTAAATTGGCACTTGCCAAATGCCCACGAATGGCAGAGCTTGAAACACGTTCATCACCCACAAAAACAGCTGGAATGTTGAAAACGTTGATGGCGTTATTTTTTAAGGTTTCAACATTGCCCGCGCGGTTTTTGCCAAAATGAAAATCATCACCAACCAAAACAAATTGGGCATTGAAAAAATCTTTAAAAGTTTTAATAAAAACCTCGGCGGGTTGGTTGGCAAATGTTGCGTTAAAAGGGCAAATCACCACGTTATCCACGCCCATTTTTTGCAAAAAGCGCAATTTTTCATGCAAACGCATTAAGGGCGCAGGCGCCGCTTTGGGGTTAAAAAACTCTTTTGGGTTTGGGCGAAAAGTTAAAATGGTGGATTGCCATTTGTTTTTTTTGGATTCGGCAATCAAATCGCCCACAATTTTTTGGTGCGCCAAATGCATGCCATCAAAATTGCCGATGGCGACTGCCGTTTTTTCTAGCTTTCCAAAAAATCCGCGAAAAACCCGCATAATGTGCGCTTTCTTCAACACAAAAACGTGGAATTTTATGCCTTTAAAGCCTTCTAGCAAAGCGTGGATGATGGAGCACGTCAATGATCCTTTTGTGCATTTGGCAAAAAAGCACGGTTATCGCGCCCGAGCCGCCTTCAAATTAAAGGAATTAAACGAAAAGTGGCACTTGATTAAAAAAGGAATGTGTGTGGTGGATTTGGGCGCGGCACCCGGCAGTTGGTCGCAAGTGTTGTCGCAAGAATTAAACGGCACGGGGAAAATCATCGCGCTGGATTTGTTGCCCATATTGCCAGTTGCCAATGTTGAAATTTTAGAATGCGATTTTTCCACGGTAAACGGCGAAAAAATTTTAAAAATCGCCTTGAATAATGCCGCACCCGACTTAATATTAAGCGATATGGCGCCGAATATCTCGGGCGTGAAATCGGTTGACCAAGCCAAAAGCGTAGCGCTTGCCGAATTAGCCCTTGATTTTGCGCAGCAATTTTTAAAAAATGACGGAGTTTTGGTGGTTAAGGTTTTTCAAGGCGCAGAGTTGAATGCCTTTCTTAAAAATATGCAAAGCGTTTTTCAAAAGGTTTTGCAATTAAAACCAAAAGCGTCTCGCCCCAGAAGTCCTGAGGTGTATTTGTGCGGCAAGGGCATAAAATCAAGGTAGAATGCACGTTGCTTTTTGATGGAGTTTTGGCAAAGTGAACAATATGTTCAAAAATTTAATGTCGTGGATTGTCATCGGCGTGGTGTTGGTGATGGTGTTTAATCAGTTGAGCGGCACGCCCACGCACAACACAGGCACGGTTGATTATTCCAAGTTTATCAACGAAGTGCAAAGCGGCAATGTCAGCCGCGTGGTGATGGAAGGACGCACGTTGCGCGGCGTTTTAACGGACGGCACGCCCATTACCACTTACGCGCCAATGGATTTGTGGCTGGTTTCTGACCTTTTAAAAAATAACGTGACATTGGAAGCGCGTCCAGAAAAAGAAGAATCTGTTTTGATGAATATCTTCGTGAGTTGGTTTCCAATGTTGTTGCTCATCGGCGTGTGGATTTATTTTATGCGCCAAATGCAAGGCGGCGGCAAAGGTGGGGCGTTTTCCTTTGGTAAAAGTCGCGCCAAAGTAACCAGCGAAGACCAAAACCGCATTACCTTTGCTGATGTGGCTGGTTGCGATGAAGCCAAAGAAGAATTGGTTGAAATTGTGGATTTTTTAAAAGATCCTTCGCGCTTTCAAAAATTAGGCGGGCGCGTGCCGCGCGGCGTGTTGATGGTAGGCAATCCCGGCACTGGCAAAACGCTTTTGGCAAAAGCCATTGCGGGAGAAGCCAAAGTGCCGTTTTTCAGCATTTCTGGCTCTGATTTTGTGGAAATGTTTGTGGGTGTGGGTGCCGCGCGCGTGCGGGATTTGTTTGAAAACGCCAAAAGAGAATCGCCTTGCATTATTTTTATTGATGAAATTGATGCCGTTGGCCGCCACCGCGGCGCAGGTTTGGGCGGTGGCAATGATGAGCGCGAACAAACTTTAAACCAACTTTTGGTTGAAATGGATGGTTTTGAAGGCACATCCGGCACCATTGTGATTGCCGCATCCAATCGGCCGGATATTTTAGACCCGGCGCTTTTGCGTCCCGGTCGTTTTGATCGTCAAGTTGTGGTGCCGTTGCCCGATATTCGCGGCAGAGAAGCCATTTTAAAAGTGCATATGCGCAAAGTGCCGTTGTCGCGCGATATTCAAGCCGATATCATCGCGCGCGGCACGCCGGGTTTTTCAGGTGCGGATTTGGCAAATTTGGTCAATGAAGCCGCACTTTTTGCTGCCCGCGCCAACAAACGCGTGGTGGATATGCAAGATTTTGAAAACGCCAAAGACAAAATTATGATGGGCGCAGAGCGGCGTTCTATGGTGATGAGCGAAGAAGAGCGCAAAAACACCGCTTACCACGAATCTGGGCACGCGGTGGTGGCGCGTTTGATGCCAAAATCCGACCCTGTTCATAAAGTGACCATCATTCCGCGCGGACGTGCTTTGGGCTTGACGATGCAACTACCCGAACAAGACCGTTACGCTTATGACAAACAATATCTTTTAAGCCGCATTGCCGTTTTGTTTGGCGGGCGTATTGCCGAAGAATTGTTTATGAATCAAATGACCACCGGCGCTTCCAACGATTTTGAGCGCGCTACCCAAATTGCACGCGATATGGTGACTCGTTACGGTATGTCGGATGATTTGGGCGTGATGGTTTATGGCGAAAACGAGGGTGAAGTGTTTTTGGGGCGTTCGGTTACGCAGCACAAAAATGTATCAGAGGCCACCATGCAAAAAGTGGATGCCGAAGTGCGCCGCATTATTGATGAACAATACGCCTTGGCGCGCAAATTGTTGGAAGAAAACCGCGACAAAATGCACAAAATGGCCAATGCTTTGTTGGAATGGGAAACCATTGATTCGGACCAAATTGACGACATTATGAACGGCAATGATCCGCGCCCGCCCAAAGAATCGGGTTCGCGCAAAACGGCATCAAATGATTTAGACTCATCAAACAAAGCCTCCCAAGCCGATTCCCCCGTTCCACCATCCGAACCCGCAACACAAGAATAAAACCTAAAAAACAACAAAAATCCACGGTAAACCCAATATTTTTTTGAAAAAAATAATCGGTTCACCGTGGCTTTTTACCAGAGCCAATCCCAAGCCACAAAGTTTGAAGTGAATATTTCGCTTGGAATCGGTAAATCAATGCCCAAAAGATGATGGAAAAGCAACGTGATATCGTAAAAAAAAAGTGAGACTTGCGGGCTTTGTAATATCCAAATAAATGGCAAAATCAACCATGCGACAAAAAAGAGTGTGGCCATTTGTGGTGTGATTTTTCCCAAAACTTCGCGGTTAAAAAGCACAAATTGCGCCATCAAAGGAAAGGAAATCAACGCAAAAACGCGGGTGTGATCCACCGCAATCAAAAGCACTGCAAGGCAAGCAACAAGTGCCGCGCCGAAGATTTTGCCGTAGGGCATTTTTAAAATCACGTAAAAAGCAACAAGCCACGCAATACCCAAGCCCGAATAAAAACTCTGCTGGAAATTGTAAAAAAAGAAAGTCAAAGCGCGCGGCAAGTTGTTTTGTAACCAAAAAATGCGCCCGGAGTTGACGGTAATATCAAAATACGCAACGACTCCAAGCAAAATGAATTTGCCGATAAATGCGCCGAAAATCAACGTAAGCGCAAAGGCGGGCGAATAAAGCCACTCCCCCCCCCCCCCGATTAAAATAGGTTGTGGCAAAAAGAGCGCTGGCAGCGATGATGGTTTTTTCAAAATCTTGCAAGCCCAATAACACGCCGATTGTCAAAATCACCAAAGCGAGCGGCGATTTTTTAGAAAAAGGCAAGGCGAGCGATGCCATCATCAAAAATAATGTCAAGGAATCCGTGCCAACCCAAAAATACGCGGTGTTGGATACGGGCATGGCGGCAAAAATCAAAAAAGATAAGCGCGCCAAATGTTCAGGCAAAAAACGCCACGCGGTGTGCAAAAATAAGAGCGTAAAAGCAATTGAGAAAAAAAGGTGAAAGTAGAACGCACCTGCTTCGGTAGTAATATTCAAACACCACAACAAAAAAGGCGATAGCCAAGTCCAAAAAATATAGTGAAAGGCGGGGTCAACAATGGGGTTGAAAAACGGGTATTCTGCCATTACCGCTTGCACTTCAAAGTTGGTAAAACCAATGCCTGATTTGAAAAGCATCACCGCCCAAACAATGGCGATGAATTTTGCAGGCGGGGATTCAAAAATAAAACGTTGTAGGGTTTTCATTTTTCAAAATTTTTAGGTGTTTATGAATCGGGCAAAAACACAAAAATCCACGGTAAACGTCAAAAAAAATTGGCGTTCACCGTGGATTTTGGGTTGGAAATTGGCGGCGGGATTCAAATAAGCACAAGGCGGCGGCAGTGGAAACATTCAAACTTTCCACACTGCCATACATTGGGATTTTAAGCAGCAAATCACAATTTTTTTGTGTGCGTTGGCGCAAACCCTTGCCTTCTGAACCTAAAACAAAGGCAATTTTGTGCGGCAGCTTGGTTTCATAAAGGTTATCCGCCGCCGAATCGGATAAACCAATGACGCTAACGCCCGCTTCTTGCATATCTTGCAAAGCCGTTGCCAAGTTGGTAACCACAATATACGGCACAGATTCAGCAGCGCCCGATGCCGTTTTCATCGCTATTTCGTTTAGCGGTGCCGCGCGGTCTTTTGCCGCAATAACCGCTAATGCGCCTGCGCCATCTGCCGCACGCAAGCACGCGCCAAGGTTGCGCGGGTCGGTCACGCCGTCTAAAACAAGAAAAATCAACGGTTTTTCGGAATCGTTAGGCGTAAAAAAATCCGCTGAATCCAAAATATCCCAAAGCGTCAGCGCTTTTTGACTCGCTTCAATTTCTGCCAAAATGCCTTGGTGGCGCAGGTTTTCAATATTTTTTAAGGTTTTAAAATCTATGATTTTCGGCGTGATTTTGGCGCTAGCGGCATAATCCAAGGCGGTTTTCACGCGCGAATCGTGCGTTTTTTGGGCGCGTTTTTCATCCAAAAAAAGCTCTTTGATGCTGTTTGGATTTTGTTTCAACCGCGCCAAAACGGCGTGAAAGCCATAAATCATTCGGGTTTTCGGCATTTTTTTATCCATTTAAAAGTTTTTTCCACGGTAAACGCTTTATTTTTTTCAAAAATTTTAAAAGGTTTATTTTTTGGATTTAATAGCTTTGGAATAAACTTTTTTGAATAGCTTAGCTTTTTCATTCGTTCAACTTGTCAATGGCATCGTAGAGTTTGGCGGTGTCTTCTGAATGGCGCAACATTTTTTTCACCAACAATGAAGTCTCCGCCACATTCGTGCGGAAAATTTTTTCCTTCACCCTCAAAATTTGCGAAGGATGCATAGAAAACGAGCGCAACCCCAAACCCAACAAAAAGCGTGTGAAAGAATTATCCCCCGCCATCTCACCACAAATGGATACGGGAATCCCCGCTTTTTCAGCGCCTTGAATACTGCGCGCAATCAGCATTAAAACCGCTGGGTGCAAGGGTTCGTAAAGAGATGAAACCTCTTCATCCGCGCGGTCAACGGCAAGGGTATATTGAATCAAATCGTTGGTGCCGATGGATAAAAAATCCAAGCGGCGCACAAAGGAATCCACCACCAACGCCGCCGCAGGCACTTCAATCATTCCGCCCACGGCAATGCCTTCATCAAAAGGAATGTTCTTTTGCCGCAGGTTTTCCTTGGCAATTTCAATTGCGGCAAGCGCTTGTTCAATTTCCAAAATGTTGGAGAGCATTGGCAACAAGATTTTTACCACACCAAAGTTTGACGCGCGCAAAAGCGCGCGCAGCTGCACTTGAAACATTTGCGGAGTGGCTAATGACATACGAATGGCGCGCCGCCCGAGCGCTGGATTCGGGCGTTTGGGAGAATAATGTTCGGCGCTGGCAACTTTATCGGCTCCCAAATCAAAGGTGCGGATGGTCACCGGATGGCCGTCCATTTTTTCAACCACTTCGCGATACGCTTCAAATTGTTCGTCTTCGCTTGGCATATCACCGCGGTTCAAATACAAAAATTCACTGCGGAAAAGCCCCACACCTTCGGCGCCCGCATCCAAGGCATTTTGCACATCGTTGGGTAATTCAATATTCGCCAAAAGCCCAATTTCCACGCCATCCAAGGTTTGCGTTTTGGTGCCTTTTAAGCGTTTTAAATAAGAATTGCGCAAGTCAATTTGGCGTTTTCTAACCTTGTATTCCGCCAAAATTTCTTTGGTGGGGTTAACAATCACCGAGCCACGCAAGCCATCCACAATCAATGTTTGCCCTTGGCTAATCAAGGCTTTGGCGTTTTTGGAGCCAACCACTGCGGGAATCATCATACTGCGCGCCAAAATTGCCGTGTGTGCCGTGGCGCCGCCAACATCTGTGATGAAGCCAGCAAATCGGTTGTCTTTAAAAGAAATGGTGTCGGCAGGGGACAAATCGTGCGCCACAACGATGGTTTCATTCGTTTTCACCGTGGGCGAGGACAAGGGATTTTCTTCGCCTTTTAATTCTTTGACCACGCGCTCAACCATTTGCACCACGTCATTTTTGCGCTCTTTTAAGTAAGGGTCGTTTATTTCATCAAATTGGGCAACGAGCTTTTTCATCTGTTGCACCAACGCCCATTCCGCATTGCAGCGTTTTTCGCGGATAATTTTTTGCGGCACCAGCGCAATTTCTGGGTCTTTTAAAAACATCAAATGCACACCCAAAAGTGCCGCCATTTCAGGCGATTTGGTGGTGGCTTTAACCTCTTCTAATTCTTTTTGCACGCTCAATAACGCCGTCTCAAAGCGTTGCACTTCTTTATCAACCAACTTGGCGGCAAGCGTTTGTTGCTCCACTTCCAATGCGGCGTGCGAAATCAAAAGCGCCTTGCCAATGGCAATGCCGCTTGCCGTGCCGATGCCGTGGAGCACAAATGCCATTTATATTTCCTCCCCAAAACCTTGCTCAATAATCTCAATCAAGGCATTCATCGCCTCTTCCTCGTCCTTGCCGTCCGTCTCAATGGTGATGACCGCACCCTGCCCCGCCGCCAAAAGCATAACGCCCATAATGCTTTTGGCATTCACACGCCTATCGTCTTTGGTGAGCCACACTTCACTGATATAACGCCCTGCTGTTTGCGTCAAACGCGAAGAGGCGCGGGCGTGCAACCCCAAGCGATTAACGATGGTTGCTTCACGGCGCAACACGTTCTTCTCCTTTTAAAATCATAACGCTTGCCGCGCCGCCATCTTTTGCCTTTTGGGCTAATTCCTTTAAAGGCAAAGCGCGGTAATTCAACGCGCGCAACAACATTGCCAAATTTAAACCCGATACGGCAATCACTTGTTCAAGGTTTTCATCCATTTTGGCAGATTCGGCATTTTTGGAATTTTGAATATTTTGAGAAAGTAAACGCACAGCCAAATTCGCGGGACTTGCGCCGATTAAATCGGTCAGCAACAAAACGCCATCCGCATTTTCCAACAATTTTTGGATTTTTTGACGCGCTTGTGATTCGCAATTATCAGGCGTTGCAGATTCGCCCATTTCCAAAAAATCTACAAATTCAGGCGCAGAACCCAAAATAAACGCCGCCGCCGCCAAATGCGCACGGGCAATTTCTTTATGAGTTATCAAAAAAATGGCGTTCATAGTGTGCATTTTAAAAAAAAATTTGCGTTTACCGTGGAAAATTGCGAAAAAAAATCCACGGTAAACCGCAGATTTTTTTGATTTTAAAAACAAATTGAAAAAAATTATTTCAAATTCTCCAAATACGCGGCGGCATCCAATGCCGCCATACAACCCGAAGCCGCAGAAGTGCAAGCTTGTTGGTAATGCGAATCTTGCACATCGCCCGCGGCAAAAACGCCCGCAATGTTGGTGGCAGTGGCATTGCCGTTTTTGCCGCCTTGCGTTTGAATGTAGCCTTTTTCCAATTGCAGTTGACCTTCAAACAATTTGGTATTGGGCGTGTGCCCAATGGCAACAAAAACGCCGGCTACTTCAATTTGTTTTTGCCCTTCGGGCGTTGTGATTTTCAAAGCCTTCACGCCATTTTCATCGCCCAAAATTTCCAAAACTTGGGCATTGAGCGCCAGTTCAATTTTGCCTTCTTTGACTTTTTCATTCAGTTTATCCACCATAATTTTTTCCGCACGGAATGTGTCGCGCCGATGAATTAAGGTCACTTTTTGCGCAATGTTCGCCAAATAAAGCGCTTCTTCCAACGCGGCATTGCCGCCGCCCACAACGGCTACTTTTTCGTTTTTGTAAAAAAAGCCATCGCAAGTGGCGCAAGCGGATACGCCGCGCCCCATAAATTCTTTTTCTGATTCCAAACCCAAATAACGTGCTGATGCGCCAGTGGCAATAATCAACGCACGGCAGGTGTATTCTTCCGAATCGCTTTTTAAAACAAAAGGTTTTTGTTTGAAATCAACCGAAGTAATTTCATCAAAAATAATCTCTGTGCCAAAACGTTTGGCGTGATTTTCAAAACGCGCCATTAAATCTGGACCCAACACGCCTTCTGAATCGGCTGGCCAATTGTCGACCATCGTGGTGCTCATCAATTGTCCGCCTTGGGATAATCCGGTGATTAAAACCGGTTTTAAATTCGCACGCGCGGCGTAAATGGCGGCAGTGTAACCCGCAGGGCCCGAGCCCAAAATCATCAAATCTGCATGTTTCATCGTTTTTCCTTTACACAAAATGAAGGTTATTTTACAAAAAAAGCCTATGCGCCTTTTTGGCATAGCGCTAAAATGCCATTTTTTACCAAAATTGAGTGTGACTTATGCACAATGCTTCTTGCGCCATTTATGGTTCTTTGGCGGCCATCATTTCCCCGATGTTTGAAGATGGCAGCTTGGATTTGGATTCATTAAAAAAACTCATTCATTTTCATATTGAAAACCAAACCGATGCCATTGTGATTGTGGGCACATCGGGAGAATCGCCCACTGTTTCAATGCAAGAACATTCTCTTTTGATTCAAAAAGCCGTGGAATTTGCCAACCAACGTATTCCCGTGATTGCGGGCACCGGCGCCAATTCCACCAGCGAAGCCATTGAATTAACCGAATTTGCCAAACAAGCCGGCGCCAATATGGCTTTGTCCGTTGTGCCTTATTACAACAAACCCACGCAAGAAGGCATGTATCAACACTTTAAAGCCATTGCCGAGCGCGTGGATTTGCCTTTGATTTTATACAACGTGCCGGGCAGAACCGTGGCGGATTTGCAAAACGACACCGTTTTGCGTTTGGCTGAAATTCCCAACATTGTGGGCATTAAAGATGCCACAGGCGATTTGAGCCGCGCCTTTGATTTGATTCATCGCGCACCAAAAGATTTTGCACTTTACAGCGGCGATGATATGACCGCGGTTTCTACCATTTTAATGGGTTATTGGGGCGATATTTCGGTTACCGCCAATGTGGCGCCGCTTTTGATGCACCAAATGACGCACGCCGCTTTGAAAGGCGATGTTAAAACCGCGCGGCGCATTCATTTTCAACTTTTGGCATTGCATCGGGATTTGTTTTGTGAAGCTAATCCCATTCCCGTAAAATGGGCGGTTTCCCGCTTGGGATTATGCCAAAAGGGCATTCGTTTGCCGCTTACCGTTTTATCCAAAGAAGGGCAACAAAAAGTAGAAGCGGCTTTGAAATCCGCGCAACTGATTTAGGACAACTATGCAAAAACGTATTGCTTTGCTTTTGGCAAGTTTGGCGCTTTGCGCTTGCTACAACGCTTCCATCATTCCAGAAACCAAAAAGGTGGATTACAAATCCGCCAAAGCCGCGCCGTCATTAGAAATTCCGCCGGATTTATCCCAATTAAACCCCGATGAGCGCTTTTCTGTTCCAGAATCCCAAGGGCGCGGCACGGCTTCCTTTTTGGATTATCAAAATGAGCGGGCAGGAATGTCTGCCGATTCATCCACCTTTGTTTTGCCGAGTTTGGAAAAAATCAAAGTGATGCGAGACGGCAACACGCGCTGGCTTACCGTTCAAGAATCGCCTGAAAAATTGTGGAAAACCATCAAAAATTTTTGGGAAGAAACGGGTTTTATCATTGAAGTGGAGCGCCCCGAGGCTGGCGTAATGGAAACCAACTGGGCTGAAAACCGCGCCAAACTACCAGACGATTTGATTCGCAAAACCTTGGGTTATTTTTTGGATTCCATTTATTCCACCGGCGAGCGCGACAAATTCCGCACAAGATTAGAACCTTCATCAAACAAAGGTTTTACCGACATTTTCATTAGCCACCGCGGCATGCAAGAAGTTTATACTTCTTCTTTGAAGGAAGACACGCGCTGGCAAGCGCGTCCTTCGGATACGGAATTAGAAGCCGAAATGTTGCGTCGTTTGATGATGCGGCTCGGCTTAAATGAAAGCACGGCGGAAAAAGCCATTGAAAAAGAAGAAGTAGCACCCGCGCAAGCGGAATTGATTGCCCTAGACGGCACAAAAGAATTGCAATTAAACGACCGCTTTGAGCGCGCGTGGCGCAAAGTTGGCTTGGCGCTTGACCGCGTAGGTTTTACGGTTGAAGACCGCAATCGAGACGAAGGCATTTATTTTGTGCGCTATGCCGATGCCGACCGAAAACACGAAAAAAGTTGGTTCGCCTTTTGGAAGGCAGATGAAAACGTTGGCGTGCAATACCGCGTGTATTTAAAACCTGCGGCAAATAACGATGAACGCACAATTTTGCAAATCTTACGCCCCGAGGGCGGCGTTGACCAATCACCCACCGCAACAAAAATTTTAAATCTTTTGGCAGAACAGTTACGCTAGGCAAAAGTTTTAAAAATCCACGGTAAACAACAAAAAATTTTGAAAATTTTTGTTGGTTTACCGTGGATTATTCTAATAAAAACCCATATTCATAAATTTTGGGTTCAATTTTTTGTGCCAATATTTTTTGCGCATTTTTTAAATTGTTTAATAATTCTGTATATTTTAAATCTTCCGATTTTGGATTCATTCTGCCTTTTTCACTGCGCCCTTGGAAAAATTCTTTAATATCGTAAAAAGACGCATTGCGAGAATATTTTACTTGATCATTTATCTTCCAAGAATTTCTTTTATCACTTGCAACTTGATGATAATAAACATAAATTGCTTTGGCAGCGCTTAAAACACTTTGCGCTTCAATAGAAAATTCCATGGGCTTTGTTGGAATAAAAGATTGCACATTTTTTCCTAAAAAATCATCATTGTTGGATTTTATTCTCCCAGCCATAAAATCCAATAAAAAATGGGATTCAAATGCTTCTTGGACATTTAATTCTTTTTCAGTAAACGGAATAATATTATTTACACCATCTTTTATTGAAATCATGTTTTTTCCATTAAATAGCGTAAAAACAAAACAATTATTTTGAAACTCTTTGTCTTTGAGCCATTTTTTATTAGGATACCAAAATTGATCACGATTATTTGTCCAATGTTGCCTAATTGTTTTGCGAACGGCAAAATAAACAAAAGCAGGGATTAAATTGTTTTTTGTTATATAAAAACCTATGCTGTGTGCAGTAATTTTTAAATCTTGCGATTTAATAAAAATATATTGTTGATTTTGAAAATCCGTCCCGCGAGAATCTAACAAAGCAATATAATCGCCTCTGTTATCTGTAAATTCTCGCAACCATTTGTTTATTGATTTGGAATGTCCATTGAGATTGTAAAACACTTTTTTTCTTTTTTCTTTTTTGTTTTTCTCATCAAACAAATCCAAAGGAACTTTGAATAATTTTGTTTTACTTTGTGTATCCCAAACTAAAAAGCCAATAGGAAATTTGCCTTGAACATTATCAAATGTAAAAGCAGGGCAAATAAAACCTTTTAAAAATTTTGCATAAAAACTTTGACGAAATTTTGAAAAACTTGAAGCATTAATATATTTTAAGGTTGAAAATGTCGCCAAAATACAATTAGGAATTTCTTTATAAATACGGATAAAAAATTGCGCAAATAATTCATTGTTGGCTTTGCCTAAAATCTCTTTATATTTTTCACAAATTTTATTTTCACGTGCAACAAGTGCCTTGTTTTTTCCTGTGCCTGTTGGCGTTGTGGCAGATGTAGCTTCGGCATAAGGCGGGTTGATAAAAATCACCAATTTTTCAGGTTCGTTTTTAATAATTCTTTGCAAATTATCGGGCAATTTTGAAAAATCATCATTCAAAAAATCAAATTGAAAAATATGGTTTTCTAATAAATCTAATTTTTCATTTTCATTTTTGGCTTCCATTTTGATGAGATTTTTCATCATCACCACATCATTTAAATCAATGGTTGATGCGAAAATTCGGGCAGGATTTTTTAAACCAACCAATAAATTCCCTGTGCCTGCGGCGCAATCCCAAATATAATATTCATTTTCCCAATTTTCACCCAAAGAATCTTTTAAATATTCTTGCGCTTTTTTAACCCAAACCGATGGCGTAAAAAATGCGCCTTTTCTTTCCCGAATATCTTTTGGCGCCAATTTATCTCGGCGATTAAATATTTCCATCCAAAATTGTTCTGCTGGCGGACGTTTATACATTTTCCAAAAATTCGTATGAATTTCAGGTTTAATAATTTCAATTTCAATATCCAAATCGCGGTCTTTAAAAATTCCTGTATCTTGTTTGTATTTAAAATGGTAAATTTTTTCACCATCTGCTTTTTTATCCAAAATAATGCGCAGGTTTTTATTTAATGTTTTGTCATTTTCACTGATTAAATCGGCAAGAAAAAAATCGCTTTCCAACAAAATCATTTGATCGCGCAAACTTTCAAATTCCTTAAAATCAATCACTTCTTTTTCAAAAACTTCCAACAACCAGTTGGAATAAACATAATCAAAATTTTTATCCGTTACAACAACGGGATTCAATTCGCCTTTGGAAAGCGAGTTTGAAATAAAATGTTTTAATTCTTTCTCATTTTTTTCAAAATAAAAGATTTTGGCGTTTTCTTTAATAATTGCTTGAATGCGCGATTTTGTTTTAATAAATTCTTCCGCCAAATGATTGGATGGCGTAATATTTTGCCAACTGATTTCATTAAATAAAGAAGAATCACAAAAATAGTTTAAAAAAGAATATTCAATAAAAGCAATTTTTTCAGAATCAAAAACCGCTAAAAAAGGTGGTTTGGGAATATTTTGCAAATCGATATTCACACCGATGGTTAAAACAAGTTGGGTAAAACTATTTAAAATATCCGCCGTTTCTTTTTTGGCTTCTGCCCATAATAAATAAAAAGGCAAATCGGTGTTTTTTTGTTTTAAAGTAAAATCCAAGCGTGAAAAAGGCACATATTCAAATTTTTGAAAATAATCTTGTGCGATTTTGATTTTTAATTCTTCTTCATTCAAAAATTCATAACTTTTCACGGCAATTCCTTGGATAAAATTTTTGCAATTTTATAAAAATCCACGGTAAACGCTTTATTTTTTTGAAAAAAACAATCGGTTTACCGTGGAAGATGATTAAAAAATCCAACAATGGCAAGGGCGGCAAGGGTTTTGGAATCGGTGATTTTATTGGTTTGGATAAGATTAAATAATTCGGCGGGAGAGAGAAGATGGATGGATAAAAATTCGTTTTCGTCTAAATTTTGGTTGGCTATGGCTTTGACATTTTGCGCGGTGAAAACGTGAATAATTTCATCGGAATAACCAATGGCAATGTGGATTTTGCCAATATGCTGCCAGTTTTCACTGGCATAACCGGTTTCTTCCAACAATTCGCGCTGTGCGGCTTTCAATGGGTCTTCGTTTTTTTCCAACTTGCCAGCGGGCAATTCCCAAAAGCTTTGCCTTGCGGGATAACGGAATTGCCGCTCTATCAAAATTTCACCCTGTTCGGTTGTGGCAAAAATAACCACCGCGCCCGGGTGCCGAATGTATTCGCGTGTGGCAGTTTTGCCATTGGGCAGTAGCACTTCATCTTGCCACACATCCAGCAATCGCCCTTGCCACACGCGGCTTTCTTTTAAGGGTTTTTCTTCAAAATCATGCATTTTCTTCTAATAAAGCGAGTTGTTCGGCTTGGTATTCGTTCATCAATGCGGTGGTGATTTCATCCAAATCACCATTCAAAATATCAGAGAGTTTATAAAGCGTTAAATTGATTCGGTGGTCGGTTAAGCGCCCTTGCGGAAAATTGTAAGTGCGGATGCGCTCCGAGCGATCACCCGAACCCACCAAAGATTTGCGCAAGCCCGCACGTTTTTGGAATTCTTCCTTTTTGCGTTTGTCGTTGATGCGCGCTGCCAACACGCGCATTGCCGAAGCTTTGTTGGAATGCTGACTTCTGCCGTCTTGGCATTCTGCGGTAATGCCCGTTGGAATATGCGTAATGCGCACCGCCGAATCGGTTTTTTGAATATGTTGGCCGCCTGCTCCGCTCGCCCGAAAAGTGTCAATTTTCAAATCCGCTGGGTTTAAAACAATGTCTTCGCTTTCTTCAATTTCCGGCAAAATGGCAACAGTGGCGGCAGAAGTGTGAACGCGCCCTTGCGTCTCAGTCTCCGGCACGCGTTGCACGCGGTGTGCGCCCGATTCAAACTTCAAAATGCCATAAGCATTTTTGCCGATAACCCGTGCGATGATTTCTTTAAAACCGCCCAAATCCGATTCGTTGGCGGATAAAACTTCCACCTTCCAACCTTTTTGGTCGGCAAAATGCGCATACATCCGAAACAAATCGCCCGCAAAAAGTGCCGATTCTTCCCCGCCTGTTCCGGCGCGAATTTCCAAAACCACGTTTTTGGCATCGTCCGCGTCTTTGGGAATTAAAAGCGATTCTAATTTTTTTTCTAATGCTGGTAGCGCTTCTTTAATTGCGCGGATTTCTTCTTCTGCCAAATCGCGCATATCGGGGTCGGTTAATAATAATTCTGCCGATTTTAATTCCTTTTCCTTTAATTCCAAGGCGTTAAAGGCTTCATAAACCGGCAAAATTTCGCCTCGTTCAATGGATAATTGCGTTAATTGCGAGAGATTTTGCGCGGTTTCAGGCGAAGCCAACAAGGCATCGATTTCTTCCAAACGCTGCAATAAACCGCTTAATTTTTGGCGCAAACTGGCTTTCATTTTTCAAAAAAAATTGTTGTTTACCGTGGAAAATCGCGGATTTTAACGTTTTAAATCAGCATTGGAGAGCAAATTCAAACCATTTTTCTCCAAAAGCGCAATCACCTCGGCATTGTTATCAAAACAAAAAATCATCACCGCATTTTCACCTTTGGGGCGCGTGTAAGCATACATATATTCAATGGAAACCTGCGCTTGCGCGATGGTGCCCAACACTTTTGCCAAACCGCCCGGAGAATCGGGCACTTCCACGGCAACAACTTCGGTGGCTTTGACCGTAAAATTCGCTTTTTCCAAAATGGAAAGACCGCGCTCTGGCTCGTCTAATAAAAGACGCAAAATGCCAAAATCGCTGGTATCCGCCAACGACAAAGTGCGAATGTCTATGTTTGCATCCGCCAAGGTTTTGGCAGCCAAAGTTAAGCGCCCGGGCTGATTTTCCAAAAAAACGGAGATTTGCGTGATTTTCATCATTTTTTCCTTTTGTCAATAACGCGCTGTGCTTTGCCTTCAAAGCGTGCAAGACTTTTTTGTTCCACCAAGCGAACCTTGGTTGTAATGCCGATGATATCTTTAATATCGCGCGTGATTTTGGCTTCCAATTCTTGCAAATTGCGCGTGACATCGGAGAATAAATTTTGGCTCAATTCCACTTGAACCTCCAATTTATCCATATTCCGCACTTCATCGTGTTCCACCACAATCATATAATGCGGCGCGGTGCCGGCAACCTTCAACAACACATCTTCAATTTGCGATGGGAAAACATTCACACCGCGAATAATCAACATATCATCGCTTCTGCCAATAACCTTTTGCATGCGGTAAAACGTTCTGCCGCACGAACAAGGCGCGGTATTCAAAACGCTGATATCCCGCGTGCGGTAACGAATTAGGGGCATTCCTTCTTTGGTAATGGTGGTCAAAACCAACTCGCCCACTTCACCAGCTGGTAACACTTCGCCCGTATCTGGGTTGATGGTTTCCACATAAAAATGGTCTTCGTTGATGTGCATGCCGTTTTTTTCTTCCACGCATTCGCAAGCCACACCCGGCCCAATAATTTCCGATAAACCATAAATATCAACGGCATCAATACCAAAGCCGTTTTCAATGGTTTGCCGCAATTCGTTGGTCCATGGTTCTGCCCCAAAAACGCCTTTTTTAAGCGCAAATTCGCGCGGGTTATAACCCAAATCCTGCGCGGTTTCTAAAAGATTAACCGCATAAGACGGCGTGCAACACAAGGCTGTGACGCCCAAATCGCGCATCAAGGTGATTTGCCGTTTGGAATTGCCGCCAGATGCCGGCAGAATAGCCGCTTTCAAACGCTCGCCGCCACCGTGCGCACCCAAGCCGCCGGTAAATAAACCATAACCAAAAGCATTTTGCAAAATGTCGTTTTCATTAATGCCAGCGCCAAAAAAAGAGCGCCCCATCACATCCGCCCAAACTTTTAAATCGTTTGCCGTATAAACCACCACCGTGGGTTTGCCGGTTGTGCCAGAAGATGCGTGAATGCGGGCGTATTCACTTTTTGGCACGGCAACCAAACCAAAAGGATAAGTGGTGCGCAAATCGCTTTTGTAAGTAAAAGGAAAACGCGCAAAATCTTTTAAAGTTTTTAAATCAGAAGGTTGAATGCCTTTTTCATCAAAAGCGTTTTTGTAAAACGGCACTTTTTCATAAACGCGTGCCACCAATTTTTGCAAACGTTCCAATTGCAATTTTTCTAATTGCGGGCGAGGCATCGATTCTAATTCGGGTTCCAACAACATTTTGGGAGATTCTCCACGGTAAACGGGTTGTTTTTTTCAAAAAAATAGATTTTAAAAAAGGCAAGTGCGATTTTCAAGGCTGCGTTTTTTGTTGCCACAACTGCCACATCAAATTTTCAAAATGCTTGGCAAAACGCGGCGCATCACACAAAGGCGAATGCAAAAGACCTTGCCGCAAGCCTTTGCGCAAATTGGCAAGTTTTTGGGGATTCGCTTCAAAATCCTTTGAAAATTCAACCGCTTTGGCAACAAAATCGGCTTTGGAATGCGCAATCCATTCGTTGAGATTCAAATTTTGCATGGTTAAAGCGGATAAACGCGATGCCATCAATTGCCCAACCAAACACAAAGTTGGCACGCCCATAAAAGCAGAATCAAAAGCCGTGGTGCCAGATGATGCTGGAAAACTATCCAACACAAAATCAACATCTTTGTGCGCTGCAAAATATTCCTTTTGGCTGGCATTGTGTTTTAAAAAAATGCGATTTTCAGCATTTTTTAAACCCGCTTCTTCAAAGGCTTTGTAATAACGTTCGCGCAAAAATGGGTCGGCTAAATCGCCTCTCATCCAAATCATTTGGGCATTGGGCAAAGCATTCAAAACCGCCGACCACAAAAAAATGGTGGCATTCGTTACTTTGTTAGGATTTTGAAAAGCGCCAAAAGTGATGTGTTTCTTCGTTAAAAGCGGCGGCAATGAAACATCTGGCATTCCTTCGGGTTTGGTAAAAACAACCAAAGCCTCGGGCAAATAAGCAGGCGATTCAGAAAATTGCGTGCCGAATGAATCGTTTTCTGTTAACAATTTGTGGCACAAAACATAATCAATTCCAGCGCTGCCCGTGGTGCCCGACCAACCCAACCACGTAGCAGAAACAGGCGCTGGGCGAAAACGAAAAACATTCAATCGGTTGCCAATGGTAAAACCCGATAAATCAAACAAAATATCAATGCGGTCTTGGTGAATTAAGCGCGCTGTATTGATATCGGTTAAGCGGTCAACCTTTTGCACGCGCCGAAAATAGCCAACAATATCGCCGCTTTTTTCATCAAAAATATCTTTGGTTAAATAAGCGTAAAAATCCAAGGTCGTGTTTTGCGCGGCAGCCAAAAAACTTTCCAAAAACTTGGCAACAGCGTGGTTTCTTAAATCTGCCGTTAAAAAAGCAATTTTGAGCCGTTTTTTTGGACGATTGGGATTTTGCGTTTTAAAAGAAAATAGCGGCGTTTCAGGATAATGTTTGACAAAACCCCGCGCAAAATCGCCCATTTGTTGGGCAGAAATTTCGGTATAAGGGTATTGTATCATTCGGCACGATTCATAAGAAAAATCAGCCTTGTTGGTGTTTTTCAAAATCGCTTTTTCTAACAGCGGCACAGCTTTTTCATAATCGCCTTGGCTAGCATAAGCGTGCGAGAGCGCAGACAAATAATCGGCATTGTCCGGGCAAAGTTCAACGGCTTTTTCTAAAAGTTGCGCTTTTAAAACGGCGCTTTTTTCATTTTCCGATTCACGCTTAAACTTCAACGCTTGGCGTTGTGCTGTGGCGTTTTTTTGGAAAATGTTGTTTAAAGTTTCTTCATAAAAAAATGGATTTTTGTAGAGTTCTTTTAACAAATTCAACGCATCACTTGATTTTTCATCCAACAAAAGTGCCTCGGCAATGGCATCCACAATTTCAGCGTTCGGGCGATACAAACAATACAAAATATTCGCTTTTGTGGCATAAGCGATGGCTTGTGCAGGATGTTGAAAAAGCGATTCGTCAATAACTTTTAAAGCATCATCAAAACGGCGTTGCTGCGCCAAAAAATGCCCAAGAAAAAAGAAAACTTGAAAATCCGTTTTGTTATAACGCAAGCTAACAAAAAGATTGTCAATGGCGGCGTTTAAATCCCCAAGCTTAAAAAGCGCCACCGCTTTGGCTTTGTAAGCAAAGGCAAAAGTGGGAAATTTTAAAATCGCTTCATTGGCAATTTTGATAACTGCATCAGGCGTGTGCGAACAAAAGAGTTGGTCGTCTTCAAAAATCGCTTGGTAGTCGGACAATTCCATAAAAGCCTTTTTTCCACGGTAAACCTTGATTTTTTTTGAAAAAAATTAAACGTTTACCGTGGATTTTTTTATTTTTAAGATTTTTAAGACGAAAACAAACGCAAGGCTTGCGCAGAACCCGCTGGAATGCCAATTTCTTGCATTTTGCGCTGCGGCAAAGCCACAAACTGCGCAGCAATGTTTTCTAATTGCATAGGCAAAAGCGGGGCGTTTTTATCATCAACAAGCATTCCGTCAACTTCTTTTGCAAAGGCTTGGGCATCTTGCACCATCACGCGGAAGGTTTCTTCGCCTTGCGCCGTGCAAGGCACATCCAAAATAAAATTCACGCTTTTGATGTTGTCGCCCACTTGTGCGGCAATTTCCACGCGGTAACATTCGCGGTCATTGGAATCAACAAACACAAAATCGCCAGTGGCGTGTTGGTATTGCATGCCCAAATCCATTGCCCACGTGCGCAATGTTTCACGGGAAAAGGTTTTATCTGCCAAAACCTTAATCATAATTTCCAAATCCACATCGGCACAAAAGCGATCCATTGCCATTGCAATGTTTTCAACAGGCACATCGTCCACTTCCCATTGCGCATTCCATTTTTTGCCAAGCGCTTCCAAAAAGTCTTCAAAAGCGTCCATGTCTTCAACACTTGCTGGCCCCGAGCGGTTGCAAAGCAACAAATTCACCCGCAAATGCTCCACAGGAAAATCCGAGCCGCCTTTGTAAATAAAACGCCATTGGTTAAGCGCCGAATCAAAAGCCAACCACGTAATGGGTTTTTGTATGCTCTGCAAAATAAGTTGCAATTCAGTGTCCGACTCATCAAACAAATCCGCAGGTTTCACGCTGGGCTGGAATTCCATTTTGGCGCTCCACTCAAACTGCGGGTCGACCAACATTGCATCGGGTTTGGGAATATCGCTATCGTTTAAAGAAGGCTCATCAAAACCAAAGGTGTGCAAAAAATGGGAATCGCTAGAAGAATCCTTGCCATCGTTTTGCGGGGCGCGTTTGATTAAATCGCGCGCCACTTTGCTGTGGCGATAATCCAAAAAAAAGTTATACCCCAGCACGCCCAACACCACTAGGATTGCCAAGGAAAGCGCAATGTATTGAATATCCGTCACGTTGATTGTCCTTCCAAAGTTTTGAGCGCCTGCGCAATATTCACATCTACCACGCGGGAAACACCCAGTTCTCGCATTGTTACACCCACCAATTGTTCTGCCATTGTCATCGCAATTTTATTATGCGAAATAAATAAAAATTGTGTATTTTGCGCCATTTTTTTAACCAAATGGCAAAATCTTTCGGTGTTGGCATCATCCAACGGCGCGTCCACTTCGTCTAACAAGCAAAAAGGCGCGGGGTTTAAAAGAAAAAAAGCAAAAATCAAAGCAATGGCGCAAAGCGCTTTTTCCCCGCCTGAAAGCATTGAAAGCCGCGCGTTTTTTTTGCCGGGCGGCTTGGCATAAACCAGCACGCCTGTTTCATTTTTTTCGTTTTGCGTTAATTCCAAACCTGCTGACCCTGCGCCAAAAATCTCTGGGAATAATACCCCAAAATTGCAATTGACCGCGTGAAAAGTTTCATTAAAACGATTCAAACTTTCTTCATCAATTTTAGCAATGGCAGATTCCAAAGTTTCCATCGCTTCATTTAAATCTTTGATTTGTTGCTCCAAATAACCCGATTTTTCTTTGATTTTTTGCAATTCGGATAAAGCCATTAAATTAACAGCACCCAAATCCGCAATTTTCTTAGTTAAATTCTGCACAAGGTTTTGTAAATAAGAAATAGAATGTTGCCCTTCTATTTTTTCAAATAATAACGCTTCATCGTTTTCATTATTTTCCAAAAACTGCGTTTTAATATTTTCTGCCAAGTCGGCAGCTCTTGTTTCTTTTAATTGATAATCCGCAATTTTAGCTTGCAAGGGCGCATTTTCTTGGGTAAATTGCAAACGCTTTTCATCCAAAATTTGCAAAGCTTTGCTTTTTTCTTCGGCTTCAATGCGCACTTCGCGCAGATTATTTTCCGCCTTTAATTTTAATGCTAGGGCGTTTTGAATTTCAATTTGCAAATCTTTTTGATTCAAATCATTTAAAAGATTTTTATTTTTTAAAATTTCTTCGTTAAGGTTTTTTAAGTCATTTTCCAAACGTTTTTGGTTGTTTTCTAATTCTTTGAAGCGGTTTTCTAATTCGCGTTTTTCAAAAGATTTTTGATTTTTGTTTTTGGTAATAGAATCGCCAAGATTTTTAGCTTCGTTCAAAGCGCTTTTAGACAATTCAAAATTCGATTCATTTTCTGCCAAAATGTTTTTTTGCGTGGTTATTTTTTGCGATTCTTCGTTGATGATTAAATCATTTTTTTGACTTTTCTCATTTAAAGCAATTTTCTCCATTTCCAACAATTTCTTTTCATTTTCAAAATGAGCAACAAAACGCACAATTTCATTTTTTTCGGTTTGCAGTTTGGTGATTGTCATTTCAACACTGCGGATTTTGTTTTCAATGTTTTTTAATTCTGATTCATTATTTTTAAAATCCACGGTCAATTTTGTGATTTTTTCATTTTGATTATTTACAAGATTTTTCAATTCAGCAATTTTTTGATTGAAATTCTCCGCTTCTTTTTGCAAACGTTTTAAATGCGCTTGGCGCTCCAAAGCGCTATTTTTTTGATTAAAAAAGAATAAAGAATATTGGGTAATTGTTTCACCATTTTTTGTTACAAAACATTCGCCATTTTTGAGTTCGTGGCGGCGTTGCAAAGCATCTTCTAAACTAGAAGCCACCAAAACATTCTTCAACCAAAATGCCAAAATGGCTTGAAAATCGCCGTGCTTTTGTATTTGGTGAAAAAGAGAATCATTTGAAATTTCAATGTTTTCAGCATTTTTTGGATTTTCAAAAAAACCGCCGTTTTTTTCAGCTGCGGCGTTTTCTAAATTTTCAACATGCACAAAAAACAAAAAAGCATTGAGTGCGGCTTCAAGCGCCTTTTCAAAGCCAGTTGTAACTTGTAAAGATTCTAATAAAACACTGCGTTTTTCGCCACTGCCAAGCGATTTTAAAACCTTTTGTTGTGCCAGATTTTGCGCCAAGTCTTTTTCAAAATCATTTAATTCTTTTTTTAGCGAATTTAAATGATGATTTTCCACGGTCAACGCATTTTTTTTTTCAAAAATTTGCGTCTCAATTTGATTTTTTTCAGCAACAATTATTTCTAATTCCGCCTGTTTTTGTTTCAACAATTCTTCATCAAAAGTTTTTTGGTTTTGTGTTTTCAAACGTTCAAAACGCACTTCAATATTTTTTAAATTCTCCAAAATGTGCATTTTTTCACGAGATAAAAGCGAAAAATTTTGATTTAAATTCAAAAGCGTTTTTTGGTGATGATTAAAACTCTCCTGCTTTTCATTAAAATCATTTTCCAAAACTTTTATTTTTTCAAAAGATTCAGATTCTTGCAATTCCAAACTTTTTAAATTATCCGTTGTTTTTTGAATATTTTCATTAAAGGTTTCTTTTTTCTGCAAAAGTTCGGATAATTCTTTTTGTAATTTTTCTTCATTATTATTAAAAATTAAAAGTTGGTTTTGCACCGATTCCTTTTGTTTTTTTAAATAATTATTTTCTTGTTCTAATCCTAACCATTTGGCGTTTTCCACATAAAACTGATGCTGTGCCGATTGCAATTTTTCGCCAACTTGATAATTTTCTTCACGGCTTTTTTCAATATCAGCAGTAATTGCCGTTAAAGCCGTTTGGTGTTTTTCAAAAGCATTTTGTGCGTCTAAGCGTTCTAATTTTAAATGTTCTTCTTCATTTTTGGCTTTTTGAAAACGCAAACGCCATAATAAATTTTGTGTTTCTTTTTTTTCTTTATTCAAATCATTGAATATTTGCGCCGTGTGCGCTTGTTTTTCTAAACTTAAAATCTGTTCATTTAAATTTTGCGCAATATCATTCAAACGCATTAAATGATTTTTGGTGTCGTTCAAACGATTTTCCGTCTCGCGCCGCCGATCTTTGTAGCGGGAAACGCCCGCCGCTTCTTCAATTAACACGCGCAATTCTTCGGGTTTGGCTTCAATAATATTAGAAATTGTGCCTTGGCCAATAATGGCATAAGCATTGGCGCCCAAGCCTGTTCCAGAAAAAAGGTCGGTGATATCGCGCCGCCGCACGCGAATTTGGTTGATGAAATAATCCGAGCCGCCGCCGCGCGTTAAAATTCTTTTAACCGAAAGTTCGGCAAACTGCGTCCATTCGTTTTGGATTTTGGCGTTTTGCGTATCAAACAACAATTCCACGCTTGCACGTTCTGCTGGCGGGCGCTGCGCTGTGCCATTAAACAAAACGTCTTGCATAGAATCACCGCGCAGCGCACTGGCTTTTGATTCGCCCAAAACCCAACGCAGTGCGTCCATCACGTTGGATTTGCCGCAACCATTTGGCCCCACAACGCCAATCAACTGACCGGGCAGTTGAATTTCGGTGGTTTGCGCAAAGGATTTAAAACCTGCGAGTTTGATTTTTTTTAAACGCATTTCAAAAAAAATCGCCGTTTACCGTGGAAAAACGCGAAGTTTATCAATCATCACCACAATTTCCACCACGGCGTTTTGTAGGCATTCATCCCTTTTTCTAAAAAAAGACTTTGCGGAAAATTTTGCGCCATCACGCGCTCGGTGTCGGCTTTTAAATCTTGTAAGCCAAGCGCGTCATAAGCCACAATCATTATATAAAGCGCTTCTTCGCTAGAAGGCGTGTTGGGGTAAGTTTCCAACACATTTTGCGCACGATTAACCGCCGCCAAATAAGCCTGACGTTTTAAGTAATAACGCGCAATGTGAATTTCGTTTCTTGCCATGGCGTTTAACAAATAACGTAGGCGTTGGCGCGCATCGTCTGCGTAACTACTTTCAGGAAAACGGCGCAAAAGTTCGCTAAAAGCCATAAAAGATTCTTTGGCAGCCAAAGAATCGCGTTCTGTTGGGTCGGTAGAACCCAAATAAGCCACGTAGCCTAAATCTTCGTTAAAGTAAATCAAACCTTTCAAATACAACACATAATCCACGGCGGAATGGTTGGGATGCAATTTCAAAAAACGATCGCACGCGGCAATGGCTTGCTCGGTTTCGTTATCTTTCCAATGTGCGTAACACATTTCCAACTGCGCTTGCTGGGCGTAAGTGCCGTAAGGGTAGCGCGCTTCTAAGCGTTCCAAATATTTCACGGCTTTGTCCCACGTGCCGTCTGCTTCGGCATCTTTGGCGGCTTGGAAGATTTGTTGCGCCGACATACCTGCGGTATCGTCCTTATCGCCCGTGCTGGCGCAACCCGTGCAAAACACGGCCAAAAAGCAGAAAATAGCGGGCAGAATGTTTTTTTGCATGATGATGAACCCAAAAACCAACGCCGCAAATTATACAAAAAACACGCCCTGCGTGCTTCACGGCAAACGCTTGGATGCGGCGCTTGCCATTTTGTTCCCAGAATTTTCCCGCGCACGTTTACAAACATTCATCGCCGATTCGCGCGTTTTTTTAAATGGCAAAGCGGTTTTAAACCAACGCCAAAAAATTGCCACGGGCGATTGGGTTTTTTTAAACATTGACAATCTGCCAACCGAGACCCTTGATGCGCCAGAAAATATTCCTTTAAACATTGTTTTTGAAGATGAAGAAATTTTGGTTATCAACAAAGAAGCGGGTTTAACCGTTCATCCCGGCAATGGGCAAAAAAACGGCACGCTTTTAAACGCTTTGCTTTTTTACAATGCAAAACTTGCCCAAATGCCGCGCGCTGGCATTGTGCATCGTTTGGATAAAGACACAAGCGGGTTGATGGTTGTTGCCAAAACGCTTTGTGCGCAAAATGATTTGGTCAAACAATTAAAAGCAAAAACGGTGAAACGGCAATATTGGGCATTAATCCACGGTCAACTCCCAAAAAATTTGAAAATTGAAGCGCCAATTGGCAGGCATCCCAAAATTCGCACCAAAATGGCGGTGATACCAAACGGCAAACCGGCAACAACCGAAATTTTTATCTTAAAAAAATTTGCCAAAACCACGCTCATTGAATGCCACTTGCAAACTGGCCGCACGCACCAAATCCGCGTGCATTTGGCAAATTATGGTTTTGCACTCGTTGGCGACCCAGTTTATGGCAAAAAAAATTCTGCCGTTTCATTTCATCGCCAAGCCTTGCACGCCAAGCGTTTGGGGCTAATTCACCCCAAAACGAGAACGGAACTTTTTTGGGAGACAGAACTCCCAAACGACTTTGAAAACCTTTTAAAAGCGCAAAATAACTTATGATGGCGCTTTTGAACGCTTTTGAAAACCTATGGCACTTTTTCAAATTGCTGAACCCAACCAAACGCCCGAACCGCATCAGGCGCAATGCGCTATTGGCATTGACTTGGGCACCACGCATTCGCTTGTGGCAAGCACAAAAAATGCACTTACCGTTTGTTTAAAAGACGAAAATGACCAAACGCTTTTGCCCTCCGTTGTGCATTATGCAAAAGACCAAATTACCGTTGGCAAAAACGCCCAACAATTTGCAATTTCTGACCCGCAAAATACCATTATTTCCGTCAAACGCTTGATGGGGCGGCATTTAAACGATATTCCCAATGCCCAAAAAATGCCGTATCACTTTGTTGATTCGCCCCAAATTTTGCGCTTAAAAACTGCCCAAGGCGAAAAAACGCCCATTGAGGTTTCATCCGAAATTTTAAAAACTTTAAAAAAACGCGCCGAAGAACATTTAAAAGAAAAAATTGTAGGCGCTGTTATCACCGTGCCAGCCTATTTTGACGAAGCGCAACGCCAAGCCACCAAAGACGCCGCCAAACTTGCGGGGTTGAACGTGTTGCGCTTAATCAACGAACCTACGGCGGCTGCCATTGCTTACGGCTTGGATAACCAAAGCGAAGGCGTTTTTGCCGTTTATGACTTAGGCGGCGGCACTTTTGATATCTCTATTTTGCGCCTTTCCAAAGGCTTGTTTGAAGTTTTATCCACAGGCGGTAACACGGCATTGGGCGGTGATGACTTTGACGCCGCACTCGCACATTTTTTTGAAAAAGAATGGATAGCCTTGCCGCGCAATGCCGAAAATTTCCGTGCCCTTTTAAGTTACGCCAAAACCATTAAAGAACGCCTTTCTTTTGAAAAAAATGTGGCGTTGAGCGTGGAAATTAACGGGTTTTCAAAAGATTTTGCCATTTCACAAGAATTATTAGCAGAATTAGGCAAACCTTTGATAGAACAAACGCTTGCCGCCGTCAAACGTGCTTTGCGCGATGCACATTTGAAAATTGCGGATATCAACGGCATCGTCTTGGTTGGCGGCGCAACCAGAATGCCATCGGTGCAAAACGCCGTGGCAGAATTTTTTAAGCAAAAGCCTTTAACGAATTTGAACCCCGATGAAGTGGTAGCGCTTGGCGCTGCCAAACAAGCCAACATTTTGGCAGGCAACCGCACAGAAGCTGACGATTG
The DNA here is from genome assembly GCA_934271525.1 of uncultured Rhodocyclaceae bacterium. Classification (GTDB taxonomy): domain Bacteria; phylum Pseudomonadota; class Gammaproteobacteria; order Burkholderiales; family Rhodocyclaceae; genus SFHR01. The sequence continues at coordinate 55,375 of CAKQRL010000003.1, forward strand.
GTTATTACTTGATGTGACGGCTTTGTCGCTCGGTTTAGAAACCTACGGCGGTTTGGTTGAAAAAATCATCCCGCGCAATTCCACTATTCCCACGGCGCGCGCGCAAGATTTTACAACCTTCAAAGACGGGCAAACGGCAATGGCAATCCACGTTGTTCAAGGCGAGCGTGATTTGGTAGAAAACTGCCGATCGCTTGCACGCTTTGAATTGCGCGGAATTCCGCCGATGAATGCGGGCGTGGCAAGAATACGCGTAACCTTTCAAGTGGATGCAGACGGCCAACTTTCCGTTTCCGCACGAGAAGAAACAAGCGGCGTGGCGGCACAAATTGAAGTCAAACCCGCCTACGGCTTAAAGGAAGAAGAAATCGCGCAGATTTTGCAAAAATCAACAGAAAATGCCAAAAAAGACGCACAAGTGCGCTCATTGCGCGAAGCGCAAGTGGAAGCTGAGCGCCTTATTGAAGCCACGATTTCCGCCTTAAAAGCCGATGCCGCTTTGTTGCAACCCAAGGAAAAATCCGCCATCAAAGACGCTTTAACCGCTTTGCAAAAGGTTTTAAAAAGCGATGACAAAGCGAGCATTCATCAAAAAATGGATCAACTCTCCTTTTTAACCGAAAACTTTGCGAGCTTACGCATGAACAAAAGCATCCAAACTGCTTTGTCTGGCAAAAATATTAACGATTTTACGTTGCCAAACTTGCCCAAATAATTTTGGAATAGGGCTTAAAAAATGCTGATTTTTCAGCATTTTCAAAAACCTTTGCTTGACTACATTTAAAATGGCGAAAATACCTGCTGATTTTTTAAAAGCCTTTTGTTTTGCGCCATTTGGTAAGACAATAGACGCTCACTTTAAATTTTAAACACCATGACCGCCGCATTTTTTTTGTTGCTTGCTTATTTAATCGGCTCGGTTTCCTTTGCCATTTTGGTGAGCAAGTTTTTCAAACTTTCTGACCCACGCTCTTATGGTTCCAAAAACCCGGGCGCTACCAACGTTTTGCGCAGTGGAAAAAAAACGGCGGCTGTTTTAACGCTTTTGGGCGATAGCTTAAAAGGTTTTGTGGTTGTTGTGGCGGCGCATTTTTGGGCATATTTATTGGTTGATTCGGGTGAAGAATTTTTGCTGATTTACGCCGCCGCCCTTTTTGTTTTTTTGGGACATTTGTTCCCAATTTTTCATCGTTTTCAAGGCGGCAAAGGCGTTGCCACGGCGGCGGGCATTTTATTTGCACTCAACCCTTACTTGGGTTTATCGGTTTTAACGGTGTGGATTGTCATTGCCCTTGTTAGTCGTTATTCATCTTTGGCTGCCATTACTGCCGCTTTGCTTTTGCCATTATTAGGCGTGTATTTTTTGAGCATCTCCGCCCTGCCCTTGTGCTTGGCGATGACCTTTTTGTTACTATTTAAACACCGATTAAACATTGCCCGCTTAATAAAAGGTGAAGAAACAAAAATCGGCAGCAAAAAATAAAAAAATCCACGGTAAACGCTTTATTTTTTTCAAAATTTTTTGCCGTTTACCGTGGAAAAATGTCAAAAAAGTTCAGCGTTTAAGGCAGAAATGTCGCAAACTTGCGGTAAAAAACGTCAAAATCGCTTAAAATACCATTTCAAAAAATAAGCAGGGAACAGTCTCAAACCCCACAAACAAAGGCAACAAAAAACTTAAACCCCATAAGCAAACGGAGCAAAAAACTTGAAAGCGGAGTGCAAACCTTGAAATACAAAATTTTGGTGTTAAATGGTCCTAATCTTAATTTGTTAGGCGTTCGGGAGCCGGGAATCTACGGCGCAACAACGCTGGATGCCATTTGCCAAAAATTAACAAAACGTGCCGAGTTGGCAGGAATTGCCTTGGAAGCTTTTCAAAGCAACTCCGAATCGGCGTTAATCAACCGCATTCATGCGGCAGCAGGTTTTACAAAAAACAGCGCTTCAACATTTGAAAATGCGGCAAGGGCAGAATCAGCAAAATCAGTAGAATCAGCAAAAATTGTTGATGCCATCATCTTTAACCCTGCGGCGTTTACGCACACGAGCATTGCCTTGCGTGATGCCTTGTTAGCCGTCAAAATTCCCTTTGTGGAAGTGCATTTGTCCAACATTTTTGGGCGCGATGCTTTCCGCAAAATCTCTTATTTTTCAGACATTGCCGAAGGTGTGGTTAGCGGCTTCGGCGCAAAAAGTTATGATTTAGCCTTGGAATTTTTCATCCAAAAATTCAGTGGAGCAGAATAATGGATTTAAGAAAACTCAAAAAATTAATTGATTTGGTGCAATCTTCTGGCATTTCCGAGTTGGAAGTAACCGAAGGCGAAGAAAAAATCCGCATTGCCAAAACGCTTGTGGCAGCGCCTGTGCAAAATGTAACTTTGCCCAATCAATTTGCAATGACTCAAGCCATGCCAATGCCGGCATCGGGTGTTTCCGTGTCAAATGTTGGCACTGCGCCTGCGCCAACGGAAGAAGCATCTATTCCCGAAGGCCATTTGGTTAAAGCACCGATGGTGGGCACTTTTTATTCTTCGCCATCGCCCGGAGCAGAATCCTTTGTGCAGTTGGGCGCAAAAGTTAAAAAAGGCGATACGCTTTGCATTATTGAAGCAATGAAATTATTAAACGAAATTGAAGCCGATGCAGACGGCACCATCAAAGCCGTTTTGGTTGAAAACGGCGAACCTGTGGAGTTTGGCGAACCTTTATTTGTGATTGGTTAATTTTATGTTTGACAAAGTCTTAATTGCCAATCGCGGTGAAATTGCCTTGCGCGTGCAACGCGCTTGCCGCGAAATGGGCATTAAAACCGTGGTGGTGCATTCCGAACCCGACAGAGAAGCCACTTACGTTAAATTGGCAGATGAATCCGTTTGCATTGGGCCAGCTTCTTCGGCATTGAGCTATTTGAACGTGCCGGCAATTATCTCCGCAGCCGAAGTCACCGATGCGCAAGCCATTCATCCGGGTTATGGATTTTTGTCTGAAAACGCCGATTTTGCCGAACGCGTGGAGCAATCGGGTTTTGTGTTTATTGGCCCCAAAGCCCAAACCATTCGTTTGATGGGGGACAAAGTTTCTGCCAAACGCGCCATGCAAGAATCAGGCGTGCCGTGTGTGCCCGGTTCAAATGGCGCACTGCCCAGTGATCCCAAAGCCATTTTGAAAATTGCCAAAGAAGTGGGTTATCCGGTAATTATCAAAGCGGCGGGCGGCGGCGGCGGGCGCGGAATGCGTGTGGTGCATACCGAAGCGGCATTGCTGAACGCCGTTCAAATGACGCAACAAGAAGCGCAAACGGCTTTTGGAAATTCCACGGTCTACTTAGAAAAATTTTTAGAAAATCCACGCCATGTGGAAATTCAAATTTTGTCGGATTCTTTTGGCAATGCCATTTATTTGGGCGAGCGCGATTGTTCTATGCAGCGCCGCAACCAAAAGGTTTTGGAAGAAGCGCCTGCTCCGCTGATTGAGCGCAAACACATTCAAAAAATTGGTGAGCGTTGCGCCAAGGCTTGCCAAAAAATTGGTTACCGCGGCGCGGGCACTTTTGAATTTTTGTATGAAAACGGCGAGTTTTATTTTATAGAAATGAACACGCGCGTGCAGGTGGAGCATCCGGTAACCGAATTGATTAGCGGCGTGGATATTGTGCAAGAGCAAATCCGCGTAGCTGCTGGCGAAAAATTGCGTTTTGCGCAAAAAGATATTGCCTTAAAAGGTCATGCCATAGAATGCCGCATCAATGCGGAAGATCCATTTACATTTGTGCCCAGCCCCGGGCAAATTAGTTTTTATCATCCGCCGGGCGGGCCTGGCATTCGCGTGGATTCGCATATTTACCAAGGTTACACCGTGCCGCCTTATTACGATTCAATGGTTGCCAAAGTGATCGCTTATGGCGACACACGCAAACAAGCCATACGCCGCATGCGCATTGCTTTGTCGGAAATGCACATTCAAGGCATTAAAACCAACATTCCTTTGCACCAAGAATTGATGTCGGATGCACGCTTTTTGGAAGGCGGCGCCAGCATTCATTATTTGGAGCAAAAACTAGCCGAAAAAAATGAAGTGAAATCTTAAAATGTGGCAGCAAATTCGTTTTTTAACTTGTGCCCAAAAGGCGGATTGGATTAGCGATTTTCTTTTGGAAAATGGCGCTTTGTCGGTGGAATTGTTGGATGCCGATGCCAATACGCCTTTGGAAGCGCCGCAGTTTGATGAACCCGGCGAAGTGGCGCAGTTGTGGAAAAACGTCTCCATTTTAAGTTTGTGGAACCGCACCGAAGATTTTTCCAACGCCATCAAGCAAGCACCCGAAGGTATTTTTGAAAAAAATTTTTCGTTTACCGTGGAAAATTTACCCAACGAAAATTGGGTAGAAAAAACGCAAGCGCAATTCCAACCCATTGAAATCACAAAAGATTTTTGGATTGTGCCCACTTGGTGCAACGCTGTGCCCAACGCCAAAATTTTGCTTACACTTAATCCCGGAATGGCATTTGGCACGGGTTCGCACCCGACCACGCATCTTTGTTTGGAATGGTTGGCGCAAAATGTGAAAGAAAATGACCGCATTTTGGATTACGGCACAGGTTCGGGCATTTTGGCAATTGCTGCTGCCAAAATGAAAGCAGGTGAAATTATTGCCGTAGACATTGATGAAAACGCTTTAATCGCTGCCCGCCAAAATGCCATGCAAAATCACATCAACAACATTACTTTTTTGAATGCCGACCAAAAAATTGACGGACAATTTGACATTGTTGTTGCCAACATTTTGGCGAATCCTTTGCGCTTATTGGCGCCCGTTTTGTGTTCGCACGTGAAAGAAAACGGCGGCGCTTTGATTTTAAGCGGCATATTAGAATCCCAAGCCGATGAACTTATTGGCATTTACCAACATTTTTTAAGCACAAAAACCGCCCAAAACCTTGACGGTTGGGCGCTTTTGGTAGGGAGACGCTGATGCAAACCCGTTGCCCGCATTGCCACACTTTGTTTAGCGTATCAACCGAACAACTCAAAACCTACGCTGGTCGCGTGCGTTGCGGGAATTGTCGGCAAGTTTTTAATGCCTTTGATTCGTTAAACCAACCCGTTGTAGAAACACAGCGCATTCCCGCACTGCAACGCCGCCCAACGCCGTTTTTAAGGGATATCAATCCACGTTTGGAAATCAATTTTGGCAATGCCTCCGAAGCAGGTGCTGAAAGCATTGTGCATTTGGATATTGACGACGATGAGTTCAATGCCCTAAATAGCCCAAACTACGAAGAAGACGAAGGCTATGCAAACGAAGAATATCCAGACGAATACGATGATGAAGAATATGAAGAATCCCGTATTCCAGAGAATTTTGAAACCTTTGAAAAGATGGCGCAAAAAACCAGCATTTTTTTGGACCCGCCGGTGGATTTGCCATCTACGCAAATTTTTGAGCAAAAACTTCCCAAAAAAGTCAAAGATGCTCTGCAAGTGCAAATTGAGTTGGCACCATCCTTGGCGCCCGACAACATAGATTTGGAAGATGTTCCGCCCAAAACCATCGCGCCCGATGATTTGGTTATGGACGATTTGCCGAGCGCGCCGCCACCTTCTGGCGAACTCAACCCCGATTTGTTGGAAAGCAAAATCAATGCGCTTGAAATAGAATTTGAAAAAGAAGACAAAGAATGGCGCAAAAAAGCGAGCGAGCGGCGCAGAGCCGAAAAAGAAGCAGAATTAACAGCCGAGAGCGCTGACGTGGCAGAGGCGGCAAAAGCCTTGGAAGAAACGCCAACAATGGTCACCACTGCGTTTTCCGTTACACCATCGGAACTGCCTGTTTTTTCAACCAAGTTTATTTGCAAAGAAGATTTGCTCACCAACGCGCCAAACGAACCAGACTTCAAAACACCGACCAAAAAATCGCCCAAAAAACCAAGCGTGGTGGAAGAAGCGCCATCCGAGGAATCTGATCAACAAGCCGAATCGGCAGAATCCGAAGATTTGACACAATCCGAAGAATCTTCCAAAGCATCCGAAGCGCCTGAATTAAGCGAAACAACCGAATTAACCGAAACAAGTGAATCCAAAACATCCTTTTTAGACAATCAATCCATTGCCGCCAACGATGAACCCGAAGCGGGCGATGACGTTCCAGCCTCGCCATTGCCGCCCATATCCGAAAAACCATCGGTTTTGCGCCCGCGCCAAAAAATCACCAAGGAAATGGTCGCCATAATCGTTTTGGGCGTAATTTTTGTTTTGCAAGCCTTTGTTTTGTTGCGCGATGGCATTGTCAAAAGCGCTCCGGGAATGCGTTCAGTTTATACGGCGTTGGGCTTGTCCTTGCCTTTACAAAAGGAATTGTCGCTTTTAACCATTGAATCATCCGATTTAAACATAGACAACGCCAACGGCATTTTCAAATTGCAAGCAACCTTGGGCAACCACGCGCGTTTTAACCAAGCATGGCCAAATTTAGAATTGGTTTTAACCGATTCGCTTGACCAAGTTATTGTGCGCCGCGTGTTGCGCCCAAAAGAATATTTGAAAGATCCGAATCTATCCTCCTTCAAAGCCCAAAGCGAAGACCACATTCAGCTGTGGTTGGAAGCCAAAAACGTGGAGGCAGTCGGTTATCGCTTATCGGTTTTTTATCCTAACAAAGGAACAACATAATGAAAATTGCAATCAGTGGCTCTATGGCTTTTGACCGCATGATGACCTTCCCCGACCATTTTCAGCGCCACTTGTTGCCTGAAGAATTGCACCGCGTGAACGTGTGCTTTGTGGTGCCTGATATGCGCGTGGATTTTGGCGGTTGCGCGGGCAATATTGCTTACAATTTAAAACTATTAAACGAAGAAAAATCAGCGTTTATCGTGGCGGCATTAGGTAAAGACAGCGCGCCGTATCGCGATCGCTTAAAAAACTTGAATTTAAGCGATCGCTACATTTACCAAGAAAACGCCGAATACAGCGCACAGGCGGCAATCACATCAGATGCCGCAGGCAACCAAATCACCACATTTCATCCGGGCGCTTTGGCAAGCGCCACAAATACCCATATCACAAACGACTTTGATTTGGCTATTATCGCACCGAGCACTTACGCTTCTATGCAACAACACGCCAAAGAATGTGCGGATTTGAAAATCCCCTTCTTTTTTGACCCGGGACAAAACTTACCGCTTTTTTCAAAAGACGATTTGTTGGCAATGATGAAAATTGCCCCGTGGTTTGTTGTCAACGATTACGAATGCGCAATGTTGTGCGAACGCACCAATTTAAGCACCTTTAGCATTGCACAAAAAGTAGAGGTTTTAATTGTAACGCACGGCGCAAAGGGTTCATCCATTTTCACCAATGGTAGAGAAATCAAAATCCCTGCCCTTGCCACTACCAACGCCAAAGACCCAACAGGTTGCGGGGATGCTTACCGCGCGGGTTTACTTTACGGCAAATCACACGAATGGTCGTGGGAAAAAAGCGCCAAGTTGGCAAGCTTGCTTGGCGCCATCAAAATTGAATCCGCCGGCGGCCAAAACCACACGCCAAGCTTTGAGGACATTAAAAAACGTTTTAAAGAAAACTTTGATGAAGATTTTTAAATCAAACGTTTTTAATAAACAGGGTTCAAAAGTTTTCCAAATGTTTTAAAACAAGGAGTTGCAAATGAAAAAAGTTCTTTTTATCTGCGCGGCGGCGGCATTGTTGGTGGCGTGTGAAACCACATCTTTAACGGGAGACGCTTACTCCCGCACACAAACGCGCCAAATGCAAACGGTGTTGGAAGGCACGGTGCTCTCCATTCGCGCGGTCAAAATTGACGGCACACAAACCGGAACAGGCACTTTAACGGGCGCGGCAGTGGGCGGTGTTGCAGGCGGTGCTGTGGGACGCGGTTACGGATCGGTTGCGGCGGCTGTGGCGGGTGCTGTGGCAGGCGGTTTAATCGGCAACGCGCTGGAAGAAAAAGTCACTGCCAAAAATGGCATTGAGCTAACCATTCGCTTGCAACGGGGCGACACCGTGGCGATTGTGCAAGAAGTAAGCGCCAATGAAACTTTCCGCGCAGGCGACCGCGTGCGTATTTTGTATGGAGCCAATGGTCAAGCCCGCGTATCCCCAGTCAACTAAAAAAATCCTCCAAAATCCACGGTGAACCGATTGTTTTTTTCAAAAAAATATTGGGTTTACCGTGGATTTTTATTCTTTTGGAAATTCTTTGTAAATAATTTCTGCTATTTTTTGAGCGGTTTTTTCGCCACCAACGTAGGTGATGTGGTCGTTGTTGGCAAAGTTAAACTCACCCTTTTCGTTTTCCAAATGGCATTTTCCCGTTTGCGTATCACACAAATCAAGGTAGCCATACACAAATTCCACAAAACTTGGAAAACGTTTTTCTTTCATCAATTCTTGCGACCAGTTGATGTAATTCAAATAAGTGCTGGTAAATAAATTGGGGCACGCTTTTTCTTTGCGTTTGAGTTTGCGTTTGTTGCCCGTCTCGCACATATAATCCACTTCTCCCGGAGAACCCAGAAAAATCATTTTTCTAGGCGGCGGCGTGAAAAGTCCCGCTTGATTCATCAGCCAATTGTGCAAGTCTTCCTTGCTCTTGGGTAATTCGCCATAAATGCGCCAATGGTTGGCGGCAATAACCACATCCGGCGTTGCGGCATCGTTTAAATTAATTCTAGCGCGGTAACACGCAGACGAAGGATCCGTGCCGTTAACCTGCCGAATGCCATCGTTACTAACCAAGCATCCGCCCAAGGCAGCCGAATCAATGGCAAAATCAGCACCCAATTTATCCACAATTTGTGCGGTCATATGTTGAATGTGCGAATCACCCATTAAAATAATTTTGCGTTTTGCGGCTCGGTTACCAAAAAACGCCATACCCGGTTTTTGAATGTTCTTTGCCTCTTTGGCGGGATCCACCTGCCAACCTTCCCGCACTTTTTCAACACGCATTTGTGTGCCACAAAAACCAAAAACGCCAAGCAGTGCCATTGCCGCACAAAGCAAGCTGACTTTGAAACGTTTTTTGCCACCAAAACGCAAGGGGTTTTCAATCAAAAACGTGGTTAAAAAAGCAAACAAAATGGCAACAAGCAAAATGCCCCAACGCGCAGCAACGCTTGGCATCTCCCCCCAATAAATTTTGGCATAACAAAGCAGTGGCCAATGCCAGAGATAAAGCGGATACGAAATTCTGCCAATAAAAACAGCAACCTTGTTTTTTAAAATCAAACGGTTAAAACAAGCATTTTCACCTGCGGCAATCAAACAAAGTGCACCAATCACCGGTATTAACGCCCATCTGCCCGGAAAATGCATGCCCGCTTTGATTTTTAAAAAACCAAAAACAAGCAACATCAACCCCAAAACAGATAAAAAATTCGGTAAAGTTGCGCCCGTTTCTTGTTTTTTTGTAAAAAATATTTTTGCTAAACAAATATCTAAAAAATTCGCTAATAGCTTGATTTTAAATGAGTTTACACCCCCCCCCCGAATTCGTTGCAAGCGTTAAACGTGCCAACAATGCACCAGCGAGTAATTCCCAAACCCTTGTCCACGGCGCATAAAAAGTTGCTGTTGGGTGCCGAATAACATTACCCGTATTCGCCAAAAAAGAGGCTAAAAAAAGAAAGGTAATAATCGTAAAAAACCGCAAATGCTTTTTGTGCGCTGCCCACAAAAGCAAAGGAAAAGCAATATAAAACTGCTCTTCAATGCCCAAGCTCCACAAATGCAAAAGCGGTTTAAATTCAGAAGCGGTGTCAAAATACCCCGCTTCGCTCCACAAAAGAAAGTTGGAGACAAAACCAGCGCCAGCCAAAATGTGTTTGGCAAGTAGCACAAACTCGTGATCAAAAAAGATGATTTTGCCAAAAAGAAAAGTGGCAATTAAAACAACAATTAAAGCAGGAAAAATGCGGCGAATGCGGCGGGCGTAAAAATCTAAAAAAGAAAAGCGATTTTCGGAAAGTTGCGTAAAAATAATGCGGGCAATTAAAAAACCAGAAATAACAAAAAAAACATCCACACCCGTAAACCCGCCACGCAAAGCGTGCGGAAAAAAGTGGTAAATAACAACGCTTAATACAGCTACGGCACGCAAACCATCAATATCAGGGCGGTAAAGAAGAGACTTTTGCACGGTGTTTTTCTTTTGGGTTTTTAAAAACGGCGATTTTATCTTTTTTTTTAAGCATTTTAAGCGTTTAAATCGTTTAAAAAATTAAAAAAGCGATTTTCCACGGTGAACTAATTATTTTTTTCAAAAAAATTTGGCGTTGACCGTGGATTTTTGCAAAAATTTTCTTTTTCAACATTCAAAGGAAAACACCATGAAACTTTGCAAAAAAACTGTTATTGGCGATTTGACCGCCGGCGATGTGCAACGCACAACCATTAGCTGTTTGGGCATTCCTATTTTGGAGCGCCGCCGCGTGTTGTTGGCTTCCGTGCCAATCCCCAGCATTTCGGGGGGGGGGGGGGGGCACGATGTGTGCCGAAGTATTGGGTTTTAAAAACACTTATTATTTTTTAAAAATTCCATTTTGGGTTGCCACCCATACCCTGCTTTCTAACCAACGCTATTCCTACAACATTCACTACAACGTTTCCCCCGAAGAACCCGATTTTGCGGCCATTTGCAACAATGCAGAACGCAATAAAAATTTAAAAGAAAAAGTGTTGCGTTTGTGCGCCAATTTGCCCATAGAAGACCAAAAAATGGTTGTGCGCCAAGTGGCATTAAGTCGCAAAGCGTGGGAAACTGGCAATTTTTGGGTTCATCATTTAACCCAAAAAGAAATCAGCGAGCGCGAACGATTAGACCGCGAATTTTTTCCAAACATTTTCAAAATTGCTGATGATTTGTATTTTTATGATGGCTATTTTTTGCCACAAGGTGCTTTTGGCCCCAGCGTGTTTTTTTACAAACACGGTTTGCGCCAGATATTTTCACAAAAAACGCTAGACAATATTCGCCAAAAGGACATCATTGATGCAGGCGGTTTTTTGGCAGATTCCGCCATTATTTTTGAGCGCGAATTTTGCGACAAAACCATTTATTCTTTTGAACCCACCAGCAAACAATTCGCGTTAATGCAGCAAACCTTAAAACTCAACAATTCCAAGCGCGTGGTGCCCATCAACAAAGGCATTGGCGCGGCATCCACAACGCAAAACATTTTGGTAGGTGGCGGCGCTTCTTCTTTTGCGCGTGAAAACAACACAGACACCAAAGAAACCGCAAAAATTGTAAGCATTGACGAGTTTGTATCTGCCAACAATCTGCAAATTGGTTTTATCAAAGCCGATGTAGAAGGTTTTGAGCAAGAATTGTTAAAGGGCGCCAAACACACCATTTGCACCCAAAAACCAGCGCTTTTAATTAGCCTTTACCACAATGAAAGCGATTATTTTGACATCAAACCGATGATTGAAAGTTGGAATCTTGGCTACAAAATGCGCATTTACAAAGGCACGGATATTTCGCTTTTCCACGAAGTAGCGCTTTATTGCGAAGCAGTAGATTAAAAAATACAACACGGTAAACATGAAAAAAATTATGTGTTTACCGTGGATTTTTATAAAATCCCATTCTCTTTTTTTAAACACGCCAACAATGAATATCAACACCAATTTTATAAATCCCAACGATGTGCCAACCTTGCTTGCCGCATCGCAACAATCTTTTTTGGTTGAAAACAAAACATTAAAGGTGCGTGTTTATGAAAACGCCACGGTTTGCCCGGGCTTTGATGGCAACATTTGGGTTAATAACCAAGCACTTTTCAACAAATACAATACATCATCCCCCCCCCCCAGAAAAATCAATATGACGATGAAGCGGTTGTTTTTGTTGGCAATCTCATCGCTTGTTGGGGACATGAAATCACAGACGATTTGCGGCATTTTTGGTTTTATTTTGATGAAAAATATGCAAATTTAAAAAATTTGAAATTTGTGTTTAGCTCGGGGCTTACACGCCGCATAATGCCGCCATCGGATAATTTTTTTACATTATTAGAAACAATTGGCATTCCAAAAAATAAACTACACTTTATTAAAACACCAACAATATTTTCCAAAGTTTTTGTGCCAGACGAATGTTTTTTCAGCGATTTTTATGCAAAAAAACGTTTTTACACAAAGGAATATTTAAATTTATTAAATCGCCTGCCACAATTACCTGCGCCCAAAAATTTAAACGTTGAAAAAGTTTATTTTTCACGCCTTGCTTTTCAAATAAAAAAAGATTGCAATGAAAAAGATATTGAAAATTGTTTTAAAGAACAAGGTTTTACAATTATTTACCCTAAACAATTAAATTTTTTAGACGAACTTGCCATTTTGCAACATTGCAAAATTTTTGCTGCTACCGAAGGTTCTATTGCGCACAATTTAATTTTTTGCCAAAACGGAATCACAACCATTATTTGTCGGAAAATAACCGGTTATTTTGCAGAGCATCAAATGCTTATCAATCAATTAAAAAACGCCAATGTTACTTATATTGATGTTGGTTTTTCACCATTTTTATACCGCAAAAATGATTGGTATAGTGGTCCCTATTTTCTTTATAAAACAAAAGAATTAAGACGTTTTTTTTATTTGCCTCCACAAAAAATATTTCCGTTTTGGAAATTTTTCAAATATTTTATGTTTTATATTGACCACAAATATTTTATTTGGACACATCCTATTCGCAGAAAACTCAAAATTGGCACGCATTTGAGACAATTATTAAAAACTCATTAACTTTTTTAATTGTTTATTTCAAAGAATCTTCAAGTTGTAACCCGTCTTGTTTTATTTCTATTTCAAGGAGTGTAGTCGTAAATAATTGCTATTTTTTTGTTCCTTTTTCACTACATTTTTTACTATGCTAACAAAAAACAAAATAAAATTTCGCAAATTTTCATTTTTGTTTGAAAGACACCCATGCTCCTTGCCCGCATTCTTACTGCATTTGTGATGCTTTTGGTTTTTATTCCCGCGTTGTTTTTGTTGTCGCGCTTTGATTTTGCGCTTTTTTTAGCCATCATCATCGCGCTTGCCTTTTGGGAGTGGGGCGGCTTTTTGGGGTTTGCAAAACACAAACGCATCACGCTTGGTGTTGCAGGTGGTTTGGTTTGCCTTGCCTTTGCCTACTTTTTTCCGCAATGTTTAGAAGCACGTTCATCACGCTACCTTTTAGCGCTTTATGCCGCCAACGCCGCTTTTTGGATTTTTGGCGCAACATTTTGGCTAAACAAAAAATGGTGCTTAGAACGCGCTCCCGCCGCCCTTGGCATTGTTTTGGGATTTTTGATTTTGTTCCCCTTGTGGCTAGCCATCGTGCAAATGCAAGGATTTTCCGTGGTGCTATTGGTCGCAGCGATGGCAATTGTGTGGATTGCCGACAGCATTGCTTATTTTGCAGGCCGCGCCTTTGGCAAAAATAAATTAGCGCCCAACATCAGCCCGGGCAAAACCAAAGAAGGCGCGCTTTGCGGCATTTTGGGCGTGGTCGTTTATTTTGTTGCCATCACCAACAGTTGGCAAAGTGCGGGTGGCTTTTGCTTGGCGGTGATTTTCGGCATATTTTTCGCCGTGTTATCAATTGTTGGCGATTTATTGGAATCGTTGTTCAAACGGCAAGCGGGCATTAAAGACTCGAGCCAACTTTTGCCCGGCCACGGCGGATTTTTGGACCGCTTGGATAGCCTTTGCGCCGTTTTGCCGATTTTTTGGTTGTGTTTTCAATTTTCCACGGTCAACGCCTAATTTTTTTGAAAAAAATAAAATGTTTACCGTGGATTTTCCAAAACCTTCCACAAAACACCTTGCAAATTTTCTTTTGAAATGGTTTTATTAAAATTAAAATTATTTTCTGCATTGAAAATAAAATAATCAATATTTTCAAAAGCATCTGCATTATTTTTGAAAGAATCAAAATAAACTGTTTTCACATTGGCTTCATTCAAAAAAGTATCCGCAGCGCGTTGGCTTTTTATGCCGATTTGGTCTGCCACTAAAAAGTTTTTGTTGGGATTATTTTTTATAAAATCCCGCATTTTTTGAATCTGCACCTTCTCTTCTGCGCTGATTTGATAAAATGGTTTAAATATCCGAATGCTATGGCGGCTGTTAAAAAATTGAACTATGGAAAAAACAATTAAAAAAGCAATACAAAAATAACGGCGTTTTGGATAAAAATAAAATACCAAAAGCGCAATCAACAACAATATTTTGAAGCGCCACAATTTTTCTGCATTGCGCAAAAATGCCAACATCGTATGATCGCCAACGTGGTTGGCACCAATATAAAACACTGTTAAAAACACAGCAAAAAAGAATAATAATATTTTTTGTTTTAAAACTATTTTTGGAAAATTATTTTCTTCCAACATAGATAAAAATATTGCCAACATCGGTGCCCAGATATAAACCAAATAACGCAAATGGGCGCGTGGAAATACCTGCGCAAAATCTTCCCGAACAGTAATCGTAAAAGCTACAACGGCGGCACTCAAAAGGATAATTAAAATAATAAAAAGATACAATCTTTTTGCATTTAAATTAAGATTTTTAAAATAAAGCATCGGCACGGCAAAAAGAAAAAACAATCCTGCCATAATCACATGCATCAAATAATAACCAAAACCATAAAATAAAAATGGCAAGCGACCATCTTCTTTGAAGACAGAAAAACCCGTTTGCGCCGCATAAGAATTGGGCATACCATAAAAAAGCGTTAATTTTAAAAACATAAAAACTGCAAAAAATGCAAAAGCGGCAACAATGGCGTTTTGAATTTGTGCTTTTAAATTGATTTCTAATTTAAAAACACTTGCAAAAAACAAATAGGCAAAAAAGGATAATAAAAATACCACGCCAATTTCTTTGCACCAATACAAAATATAAATCAAAAAACCAAAAAATATTGAAAGCCAAATATTTTTGCGATTTTCAACAATCATTTTTAACGCAATATAAACACCATACGCACCCAAAGGCAAAAACAAAACCTCGCTCATAAAAGTAATAGAATAAACGAGGTCAGATAACAAAAGACTCAAAAAACAAAGAATATAAATATATTTTTTTAATAATAATTTTCCGATTAAATAAACAGGAAAAATAATAGAAGATACAAAAAAAGCATTCAAAGCAGAAAACAAATGCGCTCGGATTGCAAGATTTTCAATCCAAAATATCGGCGTTAAAAACAAGGAATATAATATTTTTTGGTAACTAACGGCTTCATTATTAATAATTAAAAAATTGCCGCGCGCCATATTTTCTGCAATTTGGTAATAACGCAACTCATCGGGATAAAACAAAATAATTTTTTCAAAATCGCCATTAACAAAACGAATCAAAAAACTACCTAAAAACAAAACAGCAATAAGGATCCGTGGGGGGGGGGAGGGTAGGATATATAACATTTTTTAAACATTTTTTTAATTAAAAAAATAATTTTCAAAAAAATCCACGGTCAACCGTGGATTTTTTTTTTAAAACGTTTGTGGATTAAACTTTCAACGCATTCAATTGTTGATTCAAGAAGTTATCAAAACCATTTTGCACGAGCGTGTAGGTTTTTTCAATGTCCGTTTTGATGTTGCCGTTGAAGACTTGTAAGCTCTCCAAAATGCCCTTTGCTTCGTTGTAACCCTTTTCAAAACCCGTGCGGATTTCATTCACAAAGTTTTGTGCAATGGTGGATTCGTCTTTGTTTGAAGCTTGATTTTGGGTTTTGTAAGCATCATAAAAACCCGTGGCAAAGTTTAAAATTCTCTCAGAAGTGGCTTGGGCAGAAGTGTCGGTATTCGTATTCCAAGAAAGCGCATAAATTTGGCTTTGCGTTTGCGTGGCAGAAAAATTAAACGATGCGCCTGAAAAATCAAAACGTTCCGAAATATTCGTTACGGCACTTTGAAAAAAAAGTGCTTGCGCTTGGTTGCCGCTTGTTAAAGAAACTTGAGCGGAAGCTTGCAAAATTTGCGTGTTGAGCTGTTGGCGTTGGTATTGATACAAGCTTTGCGATTGCTTTGTTTTTTGCGCCGTTTGCGGTTGCGTGGCATTTTGCGCGCTATTGTTTTGCACGCTATTTTTGCCATTGTTGCCAGTTTGCTGCGCGATTTTTGCCGAAAGCAACGCGTTTTGGCTCATATTGGTGGCGGTTAAACTCATTGTTGGCTCCTTACAAAACCCATACCTTCTTTACGACATTTTACGACTTTATTTTAAAATAGCGTTTTTTTTCGCTCAAAAGCCGTGATTGCTTTGTCAAAAATCTACCGCGTGGGCGGATTTGTGCGCGATAAAATGCTGGGTTTGCCCGCCCACGATTGCGATTTTGTGGTAGTTGGCGCCACGCCAGAAGAAATGCTCAAAAATGGTTTTATGCCGGTTGGGCGCGATTTTCCCGTTTTTTTGAATCCCAAAACGCACGAAGAATACGCGCTTGCAAGAACCGAGCGCCAAAGCGGCAAAGGTTACCACGGCTTTACCTTTTACACCGCGCCCAGTGTAACCATTGAAGAAGATTTAAAACGGCGCGATTTAACCATTAACGCAATGGCGGAAAATCTGGCAACGGGCAAAAAAATTGACCCTTTTGGCGGCGAAAATGATTTAAACAACAAAATTTTGCGCCACGTATCGCTTGCTTTTTGTGAAGATCCCGTGCGCATTTTGCGCTTGGCGCGTTTTTGGGCAAGGTTTGCGGATTTTAAAATTGCGGATGAAACGCAAAATCTTTGCCAAAAAATGATTGCCGCAGGCGAAATTGATTTTTTGGTGAAAGAGCGCGTTTGGCAAGAATTTGCCAAAGGTTTGATGGAAAAAACGCCTGCCAAAATGTTGGAATTTTGGTGGCAATTTGGCATTTTTCAGCATTTTTTTAAAGGTTTGGATTTTTCCACGGTCAACCCCAAAAAATTTTCAAAATTAAACGATGCCGCCCAACAAAATTTGGCGCTTAATCAACGCTTTGCGGTTTTTTGCGGCATTTTGGGCGATGAAACAATGGCAAAAAAAATCGCACAACAATTTGCCGCACCCAAAGATTGTGCGGTTGCTAGCGCGTTGTTGTGCCGTTTTAAAAATCAAAAAATTTCAGCGTTGACCGCGGAAAATTGGCACGATTTTTTAACCGCTTTTGATATTATTCGCCGCCCAAAACGTTTTGAAGATTATTTGCAAGCGGCGGCGGTTTTAAAACCTTTAAACGTGAATCGCTTGCGTGGCGCGGCATTGGCGTTTCATTCAGCCAAAATTTCAAAAATCGTTCACAATACGCCACCCAATGAAATCGCCCAAAAAATTCGCGCAGTGCGCATTGCAGCATTGGGAGATTTTTTAAAAAACGAAAGGATTTTTAATGAAAAAGCACAAGGTTGAAGGTTTGGAAGTTTTGTCTGTGGAAGCGGATTTTCCTGCCGACCAGCCGCCGATTTTGTTTGTTCATGGCGCTTTTGCTGGCGCGTGGATGTGGGCAGATACCTTTATGCCGTATTTGGCAAAAGCAGGACATTCTTGTTATGCCTTGTCGTTGCGTTGCCACGGCGAGAGCACCGGTTTTGGCGATATTGATTGGGTTTCCGTTTCCGATTATGCCGATGATGTGGAAAAAACAATGGCGTGGTTGGATGAAAAAGAAGGTTGCAATCCCGTGGTGGTTGGGCATTCTATGGGCGGTTTTGTGGTGCAAAAAGTGTTGGAAAGAAGGGGGCTTCGCGCCGCCGTTTTAATGTGTTCGGTGCCGCCGCAAGGTTTGGTGGCTTCTCAAATGAATTTGATTTTGCAAAAACCGCATTTGTTTGCGGAAATCAACCAAATTTTAAATACGCATGAAAACCCTGAAATTGCCGTTTTGCGCGAAGCCTTGTTTGCCACACAAGTGGATAAAAAATTGTTGAATTCATGGGTGGGCAAAATGACCTTGGAGTCGCACCGCGCCATTTGGGATATGTCTATGTTTAGCCTGCCGCAGTTGCGCTTGATTCACAAATCGCCCATGCTCATTATCGGTGCGGAAAAAGACGCCCTTGTGCCGCCTTTTTTGGTGCAAGCCACCGGTCAAAATTATTCCTTGCCCGTGCATATTTTTGAAGGAATGGGGCACGCTTTAACGCACGAACAAGGTTGGCAAGAAGTGGCGGATTTTATCCATGATTGGATGCTGGAAAACGAGATTTAGGTTTTTGTTGTAAAATCATTTTTTTTAACCGCTCTATCAAACTGGGGCATTTTTCAAAGAAAGAGAGAGTTTGAAATGTTAACAACCGAACAAAAAGCTGCTGTGGTCAAAGATTACCAACGTGCCGAAAACGATACCGGCTCGCCCGAAGTGCAAGTGGCGCTTTTAACGGCACGCATCAATGATTTGACGCCGCATTTTAAAGAACACATCAAAGATCATCATTCGCGCCGCGGTTTGTTGCGTTTGGTTTCCCAACGCCGCAAATTGTTGGATTATTTAAAAAGCAAAGACATTGAACGCTACCGCACCTTGATTACGCGTTTGGGTTTGCGCAAATAATGATTTTCCACGGTCAACAAAAAATTTTTTTTAAAAAAAATTTTTGTTGACCGTGGAAAAATAACGAAAGGTTTTTTCAATGTTTGACAAAGTCAAAAAAACATTTTCTTATGGCGCACACACCGTTACGCTTGAAACGGGTGAAATTGCGCGGCAAGCCACAGGCGCCGTTTTGGTTTCTATGGATGAAACGGTGGTGTTGGTTAGCGTTGTTGCCGCCAAAGACGCGCGCGAAGGGCAAGATTTTTTTCCGCTCACGGTGGATTACCAAGAAAAAATGTATGCCGCCGGGCGCATTCCGGGCGGCTTTTTTAAGCGCGAAGGCCGCCCTTCTGAAAAAGAAATTTTAACGGCGCGCTTGATTGACCGCCCGATTCGCCCGTTGTTCCCCGAAGGTTTTTACAACGAAATTCAAATTGTGGCGACCGTTTTGTCTTTAAACCCCGAGATTGACCCCGACATTCCAGCGATGATTGGCGCATCCGCCGCTTTGGCAATTTCTGGCGTGCCGTTTTATGGTCCTTTGGGTGCGGCGCGCGTGGGTTTTATCAACAATGAATATGTGCTTTGCCCGACACAATCGCAATTAAAACAAACGGCTTTGGATTTGGTGGTGGCAGGCACCGAATCGGCAGTGTTGATGGTGGAATCAGAAGCCAAACAATTGTCGGAAGAAGTGATGTTGGGCGCGGTGGTTTTTGGGCACAATGAAATGCAAAAAGCCATTGAAGCCATCAATCAACTGGTAGAAGAAGCCGGCAAACCCGAATGGGAATGGAGTGCGCCGCCCAAAGATGAAGAACTGCTTACCAAACTTTCTGCAAACTATGAATCCAAAATTACCGAGGCGTTTCAAATTACCGCCAAACAAGAGCGCAACAATGCGCTTAAAACCTTGCGCGATGCGGCAATAGCCGAATTTTGCACGGAGGAATCGGGCGTGGCGGAAAATACGCTTGCCAATTTGTTTATGGATTTGGAAGCCAAAATTGTAAGAGGTCGCATTTTATCCGGGCAGCCGCGCATTGACGGGCGCGATACGCGCACAGTGCGCCCAATTACAATTCGCACAGGCGTTTTGCCCCGAACGCATGGCTCGGCTTTGTTTACGCGCGGGGAGACGCAATCTTTGGCGGTGGCAACACTTGGCACCAATCGCGATGAACAAATTGTGGATGCTTTGTCGGGCGAATACCGCGAGCGTTTTATGCTGCATTACAATATGCCGCCTTTTGCCACAGGCGAATGCGGCAGAGTAGGTTCGCCCAAGCGGCGCGAAATTGGCCACGGGCGCTTGGCAAAACGTGCCTTGGCGGCGGTGTTGCCCAGCGAAGAAGAGTTTTCTTATAGTATGCGCGTGGTCTCTGAAATTACCGAATCCAATGGTTCATCGTCTATGGCATCGGTGTGCGGCGGTTGCTTGTCTTTGTTGGATGCCGGCGTGCCGTTGAAAGCGCATGTGGCAGGCGTGGCAATGGGTTTGATTAAAGAAGACAATCGCTTTGCGGTTTTAACCGATATTTTGGGCGATGAAGACCACTTGGGCGATATGGATTTCAAAGTGGCTGGCACGGAAAATGGTGTTACCGCTTTGCAAATGGATATCAAAATCCAAGGCATTACCAAAGAAATTATGCAAGTGGCGCTCTCCCAAGCGCACGAAGCGCGTTTGCACATTTTGGGTTTGATGAAAAATGCGCTTTCCGACTGCCGCGAAGAAATGTCGGTTTATGCGCCGCGCCTTTATACCTTTAAAATCAATCCAGAGAAAATTCGGGATGTGATTGGCAAAGGTGGCGTTACCATTCGTGCTTTAACGGAGGAAACCGGCACCACCATTGATTTAACCGATGATGGGCAAGTGACCATTGCTTCTTCCAACAATGAAATGGCGCTTCTTGCCAAAAAACGCATTGAAGATTTGGTGGCGGAAGTGGAAGTGGGCAAAATTTACGAAGGCACCGTGATCAAAATTTTGGATTTTGGTGCGGTAGTGCAAGTTTTGCCGGGCAAAGATGGTTTACTGCATATTTCGCAAATTGCCAAAGAGCGTGTGAACAAAGTGGAAGATTATTTGAAAGAAGGCCAAAGTGTGTGGGTGAAAGCCATCGGCGTGGATGACCGCGGACGAGTCAAACTTTCAATGAAAGCGTTGATTGATACGCTGCCCATGTAAAAATAAAAAAAGCGGTTTTTTTGAAATAAAAAAACCGCTTTTTTGGAGAGTTTTATGATTGAAGATTTTAAAGACGAGTTTCTTGCTTTTTTAAAAACGAAATTATCCGAGCATGAAATTAATACTTGGATTATGCCTTTGAAATTTAAAATCGATAAAGACAATAATAAAATTGATTTAACTATTTTTGCGCCGAATGCTTTTTCAGCGGATTTTATTGAAGACAAATTCTATGAACTTTTTAAAACCTTTTTGTTGGATTATTTTGAAGGCGAAAAATTCTCTTTAAAAGTTGAAATCGGCAAAAACCCACCAAAAATGAGCGGTGGTATTCAAAAATCCACGGTGCACGCTGAAAAAGTTTCAAAAAAACAATCGGGCAAAAAACAAAATCTCGCGCAATTAAACGAGAATTATTCTTTTGAAAACTTGGTGCGTGGCAAATCCAACGATTTTGCTTATGCTTGCGCGCGCCGCATTGCCGAAGAACCGGGCAAGGAATTTAACCCGCTTTTTATTTACGGCGCATCGGGTTTGGGCAAAACGCACATTATGCAAGCCATCGGCAACCAAATTTTAAAAACCATGCCGGAAAAAAAAGTGCGTTATATGTTGGTGCAACAATATACCAACAAATGGATTGAATCCATTAGAAAAGGCAAGGCGGATGAATTTAAACAAGATTTTCAAGACGTGGACGTTTTGTTAATTGATGATATTCAATTTTTTCCATCAAAAGGCAGCACGCAAGAAGAGTTTTTTTATTTGTTTAATCATTTAAGAGAAAATCAAAAACAAATTATTTTAACCAGCGATGATGTGCCAAAAAATTTAAAAGATTTGGATGATCGTTTGAAAACCCGATTTTCAGAAGGGTTAACCGTTTTGGTTAATCCGCCGGAATTTGAAATGCGGGTTGCGATTTTAAATAAAAAAGCTGAAAAAATGAAAATCCATTTGGATCAAGAATCGGCATTTTATGTGGCGCAACATTTATATACCAACGTCAGAGATTTGGAAGGCGCTTTAAATAATATTAAAGCTTATTCCAATTTAATGAATAAGAAAAAAGTGGATTTGGAATTAACGCAAGAAGCCTTGCGGGATACCATCTGCGCCATTGTGAACGTGCAGATTCCAGACATTTTGCAGGCCGTTGCCAACTTTTGCGAAGTGCGGGTGAATGATTTGATTTCCAAATCCCGCAAAAGTGCGCTTGTGCGCCCGCGGCATATGGCGATGTGGTTGTGCCGCGAAATCACGCACAAAAGTTTGCCAGAAATTGCAACAAGTTTTGGCGGGCGGCACCACACCTCCGTTTTGAGCGCAATCAACGCCATTCAAAAGGCAATGGATGCGGATGATCAATTTAAATTGCAATTGGAACGTTTAAAAATGAGCATCACGGGTTCATCGGATGCGTGATTGTCCACGGTAAACGCTAATTTTTTTTCAAAAAAAAGGGGAAACAATGAGTTTTTTGAAAATCAATAGAAACGCTTTGTTGTCGGCTTTGTCTACCATTGCCAATGTGGCAGATCGCAAAAGCGCAACAGAGATGGCGGGCAACGTTTTGTTGGAAAAAAAAGACGGCGTTTTGCAAATGGTTGCAACCAATGGCGACATTCAAATGACGGCACCCGTTTTTGGTGTTCAGGTTGAAAATAACGAAGCCATCACCGTTAACGCGCATATTTTGTTGGATATTTTGCGCGTGTTGCCGCCTGATGCATTCTTGGAATTTGCGTTGGACAATTCGCAAAAAGACGAAGGCCGAATCAAAATCACCAGCGGTGACAATCGTTACTCCTTGCGCACTTTGCCTGCGCAAGACTTTGCGCGTTTGACGTTACAAGATACAAAAAACGTGCAGTTTTCCTTGCCCAAATCAACCTTAAAAACCTTGTTGTTGCAAACGCAATACGCCATGAGTTCAAGCGATATTCGCATTATCTTCAACGCCACCTTATTCAAAGTGGAAAACAAACATTTGAGCGCTGTGGCAACCGATGGGCATCGCTTGGCGCTTGCCCGCGCCGAGTTGGATAGTGATAAAGGCGACACGTATGAAATTTTATTACCGCGCAAAACGGTGTTGGAATTGAATCGTTGGCTCAACGCCGCGGCGCCGAAATTGGAGTCGGAAGAATCATCCGAATCAGCAAAGGCGGAAAAAAACGCCTCACCGCTTGTGAACGTTTCTTTTTTAGGCAAACAAGTGCTTTTTGAAATGGGCGGGGTGGAAATGATTTCTAATGTTTTAAAAGAAAAATACCCCGATTACAAAAACATCATTCCCAACCCCACCAAAAACCGCGCGGTGTTTTCGCGCGAAGCCTTGTTGTCGGTTTTGGACCGCGTGGCGGTTGTCGTCAATGCTGATCGGGCATCTCGCGCCATTCACTTGTCTTTGAACAATGATGGCAAGGTGTTGCTTTCCACCAGCAACCACAAAAACGAAGGTGCACAAGAAGAAATGCAAGCGGAGTTTTCGGGCGAATCGCCCGTTGCGTTGGTTTATAACCTGCAATATTTGAGCGATATGTTGCGCAATATGACCGGCCAAAACGTGGTTTTGCGTTTTGAAGATGAAAACGCAACGGCATTGTTTGGCATTGAAGGCAATGATGCATTTCAATACGTGGTGATGCCAATGCGTTTGTAAAAAACAGCTTAAAGGCGTTACAAGCCTTGATTTTTAACGATTTTCCACGGTAAACGTAGAATTTTTTTTGTGCTAAAATGGCACGTTTTTAAGATTTTTGGGAGTAAAACGAAATGGACTTTTTGAGCGCAGATAGAAACAAATTGTTGACTTCGCTTTCTTTGGTTTCAGGCATTGTGGATCGCAAACACACTGACGAGATTTACGCCAACGTGTTGTTGGAAAAAAGCGCTGGTCAAGTGCGCATGGTTGCCACCGATGCCGAAATTCAAATGACCGCGCCTATGGACGGTTTAACAGCTGAAAAAGACGAAGCCATCACGGTCAACGCCCGCATTTTGCAAGATGTGTTAAAGGTGTTGCCCGCTGGCGCCCAAGTTGATTTCATTTTGGATGGCGAAAAACTCAATATCAAAAGTGGCAAAAGCCGCTACACCTTGCAAACCTTGCCCGCAGAAGAGTTCACCCGCATTAAAGAAACGGACGATGAATCCGCATCTTTCTCTTTAAACAAGAGCGAACTAAAAAAACTTTTTGCACACACGCAATATGCGATGGGAGCCAATGAGCCGCGCCTCTTCTTAAACGGCACTTTGATGAAAATTGAAAACAAAACCCTTGCCATTGCCGCAACCGATGGGCATCGCTTGGCGCTTGCCACCAAAGCATTAAACGACAATATTGACGATAAAGAAATTGTGTTGCCGCGCAAAACGGTTTTGGAATTGAATCGTTTAATTGCCAACACTGGCGCAGAAGATGCGCCCATCAAAATCACCATTTTGGGATCCAACAAAAAACAAGTGCGTTTTGAATTAAACGGCGTGGAGATGATTTCCAAAGTGTTGGATGTGACCTACCCCGATTACAACCCCATCATTCCCAAGCCTGAAAAAAATAAAGCGATTTTCTCCCGCACGGCGTTGTTAGCTGCCTTGCAACGCGTGGCTGTGGTGGTGAGCATGGAAAACTCTACCCGCGCCATTCACTTTTCCTTTGACAACGGCAAGGTGATGATTTCTGCCAATAACCAAAAAAACGAAGACGCGCAAGAAGAAATGGAAGTGGAATTCACGGGCGAAACTCCCGTGGAATTGGTCTACAACCTGCAATATTTAACCGATTTGTTGAACAACGTGGAAGGCGAGCGCGTGGTTTTGGGTTTTGATGACGAAAAAACCACGGCGCTTATCACCGTTGAAGGCAACGACCAATTCAAATACGCGGTTATGCCCGTGCGCCTTTAAACCCCAAAAAACAACCAAGGATTTTCAACAATGACAGACGCACAAGCACCGCTTTACGCCGAAAGCAGTATTCAAGTTTTGGAAGGTTTGGAGGCGGTGCGCAAG
The DNA here is from genome assembly GCA_934271525.1 of uncultured Rhodocyclaceae bacterium. Taxonomy (GTDB): domain Bacteria; phylum Pseudomonadota; class Gammaproteobacteria; order Burkholderiales; family Rhodocyclaceae; genus SFHR01. Next base: position 80,118 of record CAKQRL010000003.1, read on the forward strand.
CGCCCGGGTATGTATATCGGCGACACCTCCGATGGCACGGGCTTGCACCATTTGATTTTTGAAGTGGTGGATAATTCCATTGATGAAGCGCTCGCTGGTTTTTGCGACCGCATTGTGGTAACGATTCATTCGGACAATTCGGTAAGCGTGGCGGATAATGGTCGCGGCATTCCGGTGGGCATCAAAATGGACGACAAGCACGAACCCAAGCGTTCCGCCGCCGAAATCGCCTTAACCGAACTGCACGCAGGCGGCAAGTTTAACCAAAATTCTTATAAGGTCTCGGGCGGCTTGCACGGCGTAGGTGTGTCTTGTGTGAATGCTTTGTCGCAATGGTTGAAGCTTACCGTCTGCCGCAACGGCAAAAAATATTTGTTGGAATTTGAAAAAGGCAACACCTTAAACCGACAAATTGTAGAAAAAGACGGCGTGGAAGTTTCTCCCATGCAATTTTTGGGTGAAACCGAAAAACGCGGCACGGAAGTGCATTTTTTGGCAGACCACGAAATTTTTGGGCATATTGATTTTTCCTACGAAGTTTTATCCCGCCGTTTGCGCGAGCTTTCTTTTTTGAATAATGGTGTGTCAATTTTGCTCATTGACAAACGCCACAACAAAGAAGAAACCTTTGCTTATTCAGGTGGTGTGAAGAGCTTTGTGGAATTTATCAACCGCAACAAAACCGTTTTGCATTCCAATATTTTTTATGCAATGGGGCAATCCACGGCTGAAAATGAAAATAATTCGGCGTTGACCGTGGAAGTTGCCATGCAATGGAACGATTCTTACCAAGAGCAAGTTTTGTGTTTCACCAACAACATTCCACAAATTGACGGCGGCACGCATTTAACGGGTTTAAGAGCGGCGATGACGCGCGTTATCAATAAATATATTGAAACCAACGAAATCGCCAAAAAAGCAAAGGTCGACATCACGGGAGACGATATGCGCGAAGGCTTGGCGTGCGTGTTGTCTATTAAAATGCCCGACCCAAAATTTTCTTCGCAAACCAAAACCAAGCTTGTGTCTAGCGAAGCGCGGCCGGCGGTGGAAGAAGTGGTTGCTGCCAAACTCCACGAGTTTTTGTTAGAAAATCCAGCAGATGCCAAAATCATCTGCAACAAGATTGTGGAAGCCTCCAAAGCGCGCGATGCCGCACGGCGCGCCCGCGAGATGACGCGCCGCAAAGGCGTTTTAGACGGCGCAGGTTTGCCCGGAAAATTAGCCGACTGCCAAGAAAAAGACCCTGCCCTTTGCGAAATTTACATTGTGGAAGGTGATTCCGCCGGTGGTTCTGCCAAACAAGGAAGAGACCGCAAATTCCAAGCCATTTTGCCTTTGCGCGGCAAAATTTTGAATGTGGAAAAAGCGCGCTTTGATAAATTGATTGCATCAGAACAAATCGTAACGCTAATCACAGCGCTTGGCACTGGCATTGGTCAAGACGACTTCAACATTCAAAAATTGCGCTACCACCGCATCATCATTATGACCGATGCAGATGTGGACGGCGCACACATTAGAACGCTTTTGCTCACGCTGTTCTACCGCAAAATGCCTGAATTGATTGAGCACGGTTATGTTTATATTGCGCAGCCGCCGCTATACAAAGTCAAACATGGCAAAACGGAGTCGTATTTAAAGGACGATGTGGAATACCAAAACTTTTTGCTGAAATTAGCCTTAAAAGAAACGGCGTTGATGCCCAGCGCAGACTCCAAAATTGAAGGCGCGGCGCTTGCCACCTTGGTGGGCGAATGGTTGAATGCGCAAAATATCATCGCTTCCAAATCGGTGAATGCCGAATTGCTTTTTGCTTTGGTGTATCACAATTTGGATTTAAACTTTTCTGACGAGGCAACAACCCAAAAAACAGCTGAATCCTTTGCGGAACACGTTGCACAACATATTCATATCGCACCGAATTTTGATGAAGAATCGGAATCGTGGGGTTTAAAAATCACCGAAAATATCCACGGCAATGTGAAAGCCACGTTTTTGGACGAAGACTTCACGCGTTCCGCCGATTTTGCGCATTTAAAACGCATGGCAGAAACCTTAGAACCCTTATTAACCAACCAAGCCATTTTGCAGCGCGGGGATAAAAAATACGCAGCCAAAAATTTTGGCAAAGCCATCACGCGTTTGTTGTCGGATGTAGAAAAAAACCTTGGCAAACAGCGCTACAAAGGCTTAGGCGAAATGAACCCCGAACAATTGTGGGAAACCACAATGGACCCAACGGTGCGCCGTTTGTTGCGGGTTAAAATTGAAGATGCCATTGCCGCAGATGAAATCTTCACCACCTTGATGGGCGAAGTGGTTGAACCGCGGCGGCATTTTATTGAATCAAATGCGCTTTCTGCCCGCATTGATATTTAGGGAAAAACACCATGCAAGCCAGCACGGCCAATCATCCTGATTTGAGTTGGAGCCAAGTGCATGAAACCGTGGTTATGTTGGAATTAGCCGCCAAGCAAATTGAATCCGCCATGAAAGACGGCAACGTGTCGGTTGAAACCTTGGGCAATTCCTTTACCGAATTGGCTGAATCAATGCGCAAAATTTGCGAAGGGTTTGAAAAACTGCCGTCAAGCGGCGAAGGCTTGGAAGCCGCCAAAGCTGACCTTTCTGCCATTTCGCAATACGCGGCAAATCTCATTGCCAAAGCCGTGGTAGCCTTTCAGTTTTACGACAAACTCGCACAACGTTTAACGCATGTAAGTTCTGGTCTTGGCGATTTAAGCGCTTTGGTATCCGACAAATCCCGCTTATTTTTGCCCGAAGAATGGGTAAAATTGCAGGAAAAAATTCGCTCACATTATTCCACGCCCGAAGAAATGGTTATGTTTGATGCGGTGATTCACGGCATGCGCGTGGAAGATGCCTTGGAAAAATACCAAACCCCCGCCACAACAAACAGCATTGAATTGTTTTAATCCACGGTAAACGACTATTTTTTTGAAAAAAAATAGTCGTTTACCGTGGAAAATCACCAAAATGAATATTGAAAACGATTTAAAACATTTTTTGAAAATTGAAACCCAAAAATGTTTAAAATTTAATGACAATTTTTCTATTTTAATCTTGGGCACAGATAATATTATTGATTTGGCAATTGATTTAGCAAAAATGGGCGCTAATATTACGCTCATTGATTTACCAGAAAATGAAAAAGAAAACCGCCAAAAAGTTTTAGAACAACATTTAAAAGAACGTTTTTATTTTTTACCATTCTATTTACCAGAACTGCCGAATGATTCTTCCAAAAATTTTCCCTATGATTTAATTTATATTACGAATTGCATAAGCCAAATGACCTACGCCCAAGCAGGTTATTTTATTGAAGATTTAATGCAAAAACTGCATATTGGCGGCAAAATATTTATTTCTACATTTGGATTAGAATCCGAGTTTGGCAAAAAATACCCACACAAAGAAAAAAATGTGCGGGAACGTTTTTGCCCTATTCAAACCCAACTTGCGCAAAAATACCATATTGAACGGCCGGTTTGTTTATATTCCTTGCGAGATTTAAACGCTTTATTAAACGAAACAGGCATGAGCGTTTTGCGTGAATTTGTAAACTTTGAAAGCGGCAATATAGAATCTATTGCCGTGCGTATTTAAAAGAAAAGGATTTTGCAATTATGGTGCCACATTTAAAAACTGCTTTAAATGGTCCCTTGTTGGAATTAGAAAAAACATTTTTGGAACATTCTGCCAAAATAGAATTTTGGTTTAGAGAACAATGGCAAAAACATCAAGCGCCTTTTTATTCTTCGTGTGATTTGCGTAATTCAGGTTTTAAATTAGCGCCTGTTGATACCAACTTATTTCCGGGTGGTTTTAATAATTTAAACCGTTCCTTTTTTCCTTTGTGCGTGCAAGCGGCAATATCTAGAATTGAATCCATATGCCCAAACGCCCAAAAAGTTTTATTGATTCCTGAAAATCATACCCGCAATTTATTTTATTTGGAAAATGTTTTTGAAATTACCAATATTTTAAAACTTGCAGGAATAGAAGTGCGCATTGGTAGCTTAATTCCTGATTTAAAAGAAAATAAAATAATTGAATTAAAAAGTAATCAGACAATTTGCCTAGAACCATTAATTTTTGAAAACGGAAAATTAAAATTAAAAGATTTTGAGCCTTGTTTAATTTTATTAAACAACGATTTATCCGCAGGTGCGCCGGATTTTTTAAAGGCGGCGGCAACAAACCAACTTGTTTTGCCGCCCATCCACGCGGGTTGGAAAACGCGGCGCAAATCCAACCACTTTGCCGCTTACGACCGCGTGGTCAATGATTTTGCTCGCCACATCGGCATTGACGCGTGGCGCATCAATCCCGCTTTTGGCGTTTGTCAAAGCGTGAATTTCCATGAACGCCAAGGCGAAGAGTGTTTGACGCACAGCGTTGCCGTGGTGTTGGAACGCGTGCGCGCCAAATACAAGGAATACGGCATTGCCGAAAAACCTTTTGTTGTCGTCAAAGCGGACGCAGGTACTTATGGCATGGGCATTATGACGGTCTATGATGCGCGCGATGTGGTGGCTTTGAACCGCAAACAACGCAACAAAATGAGCGTGATTAAAGAAGGACAAGAAGTCAGCGAAGTGCTGATACAAGAAGGCGTCCACACCTTTGAAACCCTAAACGATTCAGCGGCAGAACCTGTGGTTTATATGATGGACAAGTTCGTGGTTGGCGGCTTTTACCGCGTGCATATAAGCCGCGGCAAAGACCAAAACTTGAATGCGCCCGGCATGCACTTTGAACCCTTGGCATTTGAAACAGGCTGCCACCAACCCGATTGCGCCGACAGACCCGATGCGCCACCTAACCGCTTTTACGCTTATGGCGTGGTGGCGCGCTTGGCGAATTTGGCGGCATCATTAGAATTAGAAGAAACCGCACCAAATGCTTAAAAAACCTGAATTGTTAGCGCCTGCGGGCTCTTTGCAAATGCTCCACACCGCCTTTGATTTTGGGGCAGATGCGGTATATTTAGGCGCACCGCGTTATAGTTTGCGCGTGCGCAACAATGAATTTCATAAAATAGAAGCATTAAAAAAAGCAGTGGACATTGCTAAAAAACAAAATAAAAAAATATATATTTTGAGCAATATATTTGCACACAATACAAAAATTAAAACCTTTTTAAAAGATATTAAACCGATTGTGGATTTAAAACCCGATGCGTTAATTGTATCGGATCCGGGAATTATTGATTTAATACAAAATAATTTTGAAAATATTCCTTTGCATTTGTCCGTGCAAACCAACACAATGAATTATTCTTCTGTTCGTTTTTGGGCAAAAAATGGAATATCGCGAATAATATTATCCCGAGAATTATCAATCAATGAAATTGCCGAAATCCGTGAACATTGCCCCGATATTGAATTAGAAGTTTTTATTCACGGTGCACTGTGCATTGCATATTCTGGACGTTGTTTAATGTCGGGGTATTTTAATCATCGCGATGCCAACCAAGGCACATGCACCAACGCTTGCCGTTGGGAATATGTTGTTAAAGAAAAAAATAAAAACGAATGGATGGCATTAGAAGAAGACGAACACGGCAGTTATTTATTCAATTCAAAAGATTTGTGTGGTTTAAAACATTTGGGAAAATTGATAAAAATCGGTATTCATTCTTTTAAAATAGAAGGACGCACCAAAAGTACTTATTATGTGGCGCGCACAGTGCAGGTTTATAAAACGGCGATGGATTTAATTTTAAAAGGTGAAAAAATAAATAAAGATTTATTTGAATCTTTAAATTTATTAGCTAATCGCGGTTATACCGATGGTTTTTTTGATCGGCATTCTGTGGAAGAATACCAAAATTATGAACGCGGATTTTCTTATTCTGATAAAAGCCAATACGTTGCCGATGCCTTTTATTTTGATGAAGAAAAACAACTAATGAAAATCCGCGTGAAAAATCATTTTGAAGTGGGCGATACAATAGAATGTTTACACCCCCAAGGAAATATTAAAAAAAACATTGATTTTATTCAAAATGAACAAGGCGAAAATATAAAAATCGCCCCCGGCAATGGTTATGAAGTTTATTTAAATTTACCCAAAAAACTAATTGGTGCTTTTTTGGTGAAAATCAAATGAAAAAGTTTTGTTTATTATTTGCTTTTGTTTTTTTAATGGCTTGCGGTCGCCCGCCTATTGTGGAAAAGGAAGCTTATATTTTTGGAACCAGAATTGAAGTGTTGGTTGCCAACACCGATTCAGCCGAAGGTGAACGTGCCATTCAAGCCGTTTTAAAAGAATTTCAACGCATTCACAACCATTACCACGCGTGGCAACCTTCACAGCTGACTGATTTAAACAACAGCATTCAAAAGGGTGAACCTTTTATTTTGAATGAAGAATTAAAATCTTTTATTTTAAATGCACAAAATATAAGTGCACAATCAAATTATTTGTTTGACCCGGGCATCGGGCGTTTAATTGAATTGTGGGGTTTTCATTCTGATGATTTTAAACCTATATTACCGCCAAAAGAAAAAATTGATTTTTATTTAAAAGAACGTCCGAGCATTCAAAATTTAACAATTAAAGAAAATATTTTGACATCTCAAAATAAAAACGTTGCTCTTGATTTTGGCGGTTATTTAAAAGGTTGGGCATTAGACCGCGCCGCAATGATTTTAAAAGAACATCATATCAACAACGCTTTGATTAATATCGGCGGAAATATTTTGGCATTAGGAAATAAATACGGCAGACCGTGGCGCATTGGCATTCAACACCCGCGCGCGCCCGGGCCCATTGCCATTTTGGATTTGTTTGATGGAGAATCTATTGGCACTTCGGGCGATTATCAGCGTTATTTTGAAATTGATAAAAAACGTTACCACCATTTGTTGGACCCGCGCACAGGTTTTCCATCAACAGCAACCCAAGCGGTAACAATTTTAATTCCCAAAAATAAAAACGCTGGTTTATATTCCGATGTTTATTCCAAACCCATTTTTATTGCGGGCAATCAATGGCAAAAAATCGCCAAAAATTTAAAACTCCAAAATATTTTGCGCATCAATCAAAACGGAAAAATTGAAATATCCCGCGATTTTTATTCGCGTTTGGAGTTTTTAATTGACCAAAAAGAAATTCAAATTGTAGATTTTTGAAAATTTCAAAAAAAATCGCGTTTACCGTGGATTTTTTTAAATCAGGCTTTTTTACCAAATTTTTTTGCCAACATTTGCAATTTTTGCAAACGCGCGGCATCTTTATTTGCCACGGTTACCTTTTCAGCATTTTCTTGTTTATTAAAACGCGCGGCGGGTTTATTTGTTTTCTTTTTATCCACATTCGGTTGTTTTTTGCGCATTTTTTCTTTTAAATTTTTTAAACATTCTTTGGAATAACGCACTGCTTCTTCGGTGATTTCATCTGCTGGCGAGCCATCCAAATGCAAGCGATTGCCGCCTGCTGCCACGGCTTTTAAATAGCGCATATGACTCACATGCATGTGCAAAGCGCGGCGCAAACGCGTGCGCGAAAACTCACAAACCTGCGATTGCACTTCGTTCAAAATGCCAACAGCCAAGGGTTTGTAATCTTGGAAAACGGCAAAACGCGTGCGCAAAAGTTGCAAGGCATCTTTGTTGGAAGCACGTTTGGCGCTTTGCGCAGCAAGAGTTGCTTCATCTTTTTGTGGTTTTTCGGCGGGTTTTTCAGCAGATTTTTCGGCGGAAAGAACGCTTGCCGCCATTGCGGCGTTTTCAGTGGTTTCCATTGCAATGCAAGTTCAATTCAAAAAAAACATTTTAACACAATCCATTTTTTATCAAATATTTTTTTAATTCGTTTAAACGCGCAATGTTGCCCACATCCAACCAATAATGCGTGGTTTTTTCGCCAAACAAGCGATTTTCTAAAATGGCAGAATCTAATAAAGGTTTTAATTTGTATATTTCATTTTTTTTTATATCTTTAAAAAAATCAGCAGTGAATATTCCTGTTCCTGAATATGTAAGCGTATTATCTTTTAAAACAAAACAAATTTTGTTATTGCACAATGAAAAATCACCATTTTTATTATGTTGTGGATTATTGACTAATAAAATTGCCGCTTGATTATTTTTTAAATTTTTATATGTTTCATAAAATTTTAAATAATCAAACTCTGCGTAAATATCTGCATTGGTAATTAAAAAAGGCAAATCGCCTGCAGTTTTTTGAATTAAAGGCAAAGCAGTTTTAATGCCGCCTGCGGTTTCCAACGCTTCTTTTTCAACGGAAAATAAGATACTTTTAAAATTTAAACGCAAAACATCAGGCGATTTTTTTACAAAATCCACAATTTGTGCGCCCAAATAGGCAATATTGATGACCAAATGGCGAAAACCAGCCAGCGCCAAGCGTTCCATTTGCCACAAAATAAGCGGTTTGCCGCCTGCAACAACCAAAGGTTTGGGCGTGGAATCGGTTAAAGGGCGCAGGCGTTCTCCTCGTCCGGCGGCTAAAATCATTGCTGTTTTTTCATTTTTTTCCACGGTCAACGCCTTATTTTTTTGAAAATTGCATTTTACGTTTTTTTATTAAAGCGTAGATTTTAAGAAATCTTTAATGTTGAATAGCGTTTTTTCAAACAACTGCGCATCGTAAGCAGAAAGCGCTTGGTGTGGCAGGCGGTTGGTAATCCACGTGATTTGCCGTTTGGCAAGTTGCCTTGTGGCAAAAATGCCTTTGTCTTTTAAATCTTTGGGGTTGATTTCGCCTTCCAACATTTGCCAGACTTGGCGATAACCCACACAACGCATAGCCGGCATTTGCGCTATTAAAGCAAAATTTTGGCGCAAGGTTTTAACTTCATCAACCAAACCTTCATCCAACATTTTTGCAAAACGCAGGGCGATTTTTTCATGCAAATCCGCGCGATTGTCTGGCAACAACGCCAAGTTTAAAGTTGAAAATGGCAAAGGTTTTTTGGGTTGTTTGAACCAAAAAGAAAGCGGTTTGCCGCTTAAATAAAACACTTCCAAGGCGCGCTGAATACGTTGTGAATCCAACGGTTTTAAGCGCGCTGCCGTTTCTTCATCAATTTTTTGCAGTTTTTCGTGCATTTTTGCCCAACCGATTGTTGCGGCTTCTGCGTCAATTTGTTGGCGGATTTTCAAGTCGCCCGAAGGTAAATCAGAAATGCCTTCCAACAACGTTGCAAAATAAAGCATTGTGCCGCCAACCAACAATGGAATTTTGCCGCGCGCTGAAATTTCGTTCATTAACAATAACGCTTCTTTTTGAAAACGTGCGGCGCAAAAAGATTCGGTGGGCAAAATGCAATCCACCAAGTGGTGCGGGTATTTTTTTAAAACATCGGGCGTGGGTTTTGCCGTGCCGATATTCATATGTTTGAAAACAAGCGCTGAGTCGACGCTAATAATTTCCACTGGCAAAACCTCACACAAGGCGCACGCCAAATCTGTTTTGCCGGTGGCGGTAGGACCAAATAAAAGAATTGCGGGCGGCATTTTCATAACGTTTATATAATAACGATTTTTGCAAAAGGTCAAAAATGGCGCTCAAACCTTGCCGTGCTTGCGAACACACTGTGGATACTTCGGCGCAATTCTGTCCGCAGTGCGGTGCCACGCGCCCGGCGCATAAATTGAGTGCGCAAACATTTGGCGCATTGGTTTTAATTGTGGAAATTGTGATTGGCTGCACCTTGCTTTATTTGGCATTAGACAAAATTTGGCAAGAAATGGCGCCCATTGTGAAAACGCAGTTGCAAAAAGTGAAACAACCATAACGTTGATTTTCAAAAAAAATATTGGTTTACCGTGGAAAATTGCCGATTTTAATTGGAAGAATCGTGCAAATGGAATAATTGCCGTGCCGCGTTTTTCAGCGCATTGTTGTTTTGTAGTCCTTCGCACGGGGCGTGCAGAAATTTGTTGGTCAGGCGTTGTGAAAAGGCTTCTAACACTTTTTGCGCATCATTGCCTTTTTTCAAATCTTTTAAGGCTTTTTCTAATTCGGTGCGGCGAATGCGCTCAATGTTTTCACGCAGGGCGCGAATAAGCGGCACCACTTCGCGCGATTGTTGCCATTGAAAAAACAAAGCGGCGTGTTCTTTCACAATGGCTTTGGCATCAAGGGCGGCGTTTAAGCGCGACTTTGCTCCTGCTTGCACAACTTCTTGCAAATCATCCACGCTATACAAAAACACATCATCCAACTGCCCAACTTCGGATTCAATATCGCGCGGCACAGCCAAATCAACCATAAAAATCGGCGCGTGTTTGCGGGTTTTAATAGCCCTCTCCGCCAAGCCCAAACCGATAATTGGCAAAGGGCTTGCCGTGCAAGAAATGACAATGTCGGCGCTGGGCAAATAATCGTTTAAGGCGTTTAAGGTGATGGCTATTCCGTTGTATTGCGTGGCAAGCGTTGTGGCGCGCTCAACCGTGCGGTTGGCAACCACAATTTTTTTTGGATGCTGCGCACCAAAATGCGCCGCGCAATTATCAATCATTTCGCCCGCGCCGATGAACAACACATTGCAATCGCTGATATTTTCAAAAATTCTGCCTGCCAAATGAACCGCCGCCGCCGCCATTGAAACAATATTGGCGCCGATTTGTGTGTCGGAACGAACCGCTTTTGCCGCAGAAAAAGCACTTTGAAAAAGTTTTTGAATGATGCTTGCCACAGCGTGATTTTTTTCAGCAAGGCGCAAGGCTTCTTTCATTTGTCCCAAAATTTGCGGCTCGCCCAAAACCATAGAATCCAAACCGCTGGCAACTTGAAAAGCGTGGATGACCGAATCGTCATTTTCCAAAACATACAAATAAGGGCGAATTTCATCAATGGCAATGGCGTGAAAATCGGCAAGCCATTGGGTTAAACGTTCAGAATCCGAACCGACCGCGTAAATTTCTGTGCGGTTGCAAGTGGATAAAATCAGCGCTTCGTTGGCAAGCGGCATAAGGCCAAAAAATGCGTCTTGCATTTTGTCTGGCCCAAAAGCCACGCGCTCGCGAATGGCAAGCGGCGCGCTGTGATGGTTTAATCCCAAAGTTAAAATCACCGAAAATCCGTGGATAAAGCAAAAGTGAATTTTAATTTAAAAAAAACTTGGCGTTGACCGTGGAAAACAAGTAAAAATCGCAAAAATCCACGGTCAACGCAGAAAAATTTTCAAAATTCTGCGCGTTTTATAAAAGATTGTTGCGCCGTGCATAATTTTTTTTAGTTTGGTTATGCGCGGTTTGGGCAACAAAACAAAAGCGGCGGCAATGCCAATGCCCAAAAGATAAGGATGATTTTTTGCCCAGCTTGCCGATTTTTGCAAGGTAAAAATTTGCGGGTTTCCACTAATAAAAATCTCGCGCTCCATTTGAATGCGCGCCAACAAAGCGGCGCGGTGTTCTATTTCGGTGATTGCGTTTTTTGACAAAAAAATCATTGGCCTGCCGCATCCTTTAACAACTGCATGTCTTTTTCAAGTTCTGTAAGCGAATCGGCAAAAAGCGTGGATTTTAAAAATCGCGGCAACAAAGCAAAAAAAACAATGCCCAAAATAATAAAAACCGCCGCAGCGCCGCCTGCAATGGCGCTTCGCACTTCCCAAAAATAAAAACAAAGGGCAATGACCGCCAAAATCACACCCAAAAAAAGCGTGAAAAAACCAGCCAGTGCGCACAAAATAAGCGCGGTGATTCGGCGCTTTTCTGATTCCAACTCAAAGCGAATAAGCGCCAAACGGGATTTTAAAAGGCAAAATAAGCGCACGGTTTTTCACCCGTTAGCGCCGCCCAAGCAACAAACCCAACACCAAACCCGCCACGCCCGCAATGCCAACGGCTTTCCACGGATTTTCTTTGACATATTGGTCGGTTAAATCTACGCATTGGCGCGATTTTTCGCACAAAACTTCTTCGGCATTTTTCAAGTTGGCGCGCGCGGCATCCAAGCGTGCGCCAACTTTTTGGCGCAAAGCGGCGATTTTTTCGCCGCCAATATCTGCTGTGTTTTTGAGCAATTCTTCCGCATCATCAATGATGGCGCGCAAGTCAGCGTGCAATTCTTGATTCATTGTTTTTCCTTTGATAAATAAAAAAGAGTTTAAGCGAAATTGTAAAAAACCGACAATGGCGCGTGGTCGGAATAACGCGGTTCGCGCAAAACCCACGCTTTTTGCGCAGTTTTGGCGATGTCGGGCGTGGCAAGTTGGTAATCAATGCGCCAACCAACATTGTTTTCTCTTGCCTTGCCGCGATTGCTCCACCACGTGTAACAATCGGTCTCGGCAGGATAAAGATGGCGAAAAACATCAACAAAGCCGAGTTTTAAAACTTCGCTCATCCACGCGCGCTCTTCGGGCAAAAAACCAGAATTTTTTTGGTTGCTTTTCCAGTTTTTTAAATCTATTGCATTATGCGCGATGTTGAAATCGCCGCAGAAAATAAGCGATTCGCCCTTGTTTTTTGCTGTTTCAAAAGCGTTTTTTAAATAAGGCAAAAAGGCAAACAAAAATCGCATTTTGGATTCTTGGCGATAATCGCCTGCTGAGCCGCTTGGCAAATAAAGCGAGATAACCTGCAACTTGCCAAAACGCGCGCTTAAAAAACGGCCTTCTGAATCAAATTCTGCAAATTCAGGGCTTTGAAAACCTTTTTGAACGTTGTCTGCTTTGATTTTGGACAACAACGCCACGCCGCTGTAACCTTTTTTTTCTGCCGCAAAAAAGTGGGCGTGATAATTGGTAGGGTTTACAATTTCGTGCGGAATTTCTGATTCTTCGGCACGAATTTCTTGTAAGCATACAATATCGGGCTGTTGGCTTTTGAACCATTCCCCAAAACCTTTGCGGCAGGCGGCGCGTATGCCGTTGACATTAAAAGTGGTGATAATCATATGAAAAACGAATTTGTGAAATTTATCTTAGAAACCCAAGCCTTAAAGTTTGGCGAATTTACCACCAAAGCAGGCAGATTATCGCCTTATTTTTTTAATGCAGGGTTGTTTGAAGATGGAAAATCGCTGGCTTATTTGGCGGATTTTTACGCCCAAACGGCTTTGAACTGCGGCATTGCATTTGATGGGTTGTTTGGTCCCGCTTACAAAGGCATTGTTTTGGCAAGTGCGGTGGCGGTAGCGCTTGCCAAACGTGGCAAAAATTGCGGTTTTACTTATAACCGCAAAGAAGCCAAAGATCACGGCGAAAAGGGTTTGTTAATCGGTGCGCCATTAAAGGGACGCATTTTAATTGTGGATGATGTGATTTCCGCTGGCACATCGGTTCGCGAATCGGTCAGCTTGATTAAAAACGCTGGCGCCGAGCCTGCGGGCGTTTTGATTGCATTGGACCGTTGCGAACGCGGTCAAGGCGAAAAACTCGCCACAGCGGAAGTTTTAGAAAATTATGGTATACCTGTGATTTTTGTTGCAAGTTTGTTGGATGTGCGTAATTTTTTAGCCCTTGATTCAAAAAATGCGCCTAAAATTGCACACATTGACGCCTATTTGAAGCAATACGGAGAAATAAAATGAAAAAAAATCTTTTAACCTTTTGCCTAGCAATGGCTTTTGGCAACATTGCTTTTGCACAAAGTGAAATCCCCGTGCGCACTTATTGTTGCGAAGATGCCACAGGCGCGCAAATTTGCAACACTTACCAAATTGCCAAGGCTTGCATTGGGCGCGCGTATCGTGTGATTGACCAAAACGGCAATGTGTTGCAACGCTTTGAAGCACGCGAACAAACCGAATTTGTGCAAAAAACCGCATCAGAACGCAAAAAAGAAGAGAAAAAAGCCCGCGTGGATGAAGCACTTCTGGATACGTATTATTCCGAAGACGAAATTACCCTTGTTCAAAAACGCCAAGAGCGCACAATCAAACGCAATATTAAAAAAATTGAAGAGCGTTTAGAAAAAGCGCAAGCCAAAAAGGCAAAATTGGAAAAGCAACGCAAACAATACAAAACAGATGCCGAAGTGCCGCAATCTTTAAAAGTGCAGTTGGAGACGGCAACGAACGAAGAGTTTTCAGAGTTATCACTGCTTGATTCCAAAACCCAAGAATTGGAAACCTTAACCGCCAAGTTTGATGAAGAACGCAAGCGTTTTCGCGAATTAACAGCGCATATGCGCGAGTTGGCAGCCAAAGAAGAAGCCAAACGCAAAACGCGCAAAGGCGTGGATTATTAAAAAAAACAATTTTCCACGGTCAACCGTGAATTTTTTTCAAAAAAAATTTTGGTTGACCGTGGATTTTTAGAAAAAAACGATTTTCCACGGTAAACCGCGAATTTTTTTCAAAATTGAAAATAAAAAAACCACGCTTTGAAGGCGTAGTTTTTTGTTTTTTCAAAAAAAACAAAACGCGCACCAAAAACTTGGTGCGCGTTAATCGGCTTACTTCTTAAAATAAGAAGAGCGCGATGAAGAATATCGGTGCGCCAAACAACATGGCGGTAATGCAATAACCCATAATATCGCGCACGCCCAAGCCAGCAATTGCCAAAGCAGGCAATGCCCAGAAAGGTTGCGCCATATTCGTCCACATATCGCCATAGGCAATGCCCATTGTCATTCTGCCCATGTATTCCGCAACCGGTAGGTTGTTGGCTTTGATAATTTCCGCCGCCGCATCAATGGCAAATGGTCCTTGCACAACCCAGTGGCCGCCGCCCGATGGCACCACAAAGTTGATAATACCCGAGCAAATCCAAGTGAATACGGGGAAAGTTTCAGGTGTGGAAATTGCCACAAACCATTCGGTAATTTGCGCGCCCACGCCGGATTTTTCCATCATCGCGGCAATGGCGGCATAAAACGGAAATTGCATCACCACGCCTGCGGTGTTTCTGGTTGCCGCTTCAACGGCACGCATATACGCCATTGGGGTTTTATGCAAAATCATCCCAACAACTACAAAAATGTAGTTCATCACGTTGATGTTGATGTTGAACCCTTTGGTGTAAAAGTAGTTCGCCAAGTATGCCAAGCCGATTAAGCTGACCAACCAAGTAACCATTTTGCTTTCTTCCAACTTCACCGCTGGCACGGCGTCTTTGGGCACGTCAATGTTGAAAGAGCTTTGGTCGTTTTCCAACAAAGATGGGTCAATCCCGCGCGGCGTTTTTGGCAACATTCTGGCAGTGATAAGCGGCAACACCACAATCATCGCCACCACCAAGAAAATGTTATACGTTGCCAAAAGCGTGTGTTGAATGGGAATGGTTCCATCGGGCAAGGCTTCCGGGAATAAAGCGGCGATTTTGGCAGCCATCGGGTTGCCGGGCGTGGCTGCCAACAAAGGCATCGAACCTGAAAAACCCGCGCCCCACACCATAAACCCGATATAACCTGCGGCAATCAATAAGCCGTAGTCGTATTTGGGATTTTGGCGTGCCACTTCACGAGCCAAAATGGCGCCAACCACCAAACCGAAACCCCAGTTCAATGAGCAAGCAATGGTGGCGCACAAGGTCACAGTGAAAACCGCACTGCTATTGCTTTTGGGCACAGAAGCAATGCTTGCCAACAATTTGCGACACGGCGCAGAGCTTGCCAAGGCGCAACCTGATACGATAATCATCGCCATTTGCATGGTGAAAGCAAGCAAACCCCAAAAACCACCGCCCCAAATATTCACCATTTCCAACGGGGTATTGCCTAAGCACATCCCCCAAACAAACATCACAAAACCCAAGACAATCGCAAAAAGCAACGGACTTGGAAGCCAGCGTTCCACAAAACGCGACATTACCGCGGCAAGTGCACTAATCATAGTTTTCCCCTTACAGTCAGCAAGCAAGCCTTTTAAGAAAAGTTTTAAAAGACTTGCCGATAGTTTGTTTTAAACGGCAACAACAAATTCGGCTTCGGTTGCCGCTTTGACGTCATCAACTGAAACACCTTCTTGCAATTCCACCAAGGTGAGCTTGCCATCGCGCCATTCAAAAACGGCAAGTTCTGTGATGACTTGATCCACACAATGAAGCCCGGTGAAAGGCAAGGTGCAGGCTTTTTTGATTTTGGAATTTCCTGCTTTGTCGCAGTGTTCCATAATCACAATCACCTTTTTGGTGCCGTTGACCAAATCCATTGCACCGCCCATGCCCGGCACCAATTTGCCCGGCACAATCCAGTTGGCAAGGTTTGCTTGTTCATCCACTTCCAAACCGCCCAAAACGGTGATATCCACGTGACCGCCGCGAATTAGTCCAAAGCTGAATGAAGAATCAAAATACATTCCCCCTTCTTCAATGGTAACTTGCTGAGCGCCGGCATTCACAATTCTTGGATTGGGCGTGTTCGGGTCTTGCGATTTGCCCATGCCCAACATACCGTTTTCGCTTTGTAGGGTAATTTTCACATCGGGCGGCAGATAATTCACTACTTTTGTCGGCATACCGATGCCCAAATTGACAAGATCGCCGGTTTTAAATTCTTTGGCTAAGCGTTTGACGATGCGTTCAACCACTTGTTCTTTTGAGAGATTCATACGCCTACTCCTTTTTGACGATGTAATCCACCACAACACCGGGTGTGATGACGCTGTTGGGTTCAATCACATCCACCATTTCTTCCACTTCCACAATGACCAAATCGGCTGCCATCGCCATCACTTGGTTGAAATTGCGTGTGGTGCCGTCATAAGCGAGGTTGCCGTATTTGTCCGCCTTGGTGGCATACAAAATCGCAATATCTGCCCGCAGGGCTTCTTCAAGCAAATAAGCTTTGCCTTTTACCTCAATGACTTGCTTGCCTTCGGCAACAATGGTGCCCAAGCCGGTTGACGTTAAAATGCCGCCCAAACCCCAGCCGCCCGCACGAATGCGTTCCGCCAAGGTGCCTTGCGGCACAAGCTCCACTTCGGTTTCCCCAGCGCTCATTTGGCGGCCGGTTTCCTTGTTGGTGCCCACATGGGTGGCAATAAGTTTTTTAACTTGTTTATTGACGATCAACTGACCGTAACTCACGCCTTCAAAAGCCGAATCGTTGCCAATTAACGTGAGATTTTTGGTGCCTAATTTTGCCAGGGCGGCAAACACCGAATGTGCGGAACCGCAAGCCAGAAAGCCACCAGCCATTACGCTGTTGCCTTCCTTGACCAAGGCTGCCGCTTCTTGTGCACTGATTATCTTCATCGAAGCTCCTTATCAAAGTAAGTCAGCGATTTTCATCGCGCCATGATTTCGTTGCCTTGTGAGCAACGTCCTACAAACCGCAAAAATCAGTCGTCTGCAAAGATTGCGAAACAATGTTGTTAGTTTAGGCGAAAGTTTCTACAAAAATCAAACAAAATCTTAAAAAAACAAATTGACAAAACAAAAAAAGAAGAAGCCGCCCTAATTTTTTCTTTTTATAAAATCGGCGCAAAGCCTTGCAACATTTTCCTTTTGGCAACATTGAAACGCACGCCATTTTCCACGGTCAACGCCAAAAAATTTTTAAAAAATTTTTTAAAATTTGCAAAAATTGGACACAATTTTCAAAAAAATTGGGCGTTGACCGTGGATTTTTGCGGTTTTTTGTAAAAATATTGAAAAAAATTTAAGCATCATGCACCGCGGCGCCAAATGCCGCTTGCCGCAATTTGAAGATTTCATCCCGCAAACGAATGGCTTCTTCAAAATTTAATTGCTGGGCGTTTTTCTTCATTTCTTTTTCTAATTTTTGAATATGTTTGCCCAAAGTTTTTTCATCCATTTTTAAATATTCCAAAACGGATTTTTTGTTTTTTTCTTTTTTATTTTGAATGGTTGATTCTTCATCTTTATAAACACCATCAATAATATCTTTTATTTTTTTGGAAACATTTTTTGGCGTAATATGGTTTTGAATATTAAATTCAATTTGTTTTTCACGGCGGCGCTTGGTTTCATTTAAAGCATTTTGAATGGAATTGGTAATAATGTCGGCGTATAAAATGGCTTTGCCATTGATGTTGCGCGCGGCTCTGCCAATGGTTTGAATAAGCGAACGCGTGGAGCGCAAAAAACCTTCTTTATCCGCATCCAAAATGGCAACAAGTGAAACTTCGGGAATATCCAAACCTTCGCGCAACAAATTGATTCCCACCAAAACATCAAAAACGCCCAAACGCAAATCGCGAATAATTTCAACGCGCTCAACAGTATCAATATCAGAATGCAAATAACGCACGCGAATACCGTGTTCATTTAAAAAATCGGTTAAATCTTCTGCCATTCTTTTGGTTAAAGTGGTAACCAAAACCCGCTCTTTTTTGGGAATGCGCAAATTGATTTCATTCAACAAATCATCAACCTGCGTTATTGCCGAGCGAACTTCAACGTCTGGGTCCAAAATGCCGGTTGGGCGCACCAGCTGCTCCACAATTTGGCCGGTGTGCTTCGCTTCGTAATCGGCGGGCGTAGCGGAAATAAAAATGGTTTGCGGCATCAAGCCTTCAAACTCAAAAAATTGCAACGGACGATTATCCAGCGCACTTTCTAAGCGAAAGCCATAATTCACCAAATTTTCTTTTCTGGCGCGATCCCCTTTAAACATTCCGCCAATTTGCCCAATGGTCACATGCGATTCATCAATAAAAAGCAGTGCATCGTCTGGCAAATAATCCATTAAAGTGGGCGGCGGCTCGCCTTTTTTTCGGCGCGAAAGGTGGCGCGAATAATTTTCAATGCCTTTGCAAAATCCAATTTGATCTAACATTTCCAAATCAAAACGCGTTTTTTGTTCTAAGCGCTGCGCTTCAACTAGTTTGTTTGCTTTGTAAAAAAATTCTAATCGTTCTTGCAATTCTTCTTTAATGCTTTCTATGGCTTTTAAAACGGTTTTGCGCGGCGTTACATAATGCGAAGCAGGAAAAACCACAAACCTTGGCGTGGCGTGAATAATTTTGCCAGTCAAAGGGTCAAACACTTGAATTTTTTCAATTTCATCGTCAAAAAGGCAAACGCGAATGGCGTTTTCTGAATTTTCGGCGGGGAAAATATCAATCACATCGCCTTTCACGCGAAAAGTGCCGCGGTGAAAATCAAAATCTGAACGCGTGTATTGCATTTTGGTTAGTTGGGCAATGATTTGGCGTTGGGAAAGTTCATCGTTTTGGCGCAAAACCAAAATCATTTGGTGATAATCTTCGCGCTCGCCAATGCCATAAATGCAAGAAACGGAAGCCACAATCAAGCAATCTCGGCGCTCTAACAAACTTTTGGTGGCAGACAAACGCATTTGTTCAATTTGGTCGTTGATGGCGCTGTCTTTTTCTATATACAAATCCCGCGCAGGAACATAGGCTTCGGGCTGGTAATAATCGTAATAAGAAACAAAATATTCCACCGCATTCTTGGGGAAAAATTCTTTAAATTCGGCATAAAGTTGCGCTGCCAAGGTTTTATTGGGCGCCAAAACCAAAGCGGGGCGATTGCTTTGGGCAATCACATTGGCCATCGTAAAAGTTTTGCCAGAACCGGTTACGCCCAAAAGCGTTTGCATTTTTAAGCCATCTTTTAAACCTTCCACAAGTTTTTGGATGGCTTGCGGCTGGTCGCCAGCGGCATCAAAAGGCGCACACAATTGCCACGGGTTATTTTGAAAATGTTTTTCCACGGTAAACGGTGATTTTTTTTGAAAATTTTTGGCAGTTTACCGTGGAAAATGGCGTTTTTTGTGTTTTTTAACCGGAATTTCAGACAAGCCAAGCGATTCCATTTTGGCTTTCAATTCGCTCGGCATTCCATTGTGGCAGGTTTGGCGGAAGTGTTCCCAATGGGCATCGGAATAAGCGCCAAAAATGTAATAATCTGCCGCGGCAGACGGATGCAAATCGCCCACGCTTGCCATATAGTGCAGTTTGCGCTGTTTTTTGGGCCATTTTTTATACAAAAATTTTTGCCATTCGCGCGGCGGTGCTTCTTGTGCATCGCGGCAACGGCGCTCCCAATGCAAAGTAATGTTGTGCATTTGAATGCCGCGCTTTAAATCTTTTTTATCATCAGCGTTCAAAACAGGCGGCGGCAGCGGCGGATGATTGCCTTTATTCCAAAAACGCCGCATTTCCATTTTCATGCGTTCTTTTTCCATTTTTGAAAAAGCGGCGCGAAAATCATCATCTTCGTCATCATCGGCGAAGGCAAAAAAACTCGTAAAACCGAGCGCAAGAAGAAAAATCAACACCAACTTTTTCATACCGTTATTGTGCGTTGCTTTTTAAAAACATTTTGCAAGCAAATGTAAAATATTATTTCTAAACGCCGAATTGAAAAACTTGCTTACGTTTTTTACATTTTAAAGGGCGCAAAATTCGTTAAGCTAGCTCGGTTGCTTTTGAGGACAAAAAAATGACGCAAATTTTGGTGGTGGATGACGACACGCGCTTGCGCTCCCTTTTAACGCGCTATTTGAGCGAACAAGGTTTCAACGTGCAAACGGCGGCAGATAGCCAACAAATGGACAAACTTAGAAAACGCGAACATTTTGATTTGTTGGTTTTAGACCTGATGATGCCGGGCGAAGATGGCTTATCCATTTGCAGACGTTTGCGCGGTGCAGGCGACACTGTCCCCATCATTATGCTAACGGCAAAAGGCGAAGAGGTTGACCGAATCGTAGGTTTGGAAATGGGCGCAGACGATTATTTGCCCAAACCTTTTAACCCGCGCGAATTATTAGCGCGCATTCACGCGGTGTTAAGGCGGCAAAAAACAGAAATACCGGGCGCTCCCTTAAAAGAAAAAACACATATCTCTTTTGGCGATGTTGTGGTGAATTTGAACACGCGCACGGTAACCAAAAAAGATGAAGTCATCACGCTAACCACCGGCGAATATTCCTTATTAAAAGTGTTGCTCCAACACCCAAACGAGCCGTTATCTCGCGACAAATTGATGACCTTGGCGCGTGGCAGGGAACAAGGCTCATTTGACCGCGCCATTGATGTGCAAATTTCGCGCATTCGCAAACTCATTGAAGTCGACCCCGCCAATCCGCGCTATTTACAAACCATCTGGGGTTTTGGCTACGTTTTTGTGCCAGAAGAAACAATAGAACAATGAAACTGCCGCAAAGCTTATTCGCGCGCTTATTTTTATGGGTGGCTGCATTGCTTTTGGTATCCAACGCCACGTGGCTTGCCGTGGCTTATTTTAACGGTTCTAGTGCGCGCGCCAAAGAAACGGCAAACTTGGCAGTTGCTATGGTCAATTTGGTTCGCGCCGCACTTTATGCTGCCGCGCCGGAAAATCGCGGATTTTTATTAGAAGAGCTATCCAGCCGCGAGGGCATTTTTTTGCACCCTGCCAATTTTAACGATGAAGAAGTGCAAACTTTGCCAGATGATGCTTTTACCAGACTTGTTACTAAACAAATTCAAAAGCGATTAGGCGAATCAACGCGCTTGGCTTCCAGCATAGATGGCTTTGAAGGTTTTTGGGTGAGTTTTCGCTTTGACCCCAAGGACGAAGACGAATATTGGCTAGGCTTTCCCATCACCAAAGCGCCTTTGTCTTTTGCTATGCATTGGCTCATTTGGGGCGTGATTGCAACATTTTTAACGCTTTTGGCAAGTTTTATTTTTGCAAGGCAACTGGCTAATCCCTTAAAAAATCTCGCCCAAAAAGTGCGGGCATTAGGTTGCGGCGAACCCTTTACACCTTCCAATCTTGCGGTAGGTAGCCGCGAAATTCGCGAATTATCCGCATCCTTTAACCGCATGGCAGAAGATTTATCCGCACATGATAAAGAACGCGCCATTGTTTTGGCGGGCATTTCGCACGATTTGCGCACGCCTTTAACCCGTTTGCGTTTGGAAGCCGAAATGAGCATGGTGGATGAAGAAAGCCGCACCAACGCGGTGCATGACATTGAACAAATGGAGGCAATCATTGCGCAATTTATGGATTACGCCAAAAGCGATGGCGGAGAAGCTCCATTGTTGCTAGCGCCTACCGAGCTTTTTCAAAATTTGGCACAACGCATCAAAGAGCGGCATCTTGCCAATTTTTCTTTTGAAATTGCCACAATTCCCACCATGCTTTTGCGGCGCGCAAGCATCACGCGTGCTGTAACGAACTTGATTGATAACGCTTTCAAATACGGCTGCCCGCCTGTTGTTTTAAAAGTTTTTGCTGAACAACAATCCTTGATTATTGAAGTTCTTGACCACGGCAATGGCGTGAAGGAAGAAGAATTTTCCCGCATCAAACGCCCCTTTGCGCGCGGTGAATCCGCCCGCACAAATACCACAGGCACAGGATTAGGTTTGGCTATTGTTGAGCGCATCACGCGCTTGCACGCGGGCAACTTGACTTTTCAAAATCTCTCTCATGGTTTTCTCGTTCGCCTTCAAATGCCTTTGGAGTTGGAACAATAACCGTGATTTTCCACGGTGAACCACAAAAAAGTTTTAAAATTACCGTTTTAAAAAAATAAAAAGGTTTACCGTGGAAAATCGCCAAAACATTCTCATCGGCTTTTTAATTTTTTTAATTGCCCTTTTTTACAACGCTTTTTTGTTGGGTTGGGATTCTTTGAATCCACAGAGTTTGTGGCTGGTTTCTGGCGGCGACCCATCTTGGCATTATTTGGGCGGTGCGTTTTTCTTAAATGAACCTTGGCATTGGCCGCCCGGAGTAATTGAAACCCAAAATATCACTGCCCGCACCAGTGTTGGTTTAACTGATTCTATACCGCTCGCAGTCTTTGTTCTCAAACTCTTTGCCGGAATCGGGGGGGGGGGGGGGCAATATTTTGGTTGCTGGCATTTGTTGAGTTTATTTTTAATGGGCGTATTCGGCATTTTGTGGGCGCGGCAATGGACACAATCACTTGCTTTGCAACTCTTGGTCGCCGCTTTTTTAATAGCATCGCCTTTAATTTTAATGCGCTTAACCGGGCACGCCGCACTCACGGCGCAGTGGTTGGTGGTCGGTGCTATGTGGTTTTATCAAAAACCTTGGCGGTTATTACACTGGGCGGCATTGGTTGCCATTGCCGCTTTAATTCATCCTTATTTATTGGCAATGGTTTTGGGCATTGCCTTATGCAAAGCCATTTACGTTAAAAAAATCATCCCCGCCCTGCCCTTGATTTTGCTTGCCGCGTGTTTAACCTATTTGGCGGGTTATTTTGAAGGCACTTCCATTGCCGCAGAAGGTTTTGGCTACAACCGCGCGCGATTGTTTTCATTTTTTGTGCCGTGGTTGCATGAAAATTCGCTCTTTGCAGGTTTGGGCGTTTTTGCCTTGGCGGGTGTTTTGTTGGTCTCGCGTTTTTTTTACAAAAACAAAATTCAGTTTTTTTCCAAAAAAACCAGAGGTTTGGGCATGTGTGTTTTTGTGATGGTTGCATTTAGCATTTTTACCTACCACGCCGCTGCCATTTGGCCTATTGGCGTTTTGGGCAAAATGTTCCGCGCCAATGTGCGCTTTGGTTGGCCGTTGGTTTATCTCTTCACGCTTTTTGTGCTGGCAGGCGTTATTCAAACCTTTCCCAAAAAAATTGCCATTGTTTTGTTGAGCGTGGCGCTCTTTTGGCAAATTTCGCCTTTTCATCCGTTTGCAGATATTTACGGGCAATTCCGCACTTTAACGCAATCGCGCAAAAAAACACCGATGCCAACCTTTGCGGAATTAAATATTTTTACCCAAAATGCTGACACTTTGATGATTGTAACGCGCCAACAATCTTATGGCGAAAGCGTGCCTTTTGCGCGTTATGCAGCCAATCACCGCCTAAAAACAAATTTTGTTTGGGATGCGCGAACAGATGAAATCAGCGCCCAGCAATTCCAAAAAGAATTGTGGCAAGCATTACAAAACGGCCAGCGCGCACCGCAAACCTTTTATGTTTTTTTAAGCGATTATTCGGCGGATTTTTTAAAAGAAAATCTACCGCTTGAACTCGCCAACGCTTTAATTTTCTTTGAAAACTACGCCGTTTTGCCTGCAAAAAACGATTTTCCACGGTAAACACCAATTTTTTTTGGCGTTTACCGTGGATTTTGGTGTTATTCGTTTTTGCCGTTGGTTTCAATCATCACAAGCGGGGAATCGGTGGCGTTGTTGGGTTGCGGTTTGCGGCGGGGACGACCGAGTCGCTTTTTGGGCGGCGTTGTTTCTGTTGGTGTTTCTATTTTTTCCGTGTTGACCATCACCAAACCCGATTCGCTCAACAACACATCCAAAGCCATCATCGGCGCTTGCGCTTTTTCAACTTTTGGCAATTCGGCAATCACCGATTTTGGTAATTCGGTTTTTTCAAAATTTGCCAATTCCGCTTTTTCAACTTTTGGCGATTCGGTTTTTAAGGAATCAAAAGTTTGGGGCGGTGCTTCAAACATTTTAAAAAGCGGTTCGGGCAACAAAGGCTCAGCGGGTTTGGTTTTTTTTGCCGATTTTTCAATTTTTTCAAGCGCAATTTTTTGATTATCCACGCTCGGTTGTTCAAGCGTTGGAATCACCACAACCACGGCATCGTTGTTTTCAGCAACAACAGTGTTGCTAGGCGTGGCGTTAGTTGCCGCATCGTTTTCACGTTTTTGGCGTGGTTTTTTGTTGCGCGGTTTTTTTTCCGCTGGCAGTGGTGTTTGGGGTTTGGAGGTTGATTCTTTGGTTGTTGCCGCGCTTGGTGTTTTTGTGCGGCGCTTATTTTCAGCGCGCTCGCCGCGTTCATGTCTTTCGGCTTTTTCAAGTTTTTCAAGCTTGTCAGCTTTTTCAGCTTTTTCAACTCTCAATGCTTTTTTGCGGTTATCGTTTTTTGGACGTTGACGACTCGGTTTTGCCTTCACTGTGCTTTGGTTAATCGGGCTACTTGAACTAGAAAACCACGACAAAATACGCGTCAACAAACCATTTTCCGCCTTTTTCACAATCGGGGCAGGTTCGCGCGGAACAATTTGAATCACTGCCTTTTGGCGCGGCGCGGTTTTTTCAAAAGACAAAGCGGGCGCCATTTCTTCTGGAATTTCCACGCGTTCAAAGGTTGCAGAATCGGGCAAATCGTCATCCAAACGGCGGCGAATAACACGATGCGCGGCGGTATCCAAATGGGCATTGGGAATAATCACCACGTGAACATTGTGGCGCCGTTCAATTTCTTGCACTTCAAAGCGTTTTTCGTTAAGTAAAAAAGTAGCCACATCCACAGCAACTTGCACTTCCACCGTGCTTGTTTGTTCTTTAATGGCTTCTTCTTCCAACACACGCAACATATGCAATGCCGAAGATTTGGTGGAGCGAATATTCCCCGTTCCGCCGCATTTGGCACAAGTGGAATAACTGCTTTCTACCAATGCCGGACGCAATCTTTGGCGCGACAATTCCAACAAGCCAAAACGGCTAATTTTGCCCATTTGCACGCGCGCGCGGTCAAACTTCAAGGATTCGCGCAAAATTTGTTCTACTTCACGTTGGTGCTTTGGCGATTCCATATCAATAAAATCAATCACCACCAAACCGCCCAAATCGCGCAGGCGCAACTGGCGCGCCAATTCTTCTGCGGCTTCCCAATTGGTTTGAAAAGCCGTGTCTTCAATATCCGCACCTTTGGTGGAGCGCCCAGAATTCACATCCACCGCCACCAACGCTTCGGTGTGGTCAATCACAATAGCGCCGCCCGATGGCAAATCCACTTGGCGCGAAAAAGCGCTTTCAATTTGTCCTTCTATTTGAAAACGCGAAAAAAGCGGCACATCATCAGTATAACGTTTAACCAAACCCACATTGTTGGGCATCACCGTTGCCATAAACGATTGCGCTTGTTGGAAAATATCATCGGTGTCAATCAAAATTTCGCCAATATCGGGTTGAAAATAATCGCGAATGGCGCGAATGACCAAACTGCTTTCCAAATAAATTAAAAACGCACCTTTTTGCGCATTGCCCGCACTTTCAATGGCGCTCCAAAGTTGGAGAAGGTATTTTAAATCCCATTCTAATTCTTCTAATTGTCTGCCGATGGCGGCGGTGCGGGCAATAATGCTCATTCCTTGTGGCGTTTGTAAAGAATCCAACATTGTGCGCAATTCTTGGCGCTCTTGCCCGTCAATGCGGCGCGAGACGCCGCCGCCTCTGGGATTATTCGGCATCAAAACCAAATAACGCCCTGCCAAAGAAATATAAGTAGTCAAAGCCGCGCCTTTGTTGCCGCGCTCGTCTTTTTCCACTTGAACAATCAATTCTTGCCCCACTTCCAAAACGTCCGCCACTTTGGCTTTGGGGTCTTTCAAATAGGATTTGGCAATTTCTTTAAAAGGCAAAAATCCGTGGCGCTCCACGCCATAATCCACAAAACACGCTTCCAAAGAAGGTTCAATGCGGGTGACCACGCCTTTGTAAATGTTGCTTTTGCGTTGCTCTTTGGTGGAAGATTCAATGTCCAAATCAATTAAATTTTGACCATCCACAATCGCCACGCGCAATTCTTCGGCTTGCGTGGCGTTAAATAACATGCGTTTCATTGGCACTCCAAAAAGGTTGTGCGCGTAAAAAACGTATTTTTATAATTGCACTCAAAGGCGGCGGTTATTTTTTGTTAGTGTGCGCCACCCGAAAAAATCCTGTTAAAAATCCTGTATTTACGCGCGAAAATTATTCTTTTAGCGTTTTTTCTTACGTTGCGCTTTGGTCTTATACGTGTAAAGAAAGGCGCAATTATATTCAAAAATCCACGGTCAACGCCAAATTTTTTTAAAATTTTTTTGCGTTGACCGTGGAAAAAACGCCAAAATGTTTTTTTTGCTTTTTCATTCAAAAAAAATGACCAGCACCCAACTTTACGCGCGCTTATTAACCTACGTTCGCCCTTATTGGAAAGCCTTTGTTGCCGCTTTAATAGCAATGGCTGGCTCTTCTTTAATGGAGCCGATTTTTCCTGCAATGATGAAATTTTTGTTAGACGAAGGTTTTTCTAAAACCGCCGCACCTTGGGATTGGTTGTTTTATCCCGCGGTGATTATGGCGATTTTTTTGGCGCGCGCCGTTTTTGGTTTTGTTGGTGATTACGCAATGAGTTGGGTTTCCAACAATGTGATTAGCGAATTGCGCACCGCAATGTTTGCCAAAATGGTCAAACTGCCCACACGTTATTATGCCGACAACATTTCCGGGCGCTTGATTTCGCGCATCATTTACGATGTTACCAATGTGGCAGGCGCTGCCAGCAATGCTTTGACCGCTTTAATCAAAGATGCCATTTCCGTTTTGGGTTTAATGGCGTGGTTGCTTTATTTGAATTGGCAATTAACACTCATCACCTTAACCGTGGTGCCGTTTATCGCTTTGGTGGTGCGGCTTTTTGGCAAACGTTTGCGCCGCGTTTTTGAAGGTCAACAAGAATCCATGGGCGAACTCACACAAGTTTTGCAAGAATCCATTGAAGCGCACAAAGTGGTGAAAATTTTTGGTGGTCAAGCTTTTGAATCGGCGCGTTTTCAACAATCGGTGGATATGCAAAGACGCTTGGCAATGCGCGCCACCATTGCCGCCGCCGCACAAACGCCCATTGTGCAGTTTTTGGCGGCTTGCGGCATTGCCATTATTATGGGCGTGGCTTTAAAACAAGCCGGCACAACGGATGAAGCAACGGTAGGCGGTTTTGTTTCTTTTATCATCGCAATGCTGATGATTTTGGCGCCTTTAAAACGTTTGGCGGATGTTTCCGCGCCTATTCATCGCGGATTGGCTGCTTCTGAGAGTATTTTTTCTTTAATTGATGAAACGCCCGAAGAAGATGGAGGCACGCAAATTTTACAAAATGCAACGGGCGATGTGGCATTTCAAAACGTTTCTTTTTCTTATCCAGCCTCTGAAAAACCCGCTTTAAACAACATTAGTTTTCATTTAAAAAAAGGCGAAGTCTTGGCGTTGGTTGGGCCTTCTGGTTCGGGCAAAAGCACCATTGCCGCTTTGTTGGCGCGTTTTTTTAATGCGGATTCTGGCCAAATTTTAATAGACGGCAAAGCCATTGATTCTTTTACCTTATCCAGTTTGCGCCACAACATTGCCTTGGTTAGTCAAGATGTGGTTTTGTTCAACGGCACCATTGCCGCCAACATTGCTTATGGCGAAAAAGCCAACGCTTCTTTGGAAGAAATCAAAAACGCCGCCAAAGCCGCTTATGCTTTGGAATTTATTGAAAATCTGCCGCAAGGTTTTGAAACTTTAATTGGCGAAAACGGCGTCAAACTCTCTGGCGGGCAACGCCAACGTTTGGCAATTGCGCGCGCCTTGTTAAAAAATGCGCCCATTTTAATTTTGGATGAAGCCACTTCCGCATTGGATACCGAATCAGAACGCTATGTGCAAAAAGCTTTGGAACGTTTGATGGAAAACCGCTCCACCATTGTGATTGCGCATCGGCTTTCCACCATTGAAAATGCCGACAGAATCATCACTTTAAACAAAGGCAAAAAAGAAGAAGAAGGCACGCATGCCGAACTTTTATCGCAAAATGGTTTGTATGCCAAACTTTACCATTTGCAACAAATGCAAGAAATTTAAAAACCGCAAAAATCCACGGTCAACCTTTGATTTTTTTGAAAAATGACGAGTTTTGAAATTTTAAAAAAATTAAAAAATCTCCATTTGTTAAACCAAAAACCAAGTTGGTGGTGGCCCAATGCCGGGCATTTTGAAGTCGTTGTTTCTGCCATTTTGACCCAAAACACGCGTTGGCAAAATGTGGAATTGGCGTTGAAAAATCTTCAAAATGCGCAAATTTTAAGCACCAATTCCGATGCCGCACTTTTAAAACTTGCCCGCCAAAAATCCATTGAAGTTGAAATTCAACCCAGCGGTTTTTTTCGGCAAAAATCAAAGCGTTTGATTCTTTTGGCCCAAAACATTGTGCGCGATTTTGGCACTTTTGAAAATTTTCAAAACAATGTTTCGCGCCAATGGTTGCTCAACCAACAAGGCATTGGCTTTGAAACCGCCGATGCCATTTTGAATTTTGCGTGTTTGAAGGCGGTTTTTGTTAGCGACTCTTATACGCTCAAATTTTTAAAACGCTTACAAATTCCCGTTCAAAATTATGCCGATTGCGTGGCTTTTTTAAGCGATTTAAACGATTCCGATTTAAAAAAAATCTACCCGCCCAATTATTCCAAAGCGCAAATTTTGGCGCGCTACCACGGCAAAATTGTGGAATTCTCTAAATTAAAATTAGCCAACGATGAATTTTTGAAAATTTTTGCGCGTTGACCGTGGATTTTTTTAAAATAGCTTGTTTTTAAAAAAAGGAACAAAAATGGCTGGACATTCCAAATGGGCAAACATTCAACACCGCAAAGGTAGACAAGACGAAAAACGCGGCGCGGCATTTTCTAAAATTGCCAAAGAAATCACGGTGGCTGCCAAAATGGCTGGGGGCGATGTGGCGTTTAATCCGCGGCTACGCGTTGCGGTGGAAAAAGCCAAAGCCATCAATATGCCCAAGGACAAAATTGACAACGCCATCAAAAAAGGCACGGGCGAATTGGCTGGCGTGGAATATGTGGAAATTCGTTATGAAGGTTACGGCACAAACGGCGCGGCTGTGATTGTGGATTGTTTAACCGATAACAAAACGCGCACCGTTGCCGATGTGCGCCACGCTTTTACCAAACACGGCGGCAATTTGGGCACCGAAGGTTCGGTTGCTTTTCAATTTACGCATTGCGGGCAGTTGTTTTTTTCGCCCCAAACCAATGCGGACGCTTTAATGGAAGCGGCAATTGATGCTGGCGCAGACGATGTTTTAATAGATGAAGAAGACCATTCTATTGAAGTCATCACATCACCTGCCGATTTTTTCAAAGTGAAAGATGCTTTGGCACAAAAAGGTTTTGAAGCCGCAGAATCGGCAATCACAATGAAAGCGCAAAACGAGACGTTTTTTTCAGGCGAAGAAGCGCTCAAAATGCAAAAATTATTGGATGCCTTGGAAAGTTTGGACGATGTGCAAGAAATTTACACCACCGCCGTTTTTGACGAATAGCGATGCGCATTTTGGGCATTGACCCCGGACTTTGCCAAACCGGTTTTGGCGTGATTGATGAACAAGCCAACCAGTTGCATTATGTGGCAAGTGGAATCATCAAAACCAATGGCAATGCGCATTTGCCTAGTCGCCTTTGCACCATTTTTCAAAATATCCATGAAATTATTCAACTTTACCAACCCGAAGAATCGGCAATAGAAAAAGTGTTTGTGAATGTTAATCCACAATCCACACTTTTGTTGGGACAAGCGCGCGGCGCGGCTTTGGCGGCATTGACCACAAAAAATTTAAAAGTGGCGGAATACACGGCTTTGCAAATCAAAAAAAGCGTGGTGGGCAATGGCAAAGCGGCAAAATACCAAGTGGCAAAAATGGTGGAAGAATTGCTCCGTTTGAATCAAACGCCCAAAGCCGATGCCGCGGACGCTTTGGCTTGCGCCATTTGCCACGCGCATTTTGCCGGTTTGGGCAATGCGCGTTTTTATGGTTTAAAAATCAAAAAAGGCCGATTTGTTTCCGCCCCAGAATGAAAAAAACCACGGTGAACACTTTATTTTTTTGAAAAAAATTGTTCGTTTACCGTGGATTTTTGGTTTTTTGAAGTAAAAACAAACAAAAAATCAGCGATAAAATGGAAATGATTTCAGATAAATGCCAATAAAATGGCGGGTAAAAATCAACCCAAACAATGCCGTTGTAAGCGTTTTTAAAAATAATCCGCAAACGGTTTTGAAAACCCACATCTGTTATTAAAAACTCGCCATTTTCATTTTGTGCTTTAAGATAAGGATAAGCAAAACGTGGAATATCCACAAAAGCATTTTCTTCTGCCTGAATTTTAAAAAGCAGAAAAATACCATTTTCTTTTAAAATTTGAACTTGCGCTTTGTTTGAAAATACCGTGCTTTGAATATCATCAATCGGAGTGCCGCTTAAAATATAATCATAGCCGCCGATATTATTATATTTTTTGCAACCCGTGCAGTTGTCTAATATATTCATCAACGGAATTTCTTTAACCAAAAAAATGTTGTTGGTTTGATAATCTTTAAAAAAATAAAATGTTGAAAAAACAATAAAAATTGCAGGAATAGAATAAAAATAAGGTTTTAAAAATACCAAATTTTCTTTATAAAAAAATCCTAAAAACAAACACATTGAAAGAACGGCAAAACTGATAAATCGCCACGGAAAACGAATATGCGACAAATAATGAAAAATAAAAATATGTTCTGTCAAAAAATCCCATGGAAAAATGGATAATGTTAAAACCAAAAAACACAAAGAAAGGGCAATAAAAAACAAACAAGTTTTTGAAAATTGACGTTTTAATGTCAAATAAAATAATCCAAAAATAAAAAAGAATAAAATAATGCCCGGAGTGAGCGTTGCCGATTCATTGGAATCCAAAAAATTACTTTTAAAAATATCGGTAAATAATTGTAAAAAAGGAAGGCTATGGCGTGCAATAAAAAACGGGGTTTTATTGAGTTCCTTGATAATGGTTGGGGTTTGAAGATAATAATCCAAAAAAGGAATAATAAATGCAAGACCGCCGATTATAAAAATAATTAAAAAACAAGCATAAGTTTTTAAAATTGGGCGGGTAAATGTTTTAAAATACAAAATAAGCGCAACCAATATTAACGCCAAAAACGCCATTTGCGTGCTTAAAATGTGTGTGTAAAGCAATGCCAAAAACCCTGCCGCCAAGAAAAAAGCGTGGCGGAAGGGCGTTACCCTCCCCCCCCCACAGAATAAATGCGCCACAAAGCAAAGGCAATCCACGGCAAAAACGCCATTGCCGTGTATTCGCCCAAAGCGGCACGAAAATAAAGATTCATCAAGCGGTAGTTGGCTAAGCAATAAAAAGCGGCAAGCAAAAATGCCAAATGTTGGCGGCGGAAAATTCCCCAAAATGAAAGGTAGGCAATGCCCGCCGTTAAAATATTGATAAAGGCAAGATTGCATTGATAAGCCAAGAGCGGCGGCGTGCCAACAATGCGCAAAATGGCGGGGAAATACAACAACCAATCGCCATAAAAAATGCCCAAAGGGTAGCCAAAATTTTGGTTAAAAACGGGGTAAAGGCGCACGGGAAACTGCCCTGTGAATAAGCCCGCCGCCAAGCCTTCAATGCGCACCAAATGGAACGCCAAGTCATCCGAGCCCACAAAAAACTGCGCCCCAAAAAGCGGCAGGCAAGACAATAAGGCAATAACAAAAATGCCAACAACGGCTTTGAAATAGTGCATTGGGTTTGTTTTTGAAAAAAAAATGATTTTATAAAATTGAAAATCCACGGTAAACGCTTTGTTTTTTTGAAAAAAAGTCTTGTTTACCGTGGAAAATCGTAATTAAAAGCGCAGCAAGTGTTTTGGTAGATTTGGGTTTGTAGCGTTTCAATTGGCGTTTGGCGAAGTTGGGCAAGGGTTTTGAGTATGTTGGGTAACTCGGCAACTTGGCAGGCAAAGGGAAAATCGCTCTCTAACAATATGGCGGAATCTGGCAAGGTTTCTGCAAGTTTTAACACACGTTTGAAGTGTGGTTTTAAAAGATTGCCGTTAAAACTAATTTTGAAACCTAGTTTTATAAAAACCTTTGCTTCTTCTATGCTACCGCCAAAAGCGTGCAAAATTCCGCCAAGTTTGAATTTTTTCAAAATTTGCAAAAGGGTTGAAGAGGCGCCTTTGCCCACACAATGTAGAACGATTGGTTTTTGTAAGTCGGATGCGATTTGTAATTGTTTTTCCAAAACAACAATTTGCGTGTTGGCGCTTAATTGGTGTTTGGGTGAAAAATCTAAGCCAATCTCGCCCAGACCAATGATTTTTGGGTGATTCAACAACTGCACAAAATTGCCGATTTTGCCGATTTCTTCAAAATTTTCGGCATAAAAAGGATGCACGCCGAGCGTTGCAAAAACATTTTTTTTGTTTTCTACAAGTTTTAAGATTTTGGAAAAATCGCTGGTTTGGCTAGCGGCGCTTACAAATGCGCAAACGCCCGCTTTTTCAGCTTGCCAAAGAATCTTTTTTAAAAATGCAGAATCGGCAAAATCGGCAGAATCGCCAAAATCAACAAAATCGGTTAGATGGCAATGCGAATCAATAAGCACGGGGAAGTTTGTTCAAACCGTTGATTTTCATCCGTGGGATGATGTTGCGATTTTTAAAAAATCCTGCTTTCATCTCCAAGGCGTAGCGTGCGGGCATTTTGGCGCAATGCGCATTGGTAGTGTTGGCTTGCATTTGTTCAATGTTAATAATGCGCCCCAAATCGTCAATAAAGGCAACGGACAAATCCAAAGGCGTGTTTTTCATCCACATGCAATGCGTCATTGCTTGCGGAAAAATAAAAATCATTCCTTGGTTTTGCGGCAGATAAAGACGATTCATCAAACCTTTTTGGCGCAAATAAGCCGTGTTGGCAACTTCGGCGGTGATTTTGTAAGCGCCGATGGTTAAAGTGGCGCTATTTTGTGCGCTTGCCGTATTAAAAACGCCAAAAAAAACAAGCGCCGCAAAAATCCACGGTAAACCCAAAAAAAATTTTGAAAATTTTTTTGGGTTGACCGTGGAAAAAACGCATTGTTTCATTGTAATTTTTCCTTTAAACGCTGATTGACCATTTGCGGCGCCGCTTTGCCTTTGGTTTGTTTCATCACTTTGCCAACCAAAGCGTTGAAGGCTTTTTCTTTGCCGGCTTTAAATTCTGCCACGTTGTCGGGATTTTCCGATAAAACCAAATCAATAATGGAATCAATTTCGCCAAAATCGGTGATTTGTTTTAAGCCGTCCTTTTCAATAATTTCATCCACCGACAACGCAGGCGATTCCCACAATTTTTCAAAGATTTTTTTGGCTATGTTGTTGGAAATGGTGCCGTCTTCAATGCGGGCAATCAACAACGCCAATTGTTCGGGCAAAATGGGCGAATCGGCGTAGCTTGACAATTCGGCACGGTTGAGTTTGGCGGTCAAATCGCCCATCACCCAATTGGCAACGGGTTTGGCGTGTTTTTCACCGGTT
Source organism: uncultured Rhodocyclaceae bacterium (assembly GCA_934271525.1). Taxonomy (GTDB): domain Bacteria; phylum Pseudomonadota; class Gammaproteobacteria; order Burkholderiales; family Rhodocyclaceae; genus SFHR01. Next base: position 114,109 of record CAKQRL010000003.1, read on the forward strand.
GTTTTTAAAACATTTTCAAAATAATCGGCAATGTCCAAACTATTGGTTAAAACACCGGCATCATAAGAAGACAAACCCAAAACATTTTGGTAACGCTCTTTTTTGTCTTGGGGCAATTCGGGCAGATTTTGGCGTTCAGAATCAATCCAAGCGGAATCAATTTTCAAAGGCAACAAATCGGGGTCGGGAAAATAACGGTAATCTTGCGCATCTTCTTTGGTGCGCATGGTGCGGGTTTCGCCCGAATCCACATCAAACAAAACGGTGGCTTGTTGAATGTTGCGCCCTTCTTCAAGTTCGTTGATTTGCCAATCCACTTCAAAATCAATGGCATCTTTTAAACTTTTAAAAGAATTGAGATTTTTAATCTCGCGCCGCGTGCCAAGCGGTTCATTGGGGCGGCGCACCGAAACATTGGCATCAAAACGCAAAGAACCTTCTTGCATATTGCCATCGCAAATGCCAATCCATTGCACCAAAGAATGCAAGGCTTTGGCGTAAGCAACAGCTTCGTCTGATGATGCCATATCCGGTTCGCTTACAATTTCCAAAAGCGGCGTGCCCGCGCGGTTTAAATCAATACCCGTGAAACCATGCAAGCCTTCATGCACGGATTTTCCGGCATCTTCTTCCAAATGCGCGCGCGTCAAACGGATATTTTTATTGCCATTTTTGGTTGCAATGGCAATCAAACCGCCTTCTACAACGGGTTTTTCAAATTGCGAAATTTGGTAACCTTTGGGCAAATCGGGGTAAAAATAATTTTTGCGCGCAAAAATGCTTTTTTGCGCAATTTGCGCACCAATTGCCAAACCAAAACGAATGGCGCAGATGACAGCTTGTTTATTCAAAACCGGCAACACGCCGGGCAGCGCCAAATCAATGGCGCAGGCGTGTGCGTTGGGTTCGGCGCCAAATTGCGTTGAAGCTGCTGAAAAAATTTTGCTCTTTGTCCTTAATTGGGCGTGCACTTCTAAACCAATCACCACTTCCCACATAAAAACTCCTTTTATCCACGGTCAACGTGGAATTTTTTTAAAAATGATTCAATTCGGGCATTTGTTGATGAAAATCCGTCTCCATTTGAAAACGGTGCGCGACATTCAACAGTTGCGATTCTTTAAAATAATTGCCAATCAATTGCACGCCAACGGGCAAATTTTGAACAAAGCCACAAGGCATTGACATTGCCGGCAAACCCGCCAAATTCACGCCGATGGTGTAAATATCGCTCAAATACATTTTCACCGAATCTTTGGCTTTTTCGCCGAGTTTAAACGCCACATCGGGCGAAGTGGGGCTTAAAACAAAATCGCATTGCGCAAAAGCTTGTTGAAAATCCTGCGCAATCAAGCGGCGAATTTTTTGCGCTTTCAAATAATAAGCATCGTAATAACCGTGCGACAAAACATAAGTGCCGATAAAAATGCGCCGCCGCACTTCATCGCCAAAACCTTGTGCGCGCGTTTGTTGATACATTTCTTCCAAATTGTTGTAATTTTCCGCGCGAAAACCATAACGCACGCCGTCATAACGGCTTAAATTGGAGCTGGCCTCAGCCGGGGCAATCACATAATAAGCGGCAACGCTCAAATCAATATGTGGTAAGGAAATCTCCACAATTTCCGCACCGAGTTTTTTGAAAATTGCCACACTTTCCAACACTTTTTGGGTGACGGGCGAATCATCAGCGTTTTCAAAAAATTCGCGTGGCAAACCGATTTTGATGCCTTTTAAATCATCTTCCAAATGCGCACAAAAATCTTCTTTTTCTAAATTTAAAGAAGTGGAATCGCGTTCATCAAAACCAGCCATGGCGTTTAACAAAAGCGCGCAATCCTCAGAAGAATGCGCCATTGGTCCAGCTTGGTCTAAGGATGAAGCAAAGGCAATCATTCCAAAACGGCTGATTCTGCCATAAGTGGGTTTTAAGCCAGTAATGCCGCAAAGCGCGGCAGGTTGGCGGATGGAGCCGCCGGTGTCGGTGCCTGTTGCCGCAGGCGTTAAAAATGCGCTTATTGCCGCGGCAGAACCGCCGCTCGAGCCGCCCGGCACGCGCGCCAAATCCCAAGGATTTTTAACCGCGCCAAAATAAGAAGTTTCGTTGGAAGAACCCATTGCAAATTCATCCATATTGGTTCTGCCAAGAGGAACCATTCCCGCTTCGTTTTCTAATTTTTGAACCACAAAGGCATCGTAAGGGGAAACAAAATTTGCCAACATTTTGCTGGCGCAACTTGACACCCAACCTTTGGCACAAAAAATATCTTTTTGCGCAATGGGAATGCCCGTTAAAACGCCAGCTGTGCCGTTTTGAATTTTTTCATCGGCACGCATTGCCACTTGCAGCGATTTTTCAAAATCGGTATGCACAAACGCATTCAAATGCGGGTTTAAATTTTCAATGCGTTTTAAAAAAATTTCGGTTAATTCACGCGATGAAATTTTTTTGCTGTGCAACAAAGCACTTAAAGTTTTTAAATTATTTTTCCACATTTTATTCAATCACTTTCGGCACCAAAAAAAGATTGTTTTCGGTTTGCGTAGCAAGCGCCAAAAATTCGGGGCGTTTGTCCGTTTCAGTTATTTTATCTTCACGCAAACGCTGGAAAATATCTTGCGCGTGAGACATTGGCAAAATGTTGTCGGTATTGACTGCTTGCATTTTTTCAATCAAAGCCAAAATGGGCGTTAATTCATTTTGCATCAGCGCCAATTCGGCATCGTTTAATCCGATTTTGGCTAATTGTGCAATATGGCGCACATCTTCAATATTCAAAGCCATTGTATTTCCTTAACTTTTTAAAAAAAATTTTATGTTAACCGTGGAAAAATCAATATTGTAAGTTATCATAAGCGCTTTTTGCATTGCAGTATTTTTTTTAAAAGCAGGAAATTATGTTCGGTTTTTTCAGCAAATATTTTTCTAATGATTTGGCAATTGATTTGGGCACTGCCAACACTTTGGTTTATATGCGCGGGCGCGGCATTGTTTTGGATGAACCATCCGTGGTTGCCATTCGCTTAGAAGGCGGCCCCAATGCCAAAAAAGCCATTCAAGCGGCAGGGCACGAAGCCAAAGAAATGTTGGGCAAAGCGCCCACAGGGCTAACCGTTATTCGCCCGATGAAAGACGGCGTGATTGCCGATTTCACAGCCACAGAACAAATGTTAAAGCAGTTTATTAAAAAAGTGCATGAAAGCAAATTGTTTGCGCCGGGGCCGCGCATTATCATTTGTGTGCCAAGTGGTTCCACGCAAGTGGAGCGCCGCGCCATTAGAGAATCCGCTTTGAATGCGGGCGCAAGTCAGGTTTATTTAATTGAAGAGCCGATGGCTGCTGCCATTGGCGCGGGTTTGCCTGTTGCCGACCCAACGGGTTCAATGGTGGTGGATATTGGCGGCGGCACAACGGAAGTTGGCGTTATTTCCTTGGGCGGTATGGTTTATTCCAGTTCCGTTCGCGTAGGTGGCGACAAATTGGATGATTCCATTATGAATTACATTAGCCGCAACTATGGGATGATGATTGGCGAAAACACTGCGGAAAATATTAAGAAAAATATCGGCTCGGCTTTTCCAGATACGCAAGTAACAACAATGGAAGTCTCTGGCATTAACAAATCCGAAGGCATTCCCAGAAAATTCACCATCACCTCCAACGAAATTTTGGAAGCCTTGGCAGAACCTTTAAATCAAGTGGTTACGGCGGTTAAAATTGCTTTGGAAAAAACCCCGCCCGAATTGGGCGCTGATATTGCCGAAAAAGGTTTGGTTTTAACGGGTGGCGGTGCGCTCTTGCGCAATTTGGACCAACTTTTAATGGAAGAAACGGGTTTGCCTGTGGTCATTGCCGAAGGTCCTTTGACGTGCGTGGCACGCGGTTGCGGGATGGCGCTTGAAAAAATTGACAAACTCGCCATGGTTTTTACCACCGACTGAAAGGCGTGAAGAATGCCGCCCGCCGCAACCAACGCACCTCCTTTGTTTCGGCGGGGTTTGTCGCCCAACACTTTGCTGACGGTGTATTTGGCGCTATCCATGGCGCTTTTTGTTTTAGATGTGAAATTCCAAGCGCTCAATTTTGTGCGGCAATCTTTGGTTTTTGTGGTGGAGCCCGTGCAACGGGTGATGCAGTTGCCGCAAAATCTTTACGCCAATGCCAAATCTTACATGAACGCGCAAGTTGCCTTGCGCGCTGAAAACCACGCTTTAAAACGCGATAACTTAGAAAAATCCTTGGCGCTTTCCGACTTCAACAATGTGTTGGCAGAAAACGCACGGCTGAGAATGTTATTAGACATCAAAGAGCGCCATGCTTTGCAAGGCAAGGTTTCCACAATTTTGTATAGCCCGCGCGATCCTTTTTCTCGCCGTGTGATTGTGAATTTAGGCGCACAATCGGAAATTATTACTGGTCAAGCGGCATTAAACGCGCAAGGCGTGTTGGGGCAAATTACGCGCGTTTTTCCTTTTGCCTCTGAAATCACGTTGATTTCGGACAAAAACCACATGACACCCGTTAAAAACAAACGCACAGGCAAAACAATGGTTGCGTATGGCATGGGCGAAAATTTGTTGGAATTGCGTTTTGTGCCACCAGAGACGGATATTCGCACCGGCGATGCTTTGGTAACATCCGGCTTGGATGATATTTATCCGCCCAACTTTGCCGTTGCCCGAATCATCAACGTAGAAAAGCAATTTCCTTTTATGAAAATTGAAGCTGCGCCCGTTGCCGCCACGCAACGTTTGGATGAAATTCTTTTAATTGAACCCAAAACCAAGCGCGCTCCGCCCCCAACGGAATTGGAGAGTCAAATTTTGCAATAATCCACGGTCAACAAAAATTTTTTTTGAAAAAAATGTCCCGCCCATCCCGCATTCTCTTACCTGTTCAGCCGTGGTTCATCTATACCACGTTGATTTTCGCTTTTGCTGTTAGCCTAATGCCAAAATCTATTTCGCCATGGTTGCCAGACTGGACGGCATTGGTTTTGTGTTTTTGGTGCGTGCGCGAACCGCGCTTTGTTGGAATGGGTTGGGGATTCTTTTTGGGCATTTTAACGGATGTGGCAGATGGTGTGATTTTTGGTCAACACGCCATCGCCTTTGTTTTGTTGGCGTATTTGGGCAACGACCTTTCGCGCCGATTCGCTTGGTTCACCTTGCGTTCGCAAGCCTTGCAAGTGGCGCCGCTTTTGTTTTTTTGCGAAGGCATCCAAATTATTTTGCGCATGTTTGCAGGTGGCGCTTTTCCGGGGGTGGAATTTTTAATTGCGCCTTTGTTGGCGAGCATTTTGTGGCCAGTGTTTTCGGTATTGTTGTTATTCCCGCAACATCAGCCGATTGAAAAAAATCCAGATAGACCCATTAGCCCGCAATGAACGCCTTTTTGCCCAACCAAAAAGAACAAGAAACCGAGCGTTTTCGCGCGCGGATTTTGTGTGCTTTTTTGTTGGTGTTTTTGGGATTTTGCACGCTTTTGTGGCGTTTTTATTATTTGCAAATTGTGCAGTATGCCAATTTTCACACCCGCGCAGAAGAAAACCGCATCACCTTGTTACCTGTGGCACCAACACGCGGTTTAATTGTAGATAAAAACGGCGTGCCGCTTGTGCACAATTTTTCTAGCTTAACCTTGGAAATTGTGCCTGCCCGCATTAAGAACATCAATGAATTGTTGGATGAATTAAACGAAGTTATTCCCATTACGGAAAAAGAACGCCAAAACTTTGCGCGCAAACGCGCGGCAGGCAAACGCTTTGATTCTATTCCCATTAAAACGCGTTTAACCGAGGAAGAATTGGCAAAATTTTCAGCCGCACATTTTCGTTTTCCGGGTGTGGAAGTGAAAGCCCGATTTTTCCGCGAATACCCATTTGGCAAAATTGCCGCACATTCTTTGGGTTATGTGGGCAGAATTTCATCAAAAGACAACGAGTGGATTGAAGAGCGCGAAGAAACAACAAATTACAAAGGCACAGACCAAATCGGCAAAACGGCGCTGGAACAACATTATGAATTTGATTTGCACGGGCAATCGGGTTGGCAGCAAGTAGAAATTGATTCGGCAGGTCAACCTTTGCGTATCTTAAAAAATATGCCGCCGATAGTCGGCAGTAATTTGAAATTAACCATTGATATTCGCTTGCAAGAACTCGCAGAAAAGGCTTTTGGTAAACGGCGCGGTTCTTTGGTAGCCATTAACCCACAAACTGGTGGGATTTTGGCGCTTGTTTCAATGCCATCCTTTGACCCGAATCTTTTTGTGGATGGCATTTCCACCACCAACTGGAAAGAATTGAATGAACACCCCGACCGCCCTTTGATTAACCGCGCCATCAACGGCGCTTATCCGCCCGGCTCAACATTCAAACCTTTTATGGCTTTGGCAGGTTTGGAATACGGCAAACGCACGCCGTTTCAAGGCATCAACGACCTTGGCTTTTTTCAATTTGGCGACCACCGCTTTCGTGACGACAAACGCTCTGGCCACGGTTGGGTGGATTTGCACCGTTCCATTGTGGTTTCTTGCGATACTTATTATTACCATTTGGCAAACGACTTGGGCATTGATTTGATTGCACAATTTATGTCGCCACTGGGCTTTGGGCAAAAAACAGGCATTGATTTGGGCAAAGACGATTCAGGCGAATCAAAGGGCGTGTTGCCAAGCAAAGAATGGAAGAAAAAACGCTTTAAAACGCCCGCGCAACAACAATGGTATGCGGGGGAAACTATTTCTATCGGCATTGGTCAAGGCTACAACGCTTATACGCCGCTGCAACTGGCATCCGCCGTGGCAACCTTGGCCAACAACGGCATTCGCTACCGACCACATTTGGTGGAATCGGTTGAAAACCCAGTAACGGGCAAATCCCGCAAAATTGAACCGCGTCCATTAGCCATCTTGCCGTGGAAGCGTAAAAATGTTCAAGTGGTGCAAAATGCCATGCGCGATGTGATGACGCACGGCACAGCCGCACGCATTTTTGGCAACGCGCCGTATCAAGCGGCAGGCAAAACCGGCACAGCGCAAGTTTTTTCTTTAAAAGGTGCGGAATATCGGGCATCTAGCCTAAAAGAACATTTGCACGACCACGCTTTATTTGTTGCTTATGCGCCTTTTGAAAACCCAAGCATCGCGCTTGCCATTTTGGTTGAAAATGGTGGTTTTGGTGCCTCATCCGCCGCGCCCATTGCGCGCAAAGTTTTGGATTATTACTTGCTTGGCAAAACACCCGCGGGCTTTGAATTTACCACGCCCAAAATCTCGGAGGATGCGTGATGATGAAACGCATTTTTACCGCCATTGACATGCCGCTTTTGGTGATTGTTTTGGCAATTTCTGCCATTGGCCTTTGCACTGTTTATTCCGCCACGCTTGATTCAGCCACGCGCTTGACATCGCAAATGCAAAATATGGGTATTGCCATTCTTTTAATGTGGATGATCGCCCTTATTCCGCCACAGCGTTGGATGCAATTATCCATTTTCTTTTATTTGATCGGCATTGCCTTGTTGCTGGCGGTGTTTTTTGGCGGGGTTACGGTCAACGGCGCAAAGCGTTGGTTATCCTTGGGTTTTACGCGCATTCAACCCTCTGAAATGTTAAAAATCGTCACTCCAATGACCCTTGCGTGGTTTTTCCACCAAGTGCAAGCCGATCGCAACTGGCGGCATTTTGTGGTGGCTTTTATTATTTTGGCAATTCCATTTTTTTTAATCGCCAAGCAACCCGATTTGGGCACGGCGCTATTGGTTGGCGCTTGCGGATTTTTTGTGATTTTTTTGGCGGGTTTACCGTGGAAAATCATCATCAGCGCCGTGGTTTTGGGTAGCGCTGCGGCACCATTTTTGTGGCATTTGTTGCACGATTACCAAAAAAAGCGGATTTTAACCTTGCTTGACCCAACCAATGACCCGCTTGGCGCGGGCTACCACATTATTCAATCCACCATTGCCATTGGCTCGGGCGGCAAACTTGGCAAGGGTTTTTTAAAAGGCACACAAACGCATTTGGAATTTATCCCTGAAAAACACACGGATTTTATCTTCGCCGTTTTTTCCGAAGAATGGGGTTTGATGGGCAACGTTTGCCTGCTATTTCTTTATTTTTTATTGATTTCACGCGGGCTCATTATTGCCTACCGCGCGCAACACGTTTTTTCACGCTTGTTGGCTGGCGCCATTACCTTGGGATTTTTCATTTACGCCTTCATCAATATGGGAATGGTATCAGGCATTCTTCCTGTGGTGGGCGTGCCTTTGCCTTTTATGAGTTACGGCGGCACGGCGCTTTTAACGTTGTTTGGCAGTATTGGTTTATTAATGTCCATCAACGCGCAAACGCGCCAAACCACCAAAAACACATTTTCTTAACGCTATGCGATTGTTTTCCGTTATTTTCTTATCCTTGCTTTTATCCGCTTGCGCTTTGCAATTTAAAAAACCGAGCACGCGCACGGCAGGCGGTGGTTATTATCAAGACGATGGACCGCTGGCAACCAACAAAAATCTTGATGCCATTCCAGATGCCACGCCCAAAATTGAACCGCTCCACAAAGGCACGATGAAGCCTTACACCGTTTTGGGCAAACATTATGTGCCGAACACCAATTTAAAAGCCTACAAAGAACGCGGCATTGCCAGTTGGTATGGCAAAAAATTCCACGGCAAAAAAACCTCCATTGGCGAGCCTTACGATATGTTTGCGATGACGGCGGCACACAAAACTTTGGCGCTTCCTTCTTATGCGCGGGTTACAAGAGTTGCCACGGGAAAATCGGTGATTGTGCGGCTAACCGACCGCGGCCCTTTTCACGAAGGGCGCATCATTGATTTGTCTTATGCCGCCGCTTACAAACTCGGCATTTTGGGCAAAGGCAGCGATACAGTGATTGTGGAAGCGATTATTCCTTCTAGTTCGGGTTTTTATGCAACAACAAGCACAAACCCAATCTCCCGCAAAGAAACCATTAAAAATGCCTTGCGTTCCAACATTAGCACAGCGCAGATTTTATCCATTCGCAGAGGTGCTGCGGCAAGCGACATTGCACCCATTCAAACGGCATTCAACACGGCAAAAAACGTGGCGAAATTGGCGCAAAGCGAAGATCCTTTGGCGGATTTTATTAAAGACAATATGTCAGAAAATGTTGCAAACGCCGCGGCAAATATTGCAAATGCCACCGTTTCTGCCGCCGTTTCTAATATTGCCGTCAACAAGGATTTTGACGCTTTGGAAGCCATTGCCATTGCGGCAAACGCCATCCATGTGGATGCGCCAGCCGCATCCAATGTGAATGCCGCGCCAACTATTTCAAATATTGATGCGCCGCTTCAAAAAACAAGCGTGTCCACACTTTCTTATTTTGTGCAGTTGGGTTCGTTTTCATCCGCTGAAAATGCGCAGGCGGCGCGCGCCAAAATGGCGGCGCAGTTGCCGTGGTTAACCAATTTGCCTGTTGTTTTTCAAAGTGGCAATGTGCATCGTGTGCAAATTGGTCCCTTTGCCAACAAGGATGATGCCCAAGAACTCATTGAGCGCATTCAACAATCCAGCAATTTGCAACCCGCTTTGGCCACGCAATAGAAAATCGCAAAAATCCACGGTAAACGCTAAAATTTTTTCAAAAAAAAGAAAGGTTTACCGTGGAAAATTGCTTTTTTTGCTTTTTAAAAAGGTTCAAACAATGAAAAACCCGCTTTTTGTAGTGAGCGCTCCGTCTGGTGCTGGCAAAACCACCTTGGTTCGCCATTTGCTTGCCAAGGAAAAAACCGTGCAGCTTTCCATTTCAACAACAACGCGCCCGCCCCGCGCAGGCGAAAAAGATGGCATTGATTATTTTTTTACTTCTATTGCCGATTTTAAAGAAAAAATCGCCAACAACGCCTTTGCTGAATACGCCCAAGTGCACGGCAATTTTTATGGCACCGCCAAAATGTGGTTAGAACAAGCCTTGGAAAAAAACGAAGTATTGTTGGAAATTGACGTGCAAGGGGCAGAGCAAATCAAAAAGGTTTTCCCACAAGCCATTTTGATTTTCATCTTCCCGCCTTCGTTAGCAATCTTAAAAGAACGCTTAATGGGCAGAAAAACCGATTCGCAAGAAGTGATAAAAAAACGACTCTCTGCCGCCATTGATGAAATGCGCCGTGCCGCAGATTTTGATTATGTTATTATGAACGATCATTTGGCAACGGCAGTAGAAGAACTTGTGGCTGTCATCAAAGCGGCACGTTGCCGAACTGCTTTTCAAAAAATGCGCCATCCTGCGCTTTTTGCACTTGAAGGATAACTAAAAATGGCTCGCGTAACCGTTGAAGATTGCTTGGAAAAAATTCCTAACCGATTTGAAATGACCTTGGCTGCCGCGCATCGCGCGCACGATGTTGCTTGCGGCAGCACGCCGAAATTTGAAAATACCAAATACCACAAACCTTGCGTTGTGGCGCTTTTGGAAATTGCCGAAGGGCTGACTGACAAATCCGCCATTCACAGCAAAGAAGTTTAAAAACGGCAACATTTGAGAAAAAGGCAGCGCACACAATGGCAACTTACGATATTGATGGCGCTTTCCATAATTTGTTGCAAGACTTGCGCTATTTGCCCTTGGGCGATGCGGGCAAAATCCAAGCCGCCTTTTCTTGCGCCAAGCGCGCGCATACTGGTCAAAAAAGAGCCTCGGGCGAACCTTATATCAGCCATCCTTTGTCGGTTGCCAAAACTGTTGCTTCTTGGCGTTTGGATTGCGATACCATTTGCGCTGCCCTTTTGCATGACGTTTTGGAAGACACGCGCACCAGCAAAAACGAGTTGCTTTGCCAATTCGGGCGCAATATTGCAGATTTGGTTGATGGTTTGTCCAAGCTAGACAAACTAGAATTTTCCAGCGCCAAAGAAGCACAAGCGGAAAACTTTCGCAAAATGCTTTTTGCAATGGCAAAAGATTTGCGCATTGTTTTAATCAAACTTGCCGACCGCCGCCATAATTTGCACACATTAGGCGCTATGCGCTACGAAAAACAACGCCGCATCGCGCGTGAGACGCAAGAAATTTATGCGCCCATTGCTTTTCGCTTAGGTTTGATGACGCTTTACCGCGAATTCAACGATTTGGCATATTCCTTAATTTATCCCAAGCGCGCCAAGGTTTTAAAAGCGGCAATTATTCAAGCCCAAGAAGAGCGCGCAGGCATTGCCGCACAAATTGTGGAACGCGTTGCCGATTGCTTAAAAGCCAACAACATTCACGCGCAGGTTTTAACACGCGAAAAAGGACTTTTTTATGTGGTAGACCAAATCAAAAAGCGCCAACTGTCATTTTCACAAGTAATGGATATTCAACATTTGCGCGTGATTGTGGAGGATTTGCCCGCGTGTTATGTGGCATTGGGTATTCTGCATCGCTTGTTTGCGCATATTCACGGCTCCCTTTTTGATTATGTGGCATTGCCCAAAGCCAACGGTTATCAGTCGCTCCACAGCGCTTTAATCGGTCCTTTTGGCACGCCCATTCATGTGCATATTCGCACGCAATCCATGCACCAAACAGCAGAAGAAGGCGTTTTGCGCTTGTGGAGTTCGCCCAATGCCAAAAACTTGGATGCCGATGATTTGGAAGCCCGCTCCAAACAATGGTTGCAATCGCTTTTGGATATGCAAAGCAACGACAGCTCTGAATTTTTTGAAAACGTTAAAACGGATTTGTTCCCTGATGACGTTTACGTTTTCTCCCCCAAGGGCGATATTTTCCCATTACAAAATGGCGCAAGCGTGTTGGATTTTGCTTTTTCTTTGCATTCGGACGTTGGTTTGCACGCTGTGAGCGCCACCATTCACGATGACCCCGTGGAACTCTCGCAAATCTTAAACAACGGGGATGTTGTTAAAATCATCACGGATTCCAACGCTTTCCCCAACGCGCAGTGGTTGCAATGGGCGCATACTGGTCGCGCCAAAAGCCGCATTCGGCAATTTTTGCGCGCGCAAGAAAATGAAGGCGTGTTAAGACTCGGTCGTTCAATGATTGAGCAAGAACTTTTAAACTTGGGTATGGTGATGGCGAACATTCCATCTCTTGCTTGGACTGGGCTTTTGCAATCCTACGGTTACAAAAACTTGGACGACCTTTATTCCGATGTTGGTTCAGGTCGCAAAATTGCCAAGGTGATGATTCGCCGCTTAATTGCGCGCGAAAACAAGCACACCGATTCTACCGAACCCAAAAGCGCACTTGCCATTCGGGGGGATGAAGGCTTGGCTTTGCAATACGCCTCTTGTTGCTCGCCTATTCCCGATGACGACATAGTCGGCGTATTCCGCCAAGGGCGTGGTTTGGTGGTGCATCGCAACAACTGCTTTGCCATTCAAAAATCTCTCAAAAACGAAGCAGAAAAATGGCTGCCTCTTTCTTGGCAAAATCCAATTGCGCAAGATGCGGTGTTTGATGCACAAATTTTGATTTCGTCTGAAAAAATCCGCGGCATTTTGTCGCGCATTAGCGCTGCAATTACCGATTCTGCCGCGGGCATTGAGCGTGTGAATATGGAACCAATTGAACCTTCGACAATTGATTTTCACTTCACCATTCAAGTGCGTGACCGCATTCATTTGGCAGAAGTTTTGCGCAATATTCGCAATATTGCAGGGGTCAAACGCGTGGTGCGTTTTCGGCAAACACCAAGCGGGAGAACGCGGTGAAAGCCATTATTTTAGGCGCTGGCGTGGTTGGTGTTACAAGCGCTTATTTTTTAAAAAAAGAATCTTGGGATGTAACGGTAATTGACCGCCAAGCTTGCGCAGCAATGGAAACCAGCTTTGCCAACGGCGGCCAAATTTCCGCATCACACGCAGAACCGTGGGCAAACCCGCACGTGTTGCCGAATATCGCCAAATGGTTGTTTAAAAAAGACGCGCCTTTGCTGTGGCATTTTCGCGCAAATTTTGCGCAATGGCAGTGGGCATTGCAATTTTTGTGGCAATGCCAAGCGGCAAAAACCCGCCAAAACATTGCCGCTATTGTGAATTTGGCGCTGTTTAGCCGCAAAACTTTGCAAGAACTGCGCAAAACCGAAAATTTAGAATACGCACAAAAAAACCGCGGCATTTTGCATTTGTATAGCGATGAAAAAAATTTCAAAAACGCCGCAAACGCCGTGCGGTGGATGCAAGAATTTGGTCTTGATCGCAAAATGATCAGCAAAGACGAAGCCATCTCTATTGAGCCCGCCTTAACCGAATCAGCGCACCGCTTGGTTGGCGCGGATTACACCGCAACGGATGAATCGGGCGATGCGCATTTGTTTACCCAAAAACTATCTGAAAAATGCGAAGACTTGGGCGTTCAATTTTTATACAACACCACGGCGCAACGCTTAGTCGTCAACGCCCACGGACAAATCGCAGGCGTTGTTGTGCAACGCCCGCCTTCTGAATCACAATCGCCCGAATTGCTCACCGCCGATGCGTATATTGTTGCGCTCGGCAGTTTTTCTGCCCCGTTTTTAAAACCGCTTGGCTTGCACTTGCCGATTCAACCCGCCAAAGGTTATTCCATCACCTTGCAGTTGACGGAAAAAAGTGTTGCGCCCAATGTTAGTCTCACAGACGATGCGCAAAAACTTGTTTTTTCAAGGCTGGGTGAACGCTTGCGCGTGGCAGGCACGGCAGAATTTGCGGGTTTTGATTTAACAATGAATGAAGTTCGCGCGCAAAACATTTTGGCTCAAACGCAAAAATGGTTTCCGCAGTTGAATTTTACTGGCGATGCGAATTTTTGGTGCGGTTTGCGCCCAGCAACGCCATCCAATTGTCCAATTATCGGCAAAGTCAGCAGAACCCGTTTGAACGCTTTGGGCAAAATGGGCGCGCCACTTGCCAAAACGGGTTTTGAAAACCTATGGCTCAACACCGGCCACGGCACACTCGGTTGGACATTATCCGCTGGCAGCGCCAAACTTTTGTCGCAAATGATTGCAGGCAAACCTTTAAAAGGCATCTTCGCCCACCGCATTTACCCTTTTTTAGAAGCTTAATCCACGGTAAACGCTTAAAAATTTTGATAATATTGAAATTCAACGTGGTGTTTTTTAACGTGCACTTGTTTTTCGTTGTTTAAAGAAGGAATTTTTTATGTCGTCTACCTCCCCCCCCCCCCGCGATAGAAGCCATTCACCAACAACTTCAAGGCATTCCCTTGGTTTGTTTGATGGCGAATTACAACAAAAAAGAAACCATTGAAAAAGCCATCCGCTCCGTTTTGATGCAGCAAGCGGATTTTCCTTTTAAGCTCATCGTAACCGATGACCATTCCACAGACGGCTCTTATGAAATTGCCGTTGAATTAGCCAAACAAAATCCTGAAAAAATCATTGTTATTCGTTCGGCAAAAAATGAAGGTTATCTTGCCCGAACCTTGGAAGGTTACGGATTTTTAAAAGGTGTGAAGTATTTTTGTTTTTTAGATTCTGACGATTGGTATCTTTATCCTAAAAAATTTAGTGACGCTTTTTATTTTTTAGAATCTCATCCCAATTATGTTGGCTATTTTGCGAATTACTTCGTTTTAACGCCTGATTCATCTGTGGATGAAAAAACGCTTTTGCGTTTTGACTTGCAACATCCAAAACATTTGGATTTTGACTGGGAAGACTATAAAAAAGGCAAAGGCATTTGGGTTCAAACCACAGGCTCAATTTTTCGCAATGTTTATTTTCAAAATGATGTGCCGCAAAGATTATTAGATTTTGCCAAACGTAAAGACGGGCGAGCTTTTGAAGGCGATGGTTTTCGTGTGCCGTGGCACGTTAAAGCGGGGCGTGTTTATTTTGTGAATCGCAAAGAAAGCGTTTATAACTATGACAAAAAAGGATTATGGTCAAAACTTACAGAAATTCAACAACAAGAATCGGGGATTCGTGGCGGTTTTGCCTTTGCCGAATTTTTTGGTGAAAAAGATGCCGATTATTTTTACAAAGGCGCACAAAGTGCTTTTGAAAACCTGCTTTCTCTTTTACAGCAAAACCCCGAGCAGATTCCCGAATACGAAGCCTTTTTAAAAGATGCTTTTTCCAAGATTTATTTAAATCCACAATACAATGCCGTAAAACCCACTTGTCCCAACGAACTTTTTCCATTTGTATTTTGGGCAGCCAACAAAGCATTATTTTTGTTGCGCTCCAAACTCATCATTCGCACACGGCTCAACAAATTGTTGTTGTCAATAAAAGAACATTTTCCACGGTAAACATTTTATTTTTTTCAAAAAAATTAGGCGTTGACCGTGGAAAATCATTCATCTTTCATTTTGTTGGCGCCAATGCCAAGGCGCAATGGGGTTTGGCATTGACCACAAGCCTTTGCGGGCAGTTTTGGCGGCGGTTTGCGCTTGATTAAGTTTTGGATTGTTGGAATAGTTTTTGTAATGCCACGCGTAACCATTGGCAACAAGCGCTTCGTTCAGCCACACATTTTGCGCGTTGTAAACATCGCACACAAAACGTTTGTAGCGATCAAGCCTTGGTTGGCATTGGAGTTTCAAATTTTTTGTGGCAATGCTTTTTAAAAAATCACGCGATGCACTGCCGTATGCTTGTTTGATTTCGGGCGCATCAATGCCAAAAAGTCGCACGCGGCGTTTTTCGCCATTGTTTGTTTCAACTGTTATCGTATCGCCATCGGCAACCTTCACAAGTTTTGCAGAAAAAATATCGGTTGGCGTTTCTTCGCCCGTTTCAAAAAAACCAAAAAAACCGCTTGCGCAAGCGCTTAAAAATAAAGCACCTCCCGCAACAACCAAAAAAACCTTGCCTTGTTTGGTGCGGCAAAGTTTTTTGGTGTGGGCGATTAAAAACCGATTTGCCAAATCCTTTAAAAAATCAGCGATGATTTTTTGACGAAAATTCATTTTTCAAAAAATGGCAAAAATGCCCCTAGCAAGATTTTTTATTTTTCCAAATCGGCGGGTTTTGCCGAATCCGCCGTTTTTGTGGTTGCTGGCGCTTGGGCAACATCGCTTGGTTTGGCAGAATTTTCAGAATCGGAAACATTGTTTTTCACAGGCTCTGGCCCCGGGAAAATGCCCTCTTTCCAAACAAAATCCGGTTGCCAGCCGCCGCCCAAGGCTTTAAACAAATTCACCGTGGCATTCAAACGCGCTTGGCGAATCGCAATCAAATTGATTTCTGATTCATTGTGCGTGCGCTCGGAATCCAACAATTCCAAATAACCCGTGTGGCCGGCTTTGTAGCGTTGTGTGGCAATTTCCAAAACGTGGCGCGCGCTCTCGGCTCTAATAATGGCGGCGGCTTCGGCAATTTCTTGCTCGCGCACGCTCACCAAAGCATCGCGCACTTCTTGATACGCCAGATGCAATGCTTTTTCCCATGCAATTTGCGATTGTTTGGTGATGGCTTTTGCCGCATCCACTTGGGCGCTTACCGCGCCCCAATTCAAAATGGGCATCGCGGCAGACAAAGCAATAGACCACAACGATGAAGAAGATTCAAACAAACGCTCGGTTAAAGTGGCAGAAGAACCCAAACTGCCAGTTAAATTAAAACTTGGAAAATACGCCGCACGCGCCACGCCAATGCCAGCATTGGCGGCAATCAATTGGGCTTCGGCTTGCTTAACATCGGGGCGATTTTCAATCAGTTGCGCAGGCAAACCCACAGGCGGCACGGGCGGAACAGGTAAATATTTCAAATCGCCTTTGGGGATTTTTAATTCCGGTTGCGCCGTAATTAAAGCAAGTTGGTGTTCTGCCAAAGCGCGTTGGCGGTTGTAGTCGGCTTCTTGTGCGTGCGCTTGTGCCAACAAGCCGCGCGCTTGATGGTAATCAATAGGAGAAACCAAACCGGCATCCATGCGGTTTTTGGTTAAAAGCGCACTTTCTTCGCGGGTTTTTAAGGTGTTTGCCGTTACAATCAACTGCGCATCGGCTGCTCTTAATGCCAAATAATTATTCACCACCAAGGCAATCACGGTCAAACGCGTGGTGTCTTTGGCATAAAGCGTGGATAAAAGCGAGGCTTGTTGGCGTTCATTTGAGCGGCGCACTTTGCCCCACAAATCCAATTCATAATTGGTGGAAAATAAGCCGGAATAAGATTCAGCATAGCGCGGCGACATATTCGGCATTCTGCCAGCGCTTTGGTTGCTCAAATAATTGCGCGCGCCATCTGCCGACAAATTAAAACTTGGAAAAAATCCGCTTTGCGTTTGCTGCACCAAGGCTTGCGATTCTTCCACGCGGGCAAAAGCAAGGCGCAAATCGGTATTGTTTTTGAGCGCCACTTCTACCAGTTGATTCAAGGTTTCATCGCCAAACAATTTCCACCAATCGTTGTTGACAAGCGTCTTTTGGGTGGCGACATCCTTTTGGTGTGGCAAGCTGTAATATTGAGGCAAAGGCGAATCGGGGCGCAAAAAATCCGGTCCAATGCTGCATGCGGATAAAGCAAACGCCAAGCCAATCGGCAAAATTTGATTAAAGCGATTCATTTATTCGCCCTCCTTTTTGTTTTGCGCAACATTTTGCAAATTATCCACGGTCAACGCAGAATTATTTTCAAAATCCTTGTTTTTTTTCGGTTCGCGCTCCAACCATTTGAAAAAGAGCGGAATGAAAATTGTGGCAATAAACGTGGCTGCCACCATTCCACCAAACACGCCCGTTCCCATTGAACGCCGTGCTGCCGCGCCTGCGCCAGTGGCTTTAACCAACGGAAACACGCCCAACACAAATGCCAAGGAAGTCATCACAATCGGGCGAAAACGCAGCCGCGCGGCTTCTTTGGCGGCGGAAATCACATCTTTGCCTTCGTCTATTTTTTGCACGGCAAATTCCACAATCAAAATGGCATTTTTGGCAGCCAAGCCAATTAACACCACCAGCCCAATTTGGAAATAAATATCGTTGGGCATACCGCGCAAATAAACCGCCACCAATGCGCCAAAAATGGCAAACGGCACCGCCATTAAAACCGCCAATGGCAAAGACCAACGTTCATATTGCGCTGCCAAAATCAAGAAAACCATAATCACCGCAAAAATGAGCGCTTTGGAAGAAGAACCAGAAGTGGATTTTTCTTGATAAGCCTGCCCAGTCCAAGCAATTTGGTAACCCAAAGGCAAGACTTCTTTGGCAACTTCTTCTACCACTTTAATGGCGGCACCCGATGAAATGTCCGATGCGCCATCGCCCATAATTTTGGCAGAAACAAAGCCGTTAAAGCGTTCCAATTGTTCGGCACCAAACACATTTTTAACGGTGCTAAATGCCGAAACCGGAATCATCTTGCCAGTGGTTTGGCTTTTCACATAAACCTTGCCGATATCATCGGGAGTTTGGCGATAACGCGGTTCGGCTTGCAACTGCACGCGGAAAACACGCCCAGAGCGGTTGAAGTCATTGACATAAAGCGCACCCATTGTGCTTTGCAAAGTGCTGTAAATATCAGACAAAGGCACACCCAATGAAAGCGCTTTGGTTTCATCCACTTCCACATAAAGTTGCGGCACATTGGCGCGGTAAAACGTGCGCACGCGCGCCAATTCCGGGCGTTTGTTCAACGCTTCAACCAGCATTTGCACGGTTTTTTCTAAATTAGAAGGATCACCATCGGCGCGGTTTTGCAAATAAAACTCAAAACCACCGGCTGTGCCCAAACCCATAATGGCTGGCGGATTAAACACAAATGCCAAGCCATCGGGTTGCATCATTCCGATGCGCGTAAATTTGTTGACCGTCTCTTCAATGGTTTCATTTTTGCGCTGCGACCAATCTTTCATTGGAATAAAAATGGTGCCGGAATTGCTTTTTTGCCCGCCAGCAATCATATCAAAGCCCGAAATGCTGATGGTGTGCTTCACACCCGGATTTTGCCGAAATTGCGCACTGACATTTTCAGCCGTTTTGTTGGTGCGGCTTAATGTGGCACCATCGGGCAAAGAAACTGAGGCAATCAAAAAGCCTTGGTCTTCCGAAGGCACAAACGAGCCCGGCACCGTGCGAATTAAAAACACAATGGCAGAAATGACCACCGCGCCAACCAAAAAACCCAGCAATTTGTTGCGCAATGTAAAACCAACGGTGTGCACGTAACTGCGCGTGAATTTGGTAAAAACATAATTAAACGGGCGGAAAAGCCGATTTTTCTTATGCTTGCCGCGCAACAAAATGGCGCACAAAGCAGGTGTTAAAGTCAAAGCCACAATGCCAGAAATCACAACCGAAATGGCAACGGTCACCGCAAATTGTTGATACAACACGCCGGTGATGCCGCCCAAAAAGGCAACGGGAATAAACACCGAACAAAGCACCAACACAATGGCAACAACCGCAGAAGAAACTTCTTTCATTGTTTCAACGGCGGCATCAAAGGCAGACATTTTGCGCTCAGTCATCAAGCGCTCCACATTTTCCAAAACCACAATGGCATCATCCACCACAATGCCAATGGCAAGCACCATTGCAAAAAGGGTTAAGGTATTGATTGAAAAATCAAACAACCACAAGCCAGCAAAAGTGCCCACCAGAGAAACCGGCACCGCCACCATAGGAATCAGCGTGGCTTTGAGATTTTGCAAAAACAAATACACCACAGCCAACACCAAAATCAACGCTTCTACCAACGTGGCTATCACTTCCTCAATGGAAGCAGAAACAAACAAGGTGGTGTCGTAAGTTACATTGTATTCAATGCCTTCTGGAAAGCCTTCGGACAATTCTTTCATTTTGGCTTGAACCAATTTGGAAACTTCCATGGCATTGGCGCCGGTTTGCAAGAAAATGCCCACCGCAATGTTGGATTGTCCATCCAAAGCGCTTTTTTGGTCGTAACTATACGCACCCAATTCCACACGCGCCACATCTTTAATGCGCAACAAGCCGCTGGGGCCGCCCGCGCGAATCACAATATCGCCAAACTCTTCTTCGGTAATCAAACGCCCTTTGGCTGTTACCGTATAAGTTAAAACTTGGCTTTGCGTAGAAGGTTCTTGCCCAATTTTGCCAGCGGCATTTTGCGCATTTTGCGCGCTAATAGCGGCGGCAATTTCACTGGTGGTCACACCCAGTTGCGCCATTTTGTCGGGTTGCAACCAAATGCGCATTGAGTAATCTTGAGCGCCAAAAACTTGCGCGCCACCAACGCCCGGCACGCGTTTTAAATCATCCACAATGTTTAAGCTGGCGTAATTAGACAAATAAAGCGAGGTATAACGCTCTGGATCCGCGGTCAATGAAACAATTTGTAAAATATCGCTGGAACGTTTGTATACCGAAACACCAATGCGCCGCACTTCTTCGGGCAAACGCGGTTCGGCAATTTTCACGCGGTTATTCACATTCACCGTTGCCATATCGGGGTCTGCGCCCACCGCAAAAGTCACAGAAATAGAAAGCGAGCCGTTGGAAGACGATGAAGAATTGAAATAAATCATATCGTCAATGCCGTGCAACTGCTCTTCAATGGGGGCGGCAACCGTGCGCGACAACGTTTCAGCAGAAGCGCCCGGATAACTTGCAGAAATCACCACCATTGGCGGTGAAATTTGCGGATATTGCGAAATGGGCAAAGATTGTGAAGCCACCAAGCCGGCAATCACAATCACAATGGAAATGACCGCCGAAAAAATCGGACGACTTACAAAAAATCGTGCGTTCATTGTTGTTCTCCCGCCTTATTCGGCTTTTTGTTGTGCTTGTTGGGCTTGTTGTTGCGCCATCAAAACGGCTTTATCCATCACTGATGCGCCGGTTTTGAGTTTCAAAATGTTGTCAGTAATCACGCGCTCGCCATCTTTTAAGCCACCGGTAATCACCCAATCGGAACCCACCCATTCGGCAACTTCCACTTTGCGCGGTTCTACTTTGTTTTCTTGATTGGCAAGCATCACCAAATAACCGGTTTGTGTTTGCGTTACCGCCGATTGCGGCACCAAAAACACATTGGGACGTTCATGGCTTAACAATTTCACGCGCACAAATTGCCCGGGCAACAAATCACCATCGGGGTTGGGAAATTCTGCGCGCAGTTGTTGCGTGCCCAAAGTGGTATCAATGGTGCTTGCCAAAAAGTTGATTTTGCCTTTTTGTGCATAAGTTTTGCCGTTAGGCAAAACCATCTCCACGCTTTTGATGCTTTTGGAAGTAGGTCTGCCATCGGGCAAGCGCGCGGCTTCGTTTTCACTTAAACCAAAACGCACCCAAATGGGATTATTTTGATAAACCGAAGTCAATAAACTATCTGAGCCCACGGTGACCAGCGAACCTTCGGATTTCAAAGAACGCCCAGTTACGCCAGAAACAGGCGCAGTCACGGTGGTCCATTCCAAATTCAACTGGGCTTCTCTTAATGCCGCTTGCGCCACGGCATTGGCAGAAAAAGAATCATCGTATTCTTTTTGGCTAACCGCTTGATTTTTAACCAAACCTTTTAAACGTTTTTCTTCACGCGCGGTTTGTTCCGCGCTGGCTTTGGCGCGAGCAAAGGCAATTTTATAAGGCTCCGGGTCAATTTGAAAAAGCGGTTGCCCTTCTTTCACAAATGAGCCTTCGTCATAAAGCCGTTTTAACAAAATGCCGCCCACGCGCGCGCGCACTTCTGTTTCCTTAGCGCCTTCGGTTTGCGCCATCACTTCTAAGGTTAAAGGCAAATTCACCGATTGCATGGTTTTCATCGTAACGGGCATGGCTTGCATTTGTTGCGCCGCTTCTTCTTGGCTGCCGCAAGCTGCCAAAAAAGCAGACAAAGAAACCACCAAACCGATTTTCAACGTATTGCGCATTTTGTTTTCCTAAACCATAAAAAATAAAATAGAATTATACAAACAAGAATGTATGTAAGAAATTTTTTTTGTAACAAGATGTGAAAAAATATGCGTAAAACCAAAGAACAAGCCGAACAAACACGCCAAAAAATTTTAAACGCCGCACGCAAAATGTTTTTTCAAAACGGCGTTGCCAAAACCTCTTTGGAACACATTGCCAAAGAAGCAGGCGTAACACGCGGGGCAATTTATTGGCATTTTAAAGACAAAACGGCGCTTTTTTTTGCACTGCAACAAAGCGCGTGCGTGCCGATTGACGAAGGCATTCAAAAAATTTTTAAAAATCCGCAATACCAAAATCCGTTGGATGCCATTGAAGCGGCTTTGCAATTCTTTTTTTCCACTATTCAAACGCGCCAAAGCGCCAAGGAAATGTTTTCTATTATGGCATTGAAATGCGAATACGTGATGGATTTTGAAAACGTCATTGACCATTTGATGCAACCGGCGCGCCATTTTTTAAAAACTTTGGAATTTTTTTACCAACAAGCAGCCAAGCAGAATTTGCTTAAAAAAGATGCCAATCCCAATTTTTTTGCGCTGGATACGATGATTTTTGTCAATGGTTTGGTCAATTATTTGGCATCCAATGAAAACGCTTATTGGCAAACCAACGTGGAAAAACTCATCAAAATGCATATGCAGTTGCGCCGCAATGTTTAGTTTTTTTAAAAACAAAAAAAATCCACGGTCAACTCTAAAAAATTTTCAAAATTTTTTGTTGTTGACCGTGGAAAATTGTTTTTTATGCTAATCAAAAATTGACAAGGTCAACAATGCGTGTTTTAATGCGCGTCTTTTGGGCGGTTAGCTCAGTGGTAGAGCACTGCCTTCACACGGCAGGGGTCAGAAGTTCGAACCTTCTACCGCCCACCAAAGCCCAGTTTTGATATGCCCAAATGGCTTGTTGAAAAATCCCCAACCGAAATTATTTTAAAAATCCACGTACAGCCCAATGCCAAAATGAGCGCTTGGGCAGGAACATTTGGCGATTCGCTTAAAATCCGTTTGAATGCACCGCCAGTAGACGGCAAAGCCAACGCGGCGTTGATTCAATTTTTAAGCGATTTTTTGGATTTGCCAAAATCTGCAGTTGGCATTTTAAGCGGTGAAACATCTCGGCAAAAACGCCTTTTGATAAAAGGCGATGCGCAAAAAATCAAAAATCGTCTTCCAAGTTTTGAATAATCTTCAAAAAAATCTCGCGCAATTCTTCGGGTTGATTTTGCAAGTCTTCCCGCATTTTTTGTGCTGTTGCCCTACTAATTTTGCACTTTTGGGCTTTTGGATAAACATATTCATCAGAAAACAAGTGCGGCGCCACTTTAATCACCACAACAGCGCAAGGTGCAATGCGTTGCACGCTTGCCAAAATGCGCGTTTGCAGGTTGTGCATTTTGTTGCGCACGGCGCTGTTCGGCACAAAAATTGTCAAACGGTCATCTGCCACATTGCCAATTTTCACAATCTTTTGCATAGCCAAAGGCAAACTTTTCGCAATGGCTTCTTGGCTTTTTTGCAGCACATCCAAATGCGCTGCCACGCCAGACAAAACGCCGTTGTTTAAAATTTGGGCAATATTTTCCACGGTAAACGCTGATTTTTTTTGATTTTTTATTCTTTTGGAAGCTCGCGCGCTTGCGATTCCATCATCACAGGCACGCGGTCTTTAATTGGGTAAGCCAAATGGCAGCTAGCGCAAACAAGTTCCTTTTTGTCATCGGTAATTTTGAGTGCACCCTTGCACACAGGGCAAACCAAAATATCAAAGGCGGGCAGTTCCATTCTTCACTTTCTCCAAAATTTTTTGCATCAACACCGGCGGAATTTGCGCTTCAATCGGCAACACCCAAGCGTTTTTTAAAGGCAAAGTTTGGCATTTTACAGCGTCTTTTTCAGTGATAAAAATCGGCAGATTGATGCCATCAAAATCGTCTAGGCTAAAAAAATGGTGGTCTGGAAAAGTCTTTTGGTAAGCAATTTTAAACCCCAATTTTTTTAAAGATTCAAAAAAGCGCATTGGGTTACCAATGGCGCTCATTGCCGCAATGCGCGTTTCATTGCCAAAATCGCTTTTTTTCAAACTTGGATTTTTCAAGGAATACGGCGTGCCGATTTTAATCATTGATTCAAAAATCGGCGTTTTGATTTCGCCCAAAAAACTTTTATCAGAAAAATTGTTTAACAAAATGGCATCAACATTTTTTAAACGTTCCAAAGGCTCGCGCAAAGGTCCGCGCGGCAACAAAAAACCATTGCCAATGCCGCGTGCATCAAACACCGCCAATTCAAAATTGCGCGGTAGTGTGTAATGTTGCAAGCCATCATCGCTTAAAATCAAAGCCGTTTTGGGGTGTTTTTCCAACAACATTTTTGCCGCCATCAACCGATTGCCACCAACAAAAACAGCCAGCTGCGGCAAACGTTTTTTAATTAAGAGCGGTTCATCACCTACGTTTTCTGCTTTGGAATCAACTAAAACTTCCAAAATGCCGCCCGTTTTTCGCCCATAACCGCGGCTGATGATGCCCACCGTCATTTGTTGTTTTAAAAAATAAGCAGCCAAAGCCATTAAAATTGGCGTTTTGCCCGAGCCGCCAACGGTGATATTGCCAACAACCACAATCGGCACAGGCAATTTTTCTGCTTGCGCTTTCAAAAAAACGGCACGCTTTTGAATAAGCGTGCCGAAAAGTTTTGAAAAAGGCGCCAAAGCAGGCAATGCTTTGGAATTGCCCGCCCACCAACGGTTTTCAAAAAATGTGCGCATTAACCCAATTCATCTTGCGTGGCAAAAGAAATGTTGGGCAGCCCTGCATCTTGGGCGGCTTGCATAACGTCAATCACGCGTTGATGCGCGGTTTTGGCATCCGCATTGATCACCACAATTGGTTGCGCGCGATTTTGTGCCGCGTGCCGCAGAGCGCTTGCCAAATCTTCATTGGCAATGGCTTTCATTGCCACCGAATCAATGGTAATTTCGCCATTTTCTGTGATGATGACGTTGATGTTTTTGTCGTCTTCTTCTTGGCGTTCGGCTTGCGCGGTAGGCAAATTGATTTCAATGCCTGAAAAACGTGAATATGTGGTGGTCAACATCAAAAAAATGATAATCACCAACAACACGTCAATCAAGGGCACCAAATTGATTTCAGGCTCTTCGCGCTCAAAGCCTTTGCGAAAATTCATGCCTCGCTCCCTGAGCCATGCGTGTATTCAACCAATTTCATTGCTTGTTGTTGCATAGCCACCACAAAGCCATCCACCTTCGCGCGAAAATACCGCCAAAAAATCATACTGGGGATGGCAATCAAAATCCCAAAACCCGTGTTATAAAGCGCAACCGAAATGCCGTGCGCCAACTGAGCAGGATTGCCTGTGCCGGGCGCTTGTGAGCCAAAAATTTCAATCATCCCAACAACCGTTCCAAACAAACCCATCAAAGGGCTAATAGAAGCAATGGTGCCAAGCGTTGTTAAATAACGGTTTAACTCGTGCGCCACCGATGAACCGGCTTCTTCCAAGGCATCGGTTAAGGCTTCGCGTGTGCCTTTAACATTTCTTAAACCGGCTGCCAACACGTGCCCCAAAGGAGAAGATTTTTCCAACTCGCCGATTAAAGCGGTGTTGTCTTGGCGTTTTTTGTAGTTGGTCAGCGCGTATTTTAATAAGCCTTCGGGAATAATTTTATCAGCGCGCAAGGCATACAAACGCTCAAAAATTAAAGCCAGCGCAATGATGGAGGCAAATAACAAAGGCCAAATTGGCCAGCCTGCTGCGGCAATGATGGAAAACATAAAAATCCTTATCGTTAAAATCGTGTATTTTGCCTTTTTTTTAACGATTTTCCACGGTCTACGTAAAATTTTTTTTAAAATAGCGCCCTTATGAAACGCGCTTGTCTCTTTTTTCTCACTTTAATTTTGTGCGGCAGTGTGCATAGCGCGCTGGTATTGGAAGGCGATGATGAGGCAATTCGCCTTTTAAAACCTTATTTGCCCACCAATGCCAAACGTTCGCAATACCGCATTTTGGCAAACGATATTTTGGCAACCGAAGGTTATTTTTCCCCCACAATTACATTCAAACGCCAAGGCGATCGCGACTTAAAAATGACCGTAACCTTAGGCAAACGCGTGAAAGTGGCGCTTGCAATGATTGAAATTGTGGATGAAAACAACCGCTCAATGACCGAAGATGAAAAAGCGCCATTTTTAAAAGACTGGGCATTAAAGGAAGGCACGTATTTTCGGCAAGACTTGTGGTCTAGCGGCAAACAAGCAATTTTAAGTGCTTTGATTAGCCGCCACTGGGCAGATGCCAAACTCGTCAACAGCTTTGCCGATGTGAGTTTGGAAGATTCATCCGTTCGGCTTTATTTGGTTTATGAAACTGGTCCCAAATACAAAATGGGCGAGATGACCGTTGAAGGTTTGTATCGTTACTCGCCAAAAGTTGTTGAGCGCTACCACACCACCCTTTTAAAAAACGAACCTTATAACGTTAATGCCATCACCAATTTTCAAAACGCCTTGCAATCATCGCCCTATTTTGGCAACGCCCGAATCA
Source organism: uncultured Rhodocyclaceae bacterium (assembly GCA_934271525.1). Classification (GTDB taxonomy): domain Bacteria; phylum Pseudomonadota; class Gammaproteobacteria; order Burkholderiales; family Rhodocyclaceae; genus SFHR01. The sequence continues at coordinate 140,522 of CAKQRL010000003.1, forward strand.
CAACCCATCAAGAAAACGCCACCGACATTTTGGATGAAAACGGCAAGCCAACTGGCCAAAAAATTCTTCCTTTTTCCTTAAAAGTAACGGAACGCCCCGCACATATTTTTGGTGCGGGTATCGGTTACAGCACCAACACGGGCACGCGCGTGGAAGGACAATACACCACGGCGAATTTTTTAAATCAAGCCTTGGCGTTAGAGAGCGCCTTGCGCTTGGAAGAAAAGCAACAAGCGATTATGGCGGACGTGTTTTTTCTGCCGCGCCCGAATCAACACCAAATGGGTGTTGGCACCATCATTGAAAATAGCCGCATTGAAGGTTTAAAAATCCTGCGCTACGCAGCCGGTGTGCAAGACGTTTGGACAAAGAACAACATTGAACGCAAACTTTCCATCACTTGGCAAAAAGAACGTTGGCGCGCAAGCAGCAGCGGTTTGGTGCATCACGCGCACGCATTGGCACCCGGTTTTCAATGGACGTGGCGCAAACCGCAAGCCCTTTTTCACGGTTTTGTGTTTCAAGTGAATGCGGATGTGGCATCCAAAAATTTTGCATCCAAACAAGACTTTGCGCGGCTTTATCTGCGCGGGCAACATTTTTTAAACGTCTCTGCCAAAAACCAACTGATTTTGCGCTACGACTTGGGGCGAACTTTTTCAAAAAGCAAAGAAGGCGTGCCGCAGGAATATTTGTTTCGCACAGGCGGCACGGGTAGCATCAGAGGTTACACCTACAAAAGCTTGGGCGCCAAAGAAGGCACTGCCACCATTGGTGCAAAAAACCTTACCGTGGCAAGTGCGGAATGGATACATTGGTTGACCGACCAATGGGGCGTTGCCGCCTTTGTGGACACGGGCAATGCGTGGGATAACAAAATAGATTTACACACGGGCGCAGGTTTTGGCGCAAGGTGGAAGAGCCCCGCTGGCCCTTTGGGCATTGACCTTGCCTACGGCTTTAAAGAAAAAGACATTGAACTGCACTTTGCCTTAAATATTCCGTTTTAAATCCAAAAATCCACGGTAAACAAAAATTTTTTTTGAAAAAAATAAAACGTTGACCGTGGAAAATCACGCTTAAAATAATCTTTTTTTCGCCGTTTTTGCCCAAAATCTGCCAAATATGCGGCATTAAAATTATGGTGTGTGCCGCATTGCATCGGCAACGCCGCTGAACACGGTAAACGTGATTTTTTTAGTTTACCGTGGATTTTTATTTTCTTAAAATCGTTGATTTTTAAGGCGAATAAAAATGATTCAACGTTTTAATAACCGTGCGGAAGATGCCTTACGACCTGTCAAAATCACGCCGCATTTTATTGCCTCGCCCGAAGGTGCTGTTTTAATTGAATGCGGTAAAACGCGCGTGTTGTGTTGCGCCACTGTTGAAAAATCCTTACCGCCGTGGCTTGTTGCCCAAAACAAACACCACGGGTGGATTACCGCCGAATACGCCATGTTGCCGCGCGCCACCTTAAAGCGCACACGCAGAGCCGCCAACGGCAGAAGCCAAGAAATTCAACGTTTAATTGCGCGCAGTTTGCGCGCCGCCTTTGATTTAAACAAAATGCAAGGCTTTCAAATTTTGCTTGATTGCGACGTTTTGGAAGCCGATGGCGGCACGCGTTGCGCTTCCATTTGCGGGGCTTTTGTGGCGGCGCAAATCGCCATCGCCAAACTCATTAAAACGGGCGAAATCGCAGAAAATCCCACGCGGGGGTTGCTCTCTGCCGTGTCGGTGGGCATTGTTAAAAACACACCATTGTTGGACTTGGACTACACCGAAGATGCCGCCTGCGACACGGATATGAATGTTGTAATGCTCAACAACAAAATCGTGGAAATTCAAGGCACAGCAGAAGGTGCGCCCTTTTCGCATGAAGAATTAAACACGCTTTTATTGCTCGCCGAAAAAGGCAATGCGGAATTACAAAAAATGCTTTTTTCCACGGTCAACGCAGAAAAAATTTGAAATTTTTTGGGCGTTTACCGTGGAAAATCAAAATGTTAAACGATCAAACGTAGAGAGGTAACCGCACTTTTGATTTTTACGCACAATTTTTATTGCTTTATTATTTTTTTCTATTAAATAAAATTCCACGGCGAACTAATTATTTTTTTTAAAATAACGGTAGCGCAGTGTGTTTAAAGAAATTAGTTGGTCGCTTTCTAAAATATAAAAATAATCCCAACCATTATGATTGGTTTTGTTTAAATGTTTTGCTGCCATTTTGTGAATGCTTAAAATATTTTTGCCATCGTCTATTTTATCATTTTTTAAAATACCAATTATTTCTTTTTTTGAATTAAAAAAACTTTGATTTTCTTTTAAAAAACCTTTATTTTTTAATTCTAAAATAGAAACACGAGGCGGTTTTGTTTCTAAATTTTCAATTGATTTTAAAAAAAATTCATCCTTTTGAATATTTGCAATTCTTTTTTCTGCCGCTTGAATATATTCTTCATTTTGTTCAATGCCAAAAAAATGTCGACCAAGTTTTTTAGCCACAGCGCCAGTTGTGCCCGTGCCAAAAAATGGGTCTAAAATTAAATCATTTTGTTTGGTGCTGGATACAATCACTTTTTCTAATAATTTTTCAGGTTTTTGTGTGGAATGAATTTTTTGACCTTGATGATTTTTTAAGCGTTCATTGCCAATGCAAATGCCGATATGCCACACGCTTTTTTCTTGTTTGTTTTCATTTAAAAATTTCATTGTTTTGTAATTAAAAGTGTATTTTGCATTTTTATTTTTGGCACACCAAATTAATGTTTCGTGTGCATTGCAAAAACGTGTGCCTTTAAAATTCGGAACGGGATTATTTTTATGCCAAATCACATCATTTAAAATCCAAAATCCCAAATTTTGCATGAAATAACCGATTCTAAATATATTTTGAAAAGAACCAATCACCCAAATGCTGCCATTGTTTTTTAAAATGCGGCGGCATTCTTTTAACCAATTGAAACAAAATTGATCGTAATCTTCAAAAGAATTAAATTTGTCCCAAGCATCTTCTACGCCTGAAAATTTTTCGCCATTGGTGCGCAACAATGCGCCTTCGGTTTGCATAAAATAAGGCGGGTCGGCAAAAATTAAATCCACACTTTCGCTGGGCAATGTTTTTAAAATTTCAAGGCAGTTGCCTTTTAAAATGCGGTTTTTTTCCATTTTAAAAAGGGTTTTCCACGGTCAACTTTCAAAAATTTTGAAAAAAAATGCGGTTGACCGTGGATTTTTTTAAGAATCATTGGCGGCTTTGGGCGGTTTTGCCAAATGTTCATAATGGCGCGTGATGTGCCATTGTTGCGCAATAGACAAAATGTTATTGACCACCCAATAAAGCACCAAACCCGATGGAAAAAACAAAAACATAATGCCAAAAGCAAAAGGCATAATCATCATCACCTTGGCTTGCACAGGGTCGGTGGGCGCGGGATTGAGCTTCATTTGCAACACCATTGAAGCAATCATAATGATGGGCAAAATAAAATACGGGTCGGGTGCTGCCAAATCGGTAATCCAGCCGAGCCACGGCGCACCGCGCATTTCAACGGCGCCAAGCAAAACCCAATAAAGCGCAATAAAAACCGGAATTTGCACCAAAATCGGCAAACAACCGCCCAAAGGATTGATTTTTTCCGTTTGGTAAAGATTCATCATTTCGCGATTCATCGCGGCGCGGTCATTGGCGTAACGTTCGCGAATTTGCGTTAGGCGCGGCGTAATCACGCGCATTTTGGCCATGGATTTATACGATGCGGCAGAAAGCGGAAAAAACACCGCTTTGATTAACACGGTTAAAACAATAATAGACCAACCCCAGTTGCCCACCAAAGAATAAATGGCTTCTAACAGCCAAAAAATTGGCGCGGCAATCATCGTGAGCCAGCCGTAATCCACCACAAGCGGCAGTTGCGGATGCAGTTTTTCTAAGCGCGATTGCACTTGTGGGCCCACATAAAGCGGCATTTCAATTTGCGCTTTTTCGCCCGCTTTTAAGGGAGTGATGGGCGTAATAAAACCTGCGCGAAAAACATTGCTGTTATCCAATTTTTTCATATAAAACTCGCGCGCCACATTGCTTTGCGGCACCCACGCGGCAACAAAATAATGCTGCACCAAAGCCAACCAGCCGTTGTTTGCGGTTTTGGTGAATTTGGCGGAATTGTCGGCAATATCGGAAAAATCAATTTTTTGGTATTTGTCTTCATCCGTATAAATTGCTGGCCCCGTGAAGGTGGACATAAAACGCTCACCTTCTGGCGCGGAATTGTCGCGCAAAAGTTGGTAATACGCTTGAAGGTTAGTAAGCGGCGCATCGCTTAAATTTTCAATTTGCCAAGCGGTTTGAATGCGGTAGTCGCCTTTTGTAAAAGTTAAAATTTTGCGCACTTTGAGGTTGGAAGGGGTTTGTGCTTCTAGCACCAAACGGATTTGATTTTGCCCATCCGCCAAGGTTAAAGATTCAGAATCAATGCGTTTAAAAAGCGTTTTGTGGGTTGGCAAATTGTTGCCGATTAAGCCACTTTGCGCGGCGTAATGCCGTTTGGGGTCAAAATAATGGTAAGGCTGCGTGGGGTCATTTTGTTCTTGGTAATTTTTTAAAAACAAATCCACCAATGAGCCGCCTTCCAAGGAAATTGTGGCGCGGTAAAGGTCGGTTTCCACGGTCAACGTGGAATTTTTTTCAAAATGCGTGGCAGACGCATCAACTTCATCAAGCGGCGTTAAAGGCAATTCGCCGTTTGATTCGCCCTTGAAAGTTTGAGAAGCGCTGGGCGCATCGTTCATTAAAGCCGCATTGGGTTGAACAGTGCCGCTTTGCGCTGCCGCCGTTGGTGCTTTGGGCGGGTTTTTGTAATAGAGCCAATTTTGCCAAAGCAAATAAGCGGAAAAAAAGAAAATACACAAAAGAACCAAACGACGCGTATCCATATTTTTTTATTTTAAAGGGTCAAAACCGCCTTTACAAAAAGGCTGACAACGGCAAATGCGCCAAAATGAGCGTTTGAGTCCTTGCCAAAAACCATATTTTTCAAAGGCTTGCAGCGCATAAACCGAACAAGAAGGATAAAAACGACAATGATTGCCCAACAAAGGGCTAATGGCAATTTGGTAAAAACGAATCAACGCAACGGCAAGGCGGTTCATCATTGAAGTTGTTCAAAAAAGCGTTGAATTTCAAGTTTTAATTCTGCTTTTTGCAATGCTTTTAAACGTGCATTTTTGGGCACAAAACGCACCACAAAATTCCAACAGGGCAAATGCATTTGGCGGAATAATTCGCGTGTGATGCGTTTGAAACAATTGCGTTCCACCGCGCGTTTTAAACTTTTTTTAGAAACCACCAAACCCAATTTGGGCAAGCTTTGCGCAGTTTTTTGGTAATGCACATTGACCCATTTTCCCCGCAAAACACGCGATTGTTGGAAAACCGCCAAAAATTCGCTGTTTTTCAACAAACGATTTTGGCTGGGAAAACAATTTGCCACTTAAACAGCCAAACGTTTGCGGCCTTTGGCGCGGCGCGCCGCCAAAACTGCGCGTCCGCCTTTGGTGCGTGAGCGCACCAAAAAGCCGTGTGTGCGTTTGCGGCGCACAACAGAAGGTTGATAAGTGCGTTTCATAATGGATATCCTTTTGCTTTAAAAAAATGAGCGATTTAATAATTTTCCAAGCCATTTGTCAAGATTCAGCCAAGCGGCTTTGATTTTGAAAAGAATTTTTAAATTTTAAAATTTTCAAAAAAATAAAGCGTTGACCGTGGATTTTTTTAAAAAATTTTAAAAAAATGCAGTGCGCAAAGGGCATTGTTAAAATAGGCAATTTTACAAAAAGAAAGAATGCAAAAAATGGCAAAAAATGAGCGTTTTTTAAAAGTTTTAAAAGGGGAAAAAACCGATTGCACGCCCGTTTGGTTGATGCGTCAAGCTGGGCGCTATTTGCCCGAATACCGAAAAACGCGCGAAAAAGCAGGCAGTTTTTTAAATTTATGCAAAACGCCCGAATTGGCTTGCGAAGTGACTTTGCAACCCTTAAAACGCTTTGATTTGGACGCGGCAATTTTGTTTTCCGACATTTTAACCATTCCCGATGCGATGGGTTTGGGGCTTTATTTTTCTGAGGGCGAAGGCCCACAATTTGAAAAACCTTTGCAAAATGAAAAAGACATTTGGGCGCTGGGCGTGCCAGACCCTTGCGATTCTTTGAATTATGTTTTAAAAGCGGTTTCAACCATTAAAAATGCTTTAAACGACAACTTGCCTTTGATTGGCTTTGCGGGCAGCCCTTGGACGCTGGCGTGTTATATGGTGGAAGGCAAAAGTTCGCGTGATTTTCAAAAAATCAAAAAAATGCTTTATGCACGCCCTGATTTGCTCAACCATATTTTGGAAAAAACCACAAAAGCCATTGCGCTTTATTTGGAAGCGCAAATCCAAGCAGGTGCGGATTGCGTGATGATTTTTGACACGTGGGGCGGCGTTTTGGCTGATGAACATTACGAAATATTTTCATTAAATTGGATGAAAAAAATCATCGAGCATTTAAAAAATCTCAACACGCCTTCTATTATTTTTACCAAAGGCGGCGGCTTGTGGCTGGACAAAATGGCACAAAGCGGCGCATCCGCTTTGGGTTTGGATTGGACCATGAATTTGCAACGTGCTTTTGAACAAGTGGGCAACCAAGTGGCTTTGCAAGGCAATTTGGACCCTGCCATTTTGAATGCGCCGCTTGAAGTGCTTGAAAAACAAGTGCAACAACTTTTGCGGCAAGTGCCAAAAAACGCGCGCCATATTTTCAATTTGGGGCACGGCATTACGCCCTTGGCAAACCCTGAAAATGTGCGTGTGTTGGTGGATTGCGTGCATCAATTTTCAAAAAAATAAAAGGTTGACCGTGGAAAATGTTTTGCAAGTGGCATTGGATGTGCCCATCGCAACATTGTTTCATTATGTTTGTGAAGATTTTTTAATCAGCGACATTGGCGCTTTGGTTCAAGTGCCTTTTGGGCGCGGCAATCAAAAAAAAATCGGCGTGATTGTGCAACAAGCATCAAAAGAATTGCCGCATCCAAACTTAAAAAAAATCAGCCGTATTTTTCGCGAATTGCCTGTTTTTTCTGCCGATTATATGGATTTTTGCGCCTTTGCCGCGCGTTATTACCACGTGCCTTTGGGGCAAGTTTTGCTCTGCGGCGTGCCGCCGTATTTTTTTAAAAATACGCATTTGCCGCGTGAGGAAAAATCCAAAGAATCACCCAAAACCGAATCACCCCAATTGGTTTTAAACCAAGAACAAGAAGCAGCGCTTTTAAACATTCAAAACATCGGCAACCAACAACCGATTTTGCTTTTTGGCGTAACGGGTTCGGGCAAAACGGAAGTTTATTTTCAACAAATAGAATCGGTTTTAAAACAAAACAAACAAATTTTGTTGATGGTGCCGGAAATCAATCTCACGCCGCAGTTGGAAAATCGCTTAAAAAAACGTTTTCCTTTTGCGCATTTGGCGCTTTTGCACAGCGACTTAACCAATGCCGCGCGCGCCAGAGAATGGCTCAAAGCAACAAGCGGCAAAGCCAACATTGTTTTGGGCACCCGACTTTCTATTTTTACGCCAATGCCGCAACTGGCTTTGATTGTGGTGGATGAAGAACACGATGCATCCTTCAAACAACAAGATGGATTTCGTTACCACGCAAGGGATTTGGCGGTTTACCGCGCGAATCAATTAAAAATTCCCATTATTTTGGGTTCTGCCACGCCTTCGTTGGAATCGTGGAACAATGCGCTTTTAAAGCGTTATGCGCGCGTGGATTTGAAAAATCGCGCCAATCGTTGTGCGGTTTTGCCGCAAATATCCACGGTCGACTTAAAAAAAATTTCAAAAAAAGAAGGTTTTTCAACAACCTTACTTTCTGCCATTGAAGAGCGCTTGAAAAAAGGCGAACAATCGCTTGTTTTTTTAAATCGGCGTGGATTTTCGCCCGTTTTGGCGTGCCCTTCTTGCGGCTGGATTTTGGATTGTCCGGATTGTTCCGCGCATATGGTTTTTCACATTGATGAACAAAAAATGCGTTGCCACCATTGCGGCAGACACGCTTTTGTGCCGCGATTTTGTGAAAATTGCGGCAATCAAGATATTTTTCCGCAAGGTTTTGGCACGCAACGTTTGGAAGAAAATTTAACAAAATTATTCCCCAATGCGCGCATTTTAAGAATTGACCGCGATTCGGTGAAATCGCGCAAAGAATGGCTTGAAAAATGGCAACTCATTGAAAACAATCAAGCCGATATTTTGGTGGGCACGCAAATGCTCTCCAAAGGGCACGATTTTCAAAATTTAACTTTGGTGGGCATTTTGGGGGCAGATGTGGCGCTTTTTTCGGGCGATTTTAGAAGCCAAGAGCGTTTGTTTGCGCTTTTAACGCAAGTTTCTGGCAGAGCCGGCAGAACCGAAAAAAAAGGCGAAGTGTTAATTGAAACGCGTTTTGCAGAGCATTCTATTTTTAAAGAAATTGCGCACAATCATTTTTCTTCTTTTGCCATGCGCGATTTAAACTTGCGCAAAGAATGCGGTTTTGCGCCTTTTGTTTTCCATGCGATGTTGCGCGCGGATTCCTTTCAAATGGAAGAATCGTTGGCTTTTTTAAACCAAGCCAAAAATTTTCAAGCGCCTGATTCCGTTATGCTTTTTGATCCTGTTCCGATGAATATGGCGCGGCTAGCCAAACGCGAGCGCGCGCAAATGTTAATTGAATCGGATAACCGCGGGGCATTGCATGGTTTTTTAAACATTTGGATGGACTATTTACAAAAAATCCCTCACGGCAGAGATTTGCGCTGGCACGTGGAAATTGACCCGCAGTTTATTTAAAAAATGCCGAATCGCAAAAAGCAAAACACCCGAATCGCTGCAACAGCAAGGGTTTGCGTGTTTTAAAAAAAGAAACCTGCCCGGATAAAAAGGCAGGTTAGAAAGGAAAAATGGCGCGCCCGGAGCGATTCGAACGCCCGACCCCTTGGTTCGTAGCCAAGTACTCTATCCAACTGAGCTACGGGCGCGCAAAAAAACGCATTGTATACGCAAACAAACAAAAACGCAAAGGCGTTTTCTACAATTTTTTCAAAATTTATTAAAGTTGACCGTGGAAAATCATCGTTTTAAATAATGGTTGATGTTTTTGGCACGAATTATTTTTCCATTTTCAAAAATATTTTTTGTTCACCGTGGATTTTGGGTAGGCGCTTGAACCGATTCGCGGATTTTTTCTAAATTTTCGCCCGATGCCACAAAAACAATAAGGTCTTCAAAAACCACCACCGAATTTTTGTGCGGCCAAGGGCGAAGGTTTTCCAAAATTCCCGCCGCATTCAAGCGGCGCAACATTGTTTTCATTTTTGGCTCGTGCATGCTGCCTTCTGTATAAAAGGTTTTGCAAGCCTTGAAAACGTTTTCTGGCATATTGTAAGAAAATGCGTCTTTTGGATCCCATTCCGTGATCAAGCGGTGATCCAAAAGGTCGGCGGCAATTCTATATGTTTTGCCAGTATTGTTTGGATACAAACGCGCACGCATATTCGGCACTTGCCCAAAAATAATGCCGCAATAGTTTTTGCCATAAGAAAAATTCTCGTTATTTTCTATGCGGCTAATTACGCGATTTAAAAGTTTTAATTCAAAATCAAAAGCTTGTTTTTGCAAACGTTGGGCGTATAAATTTTGAACAACAAAAGTCCAAATTATTACTGCTGATATAATAAAAACAAGATTTTGAATTAAACAAGTTTTTTGAATAAATTGTTCGCTAATTTTAAAAATCAACACAACCAACAAAACACGAACAAACAAAAGTCCGTAAAAATCTATTCTGGGACCATAAGTAATGCTGTTGGATAACAGCATATGCGATTGTCCTGCAATAATCATCAATATTAGTAAAATTAAAATATTAAATTTATTAAGTTTATTTTGCGGTGTGCGGAATAATAAAAAAACAAAACACAAAAAGAATCCCCCAAAAAGCCACGTGGTAAAAGGCGGAAAAAATGGGAAATCGTATTGAAAAAGCTCTTTAAAAGCGAATTGAATAGTGATTAAAAAACGCTCTGGCAATTCGTTTATCGGCAACATTGTGGTGTGGTAACCTGATGGTGCCGCGCCCGTTTTTTTGAGCATATCCAAAATAATTTTATAAGAAAGCCCCGCTAAAAAAAGCGCCACAAAAGAAAAACGGAATTCAAAAATTGCGGATTTAAGAGAAGTTTTTTTATCCAAAATTGTTACGATAATTCCGCCCAAAATCAAAACGGTGGCGGTGTCTACAAAAACTTGATAAGCCGCAATTGCCCAATGCAAACAAAATGTGGCTAATAAAATTAAGACAAGCGGTTTACCCCCCCCCTCACCGACGAAGGCGATATCAAGAACA